>JAPKCM010000074.1 GCA_028822935.1 Akkermansiaceae bacterium
TCCGGATCCAGGCGCAGCATCGGATAGGTGGCCAGGGAGGTATCAATCAGACCCAGGCTCCGAGCCATCCGACGCCGGTAATTCAAGGCCTCAAACCGGGCGATCGTGAGCAACCAACCACCAAACGACGTACCCTCTTCAAAATCATCGAATTTCCGCCACGCAATTAGGCTCGCTTCCTGTGCGACTTCTTCGACATCATGCCATGTCGGTAACAATCCGCGCAGAAACGAACGAACACGCGGCTCGTGCTTCATCAAAAGTCGCACAAAAGCTTCGTACCGTTCGTCGTCGTTCATTGGGATTCGTTTTTCGGCAAATTAATCATTCAAGACAAAAGAATACTCCCTCAAGTAGAGAATCTGGACAGAAAAACTTTCCCCTCCCAGATCAGGCAGCCCTGGACATCCCCCATCTCGCCTCGTCAGGCTCCTAAACAACTGCCGTCGGGCGGCTTCAGAGACGACCGGCTTTTCGGACACTACGGAATAACTCGTGCTTCTTAATCACGGATATTGATTACGGCTGCCTTGATGGGTTCTCGGGGCTTGGATGGTTTCGTTACTTTGCGGTACGAGTTTTTTGAGCTTCTGGTAGACCTTGCTGGCGGCGACGATGCCTGTGGGTGTCACTGCACCAGCATCAGCGAGCTCGCTTACGCCGGGCGAGATATGGCCGGAGAAAGAGGTGGAGACCAGTGAGCACCAAGGTGGCGAGCACAATGCCAGCGGGCAGGAAGACCCAAAGCTTGAAATGATCGTTGAAGTAGGACCCGTCATGAATGCTCTCGATCAGATCGGAGCGGCGGAAGGCCACCTGCAGGATCTCGGCCGTCTCGATGTCAATCTGGACCTCATAGCGGTTCTTGCACTGCACTTTGACCACGCCCTTGCCGGGCCTGACGTCCAGCCGGTCAACATCTTCCCAGGACTCAATCTCTGCCTCGGGGACGGTCCTCGCTACCTCGAGAATGCGCTCAAAGCCGATTGTGGGCTCTGTCCCGGCACCGCGCTGGGTCGGCGGCTGGATGTAGGCTGATTCCTTCTTCAATTGCAGGACAATGCCGGAGAAGACGATGATCGTGATCGGCAGCAGGGCGATGATGGATCCCCACCGATGCGACACGCGGCTTAGCTTGGAGAGCTTCATGCCGAGGGCTACTTCGCCACCTCCTGCTTGATCTTTTGAATCTCCTTTGCATGCAGAACAAAGACGCTTCGGCCATGGGTGCCTGCGACAAGGTCGCCGCTCCCCGCATGGAGAGCTAGATCATGCACAGGGCAGGTCGGCAGCGTCTTGCAGAGCGAGTGCCAGGTCTTCCCCTTGTCAATGGAACAATAGGCACCCAACTCGGTCCCGACATACAGGATATCCTGATCGCTCGGGTCTTCACGTATCACGTTGATCGATTCCGAGGGCATGTTGTTGACGATTGACTTCCACGTCTCCCCGAAGTCGGTCGACATATACAGATAGGCCTCAAAATCGTCCTCACGGTATCCCGTGAATGAAACAAACGCGGTACCCTCATCATACTTCGATGCGACCACGCGACTGACCCATTTGTTCGGCAGGCCCTTGTTGATCTTTGTCCAGGTCGCGCCGTCGTCTCTCGTCACATGCACTTGTCCGTCATCCGTGCCAGCATAGAGCAAGCCCTTCTTCAGTGCGGATTCGGAGATGTCGGTGATGGTTCCGAAGGGAACGTCTCCTTTCCTTTCCGGGCCCGGATTGGTCGACAGGTCGGGGCTGATGCATGTCCAGTTGTCGCCGCGGTTCTCGCTCTTGAATACGTAGTTAGCGCCGGCGTAGAGCGTCTTGGAGTCGTAATGCGACAGGATGAAGGGAGTCATCCAGTTGAACCGCAGCTTCTCCCCCTCCGGCGCTGGGCCGGGACGGATGCCATGATTCTTACCTGTCTTCATATCTTGTCGCGCCATCGAGCCAAACATGCCCTCGGCATACATCGTATCGAGATCGTTCGGGTCGATCAGGGTCACGTAGTTGTCGCCGCCGTGGCTCCAGTACCAGTGCTCCTCGCCGAGGACCATCGGCTTCGCCTCACCACCAAGTATGCCGTTATCCTGGGTGCCGCCCCAAATCTTGTACGGCTCACGTGCGTCGACCGAAATGGCGTAGAACTCGGCAATGGGCAGCGTGTTGACGTGGAGCCAGGTCTTGGCCCTATCGTGCGAGATATAGAGCCCGCCATCGGTAGCCAGCATGAGTCGATCGGTATCGTCGGGATCGATGAACATGTCGTGATTGTCACAATGGGGAGTGGCGCGCCGGGCTTTGTAGGAAAGCATGGGAACGGTGCGCTCGGAGATAATGGACTGGGTCTTACCTGCGTCGGGTGAATAGAGAAGGTTGAAACCCACGATGAAAATCTCGTCTTCGTTGTCCGGCATGACCCTGATCAGGCAGAAATCATAACCGATCCCAGTTTTGACATTTCCCTCATGGGTCTTGCGCCAGCTTTCGCCCTTGTCATCGGAGCGGTAAACTTCGCCCCCCACCCCGCGGTGGTCGCAAATGAGGTAAAGAACATTCGGATTGGACGGAGCGATGGTGATGCCCATTCTGCCAACCTTCTCACCGGTGGGAAGCCCCTTGGTCAAAAGCTTCCACGTCTCGCCCGCGTCGGTCGACTTGTAGAGTCCGCTGCCGGGACCGGCGACGACATTATTCCAAGCCTTCCTGTCGCGCTCCCAGGCCACGGCATACAGCGTCTTGTTGTCGGACGGGTCGATGGCGACTTCCACGACGCCGACCTTCTCGGAGATATAGAGAATCTTCTTCCAAGTCTTGCCACCGTCGGTGGTCTTGAACACGCCGCGCTGCTTGTTGTAGGTGTACTGGTGGCCGAGGGCAGCGACATACACGACGTCATCATTCTCAGGGTCGATGAGGACGCGGCCGATGTGGTGCGTGTCGTTGAGCCCCATGTTCTGCCATGCGCCCCCCGCGTCGGTCGACTTGAAGACGCCCGTCCCGGCAATCGAACTGCGCGCCATGTGCGGCTCGCCGGTGCCGACCCAGACCAGGTTCGGATCCTTGTCGGATACCGTGACGACCGAGATCGAGGAAGTCGACTCGCTCTCAAAGATCGGTTTCCAAGTCGTGCCGTTGTTGACGGACTTCCACAGATTACCGGAGCCGGAGCCGACATAGAGGGTCGACTTGCGCTTTTTGACCGACCAAATGCTCTCGATCTTTCCGCCCTGGATCCGGGGGCCAACAGCCGTCCACGCGACATCCTTGAAAATCGACGATTCTCTCAGCTTCACGTGGTGATCCCAGGCCTTCATGCGCACTTCGGGCGGCGTGGCTGGACCGACCTCCACTCCAGCCGAGAGGCAGAGTGGCGCGATCATTGAAACCATGAAGAGGGAGATACTGAAGATGCTGGTTCGATTGGTCATAAGGCTGAAGACATACTGACGGGGTGGTAAGGGGTAGGCAACTGAGTTGGTGAAAAGTGTTACAGGAGAGGTTGATCTATTTTCTGACTGTGTAGATAGAATTCATTTTCCATGAACTGATTGATTTTTTTCTCTGTTTTCGGAAGACTTGGCCGTTTTTCGGCAGATCGACCTCCTTGACTTTGCGCCGGCGGCGCTAGCGCTGCGATTTGGTCTTCCGCAGCCTTTCCTTTTCGGCCCTCTCGGCTTCGATTCGATGGAAGGCCTCGACGACCGCAGGCGGCCAGCGGAAGGTGGGAGTGTCAGTGGGATCGAAGCCTCTCAGGTGTGGCTCGTCCAAGCGCTCCGCCACGGGCACGTAGACCCACTTGTTTTGTCGAAAGGAGTCATCTAGCAGTTTGGCGAACTCAGGCATGTGTGTTCGCACCTGCTGGCGCGTTTGCAGGTGGCAAACGTGCTCTCCCTTTGGTCCGAGAACCTCGAATGAACTCTGCCCGCCGCCGGACTCCGGCCTGATGGTCCCGTTGCAGTTGAACCACGCCTGCACGCCCTCGGCCCAGAACTCGGCGATGCCGCCCTCGATCGCATACCCACGGAAGCGACCGCTCTTTTCCGCCTTGTCGAACAAGCCCCGGAGGCGCGCATCGAACTGCTCGTCCAGATCGCCGATGACACTTTGAATCCCGTGGGCGAACTCGTGAATGAAAATGTTTTCACCTTCCCAGGGGTCGCCCTTGAAGTTTAGCACGTTCTCTTCACCACAACTGACCGGCGTGCTACCCAGACCGCGGGCCCGATAGGCCCACCAAAGCGACATGTTTCGGCAGTCGGGCAGGTCGGTCTGCAGTTCGCAGTAAGCCATCACGGCCACGAACATCTTTCGCTTTTCGCAAAGATCCCTCATCACGTCAGGCCGATTGGCGAGCATCTTCTTTGCCAGGTATCCCGCTTCTCCCAGAGCGTGTAAGGAAACTTTCTCTGACCCCGCGACCACGAGGCCATCGGCGACGATGTGTTGTTTATAAAACGGGTCGAGCGTTTTGCGTAGTGCCTGGGGACTGTACGGATTCAATATCCTTGCCCAGAGCGCGAACCGCTTGGGCGAGAGTTTCTTCAGTTCCGCCAGATGCTCCGGGCCCGCGTCCAGACAGACAGCATACACCATGGCGAATTCTGCGAGATCTTCATGCCTTACCGTATCACCATAGTCGGAGACGGAGATCTTATCCGCATTGATGGCCTCTTCCCACTTGTCGAGTATCTTGGGATCTGACTCCTTGGCGACCTGCTCCAGCGTGTGGCCAGCTTCATGGGCGATCACCAAGGCGTCGGCATGAGGAACCAGATTGATATATCCTTTTCCGCCATGCGCTCTTGCTCCACCGAGGTCCGCATAGATCGCGATCCCGTCTTCTCCCTTATCAGACACAGCCACGCACGCGCTCATGTAGGAGTTGGGAAGCTTCTCAAGACGCTTGACCAGTTGCTCGAGCTTGGCGCCGGTCGCATCTTCAATGGTCAGCTTGAACCGATCCTCGCCGGAGGTCGCGATCCACTGCTTGCCGGCGACGCCACCGTTTCTCATCTGAACGGCCTCGGGCCCGGACACCACCTTTACTTTTGTCGTACTGTGCTTCCCGAATTTTTCAAAAATCGGTTTGAAGTGCGATTTCAACTTGGCTTTTGAGCTATCGTCGCCGGGGCCTCCCGCGTCTCCGAGCACGAGGATGTCCCAGAAGCGCTCTCCGATCTTGGCGGAGGCCTCCTTCTTCAGGCCGCCTTTGTTGTCGATGGCATACGCGGCGAGGGAACCTTGTTTGGAGGAGGTGACGAACAGGTAATCTCCGCGCGGCGACATCCCAAGCGCCCAGGGGATGCTGTCGGTTGCCGTCATGCCGAGTGATTTCAACTTTCCGCCTTTTCCGATCGCATAGCCGAACACCGCGTTCAGGGGTTTGCTGAAACCGCGCACCCCGACGTAAAGAAACCGCCCGTCAGGAGTGATGGCGATGTCCGATGCTGCCATCCCCTCCGCTGGCGGCGTCTCCAAGGCCGCACAGATCTGCAGCTGTTGCAGGCCGCCCCTGGGGCCGATTTTGTAAGTGCTGACGCCGAGCTGTTGTTCGTTGCTGAAATAGACATACGGCTTGGTCGGGTGGAACGCCAGGTGACGCGGCCCGACCGCATCCGGTACTTTGATGTTGGCCGGCGCACCGGGGCTCAGTTTGCCGGTCTCCGGGTCGAAGCGGTACTGGTAGAGCGCGTTCTCCTCTTTGACATAGGGGACGTAGACCGAGCGGTTGTCAGAGCTGACGCCGACCGAATGCGCAAATGTCTTCTTCTCGTTGCGCGAGTCAACCAGCTTCTCGGGAAGGCCTTTGGCGTCCAGGCGGTAAACATCGAGATTGCCGGATTCGTACGACGCCCCGAGCAGATAACGCCCGCTGCGATCCAGGCTGAGGAAACAGTAGCCGCTCTTGAACGGCATCTCCCGAACCTTTTCGATCTTCTCGTCATCGTTCACAGCATACACGAACCCGCGGCCGTCCTTGGCACCGATGTAGAGCAGGTTGTGGTCGGGGTGATGGGTGATCGAGCCAGCCGGGGCACCGAGCGGCTCCGACTGCACAACTTCGAGGATGGGCTTGCCGTCCTTCTCATGGAATTTGACCACCACCGCCTTTTCCTCGCCGATGCTCACGCCGTAGATCATCAGCGGTATGGCATCCTTGGCGAAGAGTGGACTTGTGGTCGCGAACAGCGCCAGGGTTAGCGATAGAGAGAGAAGACGTGTCATCATGGTGCAAAAAAGTGTCAATTACTCGGAGCCAATCATCTTCGCACAGAATTGCCCAGATTGTTTTCTATCAGTGCGGGCAAATGACGGCGCGCGAGAAGTTTTTCATCTCCCAAGGTGGCGAGAACCGTCCCCTTGAGAGTGACGACAACGTTGGGGTGGCGTATGGTCTCGAAGAGCGGTTGGACTTCCATACGGGGCTTGCCCAGAAAGGCACCACTCGGTCCCTCCAGCTTTCTGGTCACGGGCACGGCCTGCACGGCCGCCCATGCGGCTTTCTGCAAGGACAGACCCTGGGCCCGTAGCACAGTGTCGCCGGACTTCTCCCATTGCGGAATATGCAGGCCAACCGGCGACTCTCCGTAGATGGCTGCGAACACCGTGTAGGCATTCAGTCTTTGTCCCAACTCCGAAACGTGGCCCATGGTATCACTGTAGATCTCCGACTGCTTCTTAACGCCCGGCACCTTGCCATCAATGATCTGCGCCCGCATCAGTGCCTGCCCATAGTAGAGAGGCACTGCCTTGATCACCGTCTTGCCGCAGGCCTTGTTGATCTCATCCACTAGGGCGCCGTGGTGGTTCGCATGCCGGTGGGTCTCGTCAATCGAGCCGGAAAGCTTGCCGAGCTCCGCCTTTGTCCGGACGTCCCAGCCTCCCTCGTATTTGCCGTCGTACGGGATCTTGGTCGTAATGAGGTAGACCAACCCGTCCGGGCTGCTCTCCTGCATCAGTTTCACAAAATTCCGGACGCATCGCTCCTGTTCGGATCCCTTCTTCATCCAGTAGGTGCACACGGTCAAAATATCCACTTTCCCCGCGGCCACTGACTTTCGAGGTTCCTGGTCCGCCCCCTTCTCCCACCATTTATCCACGGCACCGCTTCGGCTGCCGCTGTAGCGCCAGCCGACAAGCTCGTGCTTTTCTTTCCCCGCCGCCTTGGCAATCAGGTCAAACTTCTTTGCCATATAGCCGTCGAGGATGAAAAAGCTGTGCCCGGTAAAGAAGACCCTCTTGCCCTTTGACTTCGCGGCCGCAGGCGCCACCGGTTTTTCCGTGGCCAGAGCGCGAACCGGGACCAAGTGCTTGTTTACATGCAAGGTGCGAATGAGATAGCAAGAGAGAGCGTTCTTAAAGAAAGCATTTTTGCTGTAGGACTCTAGTTTTGTTGGGGTTGGCTTGCCGTTGAATGCGTCGATCATGACTTGCCCGTGCAACTTTGCCCAATGTGTGGCCTTGGTTGAACACGCTGCATCGAAACAGTAGGTGGCTGCAAGGACATCCTGCGAGAACCATTTGTAGTATCGGCCAGCGCGTTGTTTTTCTTTCTTGGTTGGCCAGTAGATCCCACCATCGTCTTTGTAAATACTGCCGCCCGGTTTCATGTAGGGAGGGGCCGTCCACTGATGATCGACGAACATGCGATAGATCGGCGTAGCGTTATAGAGGATCGCTTCTGGCGGCTGCACACCGGCTAGGGCAGAGAAGAAAAGCATGCGAGTATCAAGATAGCTCGAAGCGGTGTAGCCAGGATGCGGGTAGGCACCATGGTTGCCGACAGCATAGTCAGCGGTGATGCAGTAACCGACGAGTCTCTCGGACAAGGGCTTGCCGTCGACGACCCGCTTGCTGTTCACATCTTGAGGTGTGGCAACGGCGTTGAGATAGTAAACGATAGCGCGTTCACGCCAGGCCTTCTCGTGGGGGTGGTTGATCAGCATGATGGATGCAGTCATAATGCAGCTGGCATTCCAGGCATTTTCCTCGCCCTTGGTATCGTTGACACTCGCGGCATTCGAGGTGGGGGGTGCTTTTTTAAGAAACCGGTCCGCCTCATGGGCAAGCATAGCCACGACGAGCTTGTGGTCGTCGGTCGTAAGTCGGTCCCAGATGATCCAGGCGAGTTGTGCCGTTTGCGCTGCCCACATTGCCGACTGCCATTGGTCGCCCCAAGCCCTGTCTCCAAGTCCGCCGTTGGCTTTATGATCTTTGGCCAGGGAGCGGACGACCAGGGGGAGAAGCATTTCGATTTCAGAAGCGTTGGCACCGGCCTTGTCGGCCCGGTAATGGCCGAGGCGTAAGGCCAGGGCCAGGGTGCGAGACGAAGTGGCAGTGGGCCGGATGTGTGACTCGCTATCACCAAAATCCAACAGTCCATTCACCCGCTTTGTCTTGGCGATTCGCTCAAGCCATGCTTTGCCCATTCCGTTTTGTGAATGTGCCATCACAGAAGTGCAGACGGCAGCCAATTCGTCGTTACCGGGTCCGTCCCCGAGCATGCTCCAGTCTAAAGGCCGGATTTTCTGGGCTTTGATTTCCTGAGCCAGGCTTGTCGTGACGGCACCGCTTAGCAGAAAGTACGTCACGAGAGTTCTCAAAAACGAGTTGGTTGGTCTGGTCATTCTGGGTCTCATTTTTTGGCAATCACATTCGGCTGCAACCTTGACGGTCGCCCTAGCCGTTACGGCTCCCATCGCGGTTCAACACCCAGCAGGTTGCGGACGAAGTAATCCTTCTGACGGCGTTTCCCGTAGGCGGAGCCAGCCGCGCCATGGCCGGCGCCGGGGATGATCAGCATGTCGAAATCGCGGTCGGCTTTGACCAGGGCATCTACTACCTGCATGGTCGAGGCCGGGTCGACGTTGCGGTCCAACTCGCCCACGATCAGCAGCAGCTTTCCCTGAAGCTTATGGGCGTGGGTCACGTTGGAACTTTCGGCGTATTCCGGTCCCACGGGCCAACCCATCCAGGCTTCGTTCCACCAAATCTTATCCATGCGATTGTCGTGGCAACCGCAATCTGAAACGGCCACCTTGTAGAAATCTCCGTGTTTGAGCAGGGCTCCGGTCGAACTTTGCCCGCCGGCCGAACCGCCAAAAATTCCGACGCGGCTGAGGTTCATATAGGGGTATTTCTTCGCGGCCTCTTTGATCCAGAGAATGCGATCGGGGAAACCGCCGTCGCCGACGTTCTTCCAGCACACGTCGTGGAAGGCCTTGCTGCGGTGCGACGTGCCCATGCCGTCGATCTGCACCACGATGAATCCCAACTCGGCCCAGCGCTGGGCGCCGTGACAGGGCGAAAAAAATTTCGGCACGAAGGAACCGTGGGGCCCGGCGTAGATCTTCTCAATGACCGGATACTTCTTGTTCGGATCGAAGGTCGAGGGGCGGAAAATCACCCCGTAGATGTCGGTCTTGCCGTCGCGCCCCTTGGCCACGAAATGCTCAGGCCTTTGCCAGACGGTGGCCTCGAGTTCGCTGGCGTCGGAGTTTTCCAAGGAGCAAACCAGCGAGCCGTCGCTGACCCGCCGCAACTCGTTCACCGGCGGCATGTCCACGCGCGAATACGTGTCGACGATGAACTCACGGTCCGGCGAGTATTCGATCGAGTGCGTGCCATCGCCAGCGGTCAATTTCACCAGACCGGTTCCGTCGAAGTTGATGCGGCAATAGTGGATGTAATAGGGATCCTGCTCGGGATAGATTCCCCCGGCCTGGAACCAGATCTGACGCTTGGCCGTGTCCACGCGGTCGACCTTCCGCACGATCCACGGGCCCTTGGTGATCTGGGTCTTGAGCTGTCCGCTGCCGAAATCGTAAAGGTACAAATGGTTCCACCCGTCGCGTTCCGACATCCAGATCATCTCGTTGGTGGGCTCCAACAACTGGCGATGATTGTAGTTAGAATAATTGACAAAGGTCTTGCTCGTGTCGTCGATGAGCGCGGTGACCCCGCCGCTCCCGGCATCGATGGCCACGATCCTCACCGCGCCGTGTCCTCGTTGGTTGTAGTAGAAGGTGAATCTGCTGGAGTCCTTCTCCCAGCGATGCGAACCGATGCTCCATGGGTTGGCGAAAAGCGTCTCGTCGAGCGGGACCTCCTTCTTTCCGACGATGTCGAACAGATGCGGCTTGGTCTGGGCAATCTGGTCGCCCGGTTTGAGATAGCTGTTCGAATGCAACTTCGGCTGCAACTGATCCTTGGGCGAGGACTCGACGAAATAGACAATGTGCTCTTGAGCTTTCTTATGACGGAAACCAATCAGTTTCCTCCGGTCTGGAGACCATTGAAAATTGCCTTGATAAGCGTCGCCTTCCTTACCGTCCGTCGTCAGAGCGACTTCCTCGCCGTCCTTGCCGAGGCGAAGCCAGACATTGTGGTCCTTGATGAAGGCCTCGACCTTCTTCGCTTCTTCCTTCTGGGCGGCGGCCTTCTTTTCCTCGGGCGATTGAGGGAACTGCAGTTCGGGCTCGGCCGGTTTCTCGTGCAGCAAAGTCGCTACGGCCCCAGGTTGCGGGGATTGCGAGAAGAGCAGCTTCGAGGCCTCCTGTCGCGGAGCGAGGATTCCTCTCAAGGCCGTCACCTTCTTCCCGGCCCCGGGCTTGTCTTCGGTGAGGGACTGATCCTTAAGATTGATTTTCCACGATTTGCCTGCCGCCTTGAAGTAGACGGCCTCTCCCAGCAATCCCTTCTCATCGCCGTCCGCCTTCTTATATTCGATCGCGTCGAAGGGCAGTTTGTGAGCCTCGAAGGCCTTGCCGGTTGCTTTCGCGAGATCCTTTGCCAGCCGCTCGTGGTCGAAAGCTGCTTTTCGCTTGCCCACGGCCGCATCGACGAACACAAAATCCTTCCGGCCGTGGCCCAGATCGTTGCGATACCAGAAGCACTTGGTGCCGGTCAGCCAATGCGCTTGCACCTTCGTTCGAAACACCTTGCCGCCGGTGATGCCGCCGATCTTGTCGAAACGTTCGTAGTCCGCCTTGGTTCCCTGAGCCTGAAGCATCGTGGACGTTGACATCAGAACGAAGGTCACGGCACCACCGATCCAGGAGTTCATCGTAGAGAGACTAAATATTGATATTTTCATTTTTTGTCCGAGCGCATGTTCAAATTACTCTTTGTCATTTAAATCAGTTTCTTTCGTATTCTAAGAATTCACTTTTCCACTGCATCGCAGGCAGGTTTATCCGACCGAATCGACAAATCGAACAGATAGCCCTCGGTTTGATGAATGGCTTCGTTAACCTTCACCCGGCCATTCTTGTCCCTCTCGATGATGGGGCCATGCTGCCAGTTATAAATGGTCCCACCCCGCATAAACGGATAATCGAGCAGCAGATGCGGCATGTACAAAGAGACGCCGTTGTTGTGCTTCGCGTCCCAGGCAACCCCGAGGAAATTCGTTTTCTCGTTCCAGTGTGACAGAAACGTCAAGAATGTCAGGGCCGTATACTGGTCAATTTCCTCGCTGCGGTAGCTCCTCAGTTCAGGGTACTTGCTGCGGATGGCGGACAGCACGTACATCTGGTTGAAGGCAGTGCAGCCGGAGCCCATGAAACCCTCCGTTTCATTGGCGCCGCTAAGAGTGAAATCAATAATCTTTTTGGGATGAGGGATTTCCCATCGCAGGGGCCAGTAGGTGGTCATCGTCTTCATGTTACCGTTAGTCCGACCGTGGTGGCTGGTCTCTTCGCCACCCCAGTAGCCGTCGGGGTTGAATTTTGCATCGATCATCTTGTGCAGCATATCGACGACCTCGTTGGGAAACTCCTTACCCGCAGCCAGCAGCTTTTCTCGGCCATTGAGGATTGCCTTCTCGCCAATCATGTTGCCAGCCCAGTAGGGACGAGTGGCCCACGGCAACGAATTAAACAGCTCCAACGCCGCTTCTTTGCTACGGACAAAATTCTCGCTAATCTGTGCACCAGGAGGCGCAGCGTATTTGCCGGCCAAAAACACTCGATTGCGAAGCTGCCATTGGAAGCTAAAGCTCACGTACCCCCACTTATCAATCCCCTCTTGCATACCGGGGAGACCTTCAACCGGCCCCTTGAGCTTGTTGTCTTTCTCATCGCGGTATTCGAGCACCTCGTTGATACACGCATCCAGCACTTCCTTCTCCTGATCGATCCACGGCGGGGTAAAACCAAACGACCGAAGCTCGCCATAGTAGCCCATGGCCATAGTCTGCCCCCAAATCGAAAAGTCGCTACTGGTCGGCCTAAACTTGAATGCCCACCGCCCTTTCTCATACCGCGTGTCCTCGAAAAAGCTCCACGACCGTTTCATCCGGGCCGCCATCTCGCTTAAGACATCCTCACAGCCAACCCGACCAGTGAAAGGCGATATTGGCGGAGCAGTCCTATCCAGTGGGAAGACTGCCACAGCTTCCGGGTCGAAGTAGTACACGAGTTTGCGTGGCCATTGGTCGGCGGGGATGACGGTATGCGCCCGCCCCATATGGTCTAGCGTGTTGTTTGCATATACAATCTCGCCCGGATGCTTTTTATTCCAGGAAGTTGTCACTACCACCGGATAGCGGTCGATCGATCTGGTGCGAAATACGCAGTCCTCGATCCGCAGATCCACAAAGCGTGTCGGCTGCTTGTCGCCGAGCACTTGACAGATGACACCACCGTTGGTGGTGTTGCCCTCAAAGCGATACATGCCACGGACATCGCGAATTTCCAGTTTCTGCAGATAAATGTGGTTAACATCCCCGGCATCGCTGGCCGTTACATAGATAGCACGTCGCAACTTGCGGCCTTCGTCGTCCCAGCCGCCGCCGTCGGTGTTGGTGACAGTCAGGTTGCGAATTTGCCAGTGGTGCTGGTTGTGCAGGCGAATCGTGTTTTCCACTTTGCCTTCGCCGTTAAGAATTGGATTTGCGCCTTGTCCATACCTGTCGATGAAAATCGGCTTGCCCTGGACGCCCGAGCCATGCAGACGCAGCTCGCCGGAGAACTGGCAATCAGCCTTCAATAGAATCTTATCGCCAGCGTTAAACCTGACCCCGCCAAGTTTCGCCAGCGACTTCCACGCCGTTTGCTCCGACGTTCCCTTGCGATCGTCATTGCCGACGGAGGCATCGACATAATAGCTTGTGTCACCGGGCGAAGGTAAAAGGGACAAGGTTTTTGCCGATGTCTCGGCAAGCACGGGAGCCTCGTTGGATCGGGGGGAAATTGTTAAATAGTTCATCCGCCCGTGGCCACCGATCTCAACGATCAACTTGCCCTCGGAGATGGCAACCGGGCGGTTGTCAAGCACGAAGAATCTGCCGGGCATGGTCTTGGCCAGCGGGGCAACTTCCTGGCCATTGAGCGTTACTGAGGCCAATCCCTCGTATTGGGCGTCACCGGAGGCCAGCGAGATCAGATATTCACCATTGGGCAGATCCTGCACGAACGTCAGCTTCGGGTTCTGATAGACCAGCGTGGCCAGCCTCCGCTCGACGTTTCCGCCGCGGTCGCGGTCGCCACCTGGTTCTGCAATCTCATCTCGGACAATGCCGAAGCCTTTTTCAGGCGAATAGGCACTGGAGTATCTCACACGAATAGAACCTTCAGCGGGCGGAGCATCTGGACCAAAGTCGTACTGCCAACCAAGCACCGGTCGTAACCGATAGGTATACTTCTTGGCCTCGGCCAGACCACAATCCAGGTATGTATTGCAGTCCGCGTCCAATCTTGCGATCGGCTCGAACCGACCAGCCTCTTGCTTCCGCTCAAGTGATACGCGCGTATCACTGGTCCAGTCCAGGCGAATGCTGTCAGCCGAAATGGACCCGGCCGTCAGGTTGGTTTGAGCAAAAACACTGGAAGATAGTCCAACGATCAGCACGCTGAAGCCAACAAGTGCAAGTAGGGATTGTTTTAGATTGAAGATTCTTTTTAGCATGGGTTGTGGGAGCTCGGTTTTAACCTAATTCCAAGCTTTCAGTGTGTCCATGGTTTCCACGGCGTTGATCAGTCCAATCCGGCCGGTAGCATTGGCTGGCAGAGCGAAGCTTTCGATCAGGATATCGTCGAGATAGAATTCCATCAACGATCCTCTGAGAAGTAAGCGAAATGCGGCCGGGCTATCGAACTCCATCTCCCGGTCGACGCGTTTCTCCGCTTTGAAGCCTGTGCCGTCCGCTTTCATCGGGCCCAACTCAGCGACCCCGGTGCTGTCGATTAACACGCCGACTCCCAAATTATTTTTGCATTCAAGGTAGACCCCGCAGCGTGGCGAATCCTTTGCCTTCGGCAGCTTCAGGGTTCCTTCCAAAATGATTCCCTGTTTCGTGTCAAAGGTATTGCCGAGCAAGGCGACAGCGGCTTTGGAATCAAGCGGCCTTTCAACGGCGATTGGCCGGTGTTTCATCTTCTCGTTTTCTTTCCACCACCCGAAGCGTAGCGTTCCCTCGTGATCAATACGCACGTCCTTGATTGGGGCGAATGAAACCTGGACGTCTCTGGCCTGGGTGAAATGACAGGCAAGCATACCCTCAGGATGACGGAAAAAGCGAGAGAAATAGGTATGCCCTGTTAAGACCTTGTAATTCTTCTTTGCCTTGCGAAAGGGGCCTTCGGGGCTATCTGCAACAAGCGTCGTCATGGCGGGATAGTGGCCGAATAACATGTAGTACTTGCCACCGATCTTCTCCACCGCGCCGACCTCTCCACTGTTCTCATCATCGATCACTCTGGGAGGCGCAAGTGCTTTCCAGTGCACGCCATCGAGCGACTCGCCGAAGCCGAATATTCCGTCAGCCGCTTCCTTCTTCGAGCGATCCGGACTTGCGGTCCAGTAACCGTAGAGCCCGCCCCCTGGCTTGGGGATGGTCCAGATGCAGTCCCAACGCCCCTTCTTCTCGTACCATTGTTCGTTCTGTACGAATCGGTATTCTTCCCCTTCTAAACGGGTCCAGTTGAGGAGGTCCGTGGATTCGGCAAAATAGATGTTCTGACGCCCGTCGAACTCCTCGGAGTAATTCATATAGAATTTACCGTCCTGCTCGAAGGTCGGCGACTTCCAGGTCGAACCGGTGCCCATCCACTTGGCTCCCGGAGTCTTTTTCAGGATTGGCCCCTTTTCAGTCCAGTGTATGCCATCAGGCGACATGGCCATGGAAATATTGTCCCAGCGCCAGCGGTATTCGCCGACATTTGCGAGGTAGTAGAGATAGTATGTTCCTTCATGATGGTAGAGCCAAACGTCCCACATGTTGCCGGTTTCCTGGTGTTGTGCCTTGTAGAACATGGATTGCACATTCTTCTCTGAAACCGGTCCATTGCTGTCACCGTCCGTCTTCTCTTGCGCGTGCGCACAGATGCAGCACAAGGCAAGTACACTGATACAAAAGACAGGTAGTTTTCTTCTCATATTTGTCTTCTCTCTTTCAACAGAACCTTTGCGCCCGGCGGCGCTAGCGCTGTGATTTGGTCTTGCGTTGCTTTTCCTTCTTGGCGTTCTCAGCTTCAATTCGATGGTAGGCCTTGATCACCGCGGGCGGCCAGCGGAACTCAGGCGCGTCGGCCGGATCGAAGCCGCTTAAGTGTGGTTCGTGCAGCCGCTTCAACACGGGCACGTAGACCCATTTGTTTTGTCGAAACGTACTGTCGAGCAGTTTGGCGAATTCCGGACAGTGTGTTCTCAACTGCTTGCGGGTGGTCAGGTGACTGACGATCTCTCCTCCGGGCCCGAGCACGGTGAACGAGTGCGACCCTCTGCCAGTCTTCGGCTTCTTGCGGTCGTTGCACTCGAACCATGTCTGAACGCCTTCGGCCCAGAACTCCGCGACGCCTCCGTCGATTGCATATCCACCGAAGCGGCCACTTTCCATCGCCTCGTCGAATAGCTCCCTAAGTCGCACGTTGAACTCCTCGCCAAGGACACTGTGAATCCCGTGGGCGAATTCGTGAACGAAGATGTTTTCACCCTTGTAAGGATCGCCCTTGAGGTTCAGCAAATTTTCTTCGGCACAACTGACCGGCCTGGACCCCAGGCCTCGAGCGCGATAGGCCCACCAAAGCGACATGTTTCGACAGTCGGGCAGGTCGGTCTGCAGTTCGCAGTAAGCCATCACGGCCACGAACATCTTTCGCTTTTCGCAAAGATCCCTCATCACGTCAGGCCGATTGGCGAGCATCTTCTTTGCCAGGTATCCCGCTTCTCCCAGAGCGTGTAAGGAAACTTTCTCTGACCCCGCGACCACGAGGCCATCGGCGACGATGTGTTGTTTGTAAAACGGGTCGAGCGTTTTTCGTAGCGCCTCGGGACTATATGCAGCCAATATGCTCTGCCAGAGCGCGAACCGCTTGGGCGAGAGTTTTTTCAGCTCCGCCAGATAGTCGGGCCCCGCATCCAGACAGACAGCATACACCATGGCGAATTCTGCGAGATCTTCATGGCGTACCGTGTCACCATAGTCGGAGACGGAGATCTTATCCGCTTTGATGGCCTCTTCCCACTTGTCGAGTATCTTGGGATCTGACTGCATGGCGACCTGCTCCAGCGTGTGGCCGGCTTCATGGGCGATCACCAAGGCGTCGGCATGAGGAACCAGATTGATATATCCTTTTCCGCCATGCGCTCTTGCTCCACCGAGGTCCGCATAGATCGCGATCCCGTCTTCTCCCTTATCAGACACAGCCACGCACGCGCTCATGTAGGAGTTGGGAAGCTTCTCAAGACGCTTGACCAGTTGCTCGAGCTTGGCGCCGGTCGCATCTTCAATGGTCAGCTTGAACCGATCCTCGCCGGAGGTCGCGATCCACTGCTTGCCGGCGACGCCACCGTTTCTCATCTGAACGGCCTCGGGCCCGGACACCACCTTTACTTTTGTCGTACTGTGCTTCCCGAATTTTTCAAAAATCGGTTTGAAGTGCGATTTCAACTGGTCTTTTGCGCGAGCGCCCGTCGCAACGACGACCCGGATACCGTAGTTGTAGCGGACTTGCTTGGGACCTACCCACCTGGCGCGTTGTGAGGAGCGAGACACGGCGGGAACGCTGTGAAACGACCCACTGCGCAGACAGCGCAGATCGGTTTCCGTGGTGTTCGCCGGATCAACGCCCGATGACCTGCTGTAGAAGTCCTTGTCATACCAGTCACTACAAAATTCCCAGACGTTACCGTGCATGTCATACAGGCCCCAGGCGTTGGGCTTCAACTGGCCGACACGGTGAGCGTAATCTTCCTTCTGGCCTGCGGCTAACCCGCCGTACCAGCCGTGGTCGTTCAGTTTCGACACATCATCTCCGAAGGAAAAGGTCGTGGTAGTTCCCGCACGACAGGCATACTCCCATTGCGCTTCGGTCGGGAGGGAGACGGTCATGCCGGTCTTCTTCGAGAGCTTGCGACAGAACTCGATTGCATCGTAAGAGTTCATCCAGACTGCGGGATAGTCGTCAAAGCCTTCTGGTCTTGGTTGCGCACCCGCGTACCCCAGGGCCGTCTTTGTCAGCCATGGTTCCGTGCCCATCACGGCCTTCCACTGGGCCTGCGTCAGCTCGTAGATGCCCATGTAGAAGGGCTTGCTGATCGTCACCTCATGGGCAGGATACTCATCTGACACGGTCTCCTCCTTGCCCCCGACTTTCTTGATCGTTTCCGCCGGGCTGTCGTGGTTGCCCATATTGAACGTGCCGGCTGGAATGTGCACCAGCTTCATCGATACACCCTTACCAAGGTCCAGGCTGAGTTCTTTGCTCACGGTATCGCCGCCGAGGGTTTCCGCTTGGCCGAACGCCACCGGCACAAAAGCCAGCAGCGCAACCGTCAGCATGGTTACCGTCAGCAGGAAAGACGAAAACGATTGCGGGAGAGATCGACTCGTGGAAGTCATGGCAGGGTTCCTTTGCGCTGGATGCTCATTCATAGACACTACTACTACCGGCGATGCAGAATCTGGACAGATCATTTTCATTTCCTCTTCCTCGGCGCCAGGGCGATCAAGCGAGGGAGAAAAAGAGTAAAGAGAGTTCAGAATTAACCGCGAAAGAAGCGAAATGAGCGAAAAAAGAGAGGCGTAACGAACGTGTTTGGGACTCTTCACGGCATCGCTTGAAACAACGACATTATCGCCCTGAATCGTCGCCTCCGCAGGAAAGTAACTCTGGCCATCTGCACCCAGCTCGAAACCCTCCAGTTTGGCGCTGGTGGTTTTGACATCTTCGATCTGAAACGCCTTCTTGATCAAGCCCCCGCCAATGGCCCCGACAATGCTCACCGTGAATTGCGGAAAACACATATCACGGTTATTGCCTTGGCACCTCGATCTCACAATTCGGTAGCGCCTTTCTAAAGGCTTCGACGCCTGCAATAGTAACCTTGGTATCATAAACGTTCAGTCGTGTTAAGCTTTGTAGCGGCTTCAAATGTTCCAAGTCTGTGTCGGTCAGGGGGTTTTTTTCGATTTGCAGCTCCGTCAGCTTCGTGAGTTTCCCAATCTCGGGCGGAAGCGTGGTGAGTTGGTTACCTTCGAGATACAACCACATCAGGTTCGCGAGCTGTCCAATCTCAGGCGGGAGCGTGGTGAATTGGTTTTCTCCGAGCCCCAGATAAACCAGCTTCGTGAGTTTCCCAATCTCGGATGGGAGCGTGGTGAATTGTTTACCATGGAGGGTCAACCCCGTCAGGTTCGTGAGCTGTCCAATCTCGGACGGAAGCGAGGTGAGTTGGTTACCTTCGAGATACAACCACGTCAGGTTCGTGAGCTGTCCAATCTCAGGCGGGAGCGTGGTGAATTGGTTTTCTCCGAGCCCCAGA
>JAPKCM010000125.1 GCA_028822935.1 Akkermansiaceae bacterium
AGCCACCGTAGCCACCGTAGCCACCGTAGCCACCGTAGCCACCGTAGCCACCGTAGCCACCGTACTTATAAAGATATTTGCGGGCGAAACCGGCGTTTTCTTGGTAACCATTGACGACGATTCCAGCGGGTTCGTTTTCATCATCCCGTAGCATATCGAGGCACTTGGCAACGGCACCCTTTGGGGTTTGTTCGGCACGGACCACGAGACAAAAATTATCGACCTCCGACACGATCAGACGAGTGTCAGGCACCGCTAGGAGAGGGGCCGAATCGATCACAATGACGTCGAACTCTTTTCTGAGTTTATCGAGGAGATCAATCACGCCCCCAGTGGTGAGGAGCTCGCCAGGGTTTGGAGCTTTTGCCCCGGCAAAGAGGATATAAAAGTTTTCCTGTCCAGCTTGTTTCTGAATCGCTTCAGCAAGAGAACACTTCCCGGTGAGGACCTCAGTGAGCCCGACCGAAAGCTCTTTCCGCTTTAAACCAAAGGTCTTGTGAATGGCTGGCTTTCGGAGGTCAAAATCGACCAAAATTGTTTTCTTACCCTGCTGGGCAGCGGCGATTGCAAAGTTAGCGGAAGTGGTCGTTTTTCCTTCGCCGGGAGTAGCGCTGCTAAACAAAGTGACCTTCCGCTCTTCTTCTTTCCCAAGGAGAGTGACCGAAGCTCGTAAAATTCGGTAGGCCTCGGTGTAGAGGGTTAGCATGAGAGCAGGGCGGAAAATCAGTCGGGGATCCCACAATTTCATTCCGGGTGGATCAGAGACTTTCAATTTTTGCTCCCTCTCCGCCTTCAACTTGACCAAGAGGGCGAGGTCGATTTTTTGGATGGTCGCGAGGATGGGAAGACCGGACATCAACTCGACCTGGCTCACGGTGTGGAATTTGTTGTCGAGCTGGACGAGGAGGAAGGCCAACGCGAATCCTAGGCCTGAACCAAAAATCGTTCCGCCTGCCAAAGTGATCAGCTGTTTCGGTGATGAAGGATTAATCGGAAGTTCTGAGAGGCTATCGAGTTCGACCTCGACGGCGGTTTCTCCTTTTTTTGCATTGAGCTCTGCTAATTGAGTGTTGAGGGAATTGTAGACTGCTCGTTGGCTTTCAATCCCGCTGGTGAGAACGGTAGCCCGAGCCGTCAGAAGCCGACGGGCAACCTGAAGGCGCGATAATTGATCAAGATCTTGCTGGTTCCACTCGCTTTGGTTTTTATCCCAATAGTCCTTATCAGCGGCGGCTTTCCTCACTTGATCAAACTCACGGAGAAAGCGAGAGGCATATTCCTCAAGAGCATTTTTAGCGGCAATTAATTTGGGGTGTTTAGAAAGATACCTGAGATCCAGCTCACTAAAGGTGGCTTCCCGTTTTTCTAAATCTTCGAGGGTCAAGAGGATGATCTGGTAGTTCGCGAGAGCATTTTCCTTTTGATCCAGGAGCTTTTCGGCCTCCTCTGATTTCAGAGCCAGGACACTTGAGGAATTGGTGCGTCCCGTGGCGCGATCAACTCCAATTTTACTTTCATAAGTCCGAGCAATTTTATCGGCAAGGGCGCAAGCCACCTCCGGAATAGGATGGCTGACAACCACATCCACCAAGCGAGTCTTCCGGCGATTTGAAACCTCCGTCCATTCCCGGATCAAGCGGGCTAATTTTAAGGGATCCATCTTGGACGCTTCGATCACCTCTTCACCATCTCCGCCGAGGAGGTCTCCTGCCCATTCCGGCCACCAATTCACTGAAGGAGGGATGAGTCCTTCCAAGGCTAAAACATCTGGATCCCTCGCAACAATCTCGAAAAGATCGAAATTCTTGATCTGCTCAACAATCGTTCCGATGCCCTCTTGAGACCTGAGGTTGACATCAGCGTCGTCCGCGCGCTTCCCCTCAAAAGCGGCTCTCGCTGAATCTTTAACGAGTAAGGTTGAAGTAGCCTGATAGAGCTTAGGAGCCTTGGAGAGATAATAAAAACTCCCGAGAAGTCCCAGAACAAGTCCAAGTGCCATCCAGTGCCAACGAACCAAGAGGTCACCAATCAATTGGCGGGTTCGGGCACGGCGGGAAGCTCCGCCACCAGCAAGATCGTCCTCATCGTCGAGAAGGTCTTCGGCTTCTTCGTAATACTTCTTTTTTCTCACCGGGAGTTAGCTAGGTGTAATTGAATGAAAATACAAACTATTGTTAGTTTTTATTAATAGTTAAGAGCAGGCCCTAGAACCACCGTTCCGTGACTTTTAATTCATCGCTCGGAAATAGCCAAAGGGGTTGGCTTTTGTTCTCTCGTAACTTGGTTAAGTTAAGAGTCTTAGGATCTTCGCCGGGGCGATTGAGAATAATCTTCTTATTATTCGCGAGTTCGGTTGTTCCTCCCGCCATCGCGAGCGCCCTAAACACATCGAGTCGACCATCGAGGGGGAACTTCACGATACCCGGCTTATTCACCTGGCCAATCACACTGACGACTGCGTTGACAAACCGGCTCTTTGGAATGTTCAGTCGATCCCCGGCGCGAAGGCGAATTTTGCCGGCGGGTCCTTTTTCGACAGATTCATAAGAGTAGGAAGAGGTCCCTCCGTCCGCGCTGATCAGTTGGATGGCGGAAGGATCCGCCTCCGCACCCAGACCTCCTGCCTGGGCCAAAGCCGAGGCAAGCTCAAGGTTACCATCAGCGGGGATGCTGACGGTTCCTGGCTTGATGACCTCCCCAGAGACGAGAACGGTCTTACCGGCAAATGGGCTTTCTCGGACCACGACTTGGTCGCCCGACTTTAGGATGACGGTTTCACCTTTTTGACGAATAAAGTCATAGGAAAACTCTTGAGCCTTCCCATCAATAGGTTTGTAGACAATTTTCTCACGATCAGCGAGGGCGGTCAGACCCCCGGCATTGGCAACGGCGGCCCGTAGATCCAACTCACCAAACTGGGGGATGGGGATCTTTCCCGGAGTGGTCACCATTCCAAGGATATTGACATAGTCGACGGCATACTCGGAGACTGACAAATTAACGCGAGGGTAGCGGATGTAGTCAGCGGCGTAGAGGACACGGATTTTATCAGATGCTTCGGTCAAGCTCAGTCCCTTGAGATTGACCGAACCAATCAAAGGAAAACTCGCTTCTCCAGTTTTTAGGATGGTGGCGATCTTAGCGAGATCTGGCTCTTCATAAACCGAAAGCTCAATCACATCATTCGGGCGGAGAACATAGGCTTCCCGCAAGCCGGCGTCTACAGGAGGGGCCTCCTGAGCAAAGAGGAATGAAGAAGAGACAATAAGAGCGCTCACCGTGATGGATAGAAACGAGAAAAGTTTGTTCATTGATAGTGAATGGAAATAGAGGAAGTTACGAAAGATTACCTGAAAAAGAATAGGGCCCATATTAGGAGGATGAAGGAATTCCCGCGTTACCAACGCGAAAGGTGATCCACTTTCCTGAAGAGACGCGGGGAGATGGAGCGGGGTTACAAAAAAGAGGGGGTTTTCGATTCCTTGTAAATCTAGGAAAGACCGCGCGGGCTCTTGGTGACAGAAGTTACAGTTTATTAAAGTTTTTTATGCCCAAAAATCTCGTTCTCAAAAAAGCCAAGCCAACGAAAGCCCCGCCTGAAAACCATCCCAAGACTGCAACGAGTCAGCGCTATCGAAATCGCGCCATGCAAGATTCAAACTTAGGTCCACTTCATCCCCCAAAACAGGAAGACCAAGCGAAGCGGTATAATTGAAATAGCTGACATCTCTCAAGCCCAGAGCCACTCCGCTCGACCCCTGTGGTTCGCGATCCTCGTATGACACTCCGAGGTTAAGGCGCGCGCTGCGGATCTTACGGGTGTATCCAAAACGATAACTGGAAACTTGGTCAAATCCTCCTCCGGTATTTAAGGTAGCCTGGGTGTCACCCACCATCCTCAAGTTGAGGCCCCACAGTGATGAAGCCCGGTAATTCAGACCAACCCGCCAGTTCAACAATTCGTCATCTCCCGAAGGTGAATCTGCAAAACCCAGTCCCACATTGGAAATGAGATTCACTTTGGTAGAAAGCTTGTAATCTAGGCGCAAGGCAGGACCGGCCACCGTGAGTTCAGCATCTTGGAACTGTGCCCCGACTTCCCCCGTCCTGATTCCGTAACGGAGACCCGGACCCAAGCGAATCAAGGGTGTGGCCTGCCAAAGTGCGGCAACCCGGAAAGTGGTAGAAGAAGTATCGGCGAAACCTGAAGTTTCAGTATCAACCGAGCTTTGCCGAAAGGAAATTTCAAAAGAACTTTTGGGACTGATGGTGTATTCACCCGTGACCTGCGATGAAACACCGGTTTGCTCAAAAAAACTCCCGACGAAGCGATTCACTCCTCCCGTTGAAGCGTATGCTGTATTGAAGAGAAGCTTCGCACGACTCGACTCATAACCTCCATTCAGCCCGAAAGAATAATTTGTGGTGTTGAAGCGATCAAACTCCTCGAAGTTCATTCGGGACACCGCGCCTTTTAAACCAAAACGCCACTCGCCCGAGCCAGACCCGAGCTCAAAAGAGCTTTTTAAAGAAGGCTGAATCAAAAAATCTGACTGCTCGTCACGTTGACCTTGGAGACCACCACCCAAAGTGACATTCGAATCGTATTGACCCAGCAAACCTAGCTCGAAATTCAACTTGCCGAAGCTTCGCTCTTCGCTATCGCCAATAACAGTAGCTGCAGCCTGATAGAAACCGGAAGGCAGCGCCGGGAGGTTTGACAAGGCATCCTGCGCGACCGCCACTCCAAAAAACGAACAAAACGAGAGACAGGACCAAAAAAAACGAAGCCGATGAAAGCCAGAGCAAATGCTTCTTAGCTTCATAGGCTTCGTATGTTAAATCAATCCAAGTGGGTGACTTGGACTACAACTAGCGGCGTCTCCGGATGGCCATGAGGCCGGCGCAGAGAACCATCAAGAGTGATGATGAAGGCTCGGGAACGTTCTGCACATTGATGTCATCGAAAGCGAGGGTGTGGGAAGAAGTTCCAGCGTCTGCGAGCGGATCGTGGCCGAAAACGATCGAGTTGACCGTATTGAGGCTTGTGATTGGAGCTGTGGTTAAAATTCCGACGTTGCCGGTGCTTAAATCACCAGGGCCGAAACTAAAGGAGGTTGAAATCTCCGTCGCAACAA
>JAPKCM010000075.1 GCA_028822935.1 Akkermansiaceae bacterium
GCCCCTCTCGAAACAAGCGACTCTCTCTGCATCAAAGTTCTTGCTTCCTAAGCGCTCCGCCATTAAATCCCCGCCCCGCTCTTGTCCAATTCACTTAAAATCGCTCTTCCGAAAGGAAGCCTCCAGGAACCGACTCTTCGACTTCTCGAAAAGGCCGGCTATAATATCTATACCTCGGATCGCGGACTCCGTCCTTCTTCCGATGATGATTCCCTGGATATTTACATGATCCGCGCTCAGGAAATCGCCCGATACATCGATCAGGGATTCATCGACTGCGGCATCACGGGATTCGATTGGGCCTACGAAAATGATGTCGATCTCGTCGACCTCGCAGAGCTCCCCTACTCCCGCGCCACCGTGCGCCCAACTCGTTGGGTGCTCGTCGTTCCTGAAGATTCCTCCATCAAGACCGTCTACGATCTTGAGGGCAAGCACATCGCGACCGAAGGAATCGGCATCACCGAGCGCTACCTCAAGGAAAAGGGTGTCACCGCAAAGGTGGAATTCTCCTGGGGAGCCACCGAGGTAAAAGTTCCCGACCTCGTCGACGCCATCGTCGATGTCACCGAAACCGGCTCCTCGATCCGCGCCAACAAACTGCGCATCGTCGACGAACTCCTCCAATCCTTTCCCCACTTCTACTCCAGTAAAAAGGCCTTTGCCGACGACTGGAAACGCGAGAAAATGGAGCGCATGGTCATGATGATCAAAGGCGCCCTAGAAGCTCGCGACAAAGTGGGACTCAAGCTCAACCTTCCCGTATCCGCCCTCGCCGCGGTCTTGGAAAAGATGCCCTCTCTCCGCCGCCCCACCGTCTCCAAATTGGCTGACGAAGAATGGGTTGCCGTGGAAACCATTATTTGCGAGAGCGTCGCCCGCTCTCTAATTCCCGATCTTAAGGAACTTGGTGCCGAAGGCATTATCGAGTATCCTCTGAACAAGATCGTCCTCTAAACAATTTCAACGGAACCGCGGTCCTAGACCATTAAAACTAAATACTGACTTCAGCTTACCATGGGTAATCTTAAAAAGCGTCGTAAGACCAAAATCAGCAAACACAAGCGTCGGAAGCGCATGAAGGCGAATCGCCACAAGAAGCGCCTCCGCTACAAGTCCTAGCAATAGGATTTGCGAGCCGTCTTGTGCCGCCGAGAGTTCGCTTCGTAAAACAAGCGAACGTCTAAAATTTTAGCTATCGGGATCTCACTCCCGGTGGCTTTTGTGCGTACTCGACACTAATTCATTTCAGAGCCATTCCTTCCCTAAGCTCCCCTTGCTTCCTCCCCCCATCTCGATCAACTTAACGTCATGCCCGAACTCGCCGAGGTCGAACTTGCCCGCCGCCAATGGGCCGCCTTTCATGGAGAAAAAATCATCTCCATCGACACCCACCCCAAAGCCCGCATCTACCGCGACTGCCCCGCGCCCGCGCTCCGTATCCTCGACGGTAAAAAACTCCTCAGCTCCAAGGCCCACGGAAAGCGCATGCTCTTTTCCTTCGCCCCCGCGCTTCATCTCGAAGTCCACCTCGGCATGTCCGGTAAACTCTCAGTCGATGCCCCGGCCCATTCCGTCGCGAAGCACGACCACCTCATCCTTCGGACCAAGAAAGCTGCTCTCATTTTCAACGACTACCGCATGTTCGGCCGGATCATGCTCCACGATCTCAGCGACCCCTGGACCCACTTGCCGCCTCAACCTCAGGATTCCAAATTCTCCGTCGCCTATTTGAGGAAAAAATTAGAGCGCCATCCCAAAAAGCCCCTGAAAGGACTTCTCCTCGATCAAGCCATCTGCCCGGGCATCGGGAACTGGATGGCCGATGAAATCTGCTGGAAACTGGGCCTGCACCCCGCCATCCCCTCAGCGGAGCTCGACGCCACCAGCCTGCGCAAAGCCATCCGCTTCGTCACCCTTGGTGCCCTCAAGCATGTCGCCGATAAGAATGAAACAGCCTCGACCGCCGGATTCGCTCCCGGCTCCTACGTCGCCAATGTCCCCCCGAAGAACTGGCTTTTCCAACATCGCTGGAAAAAAGGCGGAAACTGCCCGGCCTGCAAAGCTGAACTCTCCCGCGACACCATCGCGACAAGGACGACCGCCTGGTGCCCTAAATGCCAAAAGTAAGTTTCTCTCCATAACACGATAAGGCTGGATTGCAAAAGAATGCACGCCTTGACTCTTGCGTTTTGGCCCCCGACCAGTCATGGGTCTTCAACTTTTCCTCCACCGATAATGTCCGAAGTTAATCAACAAGTGATCGCTGACCGCCTCGGGCTTTCCCGCGCTACGGTGTCACGATGTTTCACCAATCACCCCGGAATTAGTGCGGTCACCCGCGCCAAAGTTTTTCAGCTGGCTGCCGAGATCGGCTACACCCACCTCGAAAGCAGGAGCCCCTCCGTTCGAAAAAAAAAGAAGCAGGCCAGCTTCAGCGTGCTCATTTGCAGTGAGACTGAAGAATACTTCCGCGAGGACTACGAGAGCCCCGGTGAAGAAATCCTCGCGGGCGTCTCCGAATATGCTCAGGTCAACGATATCCTCATCGAGGTCCACTTTATTTCGCCAAATGCCACCGATCTCTCCGACCCGGATTTTCAGAAAATCGACGGCCTCAAGGACCGCAGCGGACGCGGCATTCTCCTCATCTACCCCTTCCCCCCGACAGTCATTGCCCAATTGGCAAAACGCTTCCCTGTGGTCTCCACCGTGGACCAGGTCCAGACCGCCGGAATCGATTGTGTCGACGTAAACCACTACGACGGCATCTCCAGAGCCATCGAGAATCTCGTCGCCGCCGGCCACGAGCGCATCGGCTTTTACACCAAGGATTATCCCATCGCCGCCACCTGGTCCTATCGTCGTCACAGCGCCTTTATTCAAAAAATGGCCCGACTGGAGCGCGCAGTCCTTCCCGAAGATCTCATCGGCATCTTCCCCCGCGCCTTCGGAAGCACCGAAGCAGGAATCGAGGAAGTGATCAAGAGAACGAAACAAGGAGTCACCGCTTGGGTCTGCGCCGCAGACCATCAGGCCTATGATCTGATCGACGCTTTCGAAAAGAAGGGCCTCAGCGTTCCTGAAGACGTCTCCATCACCGGATTCGATGGCATCCAGCAGGACAAAAACAGTCCGACGCTCAACACCCTGGAAATCCCCTTCCGCTCCATCGGCACGACCGGTGCCGAACGACTTGCCGCACGCGTTCACAAACGCTTCGGCGGCACCCAGCACGTCTACATTTCCGGGAAGTTCCGCAAAGGAAAAACCGTCGCCCCCCGCGCCTAAATCACTCCCCGGCCACAAGGGCCAAAGGTCCGATCTAATGCCCAGGGCAGCGCCCTGGGACTAACCAACCCGACCAAAATGGGCCAAGCTCCGCAGCCCGCAGCCCTAAAATCAACTCGAAGGCGACACCCGCCGACTACGCTTCGACCCGACGCTCACCCAGCTCCACTGCGATCTTATCGACTTCATCGTCGGTCAGTTTATACCAGAGTAGAACAATCGCCGTGAGGAGAGTCAGCACTCCTGGGATCACTGAGAACATCAACAAGATTCCCTCCGTAGAACTCTCGCTCTGAGCAACATTTGCTTCGAATCCATAGAAGGCCAAAAGAATACCAACCGTCCATCCGCCCAGCGCGAGCCCGGCTTTCTGAACGAACATGGCCGCGGCAAAGGTCAGTGCAGTGGTCCGACGACCAAACTTCCACTCTCCAAAATCAACCACGTCCGTATAAATCGCCCAGACCAAAACCGGCATTGGACCGGCCACGAATGCGCTGAACAAATTCAACCAGAAGATCTGTTCGAAGTTACTAGCCGGAACAAAATAGAAGGCAATCACCGAGAGTCCATTGATGATGGTCAATCCGATCAAGGCATTTCGTTTTCCGAACCAACGCTTCAGGGGCTTCGTCATCACGAGACCACAGACCAGTGCAATGGGCGCCGTTGAATAGAAAATCGACATCCGATCCAAATACCAAAAGTAAGTCTCGCCGCTCATATTCGCGACATACTTCAAATAATGGTAAGTGATTCCCCATCTCAGGCCTGAAAAGCTCAAGGTGATGAACGCGACAATCAGCATCACCATCAGGGGACTATTTTTACGAAGAAATCCGATATCCTTCCAAAATCCCGTTTTCTCCTCTTTCACAGGAACAACTCGCTCGCGTGTCGTCGCGAAAGTGACAAGAAACAATAACGTCGCCAAAACAGCGAACACTGCCATCGCACTTCGCCATGCTTCGGGGCTCTCTCTTCCTCCCAAACGAAAGAGCATTGGGAAAAGCACCAGGCCAATGATGATTTGCGCTGAGAATGCTCCGGCAAAACGGAAGTTCGACAACGATGTTCTCTCATCGGGATCCGAGGTAATCGTTCCCATCAGAGCCGAGTATGGAACGTTCACCGCCGTGTAAACCGTCATCAAGGCAATGTAAGTAACGTAGGCGTAGATCAGCTTCCCGCTGGCACTTAAATCAGGACCATAGAAGGCCGCAAAACCAACCAAACCATAAGGAATCGCAATCCAGAGGAGATAAGGTCGATACTTTCCCCATCGAGTCTGCGTCCGGTCTGCCAATCTTCCCATGAGCGGGTCAGAAATGGCGTCCCAAATTCGGGCCACTGCATAAAGGGTGCTCACTGCGAGAGGATTCAATCCTACCACATCCGTGTAGTATCCAATCAGAAAGGCGTTAACGATATGGAAGACGAAGTTCGACGCGGTATCGCCGAGCCCGTAACCGGCCTTTTCTTTAAAGGACAGGGAAGCTTTGGAATTTGTCATATTGTTTGTTGCTAGGAGATCAACCAAGAGGAAGGAAGCTGGACATCGATACGGGAGACCGCGCCGGATTGGCTGACAATCTCCAGTGTCGTTTCGCGATCAAGACGCCCTTCAGGAGCCGTAAGTTGCGAGCCGTCGGAAAGATAAACTACTGCGGAAACGTTCGTCAGGTCATGAACCCGACGATACCTGATCGGCGTCTGCGCGTAGGTGAAGGAAATCATTCCTTCGGGAAGGGCATCATGCTCCGGTCCTCCGGGAAGGCCTCTAAACTCAGCAGCACGAAGCATGCGCGGTTCGAAGCTCAGGCAACCATCCTTAAAATCCACTCCCAGTTCTCCAAGGCGACAAAGAATCCCTTCTTTCACCTGTCCCGTGAGACCCGGTTGCTGCGCCCCGGCATGACTGGAGCTATGGGAATAGGGCTCTGCCGGGAAGGCGCCGAATTGCTCCGGAGTCTGACGGAAGCCAAGGCCATGCTGTACTGAGAAGTAAGCCCCCAGAAAACGCGTGATCATTTCATCTTCAACGCCATCTTCGATCGCTTGCAGGGCCACTTCTTGAGCCGCCAGCATTAGCTTCGAAATCATGTGCCAGTAGATGCAACCCAGTCCTTCGTAGCTGAACATCGAGCCACTCCGACCGGTAAAGGATTGGTGATGAAAGACCGACTCGTAGAGCGCATCAAGCTTCGTGCGATCCTCTTCAGAAAAGCCCCCCACTGTTTCGATCATTTCCGCCAGCTCGTAGCCATTCGTCATGGCAGACTCGAAGCGGAACCCTTCTCCCGGATTTTTTTCAAGAACGCGGAAGTCTCCCGCCTTCACCATTTCCACAAGTGCGGGCACAGTCTCAAGTTGCTCTTGCGAAACCCGATTCCCTTCCAAGAAACGAGGAAGATCGCGATCCGGGTAAAGCAAGTAAGTCGGATGTCTTGCCGACTTCAGATCACTCTCCGGCAGCGCTTCCAAAAGATGAAGCGCCTCTTCAGGCTTCAGCATTCCGGAAGTCAAGATGGCAACCTGACCCTCCAACATGAGTGGAAGATCGTTGATTCCCATCGCACTCTCCCCATGACGGATGTCGAGGATGTTGTAGGCATTCCAGAATCCATCGGAACGCTTGTTAAGACGCAGCAGGCCTTCTAGGGCCTTGCGGGATTTCTTCAGGAATTCGAGGAGGTCACTCTTCGAAATCGATGACGACGCACCCGGTCCTTCGCGCAAAATCTGATCCCGATAGGACTCAAGAATCAGTCCTGAATGTTCCACCAGCTCAAAGCGCTCCCCATCGGTCAGCTTGCTTTGATCACTCCAGCTCTCTTTCGAAAATGCCTGGCTCATGCCCTCAAGGAGGCCCAACAAAGAAGAAGAGATCTGCAGCTCGTCCTGCTCATGATCGGAAAAGAGAGATTCAAGAAAGACAATATAACGGCGGAGATAACCCGTCGTCACCACCGAGAGTCCACATCCGGCGAGCGCATTGTTGGCATCATTCCACTCCGGCTTCTGCGTGTTCATCCACACGCCACCACCCGGCACGAGTGAGGCGAGCTTGACTGCCGCAGGAAAGAGGAGCTTCTCCGCGAGCGTGGCCCGACAGAGCTCACCCTCATCATCTTGAAGCAACAAGCCATCGGCACCCATCTTCTCTTTCCGGGCGATGAGCTGCTCATCCCGCTCCTGATCGAATGTAATGGTGTCCTTGGGATCCTTGAGAATTTCCTCCCAAGATTTGAAGGCGTAAGGAACATCGGCGAAAACATATCTTGGAGAATTCAAGCTCTCCGCGAGACGTGCCGGATTCACTTTAGCCTCCAACTCGATGAGCTTCAGCAAGTAAATGATCTGATGATCACCCCAGTATCCGATGGAAACCCAAGGGTCATCTTCATCGGGCGCTTCCCAATCAACTCCAGCGGAAGTGATGCGATAGGGATTGAAGCCGTCAATCGTCGAGGCATTGACGAATTTTGAAATGAAGCCATCAAGAAAGTCGGGATAGCTCCAGGCTAGGGCTTCCCAGTTCTGGAAAATGTCGCGCCAGTTTCCTTCGAAATGATGAATCGGCTCACCCTCCTCGTCATTGAGGCGGATATCAAATTTGTTCCAGGGACGACTTGGGTCGCCATGCCGTCGGCTCAAAATCAGGGGAAGATATTCCCCGGCCAGCCTCGTCAGGTCAGAGGAGCCCAAAGGCACCATCTTTTCTAAAAGCTCTCCTCTCGTGAGAGTTGAAGGAAGAGCTTCAAGCGCTTCCGCATGCTTCTCGCGCAATGGAAGATTATGGATCGAGAGGTAGGAAAGAAATTGATCTCGCTTAAAAAGAGAGCCCTTTTCCGGAACTCCACCACGAAGGAGGTTACAAAGGGTATTCTGATAGTGATACAGCGCTCCATCGCGGTCGGCAGTTTGCTGGAAGCCATCGGAAGAGGCGATCACCTCACGCAAACGATCACGCCCACTCTGCAAATCTTCTTCGACCGCAGCAAGGAGTGCCGCAGGATCAGCCAACTGGTGGCGCAGCGTCTCCACCTCAGCCTGAGTCTGCTCGATCTCCGCAACCATGACCCACTCTTGGGATTCCCCGGGGGCGAGCGCCATTTCACGAGCCAACAAAAGAGCACCTCGTTTTCCGCGAATCCGGTCAGGGGAATCGACTTCTTTCCCCTGGAGAAACTTCTCCGCCGCATTGCGCGTGAGATAGGCAGGTCCTTCACCCAAACCATGAGTCCAAATCGTGGTGGCCTTAAGACTCTCAAGTGGAATCGGCGCATCCACGATCCCTGAAGCGAGTCGGTGCACCATCAGGGCCTGGCGACATTCCAGCTCGCTCAGTTTGTAGCCATCGGCCAAACAGCTATACTGCAGCTGCATCCGGCTATCGATATCTGGAGGAAGAACGTTATCGAGGCCATCCACGATCCGGAAATCGCGGGCCCGATCGCCCACGTTGGTGATCGTCGCTTTCCGGACGAAGCCAAGCTTCTGGGAAAGCTGCCAGCGATAGCTGAAGCGCAGGCCCAGCCCCTCGTGCCTTTCTTCAAAAACGAGTTCATCTCCCAGAAGACTCTTCAGCAGGCGACGACGAATCGGAGCCAAATGGGCAATCGGTGGCGTGAAGGGATTCCAAAATTGCCCTTCGCACACGATCCCGGTCCAAGGACCGGTGGAATTCCAGTTGTCGATGATCTTATCAACTGTGTAATAGGGAAATAGCGCGGACTCAGGCGAACGACGACCCGCACTCGGAGCGCCATTGCTACTGCAGAAAAACCACTGCTCCCCGGCCGTCACGATGTTCAGGAAAAAGGGATCGAGAGCCTCCAGATTGTCGATCGCGACATACTCCCTCCCAGACTCGACCACCCACTGATTGGCCGAAGCAAATGTTGCTTCAGGAACAATACGGCTAGGCACAGTAGCGGGAATCGAGGCAGTCATATCTCTAATCTTCAGGTAAATACTAGGATCAGAGGCGGGAAAGATTACCTTTCATGCACCTCCTTCTTTGTGCAAAATAATGCAACACGACGATTTCACAAAGAAGAAAAACTCGAAATCTTGCTCCCTTTTTATCCTCAGGCTCCAAATCGCCCCCGCATCCCCCCCCTCTGTAAGATCGATAACGACTCAAGGCTGACCCTCGATAAGTCTACTCTGACGAAACGATCACCCGATAGAATCCAAGTTCATCAGGCGTGCTCACCTCCATCGGGTCACCTGGAGAGGAGACGAGACGAACCGCAGAAAGTGGATCCCAGGACACGAGATCTTCAGAATATTCAATCACGACCTCGGCCGCTTGCCCGCTCAATCCGACATTCAAGCGCAGACCATTCGCGGACTTCTCGAGCGGAAACGAGGGAACGTCAGCCGCGCTGTGACCGAGCGCATGGATAAGCTCATTCGACATATTCTCGCTAAGTGAATAGAGCGCCTGACTGTCTATCGCAAGTCCCTGCTCAACCGCCCACTCGGCGTATGTCGCAGGACGAATAATAAATGCCGTCCCCACCGCCTTGATGGTCCCTGAAACGGTGACATCGGCCTCCACTCCGCCCTCTCCCGTGGGAAGGGTGTCATCAAAGGCAATCGGAAGCGTCACAGTAACATCATAAGTGATCACCCTATTCGCTCCCTCGACCGGATTGGCCAGCGTAACCGTCCCGGTGCCCGCTCCTAATCCGGTAATGGGGGTGTCGGAGACATTGTTATCGATCGGCGTTCCCAGGGCCTCACCACTAAATATCCCTTCAGAAATGGTGAAGGTGTGATTGGCCGCATCAAACTCGCCCGAAGCTGGATCGACGGGTCCAATTCCATCCGGAGTAGACGCGCTCCCTTTCATCCCCTGCGCATTGATCTCGGCAACTGTAAAAAATAGAACGCGCAATCTAAACTCAAGATTCGAAGCACTGATATCGGCGCTCTTGATCACCATCGTGTCCGTGGTCCCGCTGCCATAATCAATATTGAGGAGGACCTCCATCTCACCTGCCAGCGCCGTGGTATCACTGTCCGAAGCGTTCGCGGCAGAGATCCTGATATCGAGTTCATTAAACCCGCCCTCGTCCACCAAAGTGAGGTTCCCAATATTGGGCTGCTGCGCAAAAAGGGGTGCGTTCAGTATAAGAGTCGCAACGAACAAGAGTGCAAATCGCATGTCCGTACTTAGCCATGAAAACACCGGCTTTCAAGAAGAAGCATTTTTTCATGGAAGTCGTTTTATAAAAAATGGACGGACTCGCTGGGCTATTTTTCCTTCGGACAGGAAGGACGAACCACTTCGGAAGATCTGAAGTCTCGTCCACCCTTTAAAAGAGCCTCAAAATGTGAGAGTCGAGAGTGGACTGGTAAACCTGCTGACTTACCATCGTGCGTCATGAGTTGTGAAGAGAGATAATCCATGGAAATATAATGAATTCTGATTTTACAAAAACAAAAGCCATCTGCTTCGACCTCGGAAACACTCTCATCGAATTCGGCCCCCGGCAGATCGCCATGCAATACGAGCGCCTCACCACCAAGCTCACCGAAATGTTCGGCAGCTGTCACGCCGCCAAACTCAAAGAAATTCGCGACGTTCAAATCGTCGCCCCATATTCAAATGGCTACCGCGAAAACGACGTCGAAGAATGTTGCCGCGAGCTCATCGAAGGAATCTACCCTCTCACCGCAACCGACGACCAAATCAAGGAACTCGCCGAAGAGCGCTACCGAACCTTCGTCGACATCATCGAACTCTCTGATGACATCCTCCCCCTGCTGCAAGACTTGGGAAAACGCTACCGCCTCGCCCTCCTTTCCAACTTCCCCTGTGGCCGCTCCATCCGCGATGGAATCGAAAAACTAGGCATGACTCCACACTTCGACGCTATCGTCGTCTCCAGCGAAATCGGCTGGGTCAAACCCGACCCCCGTCCCTATCAAGCCCTCCTCGATCAACTCAAAGAAAAACCAGCAGACTGCCTCTACGTCGGTGACAACTGGCTCGCCGACGTTCAAGGAGCTAAAGGAATGGCCATGCAATCCATCCTAACCACCGAGCACCTCCCCTACGAGCGCTTCGACCCAAATGAAGACGACTATCAACCCGATGCAAAAATCTCCCACATCAGCGAACTCCGGGATCTCTTGTTGGCTGATCGCTAGGATTACACCATTTGAGTCGTTAAATTGAAACACCGGCTACTTTTTCGAAGCCTCACCGGCCATCAATGAACCGGGATGGAAATCAAGCCATGCTTTTCGATAGGAGGGAAGGGCGTAGGCGCGGGTGAGGTTTTTACCTTTTTGAGGACCTTCCATCGCTCTGGCACTCCAAAGATTCCAGCGGGTGCCATCATCGCTTACCAAAGTTCCTTGGTCGAGCTTGCCGCTTTTGATGACCCCTCCCGTTTCGAAAACGAAGGCCGTGGCACTCTCCTTGAGGAAGACGATCAGGAATTCTTTCCCCGCGAACGTCTCGACACGCACCGGGTTCTCTTCGAGGAAGTGGTAAGGCCACGCTTTGGTTTTGCCGTCGTGTTCAATTCCAAGGACGAAACGCTTCCGCTCTTTCCACGCCTTCGTATCAAATCTCTTTGCGCTCAGATCGAGATTCAGGACGCTTGTTTCAGGGTTCTTCTTTTTCCACTCTCCCCAAGAAGTGATGACCGAGGGAATTGGCTTCAGCGTGGTTCCTTTAAGAGGGCCATCCATCGCTTCGCCGAGGAGATGACTCCAAAGTGATCCCGTCTGGAGGTCGCGCATCACAAGACTGCGTTGCCAAAGTTTTCCCGAGACCTGAAAAACGAGGCGTTTGTCATGCTTCGGATGTTGCGCGGCATACACGATGCCGTTGAAGCAGAGATGTCACCAGGTGGCCGCGATGGATGTCCCTCCCAAGGTGTCATTGATGATTTCTCGCCTCGGTCCGGTCAGCATATTGATGGGATAGGCCCGGGAGTGACCATTGACCGCCAGAGCCAGAACAAGATCCTTGTCATCGATCGATTTTACCTCTCCCGCCTTCACGAAGGGAGCATCCTCAATCGCGGGCAAAGGCTTCATCAAGGTACGGGGTTGGAAAGTTCTTTCTTCTCCCCCTGCCAAGCCCAGTAGCGAGATCAGTAGCGGGACTATGATCACCCCAAAAAGCAAAGCCTGTTTCATTAAGATCAAATATGAGCCAGCCGAGCTTCTTTCCAAAGGATCAAATGAAAATTGACACGGCGGGTTATCACCTGTTTTAGGATACCCTTGGCAAAATGGAGAAACCATTATCACCGGGTCAAACGGCGAGAGAATTACTAGTTCAATCTGTCCTGCGCAAAATCCAGATCGAGAGAAGCAAAGGAGGATTCGACACTTCGAGAGGATGCCTTGAAAGAAGAGCTGCCCTAGTTCCTCGTCTCCCCAAAGTCTATTTTGCGGTGCCACGGGATGAGCTTCGGGAAGCTCTCTCAAGGTGTTGATGTGAGCCTTGATCGCCGCATACCACTCAACAACTTTTTCCGGAGCTTCTTCCTCCAGCCAAACCAAGCATGACTCAATGTCTTCCAGCGCCGTCGGCGAGAATACGACCTTGTATCCTTCCACCACTAAAGATCTTTAGCGTCCAGCTTAGCGAAGACATCCTCTGCTTTAATCATGCAGCCGCAATAAATTTATATTTTCAGATGCTTTCCTACCCCGCCAAGTCAAGTAATCGCTGATTCTGAAAAGGGAAAGCGCGATCACCGCAGCTCCCAATTTAGAGAACCACCTCGCCATCCACTCCATCGATTGCAGAATGAGCACCCTAAATCCCGCCTCTGCAGATCTGAAAAAATGGTGTATAGTCCATCCCCTATGGGAAATACTCGTCGTCATCTCTTAAAAGGCAGTCTCGCTGGAAGCGCGGCAGCCGTGCTTTCATCAATTTCTCAAGCAAGCGCTCAATCGCAGGCAAACCCCAAGGTGAGCAACTCGCCGAAGAAACCTCGCGGGATTATCTTTATGGTCTCAGACGGCATGAGCCAAGGGGTACTCTCGATGACGGAAGCCTTTTCCCAGCAGACCCGTAAGCAGGGCACCGCGTGGTGGGAACTCCTTTCTACTCCTGGTGCGACGCATGGCCTGATGGATACGGCCTCGTCCAGCTCGCTGGTGACGGATTCCGCCGCGGCTTCCAGCGCCTGGAGTGCTGGAAAACGCATCCCCAACGGCCAAATTAACGTCGATGCCAACGGTAAAAAACTCGAATCAATTGGGGAGACTCTCAAGAAGGAGAAGGACAATTTCCGGATCGGCCTCGTCTCCACCGCCAGCATCACGCACGCCACGCCAGCCGGCTTCGCCGCTACCGTGAAAAATCGTGGGCGCGAAGACCTCATCGCTCCCCAGTATCTCGACCGCGTCGATGTCATCCTCGGAGGAGGAGATAGATTCTTCTCTGGAAATGCCCGTAAGGATAAGAAAGATTTTTTTGGTATTTTCGAAAAGGCCGGCTATGGCATTTCCCGCACTCGCACCGACTTAAAAAATAATCGATCCGAAAAGATCCTCGGAACTTTTCAAAATGGTTACCTCCCCTACACCATTGATTGGAACGAAGACAAAGAACTTCAAAAACAAGTTCCGCCTCTGGCCGAAATGACTGAAGCCGCCTTGCAGCGTTTCCTCACGAACGATGATCCCTTTTTACTCCAAGTGGAAGGAGCCCGCATCGACCACGCGGCCCACAAGAACGATATCGGGGCCATTCTCCGGGAGCAGATGGCATTCGATGACACCATCGCCAAGGTCCTCGCGATGACTCAAAATCACGACGACATTCTCATCGTCCTGACCAGCGACCATGGCAATGCCAACCCGGGTCTGAACGGAACCGGTGCCGGTTATCGCCAAACGGACGAGCACTTCCAAAAAGTCGCCCAGATTAGCGGCTCGGCCGAGCGCTTCCTCAGTGAATGGAACAGGAAAACTGGTAAGAGCGCTGATATGATCAAGAAGATCGAAGACTTCTACGGGTTCACTCCTTCGCAAAAAGAGGCTAATGCCATGCTGGAGTGTATCGCAGGGCGCCAAGTGAGTGAGTGGAGCAACCAGCTTTCCAACCCCGTTGGGATCCTCGGGCAAATTGTAGGGAATATCACTGGTGTCGGCTGGACTGGCACCTGCCACACCTCTGACCCGACTCAACTCACGTCCTTTGGTCCGGGTTCAGAGCAGTTCAGCGGATTGGTCCGCAATGACTCCGTACGCGATCGCCTTCTCGGCCTTCTCGCGGGCTGAATCGTGAAATCATAACAGAGGAAAAATTCTTTTCGGAGAGAAAGACTCTTTAGCCTGGCAGCCACAAAATGAATACTGATAAGAAATTTTCCCGCATACAAAAATACTCTAAAACCCACCTTACACCATTTCCGGCTCCAGTTCGCGGCTTCGAGCTTGACGGAGGCGACCCTCATTCGCTAACACCCTCTCAAGGTATTCAAAATGAGATGGGGTTAAGATCCCTCCCCGCTACTCTCTCCAACCCCAGCCTCTGAGGCCGTTGTTATACCGATCCTCAAAAGGTGAACCCAAACTATTTAAGAACGCGTAATTGTTAATTCCATATGAAAACCCACATCAAAACCCTGATCGCTGGCTCCGTCCTGGCATTGGCACTCGCTTCGACAGCGATTGCTCAAACACCAGTGCAGCAAGGGCCGCCAAGGCCCGGAGGGAACCCCACCGTAAAACCTGACTTCCCTTCGCATACTGAGGTTCTTAAGGGCTACGAGAAAATCGTATCGACCAGTGACGGCGCCAAAAGTTTCTACACCCTGTGGCATCGAAAGAAAGACGGGCAACTCCTCGCAGAACTCCCGAAGGACTTTGCCAAACAGCGGCACTTCATCGCGCTCACCGTGGCCAGTGGAGACAATTACGCCGGCCTGCAGGCAGGCGATGGCGTGTTCTACTGGCGCCAATACGACAAGCGGATCGCCCTCGTGGAGCCGAACCTCGAGATTAAGTCATCCGGCGACCCGCAGAGCAAGTCCTCGGTCAATCGACTGTTCACCGACAAGGTTCTCCTCGACGTGCCCATCGTCGCGATGGTGCCCAAGGGTGGCCCGATCATCGACCTAGATGCGCTCCTAGTGGGCCAGGCGAGCAAGTTTTTCGGGAGCCGCGTTGCCGGTCTGAACGCGAAACTGCACCGCGTCGTCACCGCAAAGGCGTTCCCAAGCAACGTCGAGGTTGGCATTGAAGTGCCGATGAAAGATGGCCAGCTACGCACCCTCCACTACTCGATCAGTCTGTTGCCTTCCGCAGATCCAAAGGTCTACGAACCACGCGTCGCTGACGAGCGCGTCGGCTACTTCACCACGTCCTATGTCGACTTCGGCAAGTTCACCGAGAACGAAACGCGCGTGCGATTCATCAACCGTTGGAACCTGAAAAAGGCCGACCCGTCCCTGAAGCTCAGCCCGCCGAAGGAACCCATCGTTTTCTACATCGAACACACCACCCCCATCCGATATCGCCGCTGGGTGCGGCAAGGGATCCTGATGTGGAACGAGGCCTTCGAGAAGATCGGCATCCTCGGAGCGATCGAAGTTCGCCAGCAAGATGCCACCTCGAAGAGTTACATGAACCTCGACCCTGAAGACGTGCGCTACAACTTCGTCCGCTGGCTCAGCAACGGTGCCGGCACCGCGATCGGACCCAGCCGCGTCCATCCGGAGACCGGCCAAATCCTAGACGCCGACATCATCTTGACCGACGGCTGGATCCGCCACTGGTGGACTCAATACAACGAGCTACTGCCAAAGATCGCCACCGAGGGCATGGCCCCTGAGACCATGGCGTGGCTCGCAGAAAACCCGGACTGGGACCCACGTGTCCTGCTTGCAGCACCGCGCGAACGCACCAGAGTTCGCGCCGAGTTGGCCGCCACCGCCGCTGATCCAGCCCATCCGCTGATGCAGCACGGCGACGCCGAAAACCGACTCTTGGGCGAACACATTCTTGACGGCCTGCGCGGTCGCCAAAGCCAACGCAACGGCCTCTGCCAGGCTGCCAACTGCAAAACCCACGGTATCGCCACCATGCGCATGATACTCGACATCCAGGCCGCTGAAAAAGAAGCCGCCGGTGATGCAAAGAACGACGAGCAGATCATCGACGGGATCCCAGAGAGATTCATCGGACCACTGCTCGCCGATCTGACCGTCCACGAGGTCGGGCACACCATCGGCCTGCGCCACAACTTCAAAGGCTCGTCAATCTACACCCTGAAGCAGATTAACAGCGACGAAGTCATGGGGAAAAAGCCACTCGCCTCCTCGGTCATGGACTACATTCCGGTGAATATGATTCTCGCCGGCGAGGGCGAAAAACAGGGCGACTACGGCATGATCAGCGTCGGACCCTACGATGATTGGGCCATCGAATACGGCTATAGTTTCGAGAAAGATCTGAAGCCCATCCTGGCCAAGGTTGCCGACCCGCTCTTGCAATACGCCACCGACGAGGACACGGGTGGATCGGATCCGCTTGCCCGCCGCTACGACTTCTCCGCCGACCCTCTCGACTACAGCAACGAGATGATGGAAATCGTGCGCAAGCATCGCGGCGAACTCCTTGAAAAGTTCGTCAAAGACGGCCAGAGCTGGTCGCGTGCCCGACGCGGTTACCTGCTCACCGTCTCCAGCCAGGCACGGGTCGTCAGCATGATGGCCAACTGGCTCGGCGGCGCGCACGTCTATCGCCACCGTAAAGGTGATCCGAACGGAAAACCGCCCATCGAGGTCGTCCCCGCCGACAAACAGCGCCGGGCACTCAAATTTGTCATTGAGAACTCGTTCCGTGACGAATCCTACGGCCTGACATCTGAGTTGCTCAAGCACATGACCATCGACAAGTGGTGGGATGACGACACCGCGGCGATCGATCCCGCATGGCCGGTGCATGACAAGGTGCTCGGTTTACAAGCATCCGCGCTGACCTACATCCTCAACCCAACCACCCTCGGCCGCATCTACGATAACGAGTTCCGCGTGCCCTCCGATCAGGATGCGCTCACCCTCCCTGAGGTGCTCGATACCGTCGATAAAGCAGTGTGGTCCTCGCTCGATAAAGCTGAAGCAGGTAAAAAATACACCGCCCGCCAGCCGCTGATCTCCAGCTTCCAGCGAAACCTGCAGCGTGAGTATCTTGACCGCCTCATGGGCTTGACCAATGGAAAGACTAGGACCTCGCCCGCTCAGAAACCCGTCTCAGATCTGGCATCGCTCAAGCTCACCGAGGTTAAGAACAAGCTCGAAGTCGCCATGAATAAGGAAGGTCTCGACGCCTACACCAAGGCCCACCTGTCAGAGTCCGCCAAGCGCATTACCAAGGCCCTCGAGGCACGCTACGTGATCCAGAAGTAGCAGCCCTCGAGCAACAACCCGTCACTCAAAAGCGGCGACCCACAGTGTGGGTCGCCGCTTTTTAATTTACGCCAAAAGATAGAATTGGGATAAGATCTGCCGTATCAAGACTGAGGAACTTTCCCCTTCGCTTTCTTGTCATGAAATCCCACCGACTCCTCGATACTTGTCTGACCTTCGCTGGTCCCTTCTTCTCGCAGATCGTGCAAACCGAGCCCAACGACAGCATCGGCATCGGCATCGGCACTCTCTCGACTCTCGTCGCGGGGTCCTCCGGCGGCGGCGTTTCACCCAGTAACAATGGCGATAGACCGATCTCAAAATCGTGAGCGATGATGTCGCCCGCCCCGTGCTTGCCATTCCCCTTTCCGAAAAGACGGTCGATGGACTTTTGTTCCGCCTCTCCCTCGACGAACTGCAGGTTCAACAACTCTTCGACTCTCCCAATTCGATAGTCGTCAAATCTCCTCCCGGTCCACTGGTGATCGCCGAACTGGAGCGGAAAACCGGGGGTGCCAGCCCCGAGGTTCAGCTATCTTCGCGAAGTCTCCTCCGATCTCGGGAATTGGGAAGAACTCGCCGATGCCATCGATTCCCAGGGAGCGACCATCACGGTCACAGCCTCCGGCGTCGACCCTGCGAACAGTCCTCTCTTCTTCCGTATGGCGCAGGAATAATGTCGTAGAAATATTAGTAAAAGTCATGAACGATCAGATCCTCGATACCTACAAACACGCTATCACGCGCCGCCATCTGCTTAGCGCTGGCTCCACCGGGATCGGCTCGCTCGCTCTGGGCTCGATGCTGGCACCGAAAGCCTTCGCGGCTGACCTCGCTCGTCGTGGCACCAACTTCGCGCCGAAGGCGAAGCGGGTTATCTTCCTGTTCATGAACGGCGCTCCGTCGCAGCAGGACATGTTTGACTACAAACCGAAACTCGACGAGCTCCACGGTAAAGAGCTCTTTAAAAAATACGATCCGAAATCGAAGACCTGGAGCAAGGACGGATTCATCGAAAAAACGCAGCGTCTCACCGGGATGACTTCCGGGCAGAGTTCGTTTCCAATCGCGCGTTCGAACTTCAAGTTTGCTCAACATGGCCAGAGCGAGGCTTGGATCAGTGAACTCCTGCCGCACACCGCGAAGATCGCGGACGATCTCTCTTTTGTGAAATCGATGCACACCGAAGCGATCAACCACGATCCCGGTGTGACCTTCTTCCAAACCGGTAATCAACAACCAGGACGCCCGAGCATGGGATCGTGGATGAGCTACGGACTCGGCACCGAAAACAGCAACCTGCCCGACTTCTGCGTCTTAATTTCAAATGGCACCGGCCGGCCCGGCAGTCAGCCGGTCTATACCAAACTTTGGAGCAGCGGGTTCCTACCGAGCGTGCACCAGGGCGTGCAGTTCCGCGGCGGCAAGACACCAGTGCTTTATCTCAACAGCCAACCCGGCGAGACCGTCGAGAGCCGCAAGCGCATGATCGGGCGCATCGGGGCGCTCAACCAAATGCAGCTCGAAGCCTTCGGCGATCCCGAAATCGCCACACGCATCGCGCAATACGAAATGTCATTTCGCATGCAGATGTCGGTCCCTGAGGCGACCGATATCAGCAACGAACCGAAGTCGA
>JAPKCM010000076.1 GCA_028822935.1 Akkermansiaceae bacterium
GACAAGGCATTGGACGGCTTGGGCGCGACGACTTTTCTCATCAAAATGGTGCCGGGGCAGTTGCGCTACGATCACACCCGTTTGCTTGTCACTGCCGGAGCGGCGGTTCATCTGGTTTTCGAAAACAATGACCTCATGCCGCACAACCTTGTCGTGGTGAAGCCGGGAGCGATCGAGGAAATTGGAGCGGCGGCGGATCTGATGGCCGCAGACCTCAAGGCTCGCGAAAAAGGCTACGTCCCGACTTCGAAAAAAGTTCTGTGGTCGTCTGAATTACTCCCGCCAGGGGGACGTCAGGAACTCAGATTCATGGCACCGGCAGAGCCAGGGGAGTATCCATTCGTCTGCACCTACCCAGGTCACTGGCGCGCGATGCGCGGGAAGTTGGTGGTGATCGCCCGGGGAAATTGACAGAATGCGGGAGCCCCCCTCTCTAACCTCCGCAACGACCTCGATGGACCCGAGTTCGTATCTGGTGCTCTCCTCCGACGAGGAGGTCGGCGATTTGCGCACGCCATTCAAACTGGGCCGTCTAGAAGGTGCCAAGGTCACCTAGGAAAACTCGGAAGGGATCAGGGTTCGATTCGGTGAGTTACACCCTCCAAACAGAAGGAGTTCCCTACGGACGCTACCACGACGGAGCCGAATTTGCTTCCGATTCCATGGCACAAATGCCTTTTATAGTTTTGTTAACGCAAGAACGATGCATTGCATCTATACGAGCGACGAAGATCTTTCGGTCGATTCTACCCTCGCTCTACAACGTCAATCCCAAGAACCAATGAAACTACTGAACACAACGATCGGCCTACTTTGCGCCGGTGCCATCACACTCGCCGCCCAAACCGAAGAAGCTTTTACCACCGCAGAGGCGGTGCAGATCGATGGTGCTAAAATCGGACACTGGACGATGGACTTCGATGCCGCCAAGAAAATCGCGGCCGAGAAAAAGCTCCCCCTCTTGATCAACTTCACCGGATCCGACTGGTGCGGCTGGTGCAAACTCATGGACAAGGGCGTCTTCGCCAAAGAAGCGTGGACAAAATATGCCGCCGAAAACGTCTTGCTCGTGACCCTCGATTTTCCAAAGGACAAGACCATCGTCCCAGAAAAATACGTCGCCCGGAACGAAAAGCTAAAAGATCAATTCGAGGTCCGCGGATTCCCGAGCTACGTCATCCTCGCCAGCGACGGTGAAACCAAGATTGGCCAACTGGGTGCCGGTAAGGGAAAGACCCCCGAATCGTTCATTTCGGAGTTTAAAGCCGTCGTCCGCCTCAGCCCCGCCAACATTGAAGCCTTCGTCAAAGCCAATCCGGACAAGGCCAAAGCCTACAAGGCCGCGATCAAGGGAGTCGAGGACGCCAAGAAAGAGCTCGCCGACTGGATCGGGACCAAGCCGGAGCGCAACGAGGAAAACACCAAGAAATTCGAGGAGTTCCAGAAGAGCATCCAGACCGCCCAGGACGAACTGGGCAAGTTCTAAGCACTAATCTATTCCCCCACCAGGCGGCTCCCCGGAGCCGCCTGGTTTGCGTTCGGATCCATCGCTCCCCAGTTCTAACACGATGTTCCTCAGAGTTCGACATCTCGAGCTGGAGTCTCCGGGGCTGACCCGCTATCCCTTGGACCGAATCAACTTTCAAGAATGAAGATCCAGTGCCCCAGCCCAACCTGTGACCAGAGCATAAGCGGCCCCAAGTCAGCCCTCGGTCAGCGGGTGAGATGCTCCAGATGCGACCGCTCCTTCATTTGGGCGGATCGGTTCTATTCGGGTGAATCCTTCATCATCTACGACCTCGAAACCACCGGCCTCAGCCCGCAAAACGACGAATTCATCCAAATCGCAGCCGTCAAATTCAACTCAGGCTGCCTCTGCCCAACCGACTCTTTCTTCAGCTTCGCCAGGCCAAGGCGTCGTATCTCATCGTTTATCGAAAGCTACACCGGCATCGAAAATCGGGACGTGACAGATTCCCCAAGGCCTGAGCAAGTGCTTTGCGATTTTGCGGCCTGGTCTGATGATGCCACCCTGATTGCTCACAACGCCAAGCGCTTCGACTCGAAGTTCCTCGAAGCCACCTGTCAGCGCCACGGACTTCCCAGCCGTGAGGTAGACGCGATTGATTCTATCGGAATCTCGAAAATGCTCTTCGGCAAAACAAGAGGGACGGGCCATTCGCTCGATCACGTCAAGAATCGCCTCAGGCTTCAAGAGACTACGCTTCGACGTCACGATGCCCGGGGAGATGTCGACATCCTTGGGCGCGCCATCCAAGTCATGCACCAGCGCCTGGAACTCGACAATGCCTTCAACGGAGTGCCCCGGCATACCACCCGACTGCCCATCGTCTAAGCGGCAGGGATCCCTGACCCACACATATCGAGAATCATCGGGATCGACATTCTCTCTTATTCGCTGATTCTCTGGGGAATCCATGCCCAACGTGCCAACTACCGATCTCGCCATCCTCTTTGAAAACGAGGACTGGCAACAGCCTCTCTTTGACGTCCTCGACAAACGCGGGCTCTCCTACACCAAATTCGATCTCAAATCGGCGGCCTTTGGCGGACACGATCTCCCGAAGGCCAAGCTCTACTTCAACCAGGCCAGCCCGAGCGCTTACGTGCGCGGGCGACCGCGAGTGGTCCCATTCACCCTGGCGCTGCTCAGGAATCTCCAAATTCAGGGGGCACAGGTTATCAACGGCGTTGATGTGTTCGCCTTCGAACTCTCCAAGAGCGCCCAGATTGCTCGACTCCGAGAACTGGGTATCGATCACCCGCACTCGATCATGTTTAACGACATCGAGGCCCTGGCGCGACGCGAAGACTTACGTTTTCCCGCGATGCTGAAGCCGGAGCAAGGAGGCAGCGGCGCCCGCATGCACAAGATCGACTCCCTCGACGAACTTCGCGCCCTGCTCGCCGAGCAGCCCGAGCTGTGGGAACCCGATCAGTTGCTGCTCCTCCAGGAATACCTTCCCCACGACCCTGAGTTTGGGATCGTCCGCATGGAATTCTTGGGTGACGAGTTACTCTACGCGATGCGAGTCGTCACCCATGGGCGCTACAACCTCTGCCCGTCAGAACAGTGCAATCCCAGCGAAGACGGGGGCGCCGCTATTTGTGCGATCCCAGTGCCACAGGAAGCGGTGGCGCCACCCGTCGAATTCTATCCCTTCCATCACCTGTCCGATGACGCCCTGAAAGCAGGACGACGCATCGTCCAAAGCGCCCAAATGGATGTGGCCGGCATCGAATTTCTCGAAACACCCAGCGGCCGCCGAGTGTTCTACGATATCAACGCAAACTCCAACCTGCGACGCTCAATCGGCGAGGCTTTCGGTTTTAATCCATTCGAGCGCGTCGCGGATTTCCTAGAGCAGAGACTCGCCGCAGATTAGGGCGTCCTGTCTGTCGAACTAGAGAGCTAAAACACTCGCAGTCCACAGAACGTGAAGCCGCCCTGACCCGGATGCAAAGGCTCATTTAGGGGGACCCGCCAAGACTCTCAAACAACTCCGCGACTTTTGGGATGGGTAAAAAAATCCAGAGATAGAGCCCGCCTCTTTGGTTTCCCAAGCGATCTCTTCCTCACTGCAATCCCAATACTTCTCTGCCGGGCCAAGAGCATTGCCCCGTAAAAAGCGGGACTGAAAACCAATAAAAAATGAAAGTGCGCGCGAGAGGAATCGAACCTCCACAGGGTTGCCCCCACATGAACCTGAATCATGCGCGTCTACCAATTCCGCCACGCGCGCAGCGCTGCGAAGAAATCACCCCTCTCTGCTCTTGGCAATGATTTTTGTCGTTGCCATAACGCAAAGCTCAATTAATTCATGTCTCCTGATGGTCATTTGTGCTTTAATATATTGTCATGACGGGCGGCGACACCGAACAGGAAGCGTTTATCGAGTTTCTCCTCACCGAGAAAAACTCTTCGAAGCGCACTCTTGAGAATTACACCCTCGCGATTCGAAAACTTCAGGAATGGCTGGGCGATAAATTCTCTTCCTGGCGCAATCTCACCCCCGATCACTTTCGCGCTTATCTCTTTGAGCTCCTCAAACAGGATCTCTCACGTGCCACGATTCGGCTGCGCTTTGCCGCTTACCGCTCCTTTTACAAGTTCCTTGTTCACCGCCGCGGTTACCCAAAGAGCCCGGTCGCAGAAGTCGAACTCCCCAAGGCCGATAAACCGCTTCCTGTCGTTCTTACCTTGGCGCAAATCGAAGAGCTTCTCGCCCTTCCTCTAAAGATCGAGCACGCAAAGCAGGCTCCCGATTGGATGCCCGCCCGCGATGCCGCCATCCTGGAATTCTTCTATTCCACCGGCCTCCGTCTCGCCGAACTAACGGCACTTGATGTCAATGACATTGATCTCCCTTCGGAAACAGTGCGTGTCATGGGAAAGGGTTCGAAGGAGCGACTCGTCCCGATCGGTTCCTACGCCATGAAGGCGATGCACGCCTATCGAGGTGCCGCAAAAATCTACGAAGGCCCCCTCTTCCTCTCCAAACTGCGAAAGCGACTCTCGACCCGCTCGATCAACTCGCTCTTGAAGAAGTATCTCAGTCATTCGTCGATTGCCTTCAATGTCACTCCGCACAAGTTCCGTCATTCCTTCGCGACCCACCTTCTCGACCACGGTGCGGATTTAAGGTCGGTGCAATCGCTCCTCGGGCACGCCTCGCTCTCGACAACTCAAATCTATACGCATGTTACGAAAGAGCGCCTCCGTGAGGCCTACGAGAACGCTCATCCCAGAGCAAAGTAGTCTGAACAATCGTTGACAAAATCTCCTCTTTTTCCCAGCTTTCGCTTTGACGTGCAGCTCGGTAAATTCTTCTGTCTTCTTGCCATCGTAGTCCTCAGTGGACCCGATCAGGCGGTTGTGCAGACTGATGCTTGGTAAGCAGTAGCCTCCTTCCAGATGGGACTAACGATTCAACAAGTGCTATCAAGGGCGTTTTTGCTCTTGGGCACCACCGGCCCACTCTTTGCGACCTACTTCTGGATCAATCAGCGGAACTCAGTTGAGCACGTCCCCTTGACGATGCCTGATTGGGTTCCTTTTTTACCCATCCTCGCTCTTCCTTATCTTGCTCTTCTCTGGACTCCTACTCTGGGAATCTTCTTCATCCGGGAGCAACAGTGCTTCGTTCGCTATGTCATTTCCTTCGTCCTCGCCTACGGGACGGTCGCGGCGATTTGGATTTTCTTTCCCTCAGAAATGACCCGACCAGAACTCGCCGAGGATGGTTGGTCCGTTTACCGCGAAATGGTTTCCGTGGATCGCCCCGTTTGCGTTCTTCCCTGTGGTCACATCGTAGGCCCGATGCTTGTTTGCTATTTCCTCGCGCAAGAAAATCGCAAGCACCTCTACTGGCTGATTCCGATGCTCGCATTCGGTTCCTTCTGCATTATTGCAACGTGGCAGCATCGGCCCGTCGACGTCTTGATTGGCATGGTCATCGCAGCGAGCGCAGCTTGGATCTGCCAAAGAGTCATCCCTACCAAGCCGGGCCGACATCCCAAAGCTCCGTGAGTTCCTCTGGGCATTCATCCAAGAAGCGGCTTGGGCGTTGAATGATATCGCCCGAGTAGCTCTTAGGGTTGATTTGTGGATAGCTCAAATAGAGCTCGTCCTTCGCCCGGGTCAACGCCACGTAGAAAAGACGCCGTTCTTCTTCGAGCATCTCCTCGTCATCGGCTTCAAGAACGCGGCCATTTGGAAACATGCCATCGGTAAGCCAGATCAGGAAAACGACTTTCCACTCAAGCCCCTTGGCCTGGTGAATGCTTGAAAGAGTAATCTTTTCACCCTTCAGCTCTTCCTTCTTCCCAGAGGGGTCCGCATCGACCGAGCTCATGAGCGAGAGCTGTCCGAGGAGTTCGAGGATGTCGTCGAAGTTCTCGGAATACATCACGAGTTGCTCGATGTCCTGCCGACGATTGTCGTAGTTATCGAAACTGTGCCGCATGTATTCGTCGTAAATCCCTTCAAGAATACTCGTGATCATCTCGGCAGGACGCGCGAAGCCATCGGGCGTGATGAGTTCGTCGAGAGTAAAGCCGAGTTGTTCCCATTCTTTCGCGGCCTTCGCTGGGACTTTGAATTTAGAAAAGATATCGGAGTATTTCCTCGGAGCATTCTCCTCGAGATGATGACCGGTCTTGAGCCAACTCCGCCACAATTTTGCGGCAATCGCATTTCCAACACCGGGTAGCAAAAGGCAAAAACGCTTAAAACTGACTTCATCCTTGCGATTCACCACGAATCGCAAAAAGGCCGCAATATCCTTAATGTGGACTTGCTCAAAAAAGCGGAGCCCGCTTGTGATATCGAAGGGAATATCGCGAGACGTCAGCTCCATTTGAATCTCCAAACTCTGGTAGTGAGCCCGATACAGAACCGCCATTTCCTCAAGTTCGATCCCTTCATCCCGCAGCTCAAGAATGCGCTGAGCAACAAAGTTCGCTTGCGCCTGTGGATCTTCAAGCGGAACGACTGCTGGCGTCATGCGCCCCCCTTCGCGCGCGGCATTGAGCGTTTTCGTGAACTGCTTTTGGTTCACTTTGATCGCCGCATTGGAAAGCTCAAGAACCTCGGGAACCGAACGATAGTTCGTTTCGATTTTATAAACCGTCGCGTTCTCATAGCGTTCAGGAAAGGACAGAATATTATCCATATCCGCTCCACGCCACGAGTAGATCGACTGCGCGTCATCACCCACCACCATGACCGAGTATTGCGGCTGAGCCAAAATGTCGATGAGTTCGCTTTGGACATGATTGGTGTCCTGATACTCATCCACGAGAAGATACTTGAAGCGCTTTTGGTAGCTCTTTCGGATCAACTCATTTTCCTGAAGAAGGTTGAGGGGAAGAAGAAGGAGGTCGTCGAAATCCACGGAATTGGTCTCGAGCTTTTTCTCGCGGTAGCGATCTGCCACCTTAGAAATTTCCTCCGCCCATTCTTCGAAGTAAGGATAGCGAACTTCGAGAAGTTCTTCGAGCGTCGTTCCCGTATTGTCGATCAGCGAAAAGATAGAGATGAGAATATCCGCTTTTGGGAAACGTCGCTGTTTCGTGTCGATATCGCACTCGGCGATCACGGTGTTCACGAGTGATTTCTGGTCGTCGCGATCCATGATCGAAAAAGAACGCGTGAGCCCCACTTCATCGGCGTGTCGTCGCAAGATGCGATTTCCGATTGAGTGAAAAGTGCCGCTCCAGAGTTCGCTCAAATCCTGCGGAATAAGTTCCTTCACCCGCTCCATCATTTCGCGGGCGGCTTTATTGGTGAAGGTCAGCAATAGAAGACTGCGCGGATCGACATCTTGATCGAGAAGGTAAGCGACTCGATAGGTCAAGGTTCTCGTCTTCCCTGACCCAGCACCGGCGATCACCAAAGCAGGCCCGGGAGGCGAGCTCACGGCAGCATATTGCTGAGGATTCAGTTCCGCCTGGTAATCGATTCCTGAGACCCCACCACGAGTCTCCTTTTTAAGCTGATATTGCTTAGCCATGCTCCTTACTGGAGATCATCAGGAGATTCTCCTGCATCGATCTTGCGGGTGTATTCCAAATACTCGCGATACTCTTTCTTGATGATCGGAATCAAGAGATAGACACCGATAAGGTTAGGAATACTCATCGCGAACAGAGCAGCATCCGAAAAGTCCACGGCGCTCCCCATCGATGCTGATGAACCAACGATGATCACAAGGCAGAATATCAGCTTGTAGGTAAGCTCAGCTCCCTTGCCGCGGCCGAAGAGATACTGCCAGGCCTGAAGTCCGTAGTAGCTCCACGTAATGAGGGTCGAGAAAGCGAAGAGCAACACGCAGGCAAACAGGAGGTATTTGAAACTGCTGTGAACTGATTCAAAAGCCAACGAAGTCAGGCCAATTCCGAACGCGTTATTGTTATTCTCAGAGTCGCCCAGTGTTTGCGTGATTCCATTCACCGTAAAGGTGGCCGAATCACCATCAAAGTGCATCGAACTCACGATCACGAGCGAAGTCATTGTGCAGACGATCACCGAATCGATGAAAGGCTCTAAAAGAGCAACAACCCCTTCTGATGCGGGTTTCTTAGTTTTAACGGCAGCATGGGCAATTGCGGCAGAACCGATACCTGCTTCGTTTGAAAAAGTCGCCCGCCGGATGCCCCAGATAAAGGCAGCTAAGAAACCACCCGTAACCGCTGCTCGAGGATTAAACGCCTCGCTGACGATCATTCCGACAGCACCTGGGAGACGGTCAGCATTCACTACCAACACAACCAAAGCGCCAACCACATAAGCAATGCACATGGCGGGAACTAGCTTGGACGTTACTTTTGCAATCCCACGAATTCCGCCAATAATCACCAAGCCGGTAACGACTGCCATAAAGACACCAAAAACCCACTGGTTTGAGGCGAAGAAGCTCTCTTCTTTTCCTCCGGTAATCGTAATGAGTTGATCGGTTGCTTGATTAATCTGGAAAACGTTCCCTCCACCAAAGGAGGCAAAAATACAAAAGACTGCGAACATTACTGCTAGAATCTGACCCACTGGAGCCATCCCTCTCTCCGCCAACCCTTTCTTAAGGTAATACATTCCTCCTCCGTGAACGCGCCCATCGGCCCCGATCTCACGATACTTCACGCCCAAGGTGCATTCCGCAAACTTCGTCGCCATGCCGAGGAATCCCGCACAAAAGAGCCAGAAAGCGACTCCGGGTCCGCCAATAGAGATTCCAATGGCAACTCCGGCGATGTTTCCCAACCCAACCGTTCCTGAAATTGCTGCTGTGAGGGCTTGGAAGTGGGTGATTTCCCCGGGATCATCCTTAGAGCTATATTTTCCTTTGAGTGTGCGAATTGCCAGAGGGAAGGCGGTGAAATTGACCAGTTTGAAGACAACTGTGAACACCACCCCAGCGAGCGCCAGCCACAGGATGATCCAAAAAACTCCGTAGCCGTTGATTTCAACCTTACTGAAAATCGCGCTCACAAAAGGTCCTGTGACTTTCGCAAAGCCTTCATCAATTTTTTGGTCCACACTCTTTGCTTCCTCAACTTGAGGATCTGCAGGCAACATTTCCTCTTCCGCCATCAGAGGGAAGCCTCCAAATACTGCTAGAATTCCAATAAGTAAAAAGAACTTACGCATGATCGTGTTGAGGCTAGCGGATCCGGATGAGGCGACAAGCTCGATAATCCCGAAGCGAACAAAACAAAAAAGCGACAGTCATCGACCGCCGCTTCTTGAGTTTGTTCGAGATCAAAAGACTAAACCGTCATCACTTCCTTCTCCTTCGCTGTCACGAGCGCATCGAGGTCCTTGGTCGCTTTGTCCGTAAGAGCTTGAACCTCCGCTTCAAAGTCTCGTTGGCCGTCTTCGGTCACCGTATTATCAGATTTCATCTTCTTTCCGGCATCCATCCCTTCCTTGCGGGCGGCGCGGATACTGATGCGTCCCTCTTCGGCCATCGCTTTGACATTCTTTACGAGTTCAACACGACGTTCTTCGGAAAGCTCCGGGATCGGAAGTCGGAGCTTGATGCCCTCATTAACCGGATTAAGGCCGAGCTTACTCTCGCGAATCGCTTTCTCAATATCTCCGGTAGTCGTCGGATCAAAGGGCTGCACCAAGAGCATCCGGGGCTCGGGACTCGTGATGACAGCAAGGCCTTTCAGCTTCATGACACTGCCGTAACTAGGCACGCTCACATCTAGGTTCTCGACCAACGCAGGCGAGGCCTTGCCGGTCCGGATGGACGTGAATTCACTGCTCGTGTGTTCCACGGCTTTCTTCATCGCCGCATCGACGCTGTTCAGGGCTTCTGATGATTCCATAATAGGTAGTGGTAAAAAATTATCGGTGGACGATCGTCCCAATGTCTCCACCCGTCAGAGCGGTGTGAATATTACCGTTCTTGCCGATATCAAAGACGATGATGGGGATGTCATTGTCCATACATAGGCTGAAAGCTGTTGAATCCATGACCGCAAGCTGCTTGGAGAGACACTCGGAGAATGGCAAGGAATCGTAGCGCACGGCATCGGGATTCTTCTTGGGGTCAGAGTCGTAGACTCCATCGACCATCGTGGCCTTAAAAATAACATCGGCATTCATCTCGCTGGCTCTGAGAGCGGAGGTCGTATCCGTCGAGAAAAAGGGATTCCCGGTTCCTGCGGCGAAGATCACAACCACTCCTTCTTCAAGTTGGCGAGATGCTTTACGTCGGATAAAAGGTTCCGCGACATTTTTCATCTCAATCGCCGACTGTACCACGCAGCGAATGCCATCGGCTTCCAAAGCTGCCTGAAGAGCGAGTGCGTTCATCACCGTGGCCATCATCCCAACATAGTCGGCTGTAGCACGGTCCATCCCACGGGCGCTGGCACTGGCCCCTCTCCAAAAATTTCCGCCTCCAACGACGATTCCCAGTTCAACACCCGTTTCTTTTTTAACAGCGCTGATTTCGTCAGCAATCCGCTCAACGATTTCAGGTGAAATATTATCCTTACTGCCCGGCTCTCTAAGGGCCTCACCGGAGAGTTTAAGGATAACTCGCTTAAAACTTCGGATCTCTGACAAGGCGCTCATACTTTACTAGAACTGATAAAAGCAGGCCCCGAGGAGCGGGGGAAGGCAAATTCCTGAATCTCTCAATTTCCTGCCTTAAAGGTGGTCTCGAGGTTCCTTAAAGAGCTATTTTTTTCTGTCGTTCCGACAATCTTGATCGTGATTTCCTCATTCACTTTGGCCGAACGATAGTAGCGTCGCAGAGTCTCCTTGATCGCTTTAATGGAAAGCACCAGCACCGTGTGAGCGGAAAAATCAATCTCTTCAGGCATTTTAAGTTTTGAAAGATCCAATGTGCAAAGGAAGCCCTTCTTGGTCATTTCCGACTCTAGCTCGATGTGACAAAGAATGAGGAGGTTCGCCTCAGGAATCTTGTAGCTTGTAGGCCCGGGTAGCCGATGGGATGCACTTACAGCCGAGATTAATGCTTCCGGTGTCGCTCCGACGGTCACAGAAGGAAATGACACCACGCGTGCTTGAATCGGCTCCCCCTTAAAATCCTCACTCACATCGGTGCCGTGCAGGGACAATGGCTGTGAAATGAGATGAACCTCATGAACGATTCCGAAAACGACGGAAGCTGACGCAAGTAGAAGCAAAAGCACTTTCATGGTTCGATACTACACTATTCCAAACCATTCGCCAGTAATTCCCGATACCCTCTGGCAAAGGACGCCGCATCCATCCTTGCTTTCCCTTCTGGCTGAACCGAACTCAGAAACAATGAGCGATCACCACATGCGATCTCAAGCTCGCGTCCTTCTTCCGTTAAAAACTCACCAGGATTTCCCTTTCCATCTCCAATTTGAACAGGAGGGAAAACTTTCACCCGCTTTCCGCCAAGGCCGCAAAAGGTCCCCGGCCAAGGATGATAGGCGCGGATCATCCGTTCGATCTCCTCGGCAGACTTACTCCAATCCAAGCGCCCGTCGTTACGCAGGAGCTTCGAAACGTAGGTGCTTTGATTATCATCCTGAGGAATTGCGGCAACGTCGCTCTCTTTCCAAAGATCCAAAACATCGAGCAATACCCGGGGAGCAGCTTCCGCAAGTCGGTTATGTAACTCTCCCCCGGTCTCACTCTTGTGAATTTCAATCTCTCGCTGAAGGATGACATCCCCGGCATCGAGTTTCTTGACCACATAAATGACACTCCAACCCGTCTTGGCATCGCCCTCGCGAATCGGACCCTGAATACAGGAAGCCCCACGATATTTCGGCAAGAGTGACGCATGGAGGTTAATGATCGCCCTGCCGGGAAGATCGATCAAGTTTTGGGAAAGAATCTGTCCGTAGGCCATGACCACAATGACATCGGGATCCCACTCCTTGATTTGTGCCAACGCTTCCATTTCGCGAACCTTCTCCGGTTGGATCACGGGAATCCCCGCCTCCAAGGCGAGCGTCTTTACCTTCGGTGCTGTGAGGATTTGCTTTCGGCCAACAGGTCGATCCGGCTGCGTCACCAAGCCAATCACTTCGTGCTCGCTCGAAAGGACCGCGGAAAACGCTGATTCGGCGATCTCGCCGGTGGCCATGAAAACAATACGCATTCTAAATTGGTTTAGATCGTCTCCGTCGAAATCGCTTGATAGGCATCCAAGCTCTGGAGCTTTCCAATAATATCGTAGAGCACCTTCGCCGGGCTTTGAGAAGCATCAACATTGTGCCTTAACGCATCCGAAAAGTAATCCAAAATCGGTTTCGTCTCCGCCTCGTAAGTTTGAATCCGGCTCTGAATTACTATTTCACTCGCGTCATCGAGCCGCTGCTCTTTAAGAGCGCGTTTGCGCATCCTTCGAGCCAGCTCCGTCCGGTCAGGACAGCTTAGATGAAACACCTGGATGATATCGACGTGCTTCTCAAGCATCTTCGTTTGCCCAAGATTTCGCGGAATTCCATCAAGGATCAAAATATCGATATCGGGCTTATACTGGTGCGTCTGAATGATGCTATCCATGTGGCTGGCCCACAGCTTAACCGTCAACTCGTCAGGGACGAGTTCCCCCCTTTTGGAGAACTCGACAAACTTCCGGCCGAGTTCGGTCCGGGTATCGAGACGACGAAAAACATCACCACTCGCGTAATGGTAAAATCTCGGGATCTGCCCGAGAACCGCTCCTTGCGTCCCTTTTCCTGAACCTGGTGCTCCTAGAATCAAGACTGCTGGCTTTCTTTGATCGCTCATAGATTGAGCGGAGTAATAGACGGGAAGCTCCCTTTCTCAATCCCAAATCATGCTAGATTTCTTTCGTAGAAAGTAATCCAGAGCCAATAAATGCCAACTGGCGCGAGAAGAACGAGGTCGATCCAGAGTCTCCTTCCGTCTTGATCGAGACGATTACGGCATCGGTTCAGAATATAAATCCCGGCAGACCCAATCATCACGGCGTAGAAAAATGGCTTATTGAAGGCGTCGCTTTGGGTTGAGAAAAACATCGCGAGACCCCCAAGCAAGAGGCAACCGGTCCCGATTAGCGCTGAGGCATCTTCCCCGTCCTCCCCTTCCAACTCCCAAAAATCGATGGCCGTCATATTTAGAATACAAATCCCCCCAAAAAGAATCACCTCCTGGGAAATGACCATCTGGGGGAAGGAGACAATCGGAGAGTAAGCATGCACTCCGGCTGCCACGCCATAGGCGAAAGTCATCCCAGCCAGCGCATTCTTCATCAGCCCCGTGTGCTGGTCGGATCGTTGAAAAACGGCCATTGCGAAATAGCACGTCACCAAGAGAATTACGAAAAAACTGTAAAAGAGCACTGTCTGGGAGAGAACCAGCAGCGAGGCATAGATGGACCAAATCGCTACCACGATCGCCACCGTGATGAAAACCCATCGATACTTTCGGTGGAAATAGTGCCGTCGTTCCAATGAAGCACGAGGACTGGACTTGCGCGAATCGACGACACGATCCACCGCGTAGATCGCCCAGACCGCCAGCGCCATTGTGATCGGAAGGCTCACCGGAAGACTGACGACCCCCCAAGCCTTCGCAAACATCCAGAACCACGCAAGCGCAACCAACGGAGCATCAAGGCTCAGGAGGTTTGGCCAAAGCCACCAGGGTGCTCGCTCACGTTCAATCACTGAATACCGTCAAACTCCGCTCTCTTCTCCTTAAAATCAAGTCTCTAGAAAAGGGAATTAGCTTTGATGACCTAATCCTCCCACTTCGCAGCGGGGATCTTCACCGTCGCGACCTCCTTCGTTCTCTTCTCGGAGACCCGCAGCGCAAGCCTTCTGCGCACTTCTAGAGAATATTCGCCAGGAAGAGGAACCCGGGTGCCAAAAGACTCGGACCCTAATTCCAGAACCTCATTGCTCGAGCGACAGACGAGTCGTTGTGATCGATAAATGGCAAGCCATTCCACCCCTTTTCAAGCAGCTCGTTCATGACCGCTAATGAGGATTTTCGTTCAATCCTCTGTTTCTTCCAGCCTCTCAATGAAGGGCGGAATGGCGCATCCGATGGCATCCGCAATTGACCGAAGGAGTTCCGCCTCGCGATTGGTAAGTTTTCCATCCGAAGCCGCGGCTCGGCCGCAGGAAATGAGGAGTTCCCGCTTTACCAGAGGTGACGATTGATCAAAGCTCTGCAAAACCTCACCGAGTTCATCGAGAGTCGACGAGGGATTAAAATCACCTGCGGGAAAATTCCATTCTTTAGTCGCTTCCCGGTGCGCCTTTTTCTGCTCATCGAGGTCCCTGCCTCCAACACGAGCCATGGTCGAAACCAGCAGATTGGCTTCTTTCCCAAGCTGGGACAAATGTGTGGATCGAATCTTTCCAAACCCCTTCCCTTCGAAATGACTCACCAAGTGGCGTTCCACAACGCGCTGGAGCATAAACTCAAAGAGGTCGACTTTTTCATCACTGACTATGAGCCAGCGAGTGATCTTGAGAAAACGTTGGTACTCGGACCGACTCAATGTGCGCAAAGTGGGCATTGCCAGATCGAGCAAAGCAATCTTCCGGGTCGAGTGCATCGCGATGAGATCCTTTTGCCAACCCAAAGCGAGTTCGGTTGCGGATTCGCCCGCATTCTTTCGCAGATAGCGAACTTCCCCGCCACGTAAGACGTCGTCCTCCGCGAGCAGAAGGGTAAAAACTAAAGCCTGAGCTTTATCCCGATCATGAACCACTCCAGCCCACTGATCCCCCAATTCTCCATGGAGCTGCTTGCCTGACTCATAATGACGCTGCTCTACGCGTCCCATCGACTCAATCGCAGACATGCCCACCACGCTTCCGTGAAAGCCACCGCCCTTGGATTGCCTGCGCGGCTCCGCTTGAATCGAAGCGACTTCCGGCAGGGCAGAATCTAAAAACTCACCATCCCAGCTCTCTTGAATGGCATTGATCCGGATATCAAGCGGCGGATGGGTCGAAAGCCCAAAACTAAAAAGACCCGCATCACTGAAGAACATGTGGCTCGCCTCGCTGGCCTTGGCCGTCTTGATTTTTTGATCTTCGCGGCCCTGCCCGCCGATCTTCTTGAGCGCATTGGCAATTCCATCGGGATTCCTGGTGAACTGCACCGCCGAAGCATCCGCTAAAAATTCCCGCTGTCGTGAAATGCTCGCCTGAATGAGACGCCCGAAAAAGACCCCGATCGAACCGATCACGATCAAGCCAATCCCCAGTGCAAGAAGCGCCAAGACAGCTCCGCCCCCTTCGCGATTCCTCCGACTGGAAAAACTCTGAAATCGCAACATCTCGACCATCCCGCGTCCAACAATCGAGATCACCACGAGACCGAAAACCAGTCCCATGAGTCGCATATTGAGTCGCATGTCGCCATTGAGGATGTGACTAAATTCATGCGCCACGACACCCGATAGCTCGTCTCGGGAAAGTCGTTGCAAGCAGCCCTGGGTCACTCCGATGACCGCATTGGATGGCTCGGTCCCAGCAGCGAAGGCATTAATCCCCTCCTCCCCATCCATCAAGTAAACTTGTGGCACAGGCATTCCTGACGCGATCGCCATCTCCTCGACGATATTGAGCAGTCGTTTCTCAAGGTGATCTCCCGAACCGGGCATCAAGAGCCGCCCCCCAAGATCTTTTGCAACCACTTGGCCGCCGCTGCTGAGCTGCATTGATTTGAAACCACTCGCCGCAAGGATAAGGCCTGCTGTCGCTGCCGATGAAATAATGAGAACACCTCCCAGTCCCCCTCCTCCACTTAGACCAAGCGTGAGAATTACCAGGATATCGACGGCAATGACGACACCGATCACTGACAGAATGAACCAGAGAACCAACCATTTGGTCCTCCGGCGCGCCTGATCCTGAGCTTCAAAAAAATCCATCCTCTAGAATTTCACCTTCACCACTTCACGCTCCGAATCATCCGCAACCTCAAAGAGGACTGCTGGCCCGAAGTTGAACGCTCCCGCAACCATGCTGCTCGGAAAGACCTCGCGCTTGGTATTGTAGTTCGTTACCGAGTCATTGTAGCTCTGGCGCGCAAAAGAGACCTTGTTCTCCGTGCTCGTGAGTTCCTCGCTGAGCTGCTTCATATTTTCGTTTCCCTTGAGGTCGGGATACGCTTCAGAGAGCGCGAAAAGACGCCCCACCATCGAGCCTAGGCCACCTTCAGCCTGCGCGAGAGCTGTCATGGATGCCGCATTATCCGGGTTTACCCCAGCACGGGCCGACTCGGCCGCATTGCGAGCCGCGATCACCCCTTCCAGAGTCTCACGCTCATGTGAAAGGTAAGCTTTCGCAGTCTCCACGAGGTTCGGGATTAAATCATGACGCCGCTTGAGCTGGACATCGATCTGTGAAAAAGCATTCCGGTAGCGATTCCGAAATTTGACCAAACCATTGTATTGCCCAATCAGAAAAAGGGCAGCTAGTCCTGCTAGGACAATGAGGATCACGACGCCAATGCCGAGTCCTCCGAGAACTGAAGCTGAAATATATTCCATAACTGAGGGGATCATCGTGCATGCAACCATTCCACTCCACTACAAAATCTCACTACGTTTATCATCGATAAGGATTGCTGAACGAACCGGCGGGACACCATCAGAATATGCGCTTGGTTTCTAGGCATCATCTTCCTCGTGAATTTTGGTTTTGGCCTCCTTCAGCATGCGATAAATCAATAGCTCTGTTTTCCGAGATCCTCCCGGATCCCCTCTTGCAGTCCGCGCACTCATCACTAGAGTCCCAACCATGTTCTCGAATCTCGCTGACAACCTCGACAAAACATTCCGTAATCTCCGGGGCGTTGGAAAAATCTCGGATAAGAATATCTCCGATGCACTCCGTGAAGTCCGGCTCTCGCTCCTGGAAGCCGATGTCGAACTCGGTGTAGTGAAGGACTTCATCGCTAATGTCAGCATGAAGGCCCAGGGAACCGACGTCCTTAAGTCGATCAAGCCCGGCGAGCAGATCGTAAAAGTCTTCCAGGACGAACTCACTAATCTTCTCGGTGGCGACCAAGCCCCTATCAACCTCAATGCTCCAGGCTACGTCCTTCTTTGTGGTCTCAACGGAGCTGGTAAAACGACGACCGCAGCCAAGCTCGCCCTTCGTCTAAAGAAGGAGGGGCGCCGTCCCCTCCTCGTTGCGTGTGATCTCTACCGTCCAGCCGCCATCGAACAACTTGCCAAGCTTGCGGAGCAGGTGGGCGTTCCCTGCTACAAGCCCGATCCATCCGAAAAGAACCTCGTTAAGGTCGCAAAGAAGGCACTTAAGTGGGCTAAGAGTGAAAATGGCACCGTTATCATCTTTGATACCGCGGGTCGTCAGGAACTCGATGAAGCCCTCCTCGATGAACTAAAGAAGCTCCACAAATTCCTCAACCCCGGAGAAACCCTCCTCGTAGCCGACTCAGCCACCGGTCAACAAGCGGTCTCAGTCGCTCAGACCTTCGACGAAAAAATCGGCATTACCGGCCTCATTTTGACTAAGCTCGATGGTGACGCTCGTGGTGGCGCCGCCCTCTCGATGCGTGCCGTCACCGGCAAGCCGATCAAATACATCGGTGAAGGGGAAAAAATGGAGGATCTCGCCGAGTTCCATCCGAATCGCATGGCCGACCGCATCCTCGGAATGGGTGACGTCGTCTCCATGGTCGAGCAAGTCGCCGACAAGATCGACGAAGCGCAAGCGATGAAGTCCGCCAAGCGGATGCAATCCGGAAAATTTGACTTCAACGACTTCCTCGATCAGATGAAAATGATCCAGAGCCTGGGACCACTCGAAGGCCTCATGGGAATGCTCCCGGGCTTTAGTAAGATCAAAAAACAACTCCCTACGGGCGCGCTCGATGATAAACGACTCAAACACATGGAAGCGATCGTGCTCTCCATGACACCGCAGGAACGCGCTAAGCCCATCATCATCAAACCCGGACGTCGTCGCAGACTTGCCGCAGGCTCTGGAACTTCTCTTGTGAAGGTTAACCAACTCCTCAAGCAATTTGGCCAAATGCAGAAGATGATGAAATCGAAAAGCAAAATGAAAGGCATGATGGAGCAGCTCGGCGGCATGAGCGGCGGCGG
>JAPKCM010000126.1 GCA_028822935.1 Akkermansiaceae bacterium
GCTGGATCATCAACAAACTCCAGAATTTACTGGCTACAATAACGGGACCACTTCAGAAGATACCGGCACCAAATTTCGAGCTGTCTGCTTCCGCAGTTTTGCCGGGACCACCGCCGGCGGGTTGACTCCATCCTACCTTGCCGTCTTTGTTTACAACCGAGGCCAGTGCCGCCCACCCATTCTTTGCAACAGGCAGAAACCGATCCAGATCCAGAATCCCATTATTGATTCCCCAGGCGATGCCGTAGGTGAAGAATCCCGTCCCACTACTTTCCTTCATGGTATATTGTTCCGGATCATCAAGGTTGCTTCGCCAAAACCCATCGGCTTGTTGTCGCTTTGCCAATGACTCGGCCATTTTAACATACAGAGATTTGTAGTTCGGGTAACTGGGATGCTCGCTAGGAAGATACTTCAGGATTCGGGTCAAACCGCCAAACGCCCATCCGTTGCCCCGGGACCACAACACCTTTTTCCCGCTCTTAGTTTTCCGAGGTTTGGAACGGGCATCCCGATAGAACAGGCCCGCATCTTGGTCGAAGATTTCTCCATGTACATCCCAAAAGCAGGCATCCATCCAATTCACATACTTTTCATCCCCCGTCATTTGATACAGCATCGCGAGCGCCGGAGGTGCGGTAAACAATCCATCGACAAAGCGATGTCCCGTGTTTTCCAAATACCATTCCCCAGGGGCGGACAACGGATTCTCAACTTTTGGGTCTTCGAAAAACGCAAGGGTGGGCTGCATCATCAGCTCATCCTTTTTTGCCTGATAACACCCATACCAAATCTGGCCACAAACCAGCGGATAGGCCCCGCTTTCATAAGGCCCTCCCCCCTGCTCCTTAATCAGCCAGGAAACCTGCTTCCCCCATTTCATGCAATCATCCAGATAGGCGCGATCCGACGTGCTTTCATACATTGCCATCAGCCCCGCATAATACGCGCCTCGAACCCAATGCTGATTGGGAAATCTGAGCGGCTGACTATTCACATGTCCGCGGACGCGATCCGCCAATACTTTGACCGGGCTGATCTTGCTTGCCTGAGAATGATCTACGGCCGCGACACTGTGGATGGTCAGCGACAGTAGCAGGGCGTAGCGTCGAAGAGTTGTTGTTATTTGTTTCACGAGCCTTAGGATTTTCCCACTATTTAAGGGTCATGAGGTAGGCCATCACGTCGGCCAACTCCTGCGGCTTTAAAAGCACACCCATCGGAGGCATCGGCGACACCTTACCTTGAAAACCTTCCGCGATAATCGCCCCCGGATCGACCAGGCTCTGCAAGATATAGTCCTCCTGCTTGGGCGTCGCGATGGTGTCCAACGCGGGCCCTATCACTCCGCCGACGCCATCCACAGCATGGCAGCGCGCGCAGTTGGCAATCGGATGCGTTGTGAAGATTTTCTTACCTCGTTTCACATCACCTTTGACAACCTCCGGCTCGTCGCTCGCAATGACCTCATACTCGACCTTACGCAGACTGACATCATCCCACCACGCCTTGCCGGTGACGACACCCCAACCCCCGAAGAGACAATGAATATTGACCGACTTTGCGGAGCCCGTCTCGATCCGCATTTTGACCTGCGTCCAATCTTTCGTTCCTTTCACGGCCTTACTGCCGGGATGATCACTGATATACAACTGTGCGCCGCGCCCTCCACCGGCCAGGAGGATGGCAGAGGATTTGGAAGTCTTCCTTGAGACCGCAGACACTATCGACCAAGGATGATGACCACAACCAAGAGAGAAGCCCGGAAGGAGATTGCCATCGACCAAGCCGCAGCCGGGGCCACGAAGACTGCCGCCGCCAGAGCGGCAGGTATAGACTGCCGGACGCTCTACCGGTGGCGACTCCAGGACCTTGATTTCGCTATGGACTTCGATGTCGCTTGGACTACAGGGGCAAAGCAACGGGATTACCTCGCATGGCTCAATCATCCGTTCCGAGGCCGCAGACCACCCACGGGACAGGGCACACGGGCAATCCCACGATATGCCCGGTGAGGCTATGTCCTGAACCCCACGCAGGCGCGTGCGTAGATGCCTCTGTCTGGGAGCCGTTGAAGATCGGAGCGACCCCACCGCCGTGCTTCGAACCCTTATGGCCGGTGGTTTGGGGGACGGTAGCTCCAACCTACCGTCTACTCGATTCTGCTTGCTTTGATTATTTCCAAAGGAGCTGCCGCATCGAATCACGAGCCGTCACTTTTTTGCAGGCAAGCGGGTGATCTCCGCCTTCGCCAACTTCAACCAAAATATCGGATGGGGCGCACCCTCCAAATGATAGATCGTCACTAGACCAGTCGCCAAACCGAAGTCTTTTCTAAACCGGGAGAAGTCATCAATATCGGCCTTTAATCGAATACGATCTCCAGCTTTGAATGGCCCCGACTTTGCATCGCTAAGGACAATCACGTTTAGGTAGCCCAACATTATTTCCTTTCCCTCGATCAATTGCTTCTTGCCAATCTTCGGGACCAACGCGATCTCATCATCATAGGAGGATTTCTTCGCGTCTCTCTGCAGTTCGAACTCCCACTCCACCCTCTGCCCTTTGACCTTCTCGTTCGCGAGATATTGGAGAGTGCCTTTTTTGGCATCAAAATCAACATATCCTCCGTAACCGTCGGTGATCCCCTCCGTCTCATCAGAGTCTTCGAGAGTCTTCGCACTTGGCACTTTAGCCTTACTCACCAACGCCCCAAGTTCATCATCAAAACGTTGGATATCCTTCGTCCATGCAGCGGGAGGAAGGGGTCGCACCGTCGGCTCGGGGTTGCTTTGAGCGTAACTCGGATTCATTAGCGCGAGCAAAAGGGGGACAGCAACGTGTATTGTCTTAATTGCATTTTTTTGAGTAAAGGTCATCGAAGTGTATGGTTCTTGAATCTGTTTTCACCACATGAGGGGTGAGTTTTTCCTGCAGAACGTTAAAAGTAATGGCGCGCCGGGGAGAAGCTTGCTCGCCGAATTCTCCGCGGAACGTGCGCTAACTCCGACACACTCCTAGAAATTTGCTTTTGGCGGGAGGGCCTTGACGCCGCCTTTGGACCGGAGCGGAGGGGGGCGAAAGGGGGTGATTCATCACCCTTTATCTTCCAGACTAGGAGGTTGGGCAACTGCTCACTTAACCCCCGCGCTAAAGATTGAGATATTGGGGTTTGCGGACGAGTCACGCGCTCCAATTTGGAGAAGCCCCGAGGAAACGGTTCTAGGACACTGGCAATATGACGAGATCGTTCGACTGACACTCGTGAGAAATGGTCAATACTATACTATGGAGAGCTTGTATATCGACGGAGGCAGGAAGTTTGAACCCGTTTTGTATCAGGAATTTGAAGGGTATTCAATCATACGACCTAAGGAAGAAGGTCATGGAGAATACTGGATGATTAGCAGCATGAGTTCTCTGGTTCTTATGAACAAAGAAAATAAGAGCTTCGGAATAGCACGGAAAATAGGCCGTGATGCGCCCTGAGGTGACCAGGTGGCTGACTTGGAGTTTTCTTGCGGTCCGGGCCGGATTCGGCGTACAAAGAGACATGACAAAGCAAGCTTCCTTCAACCGACGGGGATTTCTCAAGGGCACCACCGGGGCTGGCCTCCTCATCTGCAGCAGCCGCGTGGCATTCGGCTACCAGGCTAACGAAAAACTGAACGTGGCCTGCATCGGGGTAGGGGGGCAGGGGGTGAGCAACGTCCGCGGCGTTTCCGGCGAGAACGTCGTAGCTGTCTGCGACCTCGATGAGACACGCGGGGCCCAGATGCTGAAGGACTACTCCGCGGTTAAGCGCTACACGGATTTCCGGCGTATGCTCGACGAGATGGACAAGGAGATCGATGCGGTGGTGGTCTGCACCCCGGATCATACCCATGCCGTCGCTGCAGTCAGGGCGATGAAGCAGGGCAAGCACGTCTATTGCGAAAAGCCGCTGACCCGGACGGTGCACGAGGCCCGGATGATGCGCCTGACCGCCGCGCAGCACAAGGTGGTGACCCAGATGGGTAACCAGGGTTCGGCATCGGAAGGAGTGCGACGCGCCACAGAGTGGGGCGCGGCCGGAACGGTTGGCCCGATCCGCGAGGCTTACCTCTGGGTGGGCGATGGCAGCCCAACCATGACCTTTCCCACGGACACACCTCCGGTTCCCAAAGGGCTCGACTGGGACCTCTGGCTCGGACCTGCTTCCGAGCGACCCTATCACCCCAGCTACCTCCCCTTCAAGTGGAGGAACTGGCGGCATTTCGGCAGCGGACACCTCGGGGATATGGGTTGCCACACCGGAAACTTTCTCTTCCGTTGCCTGAACCTCGGAAAACTCTGGGAGCCCGTTGCCGCCGATGAGGCCAAGAGCGTCAATCGAATCCGGATCGAGGGCGAGGCCACCGGGGTGCATGTGGAAGGTTATCCGGCATCGACCCGCGTCCACTTCCACGTGCCCGCCCGCGGTGATCTCCCGCCGGTCAAGTTGACCGTCTCGACCGGGGTTGAGATGCGCCCGGCGCCGGAGTTGCTCCATGGCAAAAAAGCGGAATCCTTCGGGTCCCTACTCATCGGCTCGAAGGCGAGCATCTACTCATCCAATCCTTGGAACAAGAGTTCGGAACTTCTCTCCGCGAACGAGGTGGATCTTGAGGAGCCGCCCAAAACTCTTCCCCGGGGAGTCGGTCACCACCAGGAATGGATCGAGGCCTGCAAAGGCAAGGGTGAGACCTTCTCGAGTTTTGCGATTGGAGGACCGCTCACCGAGCTGATCCAGTTAGCCAACCTTGCTGGGATTGTGGGAGAACCTTTCCACTATGATCCCCTAACCGGGGAGATTCCGGATCATGCCGGGGCAAGCGCCCTGCTCCACCGTCCTTACCGGAAGGGATGGACGCTCTGATTGATCAACTCCGTTCGTTGAGCGTCATATTGGAAATGACCAGGGCTTCGTGAGAATCCGCAGGGCCTCCTTTTT
>JAPKCM010000077.1 GCA_028822935.1 Akkermansiaceae bacterium
CCGATGGAAGTCGATCTGGACAAGCATGAGCTACCCGAGTGGCTTCGTCCTCTCAGCCAACATAAGGCAGACCTTTCTATCCTCCAGGGACTCTCATGCAAGATGAGCGAGAACGGCCACTGGTCGTATTCCTCCGTCATGGGAGCCTACAAGTCAGGTCGTAACTCACTCAGTGGTATCAAACGTGCAACCATCGTCGAGCGCCTCAAGGCCACCCCTGAGGGCTCCGGTAAAGGCAGCATGTTCGATGACACCGTGGTCATGTACTTCCCAGAAAATGGCGAAGGCCACCACAGCCACGGCACCGAGGCTCCTTTCATCACTTTAGCCGGTGATCACTGCAAGCTCGACATGGTCGTGAGCTATATTGCCTATGGTGTTTACGAGCCGAGGAACAAGGATGGTTCACACCACGATTGGAACTGGTGGCCCTGTAAAGATTCCGGACCACTCAGTTTTAATAAGTCGTCCGCGCCCTTTGCCACCTTCAAGGATTCCTTAAGTTACCTCAAGGGCCTCGATCATGCGGGTGGCTATGGCCTGGGTGGTCACAGTAGTGGGGACGTTTTTGCGACCGGAGCAAACATGTCTGGTTTTGAGAAAACGAATAATATCTCCATCGACCAGCTCGCAGCCAAGATGAATGGGCACAAGACCCGCTATCCCTCTCTGGTGCTGGGAACCGAGGGTGGCACGGGCTCGTATGGGAGCTGTAAGACTTTATCGCACTCCGGCCCCGGACAGCCGATCCCGTCGATGCATAAACCACAGGAAATTTTCAATCGTCTCTTCAAGCCATACGCCGGCAAAGGCATCGAACAAGTTCGCGGCGATCTCAAGCGCCAAGCCAGTGTCCTCGATCTCATGCTGAAAGACTCCAAGCGGCTGAGCAGCAGATTGGGTAAGGAAGACCAAGGGAAGATGGAGGAGTATTTGGATTCAATTCGCGCGATGGAGAAACGCGTGGAGAGAACGAGCCAGTGGACGCACCAGCCACTTCCGAATGTGGATACCAAAGGCCTGAATCTTGAGGTCACCCACAAAAATCCGGAGGAATATACCCGCTGCATGTATGATCTTCTTTATCTTGCTCTGCAGACTGACGCTACGCGCTTCGCTTCGCTGATGTTGGAGAGCGAGCACTCCAGTGGGACGGAGTTGTGGAACTACGCAACCTATACCCTTGGTTACAAAGGTGCTACACATGATATTGCACACAAGCGACCACTCGAGTCAGGACAATGGGACAATTGGCGCGCCAAGCAACACGCTTATTTCCTGGAGCGCATGCGCAATACTCCTGAAGGCGATAGCAACATGCTCGATCAGACTGTCGTTCTCTGGGGTTCTGCCCACCCGCATGCTTCACACAGCACCAAGAACTACCCCATCCAAGTGGCTGGCGGTAAGTCCCTGGGCTTCAAGCACGGGAACCTTCATTCTTTTGAGGGGGAGAAAAAAGTGCCGCTGTCCAATCTGTTTGTCTCCGTGCTCAACGCTGTCGATACCCCGACGGAAAAGTTCGCCGACAGCACGGGTGAAATGACAGAAATCAGAGCCTGATTTTCGGAATTCTCAATGCGATGCGCAAATAATCCCACTCCTGTCTTTTGGCACTCTAAGTGGGACTGGCCGCAATTTGTGGATCTCAGCTGCAATTTTGTATGAAAACGTGCGTATTTTCTTGGTGCCCACCCGTGCATTACTGGATGCGAGGTTGCTTTTTGTCTATTCTGCTTTATCGTCCCTAGGTCCATCACCCAAGACAAAATAAATAATGAAGTTATATCTACTCTGCCTAATCCTCGGGATCGGTTTGTTTCTCCCTGTCGCTGCTGGCCGTACGTGGACCAGTGCTGACGGCACTAAAACCTTCGTAGCTGAGCTAAAGTCTTACGATGAAGGGAACGGAATCGTCATAATACGTAAGATCAACGGGAGAACACTCAAGTTCAAGCAATCGACCTTATCGGAAGAGGATATCGCGTTTCTCAAGACCGAGGGAAAAAAACTGGCGAGGAGAAATGGGGGCAATTCAAAAATGGCGATCAAGGACCTGCCCGATACGCTGCCCGACCCGGATGGTGAAGAGGCAGACATGAGCAAGCCCGTGCAGGTTTTTATTATGATGGGTCAATCCAATATGCTGGGCTTTGGGAATGCAGGCAAACTTAAGGGAATTGCTGCAGAAAAATACCCATACCTTGTGGATGATGGAAATGCCTGGAACGTGCGGAAGGATGTTCGCAATGTTTTTTTCTGTATGGGAAAATTAAAATACAATGATTGGTTAACCGCTGAAAATGGGAATGGTAGTGGCAAATTTGGCCCGGAAATCGGCATTGGTAATTATATGGGTCACGTGATTGACGCTCCTGTGCTGATATTGAAATCATGTGTGGGTAACCGTGCTTTGGGTTGGGACTTGCTACCCCCCAGTGCGGTAGGCACTGGAGCTGGAGGAAAATCATACCAAGGGGACTCGGAGAGCTCGAATCGAAAAGTCAAAGAAGACAGAGATGGCTGGTATGCAGGCCTCCAGTATGATCAAGACGTAGGCGCCGCTCAGAATGCCCTAAAAAACCTGTCTACCTATTATCCTGATGCCAGGGAATACGAAGTTGCAGGATTCTTCTGGTGGCAGGGAAATGCTGAAGGCAAGGGGAGTGTCGAGAATTACGACAAGAACCTAGCTTATCTCTTCAATGATCTTAAAAAGGATTTCAATGCACCAAACGCCAAGTTTGTTTGCGCCACGTTGGGTGAACATGACAAGAGCGCAACTCTTTCTCAAAAGATGTTCGCCTTCGCTAAGCTTCCGGAATCCAAAGATAAGGCTGCGGTGTTCTATTCTAAACCTGTCTCCAATGGAGGTAGCGGAGGTCACTACGGCGGGGATGCAGAAACCTACATGAACGTGGGAGAAGGGATGGGCAAGCTGATGGCTGAACTGCTCGGCAAATAGTACATGATCTACGACTCATTATTCATTAAGCGACCCGGACTTACTGTCGGGTCGCTTTTTTTTCTCACGATCTTGATGGTGTCGACTTGTCACGCCGACAAGGAAGGTCACCCCGAGGCTTTCAAAGTAACTCCCGGAATGGAGAACCTCCTCGACGCTAACTGTTATGCCTGCCATGACGAATGGGAGCAGGAGGGAAAGATCCGGCTCGATCAATTGGAGACTCTCTCGTTGAGTGCCCGGCTTGATCTCCTGAACAAGATGCAGGAGAAGATCCGCTTCAAGGAAATGCCTCCTAGGAAGGAGAAAGAGCAACCGACCGATGCCGAACGGACCGCCCTGCTGAAATGGCTTTCGGGAGAACTTAAGAAACACAACGCCTCCAAGCTCGAAGACAAACTGCGCATGCCGGATTACGGCAACTACGTCGATCACGACAAGCTCTTCTCAGGAAAAAACAAACACCTCAAACCCTTCACCCCGGACCGCCGTTGGCTTATTAGTGAGTTCATTTTTGACGCCAAGTTCAATCGACTGCTGAACAGCAAGCCCATCCTGAAAATCGATGGCACGCGACAACATGTTCTTGGCAAACGGAGCAGCTTTACCAACCCGTTCCTGCTGCCGGGCAACACCGGCGTGCGCTACTACGCCAACGAGACACTCAACGGCGGACACCTGCTGACGATGCTGTCCAACGCCAAGGAGTCGGCGAGGCGCATGACCACCGGCCTGGCCAGGCGAGATCGCAACTATATCCCTGCGTTGGCTGCGATTATGGATGCGGAAAATCGACACTACGCCACGCTTGCGTCACGCAAGAGTTTCCTCAACAGCTATGCCGATCAGGTGCTCAGAGACATCTACGCGGATAAAAACGACGTATTATTACCCAAGTTTGTGCGGGTGAAAATCGAAGAAAAGAAGACCGTCGACGCAAACGGAAAGCCCCTCAAGAAAGCGGAGTTCCACGCGGCGGCTCCGGGCAAAGAGGAGATCCGGATCATCTATCGTGACCTTAAAAAGCATCAAAAGGATGGCGATACTGACGAACAGCTTATTGAGAAATGTGAACACGACTGGTTCAGCTTCGGCGTCAATGAGCGGAGAATAAAAACGCGTGTCGTTTTTATGAACGGCTATATGGCGGGCATGAAAAGAGAAATGAACACGGGCCACTACAAGAATGTGCGTCTGGCTCCCTACAAAAAACTCAATGACACCGAGATGCAGGCCATCACTTCCGCCGTCTTGAAACACCGTAAAAAAGGCGACACCTACGGGGCGATCATTAGCAAATGCATGGCCGAGTGGGAACAAGGCTTCATCCAAGAACGCATTAAAGCAGGACCGCCTAAGGCTGAAATCGTTGGCGCCTTGGTCGAGCAGCTCTTTAACAAAATCCTTGAACGTTCCCCTACGTCTGAAGAGGCGGAGAAACATGTCACGCTGACTCAGTCTTACATCAAGAGCCTGGGCCGAGAGAAGGCCATTGAGAAACTGATCCAGACGCTGATCCTGAATACCGAGTTTGTCTATCGCTCTGAGTTCGGACAGGGGCAAGCGGATGCGCACGGCCGGCGGATGATGTCGCCGCGCGATGCGAGCTACGCCTTGGCTTATGCCCTGACGGATAGCAGCCCAGACAGCGAGTTGGCGAAGGCGGTTGCGGAAGGGCGGTTGGCTACGCGTGCCGACTACGAGCGCGAGGTGCGGCGCATGCTTGCCAAGCGGGCGCAGTACTACGTGATCGACGAGTCGGTCAATAATCAGAATGACATCGCGAACTTCACCAACATGCCGATCCGTGAGTTTCGGTTCTTCCGCGAGTTTTTCGGCTACCCGAAGATGCTTGCGATCTTCAAGGACAACAAGCGGTTTGGCGCGAACTATGATAGGACCAAGCAGCGGTTGGTGACCGAGGCTGACCGGTTGGTCGAGCACATCGTCGAGAACGACAAAGATGTCTTCAAGGAGTTGTTGGCGACCGACAAGTTCTATATCTACCATTCAGGCGACAATGAAGGGATGAAAGTCTCCTCGGACCGCATCCGCAAGATTTACGACTATTTCAAGGACAAGGGCTGGGAGGACTTCACCCTCGAAGACCTGATCAAGCACAAGGACTTCATCGGTGAGATCAAGATGCGCGGCATCGATGTTAGTAGGCTCAAATCCAGCGGCGCCTACAACCCGCTGCGGGCATTCCAGAACCAGATGAAGAGTTTTACGCTCCGCTTGGGCAAGGGCCAAACCGCCGCTGCGCCGTACAACTCTTTCCCCGCCCACGGCATGGCCAACGCCGACACCCGCTACGGCGGCCGGCTGCAAAGCCCGGAAGTTGCCAAGTTTTATGGCATCGATATGTACAACTGGAATTACCAATCCGTCCAGCCCGCAAAAATCGATCATCGCATGGGAATTTTGACCCATCCCGCCTGGCTGATCGCCCACGCACAGAACACCGAGACGGATCCGATCCACCGTGGTAAGTGGATACGGGAAAAGCTTTTGGCCGGAACAATCCCCGACGTACCGATCACCGTCGAAGCGGTCGTCCCCGAGGACCCACACAAGACTTTGCGCCAGCGGCTGAATGCCAAGACCAAGGCGAAATACTGCTGGACCTGTCACCAGAAGATGAATCCGCTGGGCCTTCCGTTCGAGATGTACGACGACTTCGGGCGATTCCGAACTGCAGAGCGGCTGGAGTATCCCGAGAACCTGATCAAAAAATCTGAATCCAAAGGAGGTCTCGAACAAGACCTGCGCGACATCTACAAGACGCTGCCCGTCAAGTCCGCCGGCGTCCTTCAAGGAACCGGCGACAAAAAACTCGACGGTGAAGTCAAAGATGCGCTGGATCTGATCTCCCGCTTGGCGAAGTCCGATCGTGTCCGCCAGTCGATTATCCGTTACGCATTCCGCTACTTCATGGGGCGCAACGAATTCCTGACAGATTCAAAAACACTCATGGATGCCGATCAGGCTTACCTGAAAAGCGGCGGCAGCTTTGATGCCGTGATCGTCTCCCTTCTCACCTCCGATTCCTTCATCTACCGCAAGGTAAGCAACACCTCGAATAACTAAACGACCCGATACACTGATTATGAACAACCGAAGAGATTTCCTGAAAACATCCGCGCTGACAGCCGGAGCGTTTGCACTTCCCTCGTCACTCAGTGCGCTTACCGCTGGCTCCGCCGCCGGGACGCCTCCGATACGTTTCGTATTTATCCGTAAGTCGAATGGGATTCGCCCAAACGAGCTCGCCCTGCCGACATTCTCCGATGCAGAAAAGGCACTGGATGCGAAGAGGCAGCCGATGGAAGTCGATCTGGACAAGCATGAGCTACCCGAGTGGCTTCGTCCTCTCAACAAACATAAGGCAAACCTTTCTATCCTCCAGGGACTCTCATGCAAGATGAGCGAGAATGGCCACTGGTCCTATTCCTCAGTGATGGGTGCCTACAAGTCAGGTCGTAACTCACTCAGTGGTATCAAACGTGCCACCATCGACTTCGAGTTGGCGAAGCTTTCCCCGTCGCCCTTTGAGCACGTAGAATTATCCCTAACAGGTAATTACAGCACATTCAGAACAGGCATCGTTTCAGGGTATTCCGCTCCTGCTCCGCACCAGAGAAACTACTGTTACGCCGATCCACAGACGGCCTACAACGAACTGTTCAAGTCGGTGATTAATCCGAGTGCAGTTGATTCCGATAACGCGATGTTAGCCTTTCTTCAAGGCGAGGAGAACTTCAAGGCCGGGAAACTCTTGGGTTATGAAAAACTCAAACTCAGCAACCACATCAGCTCGATCGAGGCGATCAGAGCCCGCAACAAGAAGCTCGAAAAGATGTCGGATGCCATTGCCAAACATCTGCCGAAGATTGATCCGGTCCATGCCGACGGTGGACTTAATGCCAGCACTCCCGAAAAGCAGAAAGCGATGACCGATATCCTGGTCGCAGCACTCGTCACTGGTCTCACCAACGTGGTGACGTACACCATCGACGAGCTTTCCACCCCGATCAAGGGCTTGCAGGGCAACGAGGGTGACCACATTTCGATTCACGAACTCGGTCACAGTGGCGGTTACAGCGGAATTTCTGCGGACACGATCCGTGAAAAAATCAGGGTCGGTCACATGGAGCAAGTGGCAACCATTGTCGAGCGCCTCAAGGCCACCCCCGAGGGCTCCGGTAAAGGCAGCATGTTCGATAGCACCGTGGTCATGTACTTCCCAGAAAATGGCGAAGGCCACCACAGCCACGGCACCGAGGCACCTTTCATCACTTTAGCCGGTGATTACTGCAAGCTCGACATGAGCGGGCGTTACATCCGCCTCCCTTACCACGGCACCGAAGGTCACAAAACCATCGGAAACTGGTACACCACTCTCCTGAATGCCTATGGAAATCCGATCAAGCATTACGGTGATTTTGACTTGGAAATGTCGCGCAAGAAATTGGCTCAAGTAGGAGCAATCAAGCAGTTGATGGCTTGATCTAAGAAACTCCCAATAAAATATCTCCTGTGAAAATCTATCCACTCTTTCTCGCTCTCTCGCTGGGTCTTGCGACCCTCTCCTTTGGGCAGGCAAAAATTACCGAAGGGAGCAAAAAGCTACCCCTCAAGGGCGAGTCGTTCCGTCTCAATGGGCATGATGCTTTCGTCATTCTTCCGAAGAAGGTGGACGAGGAAACCCCCTGGATCTGGTATGCACCGACCTTGCGAGGTCTCCCAGCCAAAGCCGAGGTGTGGATGTTTGATCGTTTTTTGGCCAAGGGAATTGCGATCGCCGGAATCGATATCGGTGAATCCTACGGGAGTCCTTCCGGGCGGGAGCAATACTCACAACTCTATCAATATCTCATCACCCAGCGTAAGTTTTCCAGGAAACCCTGCTTGCTTGCCCGTAGCCGTGGTGGACTGATGCTCTATAATTGGGCGGTGGAAAATCCGGGGAAAGTCGGCGGTGTTGCCGGAATTTATCCCGTTTGTAATCTCGAAAGCTACCCCGGATTGAAGAATGCCGCTGGGGCCTACAAGATGACCGCCGAGGAACTTAAGAGCAAATTAAGCCAACACAATCCCATCGATCGTCTCAAGCCTCTTGCCGAAGCGGGTGTGCCCATTTTACACCTTCAGGGAGATAGCGATCAGGTGGTCCCTCATGAAAAAAACACCGCAATTTTAGCGGAGCGATACAAGAAGTTTGGCGGCTCAATAGAAGTGGAGCTGATCAAAGGGCAGGGACACAACATGTGGAAAGGCTGGTTTCAGTCAAAAAAACTAAGTGACTTTGCCATCGAGTGTGCGCTGGGCATCACGAAAAGGTGACACCCTTCAGCGACGCCACCTCAAAAGCACCTCCCAAGCGGTTCTTTACTGGTCGAGCCCGACTCGTCCGAGTCCGAACTCGTTGCTGATGCGCTCAACTTTTCCGTCGCGCATCTGGACCTCGATGAACTTTGAACTCGCGAATTCTTTGCCGTCGGGGGTCTTGAGCGTGGCGATTTTCTTTTTGGTCTTCACCTCGAAAATATCCGGCGTGTGCGAGTAGGCATACCTGCCGTCGAGGCTGAAGGTGATCCAGCCGTGGCCGGCCATGCTTAGTTCGAGATGACCTTTCGCTTCCGGTGGACGTTTGGTGATGTCGAAGATGAAGAGTTTCTTGCCGTCCTGGTCGCTGATCCACAATTCGGTCTCATCGGGTGTCATGCCGGCACCGTGCGTGCGGTGTTTGATTTTCTGGCCGGTCTCGGGGTCGGTGGCGAACAGGCGGCTGGTGATCTTGCCCTCTTTGAGATCGACCACGTCGACGCCGACGTGTTTGCCGAGGCAGACGAATGCCCAGTGGTTCTTGCTATCGACGCAGAAGGGGAACACCCCGGATTCGCCCACCGGGCTGATCTCCTGCACCGGATGACCGTCCTCGGCGCGGAACTGGGTGAGTTTTGTCTGCGTGCCGAGGTAGACGAACTGGCCATCGAGGCTGGCGATGCTGTTGTGTGCCTGCTTGCCGACTTTAATGTGATCGATCTTCGCGCCGTTGCTGGCATCGACGACGATGAATCCGCTGTCCTCAGTCTGGAACCACCATCCGGTCGGCACGTAGATGCGTTTGCCATCAGGCGTGATGCACGATCGATCGCAGCCCGTTTTAAAATTCGATTCCCACACCGTCTTCTCGGTCTCTGGATCGAAGCAGCCGAGCGTGCCCTGGTGGGTCGAGTAGTAGAGTTTCCCGGTCTTGGTGCAGCCGGTGAAACCGCGCAGGGTCTCTTTGAAGATGGGCATCTCGATGCGTTTCACGAACTTGTGGCCATCGTCGATGTCGAAGATCAGGATGCCGGTGCCGGAGCGACCCTGCTGCTGGGCGCCGTCGGGCGAAGCCATGTAAAGGTAGCGTTTGAGCGCTCCCTCGACGCCGAAGCTGAAGCTTGTCGCGAGTAATGTGAGAGCGAGGAAGAGGCGGGACGCGTGGTTCATTGAGGGAGAGTATCAAGCTCCACGGGGAGCGACAAGCACGTGGCGCGCGCCGTCGGCCTGACCCCCGCTGCCGATAATGACTTCGCGCCCAGAGGACTGCCCTGCTAGGCTCATCGGCATGAGGAAATGCCTCCTAACGATCGCTCTGCTTTTGGGAGCAGGTTCCGGCTTTTCCATCGAGCCCCACCCCGACGCCGTGCCCAACTCCCACCTGCCGGGCGAGGTCGATATCGCGGCCAACGTGAAGTTCATCGTCGCGGACCCGAAGACACTTCCCGGAATTGTTCTCGATGAAACCGATGCCGTTCTTAAGGGCCAGTGGCAATACTCGACCCACACCCCGCCCTACCTCGGTATTGGCTATCTCCACGATCAGAAATCGGACAAGGGGGAAAAATCGGTGACCTGGACCCCGATTTTCCCGAAAGCCGGGAAATACGAAGTGCGTGTGTCCCACTGCTACAATGTAAGGCGCTCGACCACCACACCCGTCACCATTATCCATGCAGCCGGCAAAACGACGATCCGGATCAACCAGCAGAAGGTTCCAAAACACGGAAAACTCTTCCGCTCACTGGGAGTGTTTGAATTCAAGAAAGGAAAGGCTGGCTCTGTGACCATTTCCAACGAGGGAACCGAAGGGAAATATGTCATCGTCGATGCCGTGCAGTTCCTGGCAGATTCCGCAAAGGGGGAAGCCCCAAAGCTCTGATCCATCTATCGCCGTGTCCCTCGAACAATTCACCCTCCGTCTCAAGCCCGAAGAAGTTCCGAACGACGTCGCTACTATGCTTGCCGAGGCCGACCGTCGCTGCGACGACTTCTTTGAGGCCGGCCTCGGCCGTCGCTACCCCCGCTACCTCCCCAGCAATCCCGCCATCGTTCACGCCGCTATGGTCTGCCTCAAGGAGACGGGCTACCTCCGCGGCAATCTCTTCTGCGAATGGGGCTGTGGATTCGGCGTCGCCACCTGCATGGCCTCCCTCATCGGCTACGAGGCCTACGGTATCGAGATCGAACCCGGACTCGCCGACCTCGCCAACCAACTCGCCGCCGACCACAACATCCCGGTCGAGATTCTCTGCACCAGCTACCTCCCCGAAGGCTACGAGGAATGCGACGGCGTCGGTGGTAAGGACCTCCTCACACCCGAAGCCACTACTTCGCCCGGCGAATCCATCGACACCACCGCCAGCTATGACGGCCTCGATCCCGCCGAGGTTGATCTCTTTTTCGTCTACCCTTGGCCCGGGCAGGAGGAACTCATGATGGACCTTTTCAGCGCTGTCTCGACAGAGGGCGCCATCCTGCTCATCTACCTCGGCGACCGCGAAATCGCGGCCTACCGCCGAGGCGTCGGCGATGATGACGAATAGATCGCTCGAAACTCAGCAGGCAAAAGGAAACCAAAGCAGGTTGGGCATAGCGCATTCGCACCCCATCCCTTGGTAATTACCTCCTCCCCGGAAATTTTGCTACCGCAGCCCCTTCGCCCCGGATCGCCTTGGCAGCTTCATAAGAATGACAGAGAAAAGGAAGCTTCCCATCCCATCCTGAGTAGCGAGGATTCATGCTTATCTCTTATTAGGATCCTCAGTATTAGTATCAAAGCAAAGCTCATGAAACCTCGCTCCTATTTCTTATTCTTACTTTCAAAAGTGCTCCTGATTTGCGTGAGTGTTAACGGTGTAACTGCTTCGAGGGCATTTGCGGATCTGCAGATCACCGAGTTCATGGCAGTGGCCGATCCGAACTTTTCCGACGCGGATGGAGCGCCGTCCGATTGGATCGAGATTAGCAACTCCGGTGCCGAGACTGCTTCGCTGGATGGTTACTTTTTGACCAACAACGTAACAGATTTGAGGAGGTGGGCATTTCCTGAGGTAGAAATTGCCGCAGGAGCATCATTGGTGGTTTTTGCATCCGGGAAGACGCCGACCACTCCGGCACCGGATGAGCTGCACGCCAGTTTCACCTTGGACCGCGGTGGGGACTATCTCGCATTGATCGCGCCTGACGGTGCCACTGCCGTGAGCGAATTCACGCCCGTGTATCCAGAGCAATTTGAGGGCATTTCTTATGGCATCGGAGTCGCCGGTGGCAGCACACGGGAAACCTTCGTCGCGCGCGACGGCGAAGCGAAATATTTCATCCCGAGCGATGATTCGCTCGGTGACGCCTGGAAAAAATCGCCCACCGAATTTGATGATTCAGGATGGACCAGTGCGGTCGCCGGGGTGGGCTTTGAATCGGTGGGAGGAACCCTGGAACCGATCATCGCGACGAATATTACCGATGCGATGAAATCAGTGAATGCCAGTGGGTTTTTTCGATTCCCGTTTCAGTTTGATGCGGAGGGTAAACAAATCATTTTGATGCAGTTGAGTGTTCATATCGATGACGGATTTGTCGCTTACCTGAATGGCGTGGAAATTGGCAGCTTTCGGAAGCCGCCCAACTTGCAGTGGAATTCCACCGCGACCGGCAGCCCTAGCCGTAGTGACCGGCAAACTATCGAGAATGCCATCGTGATCGATGTCAGCGCTTATCGAACGGCAATGATTGACGGCGAGAACGTCCTCGCTCTCCAGGGAATGAACAGCAGTGCCGGCGGCTCTGACTTTGTCATCGATGCCGAGCTGCTGGCGGATGTGAAGGACACCTCCGGGGGCTTGCAGGATGGCTATTTTGAGGAGCCCACACCGGGTGCGCCGAATGGCACGCTCAAGAATGGACCGTCCGAAGAAGTTATTTTTTCCGTGTCCAGCGGGCTTTTCACTGAGAACTTTGAGGTTGAATTGAGCATCGCCACGCCTGACTCAGTGATTCGATATACGACCGACTTGAGTGTGCCGACGAATGCCATTGGCAATCTGTCACCCATCTATACCGGGCCGATCGAGATCACGGAGAGCACTCAGATCCGGACGCAAGCGTTTAAGAACGGCTCCCTCGATGGTGGGGTGAGAACAGAGACGTTCCTGAAAATGTCCGGGGAGGTTCCGGCATTCTCCTCTAATCTTCCGGTGGTCATCCTTTCGACACTCGGTAAGGGAGCGCCTCCGGGAACGTCATCCACGACGCGGAAGACCGCTTTCATGTTCTTTTTTGAACCCGATCCGCTAACCGGGCGCACCGTCCTGACGCAAAGCCCTGCGCTTACGACACGGGCCGGGGTGCGGCGGCGTGGCTCCAGTTCGGGCGGATGGCCGAAGTGGTCGTTGGCAGTCGAAACCTGGCGCGACGGCGATGACGAGGATCGCAATATTGAACCTCTGGGAATGCCGCTAGAGGCGGATTGGGTCCTGAGTGCTCGCTATGAATGGGATCTGGCGCTCCTGCGCAATCCATTCGTCTATGAAGTCAGCCGACAGATCGACCGCTATGCCCCGCGGACTCAGTTCGTCGAAGTTTTTGCCGACACCAGCGGTGCTGAAATTTCCGATAATGACTATTTTGGAGTTTACTCGCTCATCGAGAAAATTGAGATGGATCCCAACCGCGTTGATATCGCGCGCATCAAGCCCTGGGAGAATACCGCTCCGGAGATTACCGGTGGTTACATTTTCAAAAACGATCGCCCGGATCCTGGCGAACCCACGATCAACGTCAGAGGGATGGGGCAGATCACCCTTGTCGATCCCGATGGCGGGGAGATCGCGGGAAACCAGAGATCATGGCTTACCGGTCATCTCAACGAAATCGACGTGGCTCTTATTAACGATCCGGAAGGGATCAACACCGCGACCGGATTGCATTTTTCTGATTACATCGATGTCGATTCATGGATCGATCACCATTGGTTGAATATCATGGTGATGAATATCGACTGGGGGCGTCACAGCGCATTTTTCCACAAAGATCGGGACGGCAAGATCGTCTGCGGGCCAGTGTGGGACTACGACCGCGCTCTCGGCTGCGAGGACGTACGCGACAATAATCCGCGCGCATGGGAGGGCGTTGTCAATGCGGTAGGCACCGTTTCGAGTAAGACGTGGTATGACTCGCGTTTCCCTTGGTATGGAAATCTCCTAGGACCAACTCAGGATCCGAGAGGGGCGCACTATCCGGAGATCCGTCAACGCCATACCGACCGATGGTTTGAGCTGCGCAAAGGTGAGTTCTCGATTGAAAACCTACATGCGATTATTGATTCGATGGCAGGTGAGATCCGCGAATCCCAAGCGCGCAATTTCGATCGCTGGAGGCAATATCCGCCGAATGGTGGCAACTTTGCCGATCCAGGTCTGAGTGGCTGGGAGGCGGAAATTTCGCATATGAAAAACTGGCTCGTGGCGCGGACCGAATGGCTCGACTCGCAGTATCTTAAGCCCCCGGTATTTAACACTCCTGGGGGGGTAATTGCGCCAGGATTTCAATTGGTGATGGGCTCGCCTGATGGCCAGGTTTTTTACACGACAGATGGATCAGATCCACGTGCGTCGGGCGGCTTGCCGACTGAAGAAACAATCTCGTTCCTTGGCGGCCCGGTGGAGGAGACATTGATCGATGTCGATGCCCTAGGCCGGTATCTCGTCCCCTCGGACGATTCTCTCGGCCTGACATGGACCGAAGCTCCTGATGTTTTCGACGACTCGACTTGGAAGACGGCCATCAACGGCGTGGGCTTTGAATCTTCCGCAGGGATCTCAGAACTCATCTCGACCAATATCCAACCGGAGATGAGATCGATCAATGCCAGCTGTTACCTCCGCCTTCCGTTTGATTTTGACAACACCGAAAATATCAATTCGCTCACGTTGACCGTTTGGGCCGACGATGGATTCGTCGCCTATCTTAATGGCACGGAAGTGGGCTCTCTGCTCAAACCCTCGCCACTCCTGTGGAACAGTAGGACTCATGGAGGAAGAGGATTCCCGGGAGGGGACACTGCTGTTTTAACAGCTCCGATCATTATTGATCTCACACCGTTCAAAGACCAGATGCGCGACGGGGAAAATGTCATCGCCCTCCATGGCATGAACAGCTCCATAGGTGGATCTGATTTTCTAATGCGCCCAATGCTTTCGATAAATCACAATGTTTCCCCCACGCCCGCGACCGTCGATGGCACGCAAGTCATCACGGCCCGCACGTTCGACGGCTCACAATGGAGTGCCCCCGAGCAAATCGCTCTCATCATCTCGGAGGACTTGGCTGACAGCTCGAACCTCGTGATCTCCGAGATCATGTTTCGCCCGGCTCTTCCGAATGAGAAAGAGAGCACCGCAGGGTTCGATAGACGGGAAGAGTTTGAGTATCTTGAGTTTTTAAACATCAGTGACACTCCGGTTGCACTCATCGGGATACACTTTTCCGACGGCGTCGAGTTTGACTTCAACAACAGCCTGATCAACTTGCTCGAACCTGGCGCACGCGCGCTGCTCGTTAAAAATCGGGCCGCATTTGAATTTCGCTACGGCACCGCACTCTCTGATCGCATTGTAGGTGAATTTCAAAATGGCACGAAACTGAAGAACGAAGGCGAGCGGCTGTTTATCACGGCGTTTGGAGGGGACGTCCTGCGGGACTTCGCCTACGACAACAAAGCACCGTGGCCGGTAGCGGCGGGTGACGGAGGCTTCAGCCTGGTGCTGGCGGCTCCTGAAACTAGTCCCGACCACGCCCTCGCGGCGAACTGGAAACTCAGCCCAGCCTTCGGCGGCACACCTGGCACGAGCGATGAGCTAAACTTCATCACTTGGGCGAGTGCATTCGGCAACCCCGAACCCGAATCGGACAATGACTCCGACGGGCACGCCGCCCTGATGGAGTATGCTATGGGCACAGATCCAACGATTCCCGATTCCACCGACACCCAATTAGAATTCGGCGAATTCCTGACCTTCTCGTTTCGCCGAAATCCTCTGGCGGTAGACGTCACCTTCACGCTCGAGCAATCTGCGGATCTCGAAGTCTGGACTGCCGCAGATGATGCGATTGCTCTCGTTGACGAGATCGACAACCGAGATGGCACCGCGACATTACTCTACCGCTCGATTTTGCCGATGGACGGCAACCCACTGTTTCTCAGGATGCGTGTCACTCTCAACTAGATTACTAGAAAATTGTTTTTGGGGTTCCTTAGTGGATCGATAGAGCGCCGCGAGATTTTCTAGGCTTTCGGCAATATCGTGGTGATTGGGGAGAGTGCTTTCACGCGTGAGCCCCGGCTTTCCGCCGGAAGCTCATGAATAATGCTAGAGGCTTGAAGTCCTTAGTCGGACGAAGAGCCTATCTCCCTGCGCCACGGGATTGGCACTCTTATAGGTGACGGTTGCGGTTCCGTCGCCGTTGTAGATGACGGAGTCGAGAGCCAACATGGCGCCAGCTGGCGTCCAGTCGATCAAGTCGCCAGAGATCTCGACACCGATCTGGGCGTCGGTGGCGTTGGAATTCTTGGGAAAGCTGACCGTGAACAAGCCATTGTCATCGACGGAGGTCGTGACGATGCCTTTTCCTGCTGCCGGGTCAGTGTCGCTGGTGCCGAACGCGTATTCCGCGAAGGCGCTGAGACCATCGTTATCGATGTCGGCATTCGGATCTCCACTAAACGTCGTGCCGCCATCGCCTTCCCCAGGACTGCCCAGTGGAGCGGTGCTGGCGGCCCAGCTCTCGCTGAGGGCGTGGTCCAGATTGGAGTTTGGAGCAAGCAGGACGAGGCTTGGACCGAATCCATCGGGAAGCAGTGGCCACGGAGCTGTGTCGTCGTAGCGGAAATTTCGGATCACGCCACCCGCTCCTTCGATCGCAACACGCTCGCCGGAATTGGCTAGATTCGTGTCATTGGCAAACTCGCCTGCAATGAGGTTGCTGAATCCGACCCCGTATCGCTGCTCAAATGCGGCCTGATTGCGCACTACCAGAAGCCTTGCATCTGGATCAAGTTCAGTGATGGCTGCGCCGAGGAAATCGAAGTCGATCCCGTTGCTGAACGAGACCTCACTGAGATCGATTGGGCTGGCAGAGATGTTGAGCAATTCCACATATTCGAACAGGTCACCGTCCAAGAAACCAGCGTTGATCTCTGCTGCGGTCGCGCCAATTGGATTGTACATAACTTCCGAGACGACCAGGTTGGTGGCGTCGGCCAGTTCCGAGCCGACGACGAAGGTCGCGGAAGTCGGACCGCCCCACTGTTGACCATCGTAAGCTCGCGCGACGATCGTCGAGGAACCGTTGACCACGATCGGGGTGGCGACCACGGTATGGTTTGCGCTGATGCGCGGTTTGACGAGAAAATCGGAACCGCCGGACGACGAGTTCATCACTTGGAGCGCGAGCACGTTGGTGCCATTAATGATTAGGGCTTTGTTCGCCGTGATATCGTAGTCTAAAAACGAGTTGTCAGCGATGCTGTTGAACGAGTAATTGACGAGCGTGGAGTCCGAAGGCCCGGATGAGCCAGACGAATTCCAAGCGACCGACGCTGGAGCCGAGTCGCTGCGAGCGACCTCGGTGCCGTTGAGGTAGGCAACGAAGGAATCGTCGTATTTGATCTCGAGTAGCAAGCGGTTGATGCTGTCCGCATTGTCAAAATCGAATTCGAAGCGGAAGTAAGCGCTGGCGTTGTTCGATCCGTTGGCAGACGGCTGCATCGTGCTTTTGATGTTGGTCGTGATCTCTGAATTGAGGGAACCGTTCCGGCTTTCGAACCCGAGACCAGAGGTTCCGGAGAACCAGTCAGTATCTTCAAATTCTGGCAGGAACCAGGTCGTTTGCAGGCTGGCGTCCAAGGGGACGAAGTACTGGCAGCTGGAATCTTCGGCGAGCAAAACCTCATCGATCGGACCGCCATCGAATGGGATGGCACCGATGGCGGTCCCGCCACCAGGCGCGCGCGGATCGGAACCATCGGTCATGTAGTAGACCGTCGCGTCGTTCGAATTCATGGTCAGTTGGAAGCCTTCCTCCACGACACCACCATTCTTGTTGAAGGTCGGCGGGAGGAAGAATTGCTGATCGATCCACTCGGAGCGCGCCTTCAACCAGCCCTTGAGGTGCGAAACGTCGCGTTCCCAGCCAGTTGTCCCGGCCTCGGAGAAATTCTGCCCACTGATGCTGCCAGGTGCGGGGTTCGTCCAGCGCACAAAGCTGCGCGCCTGGGCCTCGCGGATTTCGTCAGCCATCCCATTGATGATCGTTTCCATGTTGGACTGGCCGAACTCCGCTGCGCGCAGTTCAAACCAGCGATCGACGACCTGCTGCATGACATCCG
>JAPKCM010000028.1 GCA_028822935.1 Akkermansiaceae bacterium
CTGAGTGGCGCTCTCGGCAGCCAGTGCCACACCTCGACGTTAGACCAAGAAAATGGCAATCACCCGACGAATTAAATGGATTGCAGCTACACTTATAGTCGCTGCACTTCTTATCGTTGGCACAGTTTTTGTTCATCACTTCCCCCCCACTGCTTCACACCGCAGACTGGCGGATCAGCGTGGAGGCCTCGACCGGGAAGGCGGGCGAAGCGACGGTCTACCGGATGTTGGGTCGAGCGAATGTCCTATTCATCAAGCTTCAGGATCCACCGGACGAGAACTACAGATGGTTCAGCATAGACACGAAGAATCAAATCGCGGCACTTCCAAACTGGCCAGACGAAAAGCCTTACTTGCACTTCAATCACGATATGGCCATTGGGGTAGGGCTTGATGATGGCAAGGTCGATGACGGGTGGACTATCACATGGAATAGAGATAAACTTACCTTTTCCAATGGGCGGCTTGCCGTTACCTTGGAACGAACGAAGGGCTAAGTGCCATTCACTCATCAAGACACGCTGACGAAGAACGGGGGAGCCAGTGCTGACTAAATCAGCTCCTGGCCTGCTTTTTAAACCGACCTGCGCACTTCCACTTTGAATCCAAGGCTGAATTACTCCGGGAGTTCAGCCACGGGAAGATTCATGACTTCTTCGCGATACTTTTCAGCAAGCGGTGTGCTGAGATAACGCTCGGTGGAAGAGCATCCTATTGTGACGATGCGCTTCCCCTTAAACTCGGGGCGTTTCGCCACTTGAATCGCAGCCCAAACATTCGCACCAGTCGAGATTCCTGCGGGGATCCCTTCAAGCTGAGCGAGCCTCTGTGCCATTTCAAAAGCGTCCTCATTTGTTACTGTGATCGTGCCATCGACAATCGCGGTATTGAGGTTCTTGGGAATGAAGCCTGCGCCGATCCCCTGAATCTTGTGGGGCCCGGGAGATCCGCCGCCGATGACGGGGCTATTTTCAGGCTCCACTGCAATTGCTTTGAAATTAGGGTTCTTGGATTTGATAACCTCAGCAATTCCGGTGATCGTTCCACCCGTGCCAACACCCGCGACAATTGCATCGATATCACCATCTGTGTCTGCCCAAATTTCTTCGGCCGTCGTCTTACGATGCACTTCAGGATTCGCGGGGTTATCAAACTGGCTAGGCCCGAAGGCACTGGGATCTTCAGCGAGAAGCTGCTTAGCCTTCGCAATTGCTCCGCCCATTCCCTTGGCACCTGGAGTGAGAACGATCTCAGCTCCCAAGCTGCGAAGAAGAACACGACGCTCAATCGACATCGTTTCAGGCATCGTCAGGATGCACTTGTAACCTTTCGCACGCGCGACAAAGGCGAGTGCGATCCCCGTATTCCCTGAAGTCGCTTCAATGATGGAACCACCCGGTTTAAGTGACCCGTCTGCTTCGGCGGTCTCGATCATCGCCTTACCAATGCGATCTTTAACGCTAAAAAGAGGATTGAAAAATTCGGCCTTAACGAAGACCTCGGCATCGAGTCCTTCGGTCACGTTGTTCAATTTGATCAGGGGCGTGTTTCCGACAGTGTCGACGATGTTTTTTGCAATGCTCATTGATTGATAGAATTAAATTTGAAAGTCATTCTCTCTAGATGCTTCGTGGAGTCCACATTCATATTTCTCGCCATTATAACGAGTGGATTCAGCATCTTCTCCCTCTATCGGAAGACGGGTCGAGTGCCAATCTCCCATCGTGAGGTATCCCTTGGATTCAAGAGGATGCGGTGGGAGCTTGTTTTCGTGAAAATAGGAAGCCACTTGTGCATCCGCCCAGTCAAGGATGGGATACACTTTGAGGGTGGAACGCTGCTGCTCTGCGAAGGTTCGATGGGCGCGGGTCGAGGACTGACTTTTGCGAAGTCCGCTCAACCAAATATCGCCCCCGATTTCCTGAATCGCGCGATTCATGGGCTCCACTTTATTGAAGGTCGCATAGCGCTTATTTCCTTCCGCGCCCTGCTCCCAGAGCTTGCCATGAATTGCTTCCTGATGAGCCGCGGTCGCCTTAGGGATATAACGTCGAAGATCGACATCAAGCTGCCCTGATAATTTCTCAATATACTGGTAGGTCTCGGGAAAGAGGTAACCGGTATCAACGAAAATCACTGGAATCTTGGGGGCATTTTGCGCAATCAGATGAAGCATTACTGCCGACTGCAAGCCAAAGCTGGAACTCGCGACGACACGACCTTCAAAGGTCTCATAGAGCCAAGAAATACGCTCACCGGCCTTCAGCCCCTCAAGAGCCGACGCTACTTCTTCTGCTTCTGAAATGATGGCCGACATTTCTCTAGGAGTTGACAGCTTCCTCCTTCAGATTTGCATGGAAATCCAGCCCATTCGAGGTCGCCGCAATGTAGCCGGCGCGAATGACAAAATCGCCAAACTTCTCTCCCTCATCCCGTGTTTTTGCGTAATCTTCGATCAAAGGACCTAAGAGGCTTTTAATCTCATCACGTGGCACTGCTTCACGGTAGAGCTTATTAAGTCGATCACCTGCGTGACCGCCACCAAGGTAGACATTGTATTTCCCCGGAGCCCGACCCACAAACGCAATTTCCGATAGGAAAGGACGGCCACAGCCATTCGGGCAACCGGTCATCCGGATGGTGATCGCATCATGACGAAGCCCCGTCTCCTCAAGAACTTCTTCCAAATCACTAATGACACCTGGAAGTCCCCTTTCGGCTTCAGCCAAAGCGAGTCCGCAGGTTGGTAATGCAACACAAGAAATGGAGTTCAGACGAAGCGCTGACTGTTCGTGACTCTTCAGGAGGCCATATTCATCCAGAAGCGCCTCGATCGCGGGGCGCGCTTTCGGAGAAACTTTCGCAATGATGAGGTTTTGATTTCCCGTCAAGCGGAAGTCACCCTGATGAATCTCGGCGATTTTCCGGAGGCCCACCCGAGCTTGATCGCGAACGCGGCCACCTTCGATAAAAAGATTGAGATGAAAATTCCCCAAATGATCTTCGACCCATCCAAAGCGGTCGCCATTGTCATCAAACTTGAACTCGCGCTCAGGCTCGAGATCGTACCCAAGATACTCATTGAGCGTCTTGAGGAACCAAGCAACAGAGCGATCATCGATCGTGTATTTCAAACGAGCGTGCTTCCGATTGGTGCGATCGCCAAAATCACGTTGAACGAGAAGCACCTTTTCAGAAACATCAAGCACTTGCTCAGGAGTGCAAAAGCCGATGATGTCAGCGAGTCTTGGATAGGTCTTCTCATCACCATGAGTCATTCCCATGCCACCACCGACCGCGACATTGTATCCAACGATTTTTGTGCCCTCAACGATCGCGACAAAGGAGAGATCGTTTGCGTGAATGTCGACATCGTTTGACGGAGGAACCGCTACCGCAATTTTGAACTTTCGAGGAAGATAAGTTTTGCCATAGATTGGCTCCACTTCTTCTGTAGTCGTCTCGACTTTTTCTCCATCGAGCCAGATCTCGTGATAGGCGCCGGTTTGAGGTGTCAGGTGATCGCTGATTTCCTGCGAAATTCTCAAAACATCTGCGTGTGCCTGACTTAGAAAAGGATTCGGGTTGCACATCACATTCCGATTCACATCTCCGCAAGCTGCGATGGTATCCAGCGCCGCAGCATTGATCTCTTGGATCGTTTTCTTGAGCTGCGTCTTGATCACACCGTGAAGTTGGAAAGCCTGACGGGTGGTCAGCTTGATCGTGCCGTTCGCGTAGTCAGTGGCCAGATTGTCCATCTTGATCCATTGCTCCGGAGTGGCGACACCACCAGGAACTCGAACACGAATAAGGAAGCTAAACGCCTTCTCAAGTTTGTGCTTACGACGTCCCGCACGAATATCGCGATCGTCCTGGAGATAGCACCCGTGGAATTTAAGGAGCTGCTGCTCGTCCTCGGTGAGTCCACCGGTAGAGGTGTCAGCAAGACCCTTCGCAAGTGTTCCGCGAAGGTAGTTACTGTCGACTTTCATATACTCGTTGTGCGCGAGTTTTTTTTCTTCACTCATGGAAAAGATAAGTTGGGATTCCTAGTAAACATCGCGCTGGTAGCGCTTGTCTTTTTTAAGTTGATCGACGTAAGCGGTAGCTTCATCGAGGGGAATTTTACGGTGCTCGGCGACGATCCCGATCAAGGTCTCGTGAACATCCTTGGCCATTCGATTTGCATCGCCGCAGACATAGAAATGAGCGCCTTTTTCGAGCCAGGTATAAATCTCACTAGCGCTCTTCTTCATCACATCCTGGACGTAGACTTTCTCCGGCTGATCACGCGAGAAGGCGACATCAAGTTTGCTGAGCGCGCCAGACTTTAAGTGGTCCTGCCACTCGAGTTGGTAGAGGAAATCGAAATTGTATTTCTGATCACCAAAGAAGAGCCAACTCTCGCCCTTCGCCCCTCTCTCTCCCCGCTCCTCAACAAAGGCACGGAAGGGGGCGACCCCTGTCCCGGGTCCAACCATAATGATTGGGGTATCATCACTTGCGGGAAGGCGGAAGTTCTTGTTTGAGTGGACGTAGACTTGGACTTTATCGCCAACAGGAGCTTCATCCGTGAGGAATGTTGAAGCCACCCCTTTGCGCTCCTTCCCGTGACCATCATAACGGACCGCTGCCACGGTAAGATGCACTTCGCCCGGATGGGCCTTCGGGCTGGAAGCGATTGAGTAAAGTCGTGGAGGCATCTTGCGGAGGATGCTCACAAATTGCTGTGCCGTGAGTCCGGCTACCGGATGCTCCTGGAGAAGGTCGATAATTTGACGTCCCCAGATCCACGCCACAAATTCAGCCTTCTTTTCGCCGGACAGCAGCGACTCTAAATCCACATTGGCAGCCAATGCGAGATACTTCTTCACGATCGCCCTTGAGAGTGCCGTGATGTCTAATTTGCTGCGAAGAGCCGCGCCGAAGCTCATTTTTTCTCCGCCTTTAATCTCAACTTCCTCGGACTCAGAGAATCCCGTTTGCTTTAAAATGGCAGACACGACGTCCTCGGCGTTGAGGGGAACGACCGCCAAGGCATCTCCAACTTCGTAGGCGAGACCAGAGCCCTCAAGTGACAACTCTACGTGGATCGTTTCCTTCGCTGTTCCCTCACCATTGAGGAGGACGTTATCGAGAACTTCTGACGGAAAGTAATTCTTTTTGCTGTATTCTACCGAAGGAACGACAGACGCCGAAGCTACCGAGGACCCTACCGCCAACGAATCCAACAAACGGCCAAGCCACGCAGTGTATGAATCCTCAAAATCGACATCGCAGTCCTCTCTCTCGGTGATGCGCTCCGCGCCAAGAGATTCCAAGCGTGTATCGAAGATTTTCCCAATTTCGCAATACTTGTCGTAGGAAGTGTCTCCCAGCGCGCATACCGTGAAGCGATTCCCTTTGAGATCCGGAGACTCGTTGATGAAAGAATTGTAGAAACCTTCAGCGGCTTCGGGAGGCTCTCCGTCGCCCCAGGTGCTGATGATCACCGCGAAATTCTCAAATTTCGCAAAATCAGATGGACTCAGATCAGCGAGATTCTTCATCACCGCCTTAACACCTTTCTTCTTGGCGGCTTTGATCGTACGATCTGCCAGTTCCTCGCAGTTTCCTGATTCAGTTCCATAAACCACCGTGAGGTTCGATGGCGCTGCTACCGGCTGCGGCGAAAGCCCAGCAAGGAATCCACTCAACCAAGTGCTCTGTTCAGGTGAAAACCCCGAAACAAGGGCGGACAAGGAGACGCTTTGCTCCGGCGAAAAGGGTGCGTGTGATGGGATCATCGGTTAAACCTTAGTAATTTGATCAGCTTTATCAGCTTTAGCTGACATAGAATGCAAGCGGATACACTCTGATGCAACTATTTTTTCCTTCTAAACAATCAGCCTCCCCCTAATTTTTGCTTTCCGGGATTTGACCCCGGAGCAACCATACCCTTCATTGGGTTTTTATGCTTTCGCGTTTTCTCCACTTTCTTTCTGCCATCCCCCTTCTATTCTTGACCTCCTGTATCGAAGGAGAAGAAGAAATCTGGATCAACTGGGACGCCTCGGGAAAGATTCGAGCCCACTACGAATTCCCTCCAATTCTCAGAGTGAAACTTGGAGACCCTAAGGCATTTATCATAGCGCTCACAGATCTCGATGAACGCGAAGAAGGGATCGAGATTCAGGAGCTTTCTTTCGAGCAAGTCGGCTCGAAGTTCGTCTTTCATTTGGAAGCGACCTTTGATGACGTGACTGAGGTCCAGGAGATCTCGGAGCGGAACGCCGACACTTTGGTCGAAGCGATTGCCGGATCGATGTCACTCGCAATGCAAGGACTCAACATTTCTTTCGAGCGCGAAATCTTATTGAACGGAATGTTTCCGGAGAGAGTGATTCGAAACCCGCAATACCTGGGCTCATCCAACTTCCGTTATGAGATACATCTCCCCTTCTCTGTCAAATCAAGCAATGCGCACGCTGTCACCAATGACGGTAAATCGCTGGAGTGGATCTTCCTGCTTAAGGAGCACACCCAAGAGCCGATGGAGATGTCTCTGGATACACGGATCATCCTTCCTTGGTGGATCTGGGCCATAGCAATCATCCTGATCCTCATCGGAACGTGGCTGATTTGGAGAAGGTTCTTTCAGCGCTAACATGCTAACCTTTTTTCGCCCTGGGCCACCGCCCGCGCGCAAATGGCTTCTCGATGATCACGAACAAAAATGCACAAAGAGCAATTGCGATGACTGCCATGAGTCCAATCAGAAGGGTATTTAAGGGCCAGTTCCCCAACTGCACCTTGGTGAAAACGAACGGGTGAAGGAACCCGTAGAGCATGAGATTGTGAAAGAGGTATACGGTGTAGCACATCGCGCCAACCGCAGTGAGCCAGCGATTTCGAAAGATCGCCAAAAGATAATGCCCGCAAAGAATCGAAAGGAAACACACCAGCAGAGCAAAGGGTTTTAGGTTCAGGCCTGGATGCCATTCAATCATCAGAAAAGTCGCCGGCCATGCCATGAGACCAACCACATCCCAAGCTCGCGATTTCATCCTCGATCGTAAGTCTTCAAATCCCGGAGAGAGAAAGAGATCAGCCACAAGCATTCCCATTAAAAAATACCCCATTTGCCCAATCACGGTATGATCCCACATCGAGCTTCCGTGCGCTTCTGAGAGTAACTTCGTCAATAGTTCAAACAGGGGAACTCCAAGCAAAAATAATCCTCTTCGCAAAAGTGAATTCCTAATTGCAAAGATCCGACAAAGAAACGGAGCGAGTAAGTAAAACTGAATTTCGATTTCCAATGTCCACGCGACACTCAACAGTGGATTGAGCGCGCCATCGAAAAAAATGGTATGACTGTAAAATAAACCAGCGAGATAGTGCGGGATCATCTCAGAAAACGATTTCCCCTCCCATAAAACCGCTGAAAGGAGGAAAAACGAAAGTGTCAGGAGATAAGGGACTTCAATCCGAATAAGACGCCTTTTGAAATAACTTCGAAGCTCGGGAGCCCCAGAGCCCGTGAAATGGTGATTTGCAAATGGGACCGCTAGAACCATCCCCGAAATCACGAAAAAAATCTGCACCCCAAACCAACCCTTCGCGATGAAGAAGTTGGGCAGATAGGTCAGGATCGTCCCCCAACTTTCATGGGCAAGAGCATGAGCATCTACCGGCTCTGCTCCATTGCGAAAGAAAATGTGCGAATGATACAGCACAACCAGCACAATGGCCAGACAGCGCAAGCCATCGATTTCAGGGACGTAGCGACCCGAGGAAGTCCTCCGTTCGAAAGGCTTCAGAATCCGCGAACTTAGTGACTGCTTAGGCATCAATGGATGCACGCTAGGCAGGAAGATGCGGGGCTGACAATAGTCACCCCCCGAAACTTCAATTTAAAAGCGGCTCGCCGCAGCCAACTCCTCATTACTGACAGACATTGCCGAAATAACATAAGCAGAGGGTTTGAAATTCTCGATGATGATCTCGGTGCGATCCTCCCAAATCATGCGCACTTCCTTGATATTAAAATTTGGAGTTTTGTGAGGAGCGAAGAGGATGTCGTCATGCGTGCTATTCTCATGAACCTTGAACATATCAGGCACAATATCCCCACCGAGATGATCGTCTCGACCGGTAGCGAGATGACAGGTCCCGAGGACTTTTTCATCCTGAATATCCTGGTAGGAAACTGGGAGCACCTGAGTCCCGAAGCCAAGCTCTCCCAGCGTTCCGGTCATCGGGTCGTCCTGAAGACGGGCGTTGTGAGCATCGATCGTCGCCTGATTGCCCTCAATAAGCGTCGAGCGAACGACATCACGATTTTTAACATCGAGAACTCCAAGCGTTCCGTCTTCATATTTCATCGGGAATTTCCCCCGAGCGTCCTGTGGCACAAAATAGACTTCACCCGCAGGTAAGTTTGCAATGTCCGGAGCCAAGCCCTGACAAAGACCGTGCGATTTTTGAGCCGATTGGCCACCAAGGCCTAACCAAGCCGTTAAAATTTCTCCGTCCTCTAACTCAAAATCGATTTCCACTTCCTGAGGCTGATCAAGAGCGATCCGCATTTTTTCTGCATCGGCAGAAACCTCTTCATAATTCACTGCGAGTCCCGAGCCGAGAATGACATCGTTCATTCCATGCATCGTTGCGCCGCGGAAATTGAACTCCTTGCACTTGGCAGTAAGAGGTGCGGTTGCTGAAAATGTCGAGATGCAGAGAATAATGTCGTAGTGAGGATAAATGTCGCGATCGAGGGAGAGCTCGGTTCCAGCAACATCATAAACCTCGTCCTCGAGATCCAGGTTAGAGCCCTTACTGCATTTGTAGGCGAACATTTCCCCGCCCGACATCCCAAGTTCTCCCATCACGCCGTCCTCCAGGCCTTGATAGAAATATTGATGTGCATTGTTCTGCACCTTAAAATCCTCGTTCCCAACAAAAGCAAAGTCCTTGATCAACGATTGGGGCTCATCAAAATCTACCAAAACGCAGATCCGGCAGCCCCCCGTTGGCTTAAAGACGGTATGCAACAGCCGCTTAAGATCGAATGAAGGAAAGATTCGCTGGTCGGGATTTAGTAGGATTTCTTCTCGGAGATAGCTAGGGAGTGAGGCGATGGATTGGCTCATTTCGGAATGAGGCTAATCTCCTTCCGACCCCCCGCAACAAATTCTTTACTGCGCTACCGAAAATCACTCTATCTCAAGGCCATATCCTCCTGTCTCACTCGGCTGATTCCGAAGATCGCTTAAGGTCTCACTGACATCTTCCAACCGTGCCCAAACTTCCGGAACCACAAAGATAGGCGCTTGCTGTCGCACGGCCATCGCAATGCAATCACTAGGGCGCGCATCAAGCTCAACAATTTTGCGCTCCATGATCTCATTCTCAGCCTTGATGTAAAGTCGGGAGTAAAATACATCCCCTTGGACATCGACAATCGTTGTGTGGAGCACTTCGGCACCGAAAGCTTCCAAAGTCAGCGTGAAAAGGTCGTGCGTCAGGGGACGCGGAGGCTTCGCCTTCGCTAGGATTGCATTGATCGAGGCCCCTATCGAAGGGTCGATGTAGAAAACAATCACCTTATTTTCATCTCCTAGGAAAACAGCGCAGCCTGCCTGGGTTGGCAAAAGAGCAATGGGTTCAACCCGGATCAGTTCATTCATCGCCGACAAGTGTTCTGTTTTGGAGGCTCGGTGGCCAGTTTGATTTGATTAAAATTGACGTTCTTTAAATAAGCGGGAATTTTTCACGTATTTTTCTGCCCAGTATTTGATTTTCTGCTGCTCTTTTTGATCAAGCGTTTTCACCACTTTCGCGGGACTCCCAAGAACAAGAGAGCCCGGCGGAATGATCGTTCCACCGGTAACTAAGGCATTGGCTCCGATAATCGAGCGCTCGCCGATCACGGCACCATCAAGCACGCAGGACCCCATTCCCACAAGAACCTCATCCTTAATCGTGCAAGCGTGGATAATTGCCCCGTGACCTACCGTGACAAGCTCACCAACATAGCAGCCAAAATCGTCCGCAAGATGAACCACCGCATTATCCTGAATATTACTTTTGGGACCGATAACGATCTCGTTAATATCCCCTCGCAACGTTGCGTTATACCAAACACTCGATTCCTCTCCCAGGGTGACACGTCCAATAATGTCGGCACTCGGGGCGACAAATGCCGATTCATCAATACTCGGCCAAATCTCTTGGAAGGGTTCAATTGCCATGAGGTCATTCTAGAAATCTCGTGCTCTCTTGCAAGTTCATCGACGAATCCGTTGGTAATTTTACGATATTGATCCAGCCTATCCTATCTGCGGTCTGCGGAGGGTTTTCAAAAGGGTTTATGCAGAAGTTTCTAATTATCCTATCGGCGTTGATCGTCGGCTTTGCACTGCGATCATGTCGGACTCTCCTGTTGCGTAAAATCGGCGCTTTTACCTTCCTTCTAGCGTCGGCCCTTTCCTTTTATTTCATTTTCGGCTGCTGGTGGGCTGGAGTGATCGGCTTGCTTCTCTGGTTTTTTATTCCCTGGATTGATCTCCTCACGAGGGTGAGGAAACTACGAAACCCCCTGAATAATCGACTCAACTTCCGGACCGCCCCCTCGGAAGACTATTTCCCCAATGCGGCCCGCATGATTGAGGAGATCGAGGAAGCCGACTTCGAGCATATTGTGGACTGCGGATGGGATTGGGTCGGCATGCACCAATTCTTCCGTATCTTTTGGCATCCCGAGGCTCGTGCAGTCGCCTCCGTCTGCCTTTGCGAGCATGGAAACGTCGCCTTCGCCTTCGCCACCGTTTCTTGTCGCACGACCGATGGTCGTAATATCCACACCACCAACTATCCCTTTTCCCCCACCCTTCTCCATTCCCCGGATGCAAGCTGGGAGCACCTTCCTTGCGAGAAAAATCGGTTTCCGATGGTGTTTCATGATCACGAAAGGCACTTGGAAAAACTCAACATCAAGGGATCTGACCTCGCGATCCCCGACCCCGACGACATCATCCAACGTCTGGAAAACGAGATGAAGCATCAGCTTGACCACAACCTCAAGCAAGGCCTCATCGAACTCACCGGGGACGGATTTTTCCGCTATTCCAATCGGGGTCTTTTTTTTCTTTGGAAACAGGCAGTGAAGGACATGATTCGACTTTGTTGAACCATGACCATTAGCGACCTTCTTCAGAGCACTAGCGAGGCACCACTCGAAGCCAGTTTTATGGCCCAACTCCAAAGCGTCCGGGAGCGCGAAACCAAGGGAGGAAAGCCTTACTGCGAGTGGTCGATCGCCGATGCTACCGGAGGCATAACCGTAAAAATTTGGAATAATCACCCCCAGTGGGACGCAGCTCTGGAAGTTGATCCTGAAGCCTTTCTCCACTTCCATGGCGACTGGACCAAGAACCAGTATGGCATCGACGGTAAAGGCTGGAAATTTCGATTCCTCAACGATGACGAAAAAGCTAATTTCCTAGCCGGTGATCCGATCACCCGGGCAAAACAGGACCATGATTGGCAAGCCATCACCGAAGCACTGAATGATCTTGCCGACCCCCGATTAAGGGCGGTCTGCGCAGAATTCATCACGCAATTCGGAGAGCGCTTTAAAAGAACGGCGGCTGCGAAAAAGAATCATCACGCCCGGCGCGGAGGCCTCGTCGAGCATGTCGCGCAAATGATGCGATCAGCTCTCGCTCTTCACCCCGTCTATCCAGAACTCAATCGCGACCTTCTTATCGCCGGCATTCTTTTTCACGACTGCGGCAAGCTTTGGGAAAACACTTATCCTGAATCCGGCTTCAATCAGCTCCAGACTCTTCATGGAGAAATGATGGGGCACATTCCTCTCGGTCTCGAATTGGTGAACAAATTTTGGAGAGAACTCCCACTCGCTCAATGGGCCGATCTGGAGCCCAGCTCAGAACATGTCCGACTCCATCTCCTTCACTTGGTCGCCTCCCATCACGGAACCCATGAGTTTGGCTCACCCACGCTCCCCCGTACCCCGGAGGCTCACACCCTCCACTACATCGACAATCTCGATGCCAAAATGGAGATGGTGCGCGACTGCTATAAGAATTCCAACGAATCGTCCCCCGGAATTTACGAACGTCAGTTCCCTTTACCCACGGGAATGGTCGCCCCTCTCCCTTCTGTCCCTCGGGAGGATGCGAGCGAAGCGAAAGAAACTCCGCCGGCAGTCTCGGACGAGTTGTTTGGATCTTGAATTCCTGATTCGGTTGGCCAAGCGAACGATTCCCGTTAGCGTCGTCACATGACTATTTGGCTAACCGGATGCACCAACGGATTGGGGCGGGCACTCGTTCCCGAGCTTGTCGACCGAGGTCATGTCGTCGCAGGATGCGGAAGAAACGAAATCGAGATCCAAAAACTCAGCGACGAATTTCCCGACTGCTTTTTCGTGGCATGCGATGTCTCCGACGAAGGAAGCGTGGAGGATTTTGTCAACGAGGCCAGCATCCGCGCAGGTGAGCCAGACTTCCTAATCAACAATGCCGCAATCGTGAATCAACCCGCTCCTCTCTGGGAAATCTCCGCGGAGGAATTTGATCAACTTACGTCTATCAACATTAATGGTGTCGCCAATTTGATCCGTCACGTTGTCCCTCTCATGCTCTCCAATAAAAGCGGAATGATCATCAATCTTTCCTCAGGATGGGGCCGCTCGACCTCGCCCGAGGTTGCCCCCTATTGCGCGTCGAAATGGGCCATCGAAGGACTCACGCAAGCGCTCTCCCAAGAGTTGCCCGATAATATAGGAACCGTGGCTCTCAACCCCGGCGTTATTAATACTGAGATGCTGCAAAAATGTTGGGGCGATGAAGCCAATGATTTTCCCGGCGCGGAACAATGGGCGATCACCGCCGCGCCCTTCATCTTGGGCCTCACCCCACTGGATAGTGGAAAACCCCTCACTGCTCCATGAAGCTTCGACTTCCATCTGAAACGATCATTTTTCCGCGTCCCCCTCTTCTCATGGGAATCGTGAACATCAACGATGATTCCTTTTCTGGCGACGGCACCTTGAACCCGGAGCAGGCAATCGCTCAGGCGCATCAACAGATCATCGACGGCGCGGACATTATCGACATCGGAGCGGAGTCAGCGCGCACAAATCGTGAAGTCATTTCTATCGACGAAGAGGTCAAGAGGTTGCGCTCCTTCATCGACCGATGGCCCTTTCTCACAGCAAAAACCGGCCCCTGTTTTCTGTCGGTCAACAGCTGGCGCCCTGAAGTCATCGCGCAAGTGATCGACAAAGATGTCGATCTCCTCAACGATATGTCCGGACTTCCTGACGCTCAAAATGCAAAGCTTTGTGCCGTCCATGATGTCCCCCTTCTGATCATGCATTCGGTAGGTCAGCCAAAGATCTCTCACACGCATCAGAAATGGAACGACCTCATGAATTCGATGATCTCATTCTTCAGTGAAAAAATTGAACTCGCGATGAATGCCGGTCTTACCAGAGAGAAACTAATTCTGGATCCCGGTCTCGATTTCGCAAAGCAACGGGACGACAACTTACTCGTTCTCCGTGAACTCAAGCAGCTGCATCAATTTCAAGTCCCAATCCTCCTTCCAATCTCACGAAAGACTGTGATTGATGATGTCCTCGACATTCCCAACCCAGTTGATCGGGATGCGGCGACGGTTGCCCTCCTCACTCACGGAATGATGATGGGCGCGCAGATCTTCCGCGTCCACAACGTGAAAGCATCCTGGCAGGCAGCCCAAGTAATCCATCCCCTTCTTTCCTAGGGCTTGCCCATGTAGAGAATCCGCGATCCCGAATCCAGGAGCGCTTGTCCGTTTATCAGAAAATCCATTCCCAAAATCCCATCGACTGGTCGTCCCGTAGGATCACGGAAAAATTGCCTCACTTCCAACAAGGGCGCAATCGCAATATCAAACGACCGGATATTGACGTCTCCAAATTTCAAGTCCGTCAACTTTCCACGGCGTAGTGCAATGCGATCCCCGGAGGCATCCACCATCCGGGAATTCGTCGCCACGCTCGGAAGCCCAGATCGCGCATAGCTCTCGGTCGCAATCACCGAAATTTCCGCGCCAGTATCGACGACCCAGCTCGTGTGCTTCGTGTCCATTGTCCCATGAAGGATCAAATGAGGGAGTCGCCCGGCTTTCCCCATTAGTAACACTTTTTGACCCAAACCACTGCGAAGCCCCAGTGGCTTGGCGGTACGAGATGATGCCCTATTGGAGTCACGTCCAGGAATCCACATCCTCCCAGTGGGAATATCGATGAGAGCACCGGTCGCGTCCAAGGCATCAAGTCCGACCTGCCCCGCGTAGCGGCTGGTCGATGTTTCCCGAGTGGCATTTGGAGCAATCGTAAACGGAAAATTCTCCGCCTGCATCGGCCCGACACGCAACGTCCCACGTCCGTGTCCACTGCGGATCTCCCGACCCAGCGCCCCGCGAGTCACGACCTTTATGGCTGGGTTCCGAAGTATGCCCACTCGGGTTGCAATATCGCTTTCCAGATCCGTGCTATTCGCACCAGAGTCGATCAAGAAGCGCAGGGGCTCTCCATTGACCTCAAAAAATCCTGAGAAGCGGGCATCATCACTGACCTTTTGAAGAGGCACCGGCACATACCCCATCATCTTCAAGGTCTTCGCCCGTTGCCCCCCGAAACTCGAAATAGAGTGAGTGCACTGACTCAAGAACAAGCCTGCAAAAATTGCGATCGCTCCGCGAAGTGCCCTTTTCATCATTACGAAGCGGATCCTAGGCAAAGTTGAGACTGGCGCAATCCCCCATCGCGGAGATTCTCTAAATTAGACTTTTTTCTTTTGCCATTCAAGGACCCAGCCCCTAGCAATTTGTCCAACAAATCTCATGAGCAAGCGCGTTCTTCTTACCACGACGTCATTCCAGGATACTCCCGGGACCCACCAAGACCTCCTAAATGCCCAAGACTGGGAAATCGTTCGCGCCCGCGGCCCGCTTTCGGAAACCGAAATGCTCGAACTCGCGGGAGAATTTGACGTCTTCCTCTGCGGCGACGACGCCATCACGCAAGCCGTAATCGATAAGTCGCTTCCCCGTCTTCAAGCTATCTCCAAGTATGGAATCGGACTTGATAAGATCAACGTGGACTACGCCACCGAGAAAAAGATCCCCGTTCTTTTCACTCCCGGCGTGAATCACACCACCGTCGCCGAGCACACCTTTGGACTCCTGCTTGGAATCACCAAGGACATCCAATCGAATGCTGTCGCCGTCCAAAATGGCGAGTGGGTCGCTGGCTGGAGGAAGCCGATCGGAAATGAAATCATGGGTAAAACCATCGGCATCCTTGGCCTCGGACGGATTGGAAAAGAAGTTGCCATCCGCGCCAATGCCTTCGGCATGAAAATCATCGCCTTTGACCCCTACTTCGACGACGCCTTTGGCGAAAAACACGGAGTGAAAAAGTGTGGCAGCATGGACGAAGTGCTTCTCGAGGCTGACGTCGTCTCCCTCCACTGCTTCCTCAACGACAAAACCGAAGACATGATCAATGCTGAGAAAATCGCCGAAATGCGCGATGGTATCATCGTCCTCAACTGCGCTCGTGGTGAGCTCGTCAATACAAACGCGATGGCTGAGGCACTCAAGTCAGGCAAAGTTGGCGGTTACGGAGCCGATGTTCTTGACGCGGAACCTCCCGTATCCAATCACGTTCTTATCGGAGCACCCAACTGCATCATCACCAGCCACATTGGCTCCCGCACCCACGAGTCCGTCCAGCGTCAGGCCAACCGCTGCCTCCACAACGCAATCAATCTCCTCTCCGGAGACGCGGACGTCCTCTGCGCAAACGGAGTTCTCTAATTCACTCTTAATCCTACCATTCAGAAATCCAAAATCATGAGCCTCGACATTAAGTCCGCTGATAGCTGCGCCTACGACATCATCTCGATGGGTGAAATCATGCTCCGTCTCGATCCCGGTGATGGCCGCGTCCGCACCACCCGGCAATTCCAAGCCTGGGAAGGCGGCGGCGAATACAACGTCGCCCGTGGACTCCGCCGCTGCTTCGGTAAGCGCGCTGCCGTCCTCACGGGATTCGTTGATAACGAAGTCGGTCGCCTCCTCGAAGACCTCGTTCTTCAGGGTGGAGTCGATACCCAGTTCATCAAGTGGGCTGACTTCGATGGCCTCGGCGTCGCCGCTCGTAATGGACTTAACTTCACCGAGCGTGGCTTCGGAGTCCGTGCCGCAAAAGGCACCTCGGATCGTGGTCACACCGCCGCCAGTCAACTCACCGTCGATGACTTCGATTTCGAGCACATCTTCGGCACTCTCGGAGTTCGCTGGTTCCACACCGGTGGAATTTTCGCAGCTCTTTCTGAAGGCAACGCCCAGCTCACCATCGAGGCCTGCAAGATCGCCAAGAAATACGGCACCGTCGTTTCCTACGACCTCAACTACCGCCCGAGTCTTTGGAAGTCCATCGGGGGACAGGCCAAAGCTCAGGAAGTGAATCGCGAGATCGCCAAGTATGTCGATGTCATGATCGGTAACGAAGAAGACTTCACCGCATGCCTCGGCTTCGAAGTCGAAGGTGTGGATGAGGAAAATATCACCGGGATCGACATTTCCAACTTCAAGAAAATGATCGAAAAAACAGTCGAAAATTTTCCCAACTTCAAGGCCACCGCCACCACCCTTCGCGAAGTCCACAGTGCTTCCGACAACGACTGGGCCGCTCTCACCTGGCACGATGGTGAATTCTACAATTCGGTGAACCGCGAGCACCTCGAAATCTTCGACCGCGTCGGCGGCGGAGATTCCTTCGCCTCCGGGCTCATCTACGGCTTCCTCGAGTTCAACGACGCAGCTCTGGCTGTCGAATGGGGCGCCGCCCACGGCGCACTAGCGATGACCACTCCCGGAGATACCACCATGGTTACCCGGGACGAAGTCGCCAAGCTTGTCGGAGGAGGCTCCGCCCGCGTCGATCGCTAACGTGGCCGCGACCTCCGGTCGCGTCGCCAAATCCCCCCTTCAAAAGCGATACGCATGGCTCGGGAATTACGCTGTAAATCCACTCATCCCCGTAGCCGCTCCCGCAGAGATTACCGGGCTCGGTGGGGTCACTCCCCACGCAACAAGGCCCACCAGTTCAGGAACATTTCCGTGGTCTGGGAAGGCAATGCAGGCCCACCGTTGTCTCCTAGTTCCGAGGTGCCCGCAAGACTTGTTAGAATAGAGCTACTTCCTGCATACAACTTCGTGGCTCCAAATCCCGTCACCCGATTCGCCAAGCGCACCAACTAGGGCTACATCCCAACCTTGCTATTCCGTCTCGCTTCCAGCTGGCATCGATGAACTGGTAACTGGCTAAAAATAGAGAAGGAATCCTCTAAAAGATTATTTTAGTTTGTTATTTTGAGTATTCTAACTCACTTTAGAGTCATGAGAATCACAATCGACATCGACGACGAGATCTTAAAGAACGCCATGAAGCTCACCGGCGAGAAAAAGAAAGGGCCTGCCATCACCAAGGCCACTTCGGAATTCGTGCGCCGAGAAATGATCAAGAAATTCGCAAACATGGTCATGGAAGGAGGATTCGAAGACTACCCAATGACTAATGATGAACTTGAAGCCGTCGAACGTTAGAATTTAAGGTCATGGTAATCATCGATACCAGCGCATGGGTGGAGTTCTTCCGTCGAGACGGAGAGACCCTTATTAAACTTACGGTCAAAGGCCTCCTCGATGCCTTCGAGGGGGCTCTTTGCGGTCCGGTTGAAATGGAATTTCTCGGAGGAGCTCGGCCCAATGAAATGAAGGCGATCCAAAGGTGGTTCGACATCATGCCTTACCTCAAGAATGATCAGAAGATCTGGCGGAAGGCAGCAGAGAATTACTCCAAAGTCCGAGCGAGTGGGCACACCATCCCGTGGAATGACATCCTCATCGCCACGATCGCCAAAGAAAACGAAGCTGTCGTCTATGCCCATGACAAGCACTTCACAATCATGGCCAAGATCTTAAAATTCCGCCTCTACCAAGGTGGTTATAACGGAATGTTTAATCCGGATTATTGATTTTTTTCAATTGGTGTTTCCATGACAACGACATTCGTCCCCCACTTTGTGAAGTCTCCATGAAGCGAGGATGAAGAGTCCGTGAAAACGAAACTATTTCACACCCAACTCGCCCAAACGCTGCTTCACCCAGGCCAGTCCTTCTCGCATCTCTTCCTTACTAGAATCCGCTTTTAGAAGTGTTTCCCAATGCCCTTTGGACTCGTTCATCAAAGAGATTCCAAGTTCGCGCTGGCCACTAAGACCTGCCGCGTGGCCCAGATCACCGCAAAGATAAGCCAGTGATTTTCTAACAGCCGCAGGCTGAGGAATACGAACGTTCGCATCGAGAATAAGCGCCAAGAGATCACGTGCCTCGGTGCCCAACTTAATCTCTTGAGAAGCTTCTCCCTTTTGCCCTACGATCCCAGACAGCTGCCATTTCAAGGATCCCAAGAGATACTTCGCTCGATAATCACCGGGCACTTCATCGATTCCCGCTTCAATATCGGCAATTGCCTTCGCTAGTAGTTTGCTCGCATCCGTCGTCCTTCCGGCATCCCGCATCGCCGTCGCCACAATCCCCTGCTGGCTCGCCAGATCGCTCACGACTCGAAAATCTCCAGGCATCCTGAGGAGAAGATCCGTCAAATCCGCGATCGCTGTTTTGGCGATTTTCTCAGCCGCAAAAGAATTCCCTTTTTGCCACTCCGCAACCGCACGAACCGCATTAGCGGAAGCAATCTGATAGTCTACTTCAGGGATCGGTTCTTTCGAACTCTTCGCCAACTTAACAAAGGCCTCGGCCGCTTGCGCCTTTAGGCTCGCTGCATCTTGCATCGACCCCCCTCCTTCTGCCGCCAGAGCGGATTCCAAATAGCCACGACCGAGAGTCATTCTCAACGCCGGAGTTTCCGGATACTGATCAGCGAGATTCTTAAAGCGCACTAGGCTCTCCGAAAACTGAGCTAAGGCCTCTTTTGTGTTCCCCTCACGTTCTGACACCCTTCCTTTGACAAGAAAGAGAGCCGCCTCCGCGCGCAGTTTCCCGGGTGATTCTTGAGGCCAAGCCACCTTCACTAATGATTCGTTTTTTTGAAGTGCCGCAGAGAGATCCGCTTTGGGATTCTCCGCAAGTAAAAGTAAATGGCGCAGCCGAGCATTGACCTCGTCTACCGGATTCAAATCGTCCCCCGCCATGGAAAGCGCTACATCGAGAGCGTCTCGACCTTTATTAAGCTCTCCGGCAGCAAGCATCAGTTCCGCCTGCCGCACTCTTAAAATGGCCGTTTGCTTAGCGAGATCGGCACGATCTCCCATCCCCTCAAGTTGGGCTGAAATCTTCTCAGCCAAAAGCGCAAGTCTTCCCTGTCGATTCTCAAGAGTCGGCAGTCCCACCAAGCCTTTCTCCAAAATCCAGCGGAACAATTCGTCGTTCGTCAACTGAGCGAATCGTAACTCATCCTTGGCCTTATCCTGTTCGTTGGCCAAGGCCTCCCCCAGTTTTTGGGATTTTGAAATCGCCTGATTTCGCGAGCTTCTCGCGAGAACAACGTCATCTTCCAGCCCCTGAATCGTGGCCACGGCATTGCTCGCATAACCGGTGAACTTTTGATCCGCTATTAATGCTTCTTTCTTCCGACTGGTCTCCGTCAAAGCCCACATTCCACCCAAGCAAAGAGCGATCAAAGCGAGAACCTTCGTGAAAAATACGGCTGCCGAACGACTCTTCTCAGCGATCTTTCTCTTCGCAACGAAATCCTCATTGATCGCCTCCGCAGCTAAATCGCTATCGATAGCTTCAAATCTCCTCAGGACCCCTCGCATGTCTGCAGGCCGACCGTTGGGATCGAGCGAAAGACAAAAGGTAATCATCTCGCGCCGAAGCTCTTCTTGCGCGTCTGCCGCAGGCGTGGGCCACTCCAGCATCGGATCCTCCTCGAGCCCTGCCGCAATCCCTTCGTAATCGGCCTCGATATTCACCTGCTGCTGATCTCCCGCGGCCGGACAGACCCCCTCAAAAATACTCTGACAACGAGGGAACTTTCCGGCAATCAGACGAAAGGCCAGCACCCCAAAAGCGAAGACATCCCAGCGATAGCCCGCTTCTTCCAGATAGCTATCCGGTCTCCTCAGCTGCTCCGGTGCAGCGTAAAGAAGTGCATCACTGAACGAAAGGTGGTGCACCCCCGGCATCAATCCACTGGCATAGTCTGCCAATAAGGGCTGCCCCTCTTCATCGATGAAAATATTTCCGGGCTTAAGGTTGCCATGCGCCACGCGCACGCCATGAAGGGCTGCAAGTCGCGCAGCCAGTTTCACGACAAAATCCCACGAGTTCTCGTTTGCCAAATAGCGCGCCAAATGAGTCTGGAGCGTCCTTGGAATAAAACGCCGACCCGGCTCGTCGCTCATCTCAGCAAGAAGCGGCATTACGATACAGGCAGGACGCACTTCCAGTGCTTCGGCGATGATCGGAACCGTCGCACTTTGCGCCCCAGCATCAATGAGCCGCGACATCCGGGCACGAATGAGGGCCGGATTAGAGGCCATACTCTCGAACACCTTGATCGCAACCCGCACTCCGTCATCACGCTGGGCCTCATAGACCACTCCTGCCGAGCCTCTTCCGATCTCCGCTTCGATAGTATGTCCTTTGATGCTTGGGGGTTCCATGGCACTCTTTTCTAGAGGTGACTGTGACTCCCCGCCCCAAAAATGTCCAGCGATCCCTCGGCGAGATCAGAATTGAAGTTTTTACGCAAAAATGATTAAATATGCTGAATGTTCTCGTAAGCTTACTAAGCCCGTCCAAAATACTATGATTGACCCCTGCCCTGGAAATCCGCTCGCCAGTGACTACTCTCGAAGAGGCTTCCTCCAAGTTGGCCTCCTCGGAGGTCTTGGACTCTCTCTTCCTCAGTTTTTACAGATGGAAGCGCGAGCTGCTCAGAAGTCCTATGAAACTCGACCTGGAGTTGCCAAGTCGGTGATTCAGATCTTTCTCCCTGGCGGCATGGCCCATCAGGAATCGTGGGACCCAAAACCTTATGCGCCCAGTGAGTATCGCGGTCCTTACGGCACCATTGATACCTCGATCAAGGGCATCAAGTTCAGCCAGAACATGACGCACCTTTCCAAGGTCGCCGACAAGATGACCATCATCCGCTCGATGGCCCACGGAGAAGCAGCCCACGAACGTGGCACTCATAACATGTTCACCGGCTACAAGCCTTCACCAGCTGTCGATTACCCCTCCATGGGCGCTGTGGTGGCCCACGAAATGGGACCTCGTAACAACCTCCCTCCTTACGTCTGCATTCCGAACGTCCCCAATGAGTTCGCCAACTCAGGCTACCTTTCCTCCGCACACGGTCCCTTCGCTTTAGGATCGGACCCCTCACGATCTGACTTTAAGGTCCGTGATCTCAACATGCCGCAGGGCGTTGACGACGATCGCTTCCATCGCCGACGCAATCTCCTGGAGACCGTCGACCACCATTTCCGTACCCTCGAGGACTCAGACGCCCTAGATTCCATGGATGCTTTTTATCAACATGCCTACAAGCTCATCTCATCTCAAGCAGCTCGCGAGGCTTTCAACCTCAAGGCCGAGAGTGAAGAAATGCGCAAGCGCTATGGCATGAACCAGCCGGGGCAGCGCATGCTCCTGGGCCGTCGTCTCGTCGAAGCGGGAGTTCGCTTTGTTTCCCTCACTGCCGGAGGCTGGGATCATCACGATGACATTAAGGGCCAGATTCAGCGAAACCTTCCCACGGTAGATCAGGCAATCGCCGCCCTCATCGCCGATCTCGATGAAAGAGGCCTCCTTGATTCCACCCTCGTCATGGTAACTTCCGAGTTCGGACGCACTCCTAAGATCAATCAAACAGGAGGTCGGGATCATTGGCCTCGCGTCTTCTCTGTCGGCCTCGCCGGTGGCGGAGTTCACCGCGGCTTAGTTCACGGCTCCTCGGATTCTCTCGGAGGAGAACCGGAGGAAGATCGCGTGGGAATCGAAGATCTCGCAACGACCGTCTACAACCAACTTGGAATTACTGCAGACAAAGAATTGATGGCGCCCGGCGACCGGCCAATTGAGATCGTCGACGGCGGACGCGTAGTGGACGAAATCCTCGCAAAAAAAGCCTGATGAAAACATTCCTCTCGTTGCTCCTCTTCGCATTTTCCCTTGTGGGTGCGTTTGCCTACTCTCCCCGAATCGACATCATCACTCCGCGAGGGGGACAACTTGGGACTGAGGTAAAAGTCACCTTTCGCGGTGACCGTCTTTTCGAGCCCCAGGAGATCCTTTTCTACCAACCCGGAATCTCGGTCAAAGATCTCGCCAAAGGGGAAAACCAATATGCTTTTCAAGCGACCTTTGTCGTCGCTCCAGATGCCGCGCTTGGGGAGCATTCAGTAAGAGTTCGTTTCAAAGATGGCCTGAGTTACCTACGCACTTTTTGGGTCGGGCAGTATCCTTCGGTGAACGAAGCAAAATCAGAGGACAACAAGCGCGACCTCAATGACTCCTTTGAAGCGCCTCAGGAGGTGAATCAAAATATCACGATCCACGGAGTGTCCCTTCGGGAAGACGCTGACTATTACCGGGTTCAGGCCAAAAAGGGGCAACGCCTCTCGGTCGAAGTCGAAGGCCTCCGGCTCGGTCGCATGCTCTTTGACCCCTACGTTGCCATCCTCGATAAGAACCGCTTTGAAATCGTTTCAAACGATGACTCGGCACTCCTCAAGAGAGACTGCGCCGCCTCCGTCATCATTCCTGAAGACGGCCCCTATACCATTCTCGTCAGAGAGAGCGCCTATGAAGGCGACCCCAAGTGCGAATACCGTCTGCACATCGGTGACTTCCCCCGCCCCATGTCTGTCTTCCCTCCGGCCGGAAAGCCCGGTGAAAAAATCGAATTCACCTTCATGGGCGATCCTACCGGACCGATCAAGCAGTCGATTACCATTCCCCAGTCCGACTTTTCAGCCCACGCCAGTGCGGGCGTCTCCGCACCTTCAGGAATTCCCATTCGGGTTTCTCCGCTGACATATCTCAATGAAAGCGAGCCAAACAACAACACCAAGCAAGCGTTCCCAATGGCAAATCCTCCGGCAGCTCCCATCGCTTTTCAGGGAACCCTTTCCGAAGACGGGGATACCGATTACTTTCGCTTTAGTGCTAAAAAGAATCAGAACCTCAGGGTTCAAGTCTTTGCCCGCGGGATTCGCTCCCCCTTGGACTCAGTCATTGCCATCCGCTCGGTGAAGTCGAACACGTCGCTCGCCAACAACGACGATCAAACCCAGGGAATCCCCGATAGCCGTCTTGATTTTAAAGTCCCTGAAGATGGTGAGTATGCCGTCAGCATCTACGACCAACTTCGCCGCTTCGGACCTGACTTCGTTTATCGAATCGAGATCGCCCCGCGCCAACCTGCGATCAGTGTCACGCTCCGAGCGGCCGATCGAAATGACAGTCAAAAATACAAAATGATTTCTGTTCCCCGCGGCAATCGGCTCATCGCCGTTCCCTTGGTAAGCCGCTCAAGCATTAGCTGCGCTCTCGACTTCACACACAGTGGACTCCCCACCGGCCTCAAGATGACCGCTCCCCACGCTCCTAAAAACCTCAACGACTTCCCTGTCCTTTTTGAAGCCGCGGCAGACGCCCCACTAGGAGGAACGCTTTGCTCCTTCACCGTGAAGGACCCCAAAACTGGCCTCACCGGCCCCTTTAGGGAACAGATCGATCATGTTGCCCTCAACAACCTCGGCGTTTTTCATTCCTACAAAACGGAAAGAATCGCCATCGCTGTCATCGACGAAGCACCCTTCACCATCGACCTCTTTGTCCCTCCGGTTCCCCTAGTTCCAAGAGGCACGATCAACCTCAAGGTCAGCGCGCACAAAAAGGAAGGATTCGATGAAAAGATCCGAATCATCCTTCCCTGGAAACCACCTGGGGTGAATGCCCCGAGCTCCGTCGAGATTCCCAAAGGAAAAAGTGAAATCATCCTAACCCTCAATGCTAATGCCGACGCGCCTCTGGGCGATTGGCAGATTGGCGTCACGGCGACCGCTGTAGCGAAAGACAAGAAGGGTGAAATTCGTCTTTCTTCAAACCTTAAACCCCTCAAAGTTGGAGAGCCTTATGTCAATCTTGCGATTGAAATGGCAGCGACCTTCCCGGGTGAAGATACCCAGGTCATCGCCAAGCTCGAGCAACTCAAGCCTTTCCAGGGCGAAGCCGAGCTCATTCTGCACGCGCTGCCACACGGAGTCACCGCTACTCCCATTAAGATCAAGTCGGACACCACAGAAATCGCCATTCCTCTTGTCGTTTCCAAGGAAGCCCGAAAGGGAAAACATGCGAACCTCTTCTGCCAGATCTTCATCCCCCTGAGCGGTCACTCAATCGCCCACAACGTCGGCCACGGCGGAACGCTAAGAATCGACCCGCCTCCTCCGGCTCCCAAGAAGAAAGAAGAGCCCAAACAGATAGCCAAGAAGGAAGAGCCCAAAAAGGCCGCTCCTAAAAAGCCCCTTTCTCGTCTCGAACAACTCCGCAAAGCCAGCGCCAAGCAATGAAGTCCCTCCTTTCTCTCCTCATTATTGCACCCCTCTCAGCAGTGACCTTCGAGCAGGTCCGACCCATCCTTGAAGTCTCGTGCGTCGAGTGTCACAACGACGATAAATCAAAGGGCGAACTGAAGCTTCACACGAAGGCCGGACTCGTCACCGGCGGAGATACCGGGAGCGCTCTCGACTTCGAAAAAGTGGATGACTCAGAAATCCTTCGGAGACTGAATCTCTCGCATGATGACGATGAATTTATGCCTCCTTCCTCCAAGAAGAAGAAGCGTCAGGCACTCTCTCCCGCAGAAATTGGCGCGCTCAAATCTTGGATCGAGGCCAAGGCTCCGTGGCCCGAAAACGTCACCCTTGTCGCCAGAGAACGCGGACCGGTTTTAGAAGACGCTTCAGCACCTGATCCCGATCTTGCTTCCATCGCCGTTTATCCCAATTCCGTCTCGCTGGAGACCAAGCGCGATTACCACAAGCTCATTGTCTTCGCCACTGGCAAGGATGCCCTCACTCGCGACGTCACCGCATCGGCAAAGTTCGAACTTAAAGATCCGACGCTCGCGGAAATCGATGGCTCCACCCTCACCCCTCTGAAAGATGGTTCATCAACCATCACCATCAAATTTCGAGGCCAACAAGTGGACGTGCCTCTCACCGTAAAAGGAGCAATAACTGATCGAAAAATCAGCTTTCAACAGGACGTCGTTCCCGTTTTCACCGCCGGTGGCTGCAACACTGGATCCTGCCATGGCTCGGCGCGGGGCCAGGACGGCTTCATGCTTTCTCTCTTCGGCTATGACCCCAAGGGTGACCACTATCGCGTTACCCGAGAGCAATCCGGCCGCCGCATCAATCTCGCCATCCCGGAAGACTCCCTCCTTCTCACAAAAGCCAGTGGTGCCGTTCCTCACACCGGCGGTAAACTTTTCGACACCGATCATCCCTTCTACGCCACCTTGTTGGAATGGATTCAGGACGGTGCCCAATTCGACCCATCCAACATTGCCCTCCCCGTGAAGATCGAGGTCGACCCCAAAGAGTTCGTCCTTGAAGGACAGGCCAAAAGCATCCCCCTCACCGTCAAGGCGACTTACTCCGATGGCACCGACCGCGACGTCTCCACCCTTTCCGCTTACACCACCTCAAACGACACCTCCGTTGGCATTGATCCTGCCACTGGGATCGCAGTTTCAAAAAAGCGCGGTGAAGCCTTCCTCATGGCTCGCTTTCACACCTTCACCGAAGGAGCTCAAGCCATCGTCATTCCTGACAAACTGAAGTATGAGCGCCCTCAGATCACCGCTCTTAATTACATCGACACTCATGTGCATGAGAAACTCAACAAACTCCGCATCATTCCTTCGGAGATTTGCACCGACGAAGTTTTTCTTCGTCGAGTGACTCTCGACGTCACCGGTCTCCTTCCCACCGAAGAAGAACGCACCAAGTTCCTGGCAGACAAGGACCTCAAAAAGCGGGAGACCTTGGTCGACGAACTTCTCAGCCGAAAGGAGTTCACCGAGATCTGGGTCATGAAATGGGCCGAGCTTCTTCAGATCCGCTCTACCGGAAACAACGCTCAAGACATCAGCTACAAAGCTGCCCTCCTCTGGTATGAGCAACTCCGCGAAGAGATCGCTGCAAATCGTCCCTTCAACGAAATCATCCACGACATCCTCGCTTCCCGCGGCGGCACCTTCGCCAATCCTTCGACTAACTATTACAAGCTTGAAGCCGACGTCAAAAAGGTCACTGAAAACGTCGCTCAGGTCTTCATGGGAACTCGCATTCAGTGCGCGCAGTGCCACAACCATCCTTTCGATCGCTGGACCATGAATGACTACTATGGCTTCGCCGCTTTCTTCTCCCAGGTGAAAAGAAAGCGCGCCGAGGATCCTGCCGAGCAAATCATCTTCGATGGTGGAGGCGAGATCAACCACCCTGTCACCAAGCAAAAATCCCTTCCAAAGTTTCTCGGAGGAGCAGTCATGGAAGGGAAGGGCAAAACACGCCGACAAGCGGTCGCGAGTTGGCTCACGGCACCCGACAACCCATGGTTCGCACGCAATGTCGCCAACATCATGTGGTCCCACTTCTTCGGAATTGGAATCGTTGACCCGGTTGATGATGTCCGCATCTCCAATCCAGCGACCAACCCCCAGCTCCTCGATGCGATGGGAACTAAGTTCAAGGATTACAACTTCGATATGAGGAAGCTCGTGCGGGATATCTGCACCTCGCGCACCTATCAATTGTCGACCCGCGTGAACGAGACCAATAAAGATGATACCAACAACTTCTCACACGCCCGTATCCGTCGGGTCCGCGCCGAAGTTCTCTTGGACACACTGGCCCAAACAACTGGAACGCCGAACAAGTTCAAAGGTCTCCCCATCGGGTCACGGGCCGTTCAAATCGCGGACGGAAACACCTCCAATTATTTCCTCACCACCTTCGGTCGAGCCACTCGTAAAACGGTTTGCTCCTGTGAAGTAAAGATGGAGCCCAACCTTTCTCAAGCACTTCATCTTATCAATGGCGACTCGGTGCACAATCGAATCGAGCGCGGAGGGATCGTCCCTAACCTGCTCAAGGAAAAGAAATCTTCCGAACAAATCATCCGCTCCCTCTACCGTCGTACGCTTACCAGGGAGCCCACCGACACCGAGCTTTCAAAACTCCTCAACGCACTCAGTGTCGCGAAGGATGATAACGAGAAGAAACTAATCCTGGAAGACATCTTCTGGGCCCTCCTGAATTCCAAGGAATACCTCTTCAACCACTAGCGGCAGCTCCCGGTGGATACCCTCATCTTGACCAGGGCTTTCTACAACCCGGAACGATTCCTCTGCCCTCCTCTCAAGCCTTGGGATTAGGGCTGGAATTTTCACACAGATTTGAAGAGGACTGGGAGGTGAATCTGAATTTTCGCTTGAAAGAACGTTGCTTCACTTTCCCGTAACAGAAGAGCCGATGCAGACCATTTCTCGTTTTCAGCTCTCAGCGCCCCTTTTCTCTTTGGTGGTGGCTTTTGGGACCATTTTTTCAGCACCCGCTGCTGAGAAGATCACCTTTGACGATCACATCTTTCCAATCCTGGAATCCAGCTGTCTGAATTGCCACAATCCCGACAAGAAAAAAGGCGGGCTAGACCTCTCTACTTACCAAGGTGCTCTTTCCGGGGGATCGGGCGGAAAAATTGCGATGACGGGCGAAGGCGCGAGTTCGAAAATTTACACCTCCATCACCCATACTGAGGAGCCCGTGATGCCACCAGAGGGGGACAAGCTCGGCAAAAAAGAAACAGACCTCATCCGAGCCTGGGTCGATGGCGGCCTTCTCGAAACCAAGTCTTCCAAGGCCCGTAAACCGAAGAAGCCAGCCTTCTCTCTCTCCCCCACGACGAACCCACAGTCGAAGCCAGAAGGTCCCCTTCCCATGCCGCTGGATCTTCTTCTGGAACCCGCCGTAATCACGGAGCGCGCCACCGTCGTTAACGACATGGAAGCCAGCCCTTGGGCTCCTCTTCTCGCGGTTACGGGACAACGCCAGATTCTCCTTTATCACACCGACTCTCTCGAACTCGTTGGCATTCTCCCCTTCCCTTACGGCACTCCGGAAACCGTTTCCTTTCATCCCGGCGGGAAGTACCTCCTCGCTGGTGGAGGAATCGGCGGCAAATCCGGAACAACCGTCACTTGGGATGTCACAACCGGTAACGTCCTCATGACGATGGGCAAGGAGTTCGACTCCGTTCTCGCGGCGAGTCTCCGGGCCGACCTCGGGGCTGTCGCTATGGGAGGTCCTTCTCGACTGATCAAATTTTGGGACACGCAGCTTTCAGAGCAGACCCTCAAAATCAAGAAGCACACCGACTGGGTCATCTCACTGGCCTACTCGCCTGACGGAGTTCTCCTCGCCACCGGAGACCGAAACAATGGTATTCAAATCTGGGAAGCCATTACCGGAAATGAATTCCACTCCCTGCGTGGCCATCAAAAATCAATCGTCGATCTAAAATGGCGCGCCGACTCGAACCTCATTGCCTCTGCTTCAGCCGATGGCGACCTTGCCTTTTGGGACATGAATCAGGGCAAGCAAATCAAAAAACAACGAGCGCATGATGCGGGCGTCCTCGCAATGGATTACGCCCGCGACGGACAGCTCATTTCTTCAGGACGCAATAAACGAGTCAAGATTTGGAAATCCGATTTGGCACTCAAAAAAGAGCTTCCTCCCTTCTCAGCCGAGATCACCGAAGTGGAATTCTCCCACGACTCGAAGCGCTTCTTCACCGCGGATTGGGACGGCAAGATTCAGGTCTGGGAAAATGATTCCTACAAACAGATCGGAACCCTGGAAGTAAATCCCCCGACCATCGCAACCCGTCTCACCCACTTTAATCCACAAGCCGCCACGCTCGCCAAGGCAATAGCAGACACCCGGGTCGAACTTCCCAAGAAAGAAGCTGCCCATCAGAAGGCTCAGGATTGGCTCGCGTCGCTTCAAAAACGAATCCCGGAACTTAAGCAAGTAATCCCCAAACTTCAAAAAGAGCTTGGACAGCAAAACGTTCTCTGGAATCAGTTTGAGAACAAACAGAAGCAACTCCACGCTCAGATCCAGCAGTACGAAAAGGAGCTTCAGCAGCGCCACGAAACCGTCAATATCCTATCCAAAGAGCGGGAAAAAATCGTCCCCGAACTCAACGAAGCGCGGAAGCAAAAAAATGAAGCCTTGGTCAAGCAATTCGATCAGCGCATCAATGATCAGGATAACAAGATTAAGGCGGGACGCGACAATATGAATTCCCGGACCATCGCCATCGGGAAGCTTCGCGAAGCGCACAAAATCGCCGAAGCGAAGCGCAACGAGGCCGGAGAGCTCAAAAAGATGAAGGACGAAGAGCTTAAGAAGGTCCAACCTGAACTCTCAAAGCGAGAGAAGGAACTCGAGCCAGCGAAGAAAGGGCTGGAAGGGAATGTGAAAGAGCTCAAGGAAACGAGAGATAAACTGGCAGCAGCAGAGAAAGCCGATGTCGATCACCAAGCTAAAATTAAACGCTGGAAAGCGGCTCAAATCAACACCGAGCTTATAAAAGCCAAAGGTAATCTTAAGGAATCAATGGAATCGCTCTCACTCCTTCAGTTGGATTTACAAGTCGCAGCCAAAGAAGAAAATGCCGAAACCGTTCAATCTCTCAAAATAGAAATCGACAAAGCCACCGAAACTAAGGAACGAGAAGACAGCTCAGTCGCAGGTCTTCAGGCCCGTTACAAAGCCGCGAAATAGTCATAGATTCCCCATGGATTAAACTCTGAGTTTGCGAGCTCCTTTAGGCCTGCGTATGGTTCCCTCAATGCGCTACTCTTTGCTTCTTGGCCTTGTTGGCATCACCTTTGCCGAGGCGCAGGTCTCAGATACACCCGGACTCGGAGATCATCGGTATAGCAAGGCCTTGACCGATTCTTACGAACGAATCGACCCGGGCAAGGACGGCTGGGAGAGCGAGCGTCAAGGGGAAGAGTTTGCTACCCGGCTCAAAGAATTTGTAGTTGCCCTCACCGATGGTGAGGCTCCGGATCCAGATTTGTTTACGCTCGATTTTAAGGTAAGCCCCTTGCGGCCCACGAATCTTGATTCAATCGAGATCGAAAACATGACCGTCCAACGGGGATCGAAGTTGCCTGAACCGCGTGCCGATTTCATCTCTCCTGCCTGGAAGGATTTCGATGGGAAAGTGAAAGTGACCCGCATCGAGAACCTCGCCTGCGAAGCACTCATTACGATCAAAAAAAAGGGACACCAAATCAACGCCACTTGGAAATGTTCGTGGACTTCCGGGTTTCTTCTCAAATCGATTCAGGTCATCGACTACGAGGAAATCACGGCCCCACCGCTCTTGCAGGATGTGACAGAATCAGTCCTCGGGAAAACTAACGCCTATCAGGAACAATTTCTCCGCTCGACCGATCACTGGCGCCTGCGGCTCCCACGCGACTTTGGCCTCGACGCTCCGGCCAATCACGGCTTGGCAATCGGGGACATCAATGGTGACGGGCGAGAGGATCTCTACCTCTGTCAGCAAGGTGGCCTACCAAATCGGCTTTTTGTTCAAGAAGCCGATGGCTCCCTTCGCGACATCAGCGCCGAGAGCAATACCGACATTCTAGACTACTGCGCCGCAGCCCTTCTGATCGATCTCGATAACGACGGCGACAAGGACCTCGTTCTCTCTCAGGACTTCAAGATTCTCTTCTTCGACAACCTCGACGGCAAAGGTCACTTCGAACTGATCTTCGGAAATTCGACTCGGGCTCAAAGCTTTTCCTTAAGTGCTGCGGACATCGACGAAGATGGCTTTCTCGACGTCTACATCTGTGGCTACAACCCTTCCTTTTCCGCCGCCCGTTCCGGGGCTCTGGGCGAACCGATTCCCTTTCATGATGCCAACAACGGAGGCCCCAACATGCTCTGGCGAAATAAAGGGAACTGGAACTTCGAAGACATCGCCGAAAAAGTAGGCCTCGGAGTCGACAACACCCGTTTCTCCTTTGCCGCCTCTTGGGAGGATTACGACAACGACGGTGATCTCGACCTCTATGTCGCCAATGATTTTGGACGCAACTGTCTCTACCAAAACCAAGGCATTCAGCCAAGTGGCCTCCCCTTTTTCAAGAACATTGCGGGGAGTCTCAATCTCGAAGATACCTCCGCTGGAATGTCGACCAACTGGGGCGACATCAATCGAGACGGCCGGATGGACCTCTATGTTTCCAACATGTTTTCAAGCGCGGGGAATCGGATCACCTTTCAAAACCAATTCAAAACTGAAGCAGATCAATCGGTCCGCTCCCACTATCAACGGATGGCTCGTGGAAATACCCTCTTCCAGGGAAATCCAGATGGAAGCTTCACTGACGTCAGCATGACCACTCAGACCACAATGGCACGGTGGTGTTGGGGCTCCACCTTTACCGATCTCAATAACGATGGCTGGCTCGATATTCTCGCCGCAAATGGGTTCATTACCGCTGAGGACACGGGAGACCTTTGAAGTGTCTACTGGCGACAGGTCGTGTCGCAATCTCCACTCGATGCCCAAGGCCGCGACGGACAGCTCCAGAGCTACCGCCAGGGTTGGAAGGCTCTCAACCGACTTCTCCACGAAAACAAATCCTTTAGCGGACGGGAGACCAACAACGCCTTTCTAAACTGTGGCGCTGACAACACTCGCTTCGCCGACGTTTCTTCCGCCATCGGCTGGGACTTCGCTGATGACGCGCGAGCCATTGCAGCAGTCGATTGGGATTTTGACGGCGACCTCGATTACTGGGTCTCCAACCGCACCGCACCCAGAGTTCGTCTCCTCGAAAACACTTTGGAGAACGCTAATCATTTCATCTCCTTCCTTCTCGAAGGAAATGGCACGAGCACCAACCGTGATGCGATCGGCGCCCGGCTCGAACTCCGTCTTGGCGATGGAGAGCAGCCAAGAATCAAAACTCTTCACGCCGGCCACTCCTTTCTCTCGCAATCATCCCGATGGCTTCACTTCGGCCTGGGCGGAAAAGCCCAAATTCAGTCCATCACCGTCAACTGGCCAGGTGGTGACCCCGAAACTTTCGAAGTCACCAAAGCCGATCACCACTACCTTCTCAAACAAGGAAATGGTTCCGCGCTTCCCTTCTCGACTCCCAAAAACATCAAGCTCCAGCCTAGCTCCCAACCGGTCCATCCACCAACCCCTCTCGCGCGGACCATCCCACCTTCGGGAAACATCCTTCCTCCCTTGAAACTCGATGGTAACACGGAAGAACTTATAGCCCCTACCCTAATCCAACTTTGGAGCGGAACCTGCCCTCACTGTCTTGCCGAACTCCCTAAATGGAAGAAATGGGATCACCTCATCCTCCTGTGCACGGACTTCAAAACTGAAGATCAAGAGCAGGCTCGGATCGCATTTCGTAAAACGGGATTCACCAACGATCCTTTGTTTTGTTCCGAAGAAGAGCTTCTTTCCCTCGACGCTTTTCAGGCATCTGTTGTCGATCTTTGGATTCCCCTTCCTGTCCCCAGCAGCTTTTTAATCACTCCCACCTGGGAAGTCCTCGGAATCTATCGAGGAGCAATCGAGGAAGAGCTGGTGACCAAAGATGCTGAACTCGCCTTGCAGCTCGATCGCCGCGAAGCCGGGGCACCCTTCCCTGGAACATGGATCGCCGAGATCCCTATTGGCAATCCGATGAGAACGTCCAATCAACTATTAGAACGCGGCTTGGACCAACAAGCCATTTCCTATCTTCAGCGAGCCGTCCCCCGCCTTCATCCGAAATTGAGCCGCTTCGAAAAAGGAGATTCCCTCCTCACGCTTGCCCGTCTCCTCGGAATCAATGGGCGATCTGGTGAAGCTCTCCCTGTGCTTATCAAATCCCGGGCGCTTCTCCCTGAAGACTCCCGGGTTGGTCTTCTTCTCGCCCAAGCCTACCTCGACACAAAGGATCTTAAAGGTGCGCTTCAGGCTAATTCTCTCACTCTCAATCAGCACCCGACAAATCTGAATCTTCTCGATCAACGATCTCTGATCCTGAGGCAGCTGAAAGAATGGCTCTCAGCAATCGAAACCGATCGTCGGATTGCCCAACTTTCACCATCATCGGCTGATGTGAAAACGAGGATCGGCAGCACACTCCTTTTTGCAGGAAAGCCTCAGGAAGCGATTCAGCAGCTAAAACAAACCCTCGCAAAGCATCCTCGCGAATTGGATGCCGCAAATATTCTCGCGCGTGTTCTTTCCTGCCATTCCAATTCATCCGTTCGCAGTCCGAATGAAGCCCTCGTTCTTGCCAATCGCCTGTGCCAAATTTCCCGCAATCGGAATATCAGCTTCCTCCTGACTAAAGCCACCGCCCTCGCCAACTTAGAAAAATATGACGAAGCCGATACCATCCTTAAGCTTGTGAAGCAGCAAAAGAATCTCTCTCCCTCCCTTGAGAATCGCCTGACACAGATCAACAATTCACTTCAAGACAAAACTCCCTACCGCGAGACCCGTTGGCCATAGCTTGTGGGGATCGTCTCCCTCGGGGAGTTTTTCTTTCTCAAAGGGCGCGCAATTTGCCAGCATCGCCTCACCGATGGATCCCAAGGCACTTCAACAACAAATTTCCGACTCAAGCGATTGGGTCATTAGCATAAAACAGGAGATTTCCCGAGTTCTCGTTGGACAAGAAAATCTCGTCAACAAACTACTCATCGGACTACTCAGCCATGGGCACATTCTCCTGGAAGGAGTTCCGGGGTTAGCAAAAACACTCTCAATTCGCGCGCTCGCAGGAACCCTGCAAGCGCAGTTTGCGCGAGTCCAGTTTACTCCCGACCTCCTCCCCGCCGACCTCATCGGAACCCTGATCTACCATCCGGACGAAAAGACTTTCGCCCCAAAACTAGGGCCAATTTTCGCGAACCTCGTCTTAGCGGATGAAATCAACCGTGCACCAGCCAAGGTCCAAGCCGCGCTTCTCGAGGCGATGCAAGAACGTCAGGTGACGATCGGCGATACGAGCCACAAACTTCCTGACCCATTCCTCGTTTTGGCGACCCAAAACCCCATCGATCAAGAAGGAACCTATCAACTGCCGGAAGCCCAGCTGGATCGCTTCTTACTAAAAGTGACCGTCGATTATCCCGATCGGAGTGAAGAATTGGACATTCTTGATCGCATGGCTTCCACGAATGCCAATGAAACTACCCGCCCGGTGGTTGGCGCGGCCACCGTTGCAGCCTCCAGAGCCCTCGTTGATCAAATCTACATCGATCCAGCAGTGCGCGGATATATCGTAGATCTTGTGCAAGCGACCCGGAATCCCTCTAACTACGATACAGGCCTCAAGAGTCTGATTCAATCAGGAGCCTCCCCCAGAGCCACGATCAACTTTGCTCTCGCAGCCCGGGCTCGGGCCTTCTTGGAACAGCGGGCTTTCGTAACTCCAGCCGACATCAAGAATCTCGCTCCCGAAATCCTCCGCCACCGAATCCTCCTGTCTTATGAGGCCGAGGCGGAGGGAGTCACTACGGATGCCGTGGTCCACAGATTAATGAATAAAGTTCCTGTTCCATAATATTGCATGTTTCACAGGGAGGGAGTTTGATCCGAAGCCACTAACGGTCAGTTTTTTCCGAGCTTGGGTAGCAACGGAGGTTGCTGCAAAACCTAAGTATTGCGGTTCAATATTAATGAAACTCTCAACATCCACCAATAAACTCGCAGGCGCATTCCTGCTTGGCCTCGCCTCCACTCCGCTTGCACTCGGAGCCGGATACCAACTTGCCGAACGCTCCGCTTCCGGCCTTGGCCGCGCCTTTTCCGGTGAATCCGCGATCGCCGATGACGCTTCGATCATCGCGTCAAACGCAGCTGGAATGAGCCTTTTGGACGACATGTCCTTCGCTCTTGGCTTCAACGTTGTCATTCCCACGATCGATGTTCGCGGAGTTTCTCCTGGAGTTGGACCAAATAACGACGACGACGTCGCTTCTGACGCTCTCGTCCCCCATCTCTTTATCTCCAAGAAGATTAATGACCAGTGGACTCTCGGTTTCGGCTCCTACACGACATACGGCTTGAAGGGTGACTACTCACAGGACTTCGCCTCAAGGGCCGGAACTGATTTCAGCGAGCTCTTTTTCTTTAACCTAAACCCGACGGTTTCCTTCCGCGTCAACAGCCAGTGGACCCTTGGTGCAGGAATCGATTTCCTGTATGCAAAAGGAGACATCAACGCCAAAACCTTTCCTGCAGTCGGAGCACCAGCTGGTCTCACAGGCTCCAACCTTTTTGATCTTGAAGGAGACGACTGGGGATTCGGATACAATCTCGGTGTTCTTTACGAACTCGATGAAGGCAGTCGCTTCGGTCTGCACTACCGCTCTGCCATCGATCTGAGTCTCAATGGAGCTTCGCAGATTGGTTCCGCTCTTACCTTTGGAGCTCCGGCAAGTCTCGATACCACATCTCGATGTGGAGCTTCCCGACACACTCGAATTTTCCGCGTATCATGGACTTAACAGCCAGTGGGCGATCCACGGGGACGTCCTTTGGACCGGATGGAGTAAGTTCAAAGAACTGGCACCGAAGACTGGTAATGCCGTTGTGGCCGGTGCCGTTTATGTCAAGGAAGACTGGCAAGATACCTTCCGTTTTTCTGTCGGAACAACATACAAGCACAATGATCGTCTTACACTGAGGACTGGAGTTGCTTTCGACGAAAGCCCGGTCTCCGATGCCACCCGGACCTTGCGGATTCCTGATGCGGATCGTATTTGGGCCTCTATCGGTCTGGCTTATCAGATCAATGCCAACTACAATCTGGACCTTGGTTACACGCACATTTTCGCCGACGCCGCCTCTTTAGACTTTGGGGCTCCATTTGGGAGTGGTAACGAAAAGGCCTTCAAAGGAACGGCTTCCGGCTCTGTCGAGCTCTTTGCCGTAGGAGTCAGTGGCTCTTTCTAAATCGCGTATTGCTGATCAAATTTTCTCTATTTTTCAAAGCGTGATCTGTCGGCCGCGCTTTTTCTTTTGTCGCCCACCCGTTCCGCTAGAATCTCCGGTATGGCAGCGGCTGGCGGAAAACGAAGGAAAGTTACTAGCATCACCGTTCAAGAATTCCTTGAACGACATGGCGATGATTTAAACCTCACAACCGAGCACCCTGTGGTGGGTCTAGATCGAAAAATCGAGGAGCCCGCCGTCAATCGACCCGGACTCGCTCTTGCTGGCTTCTTTACCTACTTCGCCAAGAAAAGAATCCAGGTTTTCGGTAATTCGGAGAACTCCTACCTCAAGAAACTCAGCGAGGAGGTCCGCCTGGAGCGCTTCACCCAGCTTTGCGATCAAGCGGTCCCCTGCATCGTCGTGGCCCGGGGACACACTCTTACCCAACCGCTGCTCGATGTTGCCCGTGCGCGGGAAATCGCGATCATCAGCTCTTCTGTCCCAACGATGAAATTCTTGAATGACGCCACTATTTGGCTGGAGAAAGATTTTGCCCCTCGAACGACTCTTCACGGCTGCATGGTAGATTATCGGGGCATCGGTATCCTCATCATGGGAAAAAGCGGTTCAGGAAAGAGTGAGACCGCCATCGGATTGCTCGAAAAGGGAGCTGCTCTCGTCGCGGACGACGTCGTCTATATCTCCCAGAAAGGCGGCGAACTCCTCGCCCGTTCAAAAGACTTCGCGAGGGGCTATTTGGAAATGCGGGGAATTGGCATCATCAATGTAGCCAATCTCTACGGACTTTCCGCGATTCGACCTGAAAAGAAACTGGATCTCGTCGTCGAACTTAAACCAGAAACTGATCTCAACAAAGTGGATCGTCTCGGCTTGGAGCAAAAGAAATACCGCATTCTCGACACCAATGTTCCCTTTATCGAGATTCCTGTCGCCCCTGGACGTGATACCGCACGACTCGTAGGAGTTGCTGCGCTGGATCTCCAGCTTCGAAAAGGAGGGTTCAACATGGCCGATGAATTCAATCAGCGACTCCTTGAGCAAATGAACAGCAGTTCTAAAACCTAGCTCGGAAAGATTTCCGAGAGAAAAAGGGTTATAAAGAAAATTCTTTTACCAACCCACATCTCCCTTCAGACTCTCAGCGCACCATAGACTTTCTACTTTTCATGCCACAAAAGGACTTCACTATTACCAATAAGCTCGGAATTCACGCTCGGCCTGCCGCTCAGTTCGTTAAAATCGCGAACGGCTTCCCTTGTGAGATTCGAGTGGAAAAGGACGATGATGAAGTCGATGGAAAGAGCATTTTGGGACTGATGATGCTCGCCGCGGGACATGGATCCGTCATTTCGGTAAGCGCTGAAGGTGAAGGGGCGGAAGAAGCGCTCGGCGCTCTCGGAGAACTCATTTCGAGGGATTTCGAGGAAGCCGTCGCCAGTTAACCACCTCTCTTTCACATTGGTTGGCCGAAGCTAGGCGCTTCGGCAGTATTTTTTTGCCCCGATGACTAGTAAATCCAAACGTGAACAAATCTTCTATGGCACCCCGGTGTCACGAGGAATCGCGATGGGGCCGATGTCTGTCGCGGCTCGGGGCTTCAGTGCCCCCCGGGTCTACCCGGTCCCGCCTGGGGCAGTCGTCTCAGAGCAGAGTCGATTTGATGCTGCACTCACTGTCACACGGGGACAGCTTTCCGTTCTCCAAGCGAGCATTGAATCAGTTTCTGGAAGGGATGAGGCGCTCATCTTTGAAGCCCATCGCATGGTGCTCGATGACAAGAGTCTCGTGGATCAAGTGCATCGGGAAATCGACTCGCGGCTTCAAAATGCCGAGTTTTGTTTCTACGCCGTCATGCAAACCTTTCTTGAGGCGATGCGTCGAGTTGTCGATCCTTACCTTAGAGAACGCACAATTGACCTAGAAGATGTCTGTCAGCGAGTTCTGCGTAATTTTTCCGGAGAAAACGGAATTATCGAGCCTGACTACCAACGGATCCTCGTTGCCTACGATTTATCGCCTTCGGACACTGCATCCCTCGATCGAGAGAAACTTTTGGGCTTCGTCACCGAGGCAGGAAGCATCAACTCCCACACCGCAATCTTAGCCCGTGCACTCGGAATTCCTTCCATCGTTGGTCTCGCTGGAGCGGTCCTTGAAAGCACTACTCTTGCTCCTGCAATCCTCGACGGCTACTCAGGAAAATTCATTGTCTATCCTTCGGCTGAAACGACCGATTACTACGAGAAGCTTTCCACGAAACGAAAAGAGGCCAGAAAATCACTCGAGACCATCCGGGATCAAGAGAGCACAACGATCGACGGACACCATATCACCCTTTCGGCAAACATTGAGTTCACTCACGAACTTGATTTGGTGAAGAAAAATCGAGCGGAAGGAGTCGGACTCTTCCGCACCGAGTTTTTCCTCCTGGAGTCTTCAAATACGGAGATGCCCGATGAAGATGCTCAGGAAAAGATCTATGGCGAGCTGGCCAGAGGCGTCTCACCGGATCTCGGCATTATCAGGACTTTGGATAGCGGCGGCGACAAACTTTCCACCGAACCTCTCACCCAACCCGAGCCAAATCCTTTCCTTGGTTGGCGCGGGATTAGAGTTTCCCTCGACCGACAGGAAATTTTCAAGGAGCAACTGCGAGCCATTTTACGAGCTAGCTCTCAAGGAAAACTGGGCATTATGTTCCCCTTTATCTCCGGAATGACTGAGATCAGAGAATGCCGAAGACTCTTACAGGAATGCATGGATGAACTTTCCGCGGCCGGGACACCATTTGATCGAGATCTCGAAGTGGGCGCGATGATTGAAATCCCCTCTGCCGCTTTGGTAGCCCGGGAAATGGCCAAGGAAGTCGATTTTTTCTCCATCGGGACGAACGACCTAATTCAATACACCGTTGCCGTCGATCGCATCAATCACCGAGTCGCGAAACTCTATCGATCCACCCACCCTTCAGTCATTCGACTAATTAAGATGACCACCGAAGCCGCGGAAGCGGAAGGAATTTGGACTGGAGTTTGTGGAGAAATGGCTGCCGACCTCAGCCTCACCCCTTTACTGGTCGGTCTGGGCGTCAACGAACTCTCCGTGGGCCCTCATGACCTCGCGCCAATCCGAAAAGCGCTCATTTCGCTTAAGCGGAGCGAATGTCAGAAGCTTGCCGAAACAGCACTCAGCCTCTCCACAAGCCAGGAGATTTACGAACTCACAAGGGAAGCGGCCCAAAAAGCCTATCCGGACCTTTTCGAAGAATCCTTGTAAGGGAGATCAACTAGCGGATCTCCATCCCGGTCTTCGCATAGACCCACTTGGTGACCTTACCACCCTTGATGAGGGCTTTGGCTTGCACCGTCTTTACTCCGAAAATTGTCTCCGCCTTATAAGCAGCAAGGCCCGTTTGGAAGTCCTCCCCTCCAAAATCTTCATCTTCTCCGGCTTTCCAAGCTTCGACTTGCGCCAGCTTAAACTCTTTCACTGCGCCTGCCTTGATGCTTGCTTTCATCACCTCGACAATCTGTTCCGGCGTCAGGAGGCCACCACCCAAAGGCTCAGTCGTAGGTTCTGGTATTACGGGCTTGGGCACGTCGTCCACCACATCAGCCACCACTGGCTTAACCGGCACAACGGCAGGCATGGAAGGCTTGTTAATAGCGACTGCGGGAGGAGCGGGCTTCACTGGCGCTGGCTCAGGAGCCGGAGCGGGGTTTCCGCCATTTTCGACCAAAGATGCCATCAGATCGTCCATCATGGCACGGCCAATCACATCAAAAATATTCGTTTGATCAATATCAACCTCGCCTTTGGACAAGCCATCTGTGGTCTCGATAAAGAGCTTCTTCCCATTTCGGTTCAAAAGTTTCACCGTCCGACCGGAGGCCAGGACCGAGATCCCATCTCCACTGACTGCTGGAAGCTTCACTTGACCTTCTGTTTTGACTTTCTTCGGCAACTCACTGTCCCGCATTTCTGCCAGATTCACGTTGAAAACCGTATCGCGCACCTTCACGTTACGAACTAACGTCGTGTCTTTTTCGGCCTCACTAACCAGAATCGAACCCACGATGGGGCCCGAGACATAACCAACAAAAAAGAGAACGAGCGGAACTACGAGAAGCTTCAGGTATTTCATGAGAAAAGAGGATCAAATTGCTGTGGCCAGATGCTATGGCTTCTGGTTCGGCTTGTCATCCACCAAAGACAGTTTGACCTTTTCCCGTGGAAGCGAAAGGCTGCGGCATGGCTGACTCCAAGAACGCACGTCTTTTCCTACTCGACGGCATGGCTCTTGTCTATCGCGCCCACTTTGCCCTGATCCGAAATCCCATCACGAACTCAAAGGGGATCAACACTTCCGCCATTTTTGGCTTCACCAACACGATGCTGACCATCATCGAAAAAGAGAAGCCAACCCACATCGCGGTTGTCTTCGATACCTCGGCCCCCACTTCCCGCCATAAATTATATCCCGATTATAAAGCACAGCGTGAGGCCATGCCCGAGGAACTCGCTGCTGCCATTCCCGAAGTCAAAAAGATCTGCGCTGCCTTTAAGATTCCAGTCCTTGTATTGGATGGCTTCGAGGCCGACGACATCATCGGCACCCTTGCCCACCGCCACGAAGAGCAAGGGGGCATCGAGACTTACATGGTCACCCCGGACAAAGACTTCGCCCAGCTCGTCGCCGAGCGCACCTTTATGTGGAAGCCCGGCCGACAGGGATCAGACCATGAGGTTCTTGGCTTGAAGGAAATCACCAGCAGGTGGGAAATCGAGAGCCCAAAGCAGGTCATCGATATCTTGGGACTCTGGGGAGATGCCTCCGACAATATTCCCGGCGTCCCCGGGATTGGGGAAAAGACTGCCAAGAAACTTGTCGCTGCCTATGGATCAGTCGAAGGGCTCCTCCGGAACACTTCCAAACTCAAAGGAAAACAAAAGGAGAACGTCATCAAATTTGCGGAGCAGGCAAAGCTTTCCAAGGAGCTTGCCACCATCATTCTCGATGTTCCCATCAAGGAAACGATGGAGGACTTCCTTCTCGAGTCCCCGGATGAAGCAAAGCTAAAGGAACTCTTCGAGGCGTATGAATTCCGCGGCCTCACCAAACGACTGTTCGGAAGCTCCAATTCCAGCACGGCCGATGAAAAAAAAGCGGAGGCTCCGGTTTTCGAAAGTCTCAAGACGATTAAGGATATCGAACACAATTACCGCTTTGCTGAAACTGAGGAAGACATCGCGGCCCTCTTGGCTGAGTTAGAAAAGGCGGATTCATTCTGCTTCGACACCGAAACGACTTCGCTCAATCGTTTTAAAGCGAAACTTTTGGGAATCGCCTTTTCCACCAGTGCAAACTGCGCTTGGTATGTCGCCGGAGAACATCTGGAAAAGTTTGTGCCCATCTTTGCCTCACCCAAGCAAAAGATCGGTCATAACCTCAAATATGATCTCCACATCCTCCGTTCCCACGGAGTCATTCCTGTCGGGCCCTTCTTCGACACCATGTTGGCTCACCAGTTGGTTTCACCAGATCAAAAACACACCATGGATTATCTCTCGGAGTCCATGCTCGGATACTCTCCCATCAAGTTCGCCGACCTTTTCGCCCAATCAATTGAGGAAGCCGATGACCTCTTCACCGCCGCTGCAAAAAAGAAAGCAATTAAAGGCGACCTCGATCCCTCTAAGGTTCCTCCAGCCAATCTTGCAGAATATGCCGCCGAGGACGCCGACGTCACCTTCCAGTTGGCTCAACTTCTCACCGCTCAGCTCAAAGAGGATTCACTCTCCTCCGTTTTCGATTCCATTGAACTCCCCCTTCTCCCCGTGCTTGTCGCGATGGAAGCCGAGGGTATCACCGTTTCTCAAGACGTTCTTGATGAGGTCGGAATCGAACTGACTCAACGAATCAGCGTCCTCAGTAAGCAGATTGAAGAAGCAGCCGGACGCCCCTTCAATCTCAACTCTCCCAAACAGCTCGGAGAAATCCTCTTCGGAGAAATGAAGCTCGTCGAAAAGCCCAAGAAGACGAAAACCGGCCAATTCAAAACCGACGAACAAACCCTCTCCTCTCTCGCGGCCGCTCATCCTATTGTGGAGAACATTCTGAGCTACCGGGAGGCCACAAAACTCAAATCTACTTACGTTGACTCGCTCCCCAATCACCGCGCGCCTCACTCCGGTCGCGTCCACACCCATCTCCATCAACTCCTCACCTCCACTGGACGTCTCGCATCCAGTGATCCAAACCTCCAAAATATCCCCGTTCGCTCAGAACTGGGACGCGAACTTCGCAAAGCTTTCGTTCCTCGGGGCGAAGGTTTCACTCTCCTCGCTGCCGACTACTCTCAGGTGGAATTGCGCGTCATGGCTTCTCTTTCTGGCGATCCAACGATGATCGAGGCCTTCAAAAATGACACCGACATTCACAGCGCCACCGCAGGAAAAGTCTTCGGTGTCGACCTCGATGGCGTCACCTCGGAAATGCGACGAACGGCCAAGATGGTAAACTTCGGTATCATCTATGGCATATCCGCCTTTGGACTCTCCCAGAGACTGGGTATCCCCCGCGGAGAAGCTGCCGAAATCATCGAAACCTATTTTAAAGAATATCCCGCGATCAAAATATTCATGGAAGAAACCGTCGAAAAGACGCGCTCCCAAGGATACATCGAAACCCTAACCGGCCGTCGTCGAGCTCTCAAAGACATCGCGTCCGGGAACGCCAGTATTCGAGCAAACGCCGAACGCGCTGCCATCAATAGCCCCATTCAGGGCACTGCGGCCGACTTGATCAAGCTCGCGATGATTCAGGTTGCGAAGCTTCTGGAAGGTCGTAAATCAAAGCTCATTTTACAAGTTCACGACGAACTTCTCTTCGATCTGCATCTCGACGAAAAAGACGAACTCACCCCCCTCATCGTCGAAGCGATGGAATCTGCTCTCGCTCTGCCACTTGATGTCCCAGTCCGCATTGACACCGGATTCGGCTCAGATTGGTTACAAGCTCACTAATCTTGCCAGCCGTCGAACAAACACTATTCTGCCCACCTCATGAAAGTTCTTCTTTTAGTCCCCTTCCTCCTCCTTGTCGGCTGCCAGCCTAAAAAATCCGAGACAGAGACATCCACCAACACTTCTTCAAACGTGAAAGCTGTCGAGAAGAAAGCCTCAGACCGCGAAAACGCCTCCAGCCGAAATAGCGACCGCGACGCAATACCAAGCGTCGTCCTTAAGACGACAAAAGGCGACATCACCATCGAACTCGATCCCGACAAAGCGCCCATCACCGTGGAGAATTTCCTGACTTACGTAGATGCCAAGTTCTACGACGGGACAATTTTCCACCGCGTCATGGGTGACTTCATGATCCAAGGTGGTGGCTTCGGACTGCAGGATGATATTCCTACCGAAAAACCCAATAACGCCTCCATCAAGAATGAGTCGGAAGGCGGGCTTGGTAACTCCGTCGGCACCATCGCAATGGCACGGCTGCCTGATCCGGATAGCGCCACCTCGCAATTTTTTATCAATGTTGCCGATAATAACTCAAACCTCAACTTCCCCCACAACAACGGCGGCTATGCCGTCTTTGGCAAAGTAACCGCTGGTATGGATGTCGTGAACGAAATCAAGACGGTCCGCACTTCCACGAAGTATATGAACAGCATCAGTCCAAGCGGTGCCATCCAGGCCGGATCTCACCAAAACATTCCCATCACGCCCGTCATTATCGAATCCATCCGCCGCACCGAATAAATGATCTGGCTTCTTCCTATTCTCGGATTCCTTTTGGGTTCCGTCCCCTTTGGGCTTCTCCTTGGAAAACTGAAGGGCATCGATATTCGGGAGCATGGCTCTGGAAATATCGGTGCCACCAACGTTTTTCGAACCCTTGGAAAAGGGAACGGAATTTTCTGCCTTCTCCTTGATTTCCTCAAAGGCTTTATCCCGGTGGCCATCGCGGTAAACCTCTGCCGCATCGACGATGAGTCCGTCGCAGTCTCCCTTTCTTTTCTCGATTCCTGGAATGCCGGATTCTCCGTCGAGCAACGCCTCACCTCTCAGATCATTCCTGTTCTGACGGCCCTCGCCAGCATCATGGGGCACAACTACTCGCCTTGGATTGGCTTTAAAGGCGGCAAAGGCATCGCCACTTCCGGAGGCGCCCTTGCAGCCCTCATGCCCATGGGGGTAGTCGTTCTTGTGATTATCTTCCTGATCGTCACCTTCACCACAAAATATGTTTCCGGCGGAAGCATCGCGGTCGCGATCGTGCTCCCCATTCTCACGCTTTGGGGGTCTTGGTTTCACGGTAAAATTGGCGATGGCACCTGGAACAAGCCACTCTTCATCTTCGCGATTATCGCCGGAGCCATGGCTCTCTATAAGCACAGGGCCAACATCGTTCGACTTCGAGCTGGAACAGAAAACAAAATTGGTTCGAAAAAGAAAGAGGAGGTGAGCGCATGAGCCTCTCTTATCAAAAACCACTCATCATTGGGTGCGGCTCCTGGGGCACGGGTCTTGCCGCCCTCCTCTCCCAAAATACGACTCAAGTGACCATGCTGGGACGCGGCGAAGTCATCGATCAAATTAATAACGACCATCGTAATTCGCGCTACTTGCCCGACGTTTCCCTTTCGAAGAATATCTTCGCAACCTTGGACTTCCAGTCTGCCGAAGAAGCGGATGTCATTCTCTTCGTCGTCCCCACGTCCGCGATTCGCGAAACAGCGGAGAAACTTGCGCGCTTTGATATTCCAGTTTCGACCCCTTTCATTTCCTGCGCCAAGGGAATCGAGAAAACGAGCGGCAAGCGCATGTCGGAAATCATCAGTGACTCCTTTCCGGACAACCCTGTCGCTGTTCTTTCAGGCCCTAACCATGCCGAAGAGATCGCCCTTCAGCTCCCAGCCGCGGCAACAATCGCCTGCGCTCAGCAAGAAGTCGGCGAAGGCCTGCGCGATCTTTTTTCGACAGATCGATTCCGCGCTTACACCAACGAGGACATCGCGGGAGTCGAATTAGGAGGTGCCCTTAAGAATATTTTTGCCATCGCCGCAGGTGTCGCCACTGGACTCAAATTAGGCGACAACGCCATCGCTGCCCTCGTCACCCGCAGCTTGGCCGAGATGACGCGTCTCGGCGTAGCCTTGGGTGGAGATGTCGCTACCTTTAGCGGACTCTCCGGGCTCGGGGACCTCGTCACAACCTGCTTCTCGACTCACTCCCGGAATCACCGTGTGGGCCTCGCTCTTGCCGCAGGGAAGACTCTCGATGAAGCCGTCGCCGAACTCGGCATGGTCGCCGAAGGTGTCAAGAACACCCAATCTATTCACGAAGCCGCGCGGAAGATTGGAGCGAGGACTCCTATCATCGACGTTGTCTATGGCATGCTCTACGAGGACGTCCCCCCTCCTGTCGCGCTCGATCGACTCTTCGGCCAAGCGCCGCGCAACGAACACGAATAATTGCTAACGCCGCGACCGCTCCGAAACAGAGCGAGGTTGTCGGTCCAACTTGTAGGGCCCAGATTTCAACATCTCTTCAATCTCAATACTCGGGAGAATGAGAGTGCTGATCCGACCGGCGCGGGCAATCACCAGTCCAACAATTCGCCCCTCTAAGTCGATGATGGGAAGTCCGGTTTGGGAGGACTCTAACTCCATGTCCGATTGAACGACATTACCAAAGTTATCACGGACCTGATTTCTGCTCCCGCTCTTTGAATTCATCGCCCTAAGTTGCTCCGATTCGGGCTCCTTCTCCCGAGAACCCTGCAACGTCGGCCGGACCTTAAACTCATTGCTGTTTCGTGAAATTAAAATATCCACCGTCTCCCCCGCCTTCAAACGCCGGAGCCGGGCTGAGATTTCATGAAAGCCTTTTACGGCTTCATCTTTGATCGCAAGAATCTCATCACCCGGACGCAAACCCACCATTGCGGCAGCCGAGTCTGGAACCACACGGTTAATCTTCACGCCATCACCGAAATCGTTAGGATGCATTTCGACCCCAAGAAACCCTTGATCTTCAGCTCGCAAACTCCGAGCCGCCACACTTTTCACACCAAATCCAGCGGCCTCCCCATCCGGGCGCACCGCCGCGAGAAAGGCTCCTTCCGGAAGCCCCGATCCATCCGCCCATTTCGCAGCGGGTGCTTTCAAGCCCTCCACCGAAAGCAAAACGAGATCCTGCTCGGGATAGGCTCCTAGAATACTGGCCGGCAAGGCTCCCTCCTTCGTTTTCACAAGCAACTTCGGCCTGGGAACCACCTCACTGGCTTTGGCGATCAGTTTACCGTCTCCCACTGAAACTCCGTAACCAATGTGATTGCGGTTGGAGAAAATTGGAAAAACTATTTCACTCGCATCCTTCGTGACCGCACGCACGATCTTAAAAATCTGCACTGACTGAGCTTCGGTAATCGCTTGATCTTTCGCAAGGATCTCTGATGGCACCAGCTGTCCCGAAACAGGAAGATAAAGAAGCAAGGTGAGTAAAAATAGTGATTTCATCGTCGTTATAAAATATCTCTTGAGAAGGCCTTAATATCCGCGAAGGCCAGCGAGCGTAATTTGAAATTCTAATTCTTTCCCATTCCGCCCCACAACCAGTTTGAGTCTATCTCCAGCTTCGTAATCGATGAGAAACTTCCTTAAATCATCTAGGCTTGAGATTTCAGCCGCCCCCATCCTCAACAATTCATCGCCAATCTTGACGCCCCCTTCTAGAGCTGGTGAGCCAGACGGCATCGCTTGAACCACCAGCGCTCCCGCTTTCTTCCCAAGAATCACGCCAATCACGGGACGACTCATTCCATTTCCGTCAGATCCTAAAAGACCCCACTTTCCCCCAGCCAACATCTTGTCCCATGATTTTTTGAAACCTGTAATTCCCGCGTGTCGGTTGATCGCTTTTTTCTCAACATTGATGTGCGAATGAATCCCCACAACCCTGCCTTCCAGATCAAAGAGAGGCCCACCACTGTCTCCCCCAATCACGGTGCAGTCGGTTGTAATAAAATCCGTGCTGTCTTTCGTCATTACCCGGCCAAAGCGGACCGGAGGTCGCCGCGTCGGGTCGTATCCCTTGGGATGCCCCATCGCGACCACGAAGTCGCCAGTAACCAGTAGGTCCGATTCCCCCACTTCAATAAAGGGCCACGGGCCATCGCCGATCAACTGGGCCATCGCCGCATCGCGGGTGCGATTGGCACCGAGCACGCGAGCGCGCTCTTCACGGCCATCTGGGAAAATCACAATCATTTCACGGCTTCCTTGAACCACGTGTGCCGCAGTAAGAATCAATCCTCCTTCAGAGACAATCACGCCGCTTCCTGCTGATCCGTTTCGCAGGGAAACAAGAGAAACCGTCGCCGGAGTCGCTGCGACAACGACATTTTGAACTTTCTCCTGTAACGCCTTGAGGTCACTAAGACTTTCCAGAGTTGGAGCCGCTGAAAGGATCTGCAGCCCAATGAGGCCAAGAGAAATAATAAGGTTCTTCATTGCTACAATATCGTCCCATGAACATTCCTTTGTTTTAAAAATCCGCAAGGAGTCTCAGAAGAAATCTTTTCTAGAGAAGTAAGGCCTTGGACATCGTTACTCCTTATCTAAACTACTCTCAGATGCCTCCCCGCAACCCAGCCCAAAAGAAAACCGCCAAAAAAAGGGCTGGCTCGAACAAGAACAGCAGCGGACGGGCTGAGTTCACCGCTCGTCAGTTCTTCTTTTCTCCCTTCATTTTCATCAACTGGCTTACTCGCAACCTCTCTTTTTGGATCAAATGGCCTGCTCGCCTCGGCCTTTCATGCTCTTTCCTTGGCCTGAGTTGTGGACTCATCGCCGGCGCCTTCTACTACGTTCTCGCGAACACCTACGATCTCGAAGGGGTCACTCAAATGCCCGCCCGCACTGAGATCCTCGATCGACAAGGCAACATCCTGAAAAATTCCGCCGGTCAGGAAATCGGGTTCCTCCACGGGAAAAACCGCCACTTAATTAGCTATGATGAAGTCTCACCCCTTTTTATCAATGCCCTCATCGCTCGTGAGGATGGCCGTTTCCGCGAACATGGCGCGATCGATATTAGAGGGTTTGGGCGCTCCATTTTTCGCTTGGTGACCCGATGGAAATTTGAAGGAGCCTCCACCATCACGATGCAGCTCGCGCGGAATTCATTCACGCTCAAGAAAAGAAATCACGGAAAACTCCTCACTCTTCATCGGAAAGCCCTCGAGATTGCCATCGCCCATCGCCTCGAATCAAATTTCACGAAAGACGAAATCCTCGAGCACTACATGAATCGCATTTTTTGGGGCGGTTCCATCATGGGCGTTGAATCAGCCTCCCGGACTTACTTCGGAAAGTCTTCCAGCCAAATTGATCTCTCGGAAGCGGCCATGCTCGCGGGAATCATCCGCGCACCAAATGCCTTCTCCCCCTTCCGCGATCCCGAAGCAGCAAAGCTAGAACGTGACACCGTTCTCAACCGCATGGTCTACTTTGAATATCTCACTGAAGAGGAGGCCAAAGCCACACAAGAAAAACCGCTCAATATCCCGAGCGCCTCCGAGCGCCTCATTTCCGGAAGCTACGCTCTCGATGCCATCCGCCGAGATCTCGAAGAAATTCTCGAACGAGAAAACATTAAACACGGTGGCCTGATCATCAATACCACTCTTGATCAAAATCTCCAGGAGGCCGCTGAGCGAGCGATGGAAAAACGACTGGCGGCAGTCGAAAGAACTCCCGGTTACAAGCATCAGAAGCGAGCCAACTGGAACAAGAAAGGAAATCCCGCCTACCTTCAAGGCGCTGCGGTCGTCATCGATAACCGCACCGGTGGCGTCCTCGCTGTTGTCGGCGGACGAAGTGCCGCGGAGTCTCAATTCAATCGAGCCCTTCAAGCCCGCCGCCCCATCGGCTCTATTTTCAAACCCTTCGTCTTTCTCGCTGCGGTAAAGAACGGCTTTTCGCTCAACGAAACCGTAAGTGATGCCCGCATCCGTCCCGGTGAGATCTCAGGCGCACCTCGCGATTGGTCGCCAGCAAACTCAGACGGTGAATATTATGCCGCCATCAGCGCTTCCATGGCACTCATTGATTCACGGAACACCTCATCGGTCCGTGTCGGATCCATCGCAGGAATGGGCGAAGTCATTGAGGTCGCTCGCCTCGCAGGATTTAATGCGGATACCATCGAACCCTATCCCGCGTCCTTTCTGGGAACCTGGGGCGCGACCGTCCAAGACGTCGCGAGCGCCTACTCTATCTTTCCAAATGGCGGCCGTCGTTTCCGTCCCTACTACGTGCAATCAATCGAAGACCGCGATGGCAAGCTCCTCTGGAAAAGCGGGCCACTCTATTACGAGGCTGCCGAGGCACGCGCAGCCTGGGACGTCTCCGATGCCCTCGAACAAGTGAATCGGACCGGAACCGGACGCGCAATTCGTAGCCGCTATGGCTTCAATAAGCCTTCGGGCGGAAAAACGGGCACCACCAACGACTATCACGACGCCTGGTATGCCGGTTATACTTCAAGTCTTTCCTGTGCCGTTTGGGTGGGCCTCGATAGCCCCAAGAAGATTATTCGAGGCGGCGAAGGAGCAAAACTTGCCCTCCCAATCTGGGTCGACATCATGCAAACTGCCGACCGACTCCCTGGCTACAAAAATGGCCCCATCACTGCAGCCAGAGCACAACGGGTGAGTTCTACTCCACCGGCCGCCATTCCGGTCGATCCGCCAAGAGTAATTCCGGCGCAGTAAGTTTCGGGCTGTAAAATCGTCGTCTTTCGCAAGCCCAATCGGAGAAGTTATCGTGCCTTCCCCACCTACATGGCTCTTACCGTCTTGCCCTTTCAAGAAATCACTCCGGAATTCGTCTCTTTTGAAACACTACTTGGCATAAAGCACAAACCTGACTGACTAGGGTCGCAGGCTCAACCACAGACGGGAGAAGCGTGGGTCGTCAAGATCACTGATCGGTAGCGGCGCGCGCCAGGCACGTTGAGTGACCGCTCCGGTTGCCGGGGCAGAGCCGAGGAAGATCGCGGTGCCGGATTGCCAGGTGTCGAGATCAGAGGAAAACTGGATGTCGTATACCACGTCATCGGCCGCGAGGTTTGCTGCGATTGAGACGACGGCATAGTCATCGACTCTGCCGTTGACCTCGATTGAGCGAATAGAGAATTCAAGCTCGCCTTTGGTTCCGCCAGAGGCGTAGGCGAATAACTCCTCGGATGTCGAGCCGGTGAATGTCGAGGTGTCTGAATTACCCGGTGAGCCCCCTCCGGCAATGCTGGACCGCCAGATGGATGAGTCATTGGCGTCGAGTCCGGGGCGCGGTGCGATCATGGTCAGGCTGCGGCCATCGAGGTCGGCTGAGAGCGGCCAAGGCGCCCTGTCGTCATAGCGGAAACTTGCGATCAGATCCCCGTTGGCAGCGATCAGAGTGATCACTTCACCGCCGTTGTTGAGCTGGCCGGAGAATGCGCCGGCCACCGGCAAGACTGGGCCAAACATTGCTTCGAAAGCGGTGAGGTCAGCGACCACGAGCAATCGCGCACCAGCGACGAGGGTGGCATCGTCGGGGAAGGTAAACGCAATACCCTCAACGAAGGCGACTCCGGCGAGGCTGATGGTCTCATCTCCGACGTTGAACAGTTCGAGGTATTCAGTAACTTCCGCACTTCCCGGAGGGTTGTAGAAAACTTCCGAAATGACGAGATTGGCGGCAGATGCGGCCGTGTTGGTGATGAAGGTGGCCTGATTAAGGGCGCTCCATTCTCCGGCATCAAAGCTCCGAGCCAAGAGCGTCGTGGCGACGTCGATAGATACCGGCGTGTTGTCCGGATTGGTGCCGACGATCGCGATCGTGAGATCCATGCCCATGTCCGAACTGCCGCTACTTCTGTTGTGAAGTTCGACGGCGATGACATTGTTACCCTCAACGAAGGCAGACCGGGGAAAGGTGAAGCTATCGAAGTTCCCCTCCGCGCCGTTCGAGTCACTGAGCGACGGTGTGTCGAAGCTGACATTGCCCTCGGGCATATTGTCTCGCGCAATCTCGATACCATTGAAATAAACGATTGCACCGCCGTCGGACATGACTTCCACGGTGGCCCCGATGATCAATTGCGGTGCGGTGACCTCGAGTTCCCTGCGGAAATAGACAGTGAGGTGTCCATCCGGATTAATCTCTGGACCGCCCAGCGGGTTGCCGTTGATGCTCCCGAATCCCAGTGGCGCGTTGCCGGTCGCCCAAGTGGAATCGTCGAAGGACGGGTTCCGCCAAGCGGTGCCCATATCGACCCCGTCGTCGAGGTAGCGCCAGGCTGTGGAGCGTTTCGTGAGGAGGGTGGAATCGCTGAGCGAACCGGGAAGCATGGTGGCCGCGGGGTTGATCGCTCCACCCGTTTGGCGTGGGTCGCTGCCGTCCGTCGTGTAGTAGATGTTGCCGACGGCGCTCGATATCAGGAGTTCGAAGTTCGCGGGGACGCTGCCTCCTTGTTGACTGAAGGTCGGCGGGTCGAGGTCCGGATAAACTCCCGTGGCGCGCAACTGGTTGAGGGTGATTGGGGTACGCAGCGGGAACCAGCCGGTGTATTCGCGTTGGAGCGCTGCCTCCCAATTGATCAAGGTCAATGCGGGCTCCCGTTTAGCATCGCCCCATCGGGCGCTCTCTGCCTTCATGGCCCCGCGGATTCCGTTGGCGCGCGCCGCCCATTGAGCAGCGCCATTCTCCGGGGTAAGCGCACCCTCGTTGAAGAGATGATAGTAGGCGCGGTCGGCGAAGCGGATGGCGTATTCGTCCCTGCTGTTGGCGTTAATACGCAGGTCGGTGTGGATCGCGGTTGGGGCACGCGGGGTATTCTTGGTTGATACGTTGCTATTGACGCTGCTATTGAAGGCATTGAGACCGGCGCGTTCAGCGTCGTGGCAAAAAAACATGTATTTCCCCGGCGGATTAATGCGGCGCATGGCGCGCACATTATTTTGATCCCAGTCGGCGTTGCCTGCGTGGAAATTGAGTAGGACATAATCGATGTAGGAATCGAGATCAAGATACTGCTCAACGGTGGCCAAGTCTCCCGCCTCCGCAGCATCTAGCGTCGCCTGCCAGCTGATCAACATACGTGCAGATTCCTCGGGGGGCGTGCCTTTGATGACCTCGATCTTATTGCCGCCGACGATGCGGAATCCTTCCCAATCGTCGTCTTCCCCGCCGAAGCGCTCGGCGGCCCACTCCTCCTCAATGCGTTCGAAGAGGTGGTGCATCCCCCAATATATACCATTAAAATAAACGTGCACTTCACGCTGCAAAGCCTCCGGGTGACCCATGGCGAAGTAGGCATCGCGGAACCACTGATCGCGGATATACATTGCATTGTTATAGACGGACGCATCCGGATGGACCCATGAGTTACCATTACCTCCGCGGATTACGATCTGATTGAATATTTCAGTGGCGGCATCGGCGCCAAATAGAGGGAAGTTCAATTTTCCGGTCCCATACTCTTTGCGGAAGGCGATACGGAAATTGTGTTTTGGTCTACTCGTGTTGCGCGAAGCGTTGCCATTCATCCGCATACCGGCGTCGAGTTGAATCGGCCCGTCGTCTTCGAACCCGAGCATCTCGATCGACACAGGGCGTTCCGAATTCGGCCCGGCATCGACGGGATTAACCTGAATACCGGTCTGCCGGTCGAACAGGTTCGCAATGTCGGTGACGATCGAGATCGTGGGTATGTCGAGGAGCGACGCCTCAATCTCCTCCCGGCTGTAGATGGGCCCAACGACGTTGGGATCCATTGCGTAGTCGCCCCCGATGATACTACCGTTCCGGGTGATCCACGGGAGCGGGTAGCCCTCTGGTTCGGCCGGTTGGTCGGCTACCTCGGCAATGAAAAGGTAAGTCTGGGTATCGACGTTCGTAGGACGTTGACCGCTTTTGAATGCTGCGACCCTCAGGGGGGTAGTGGTTGAAATATTGACGAATCCGGAGGGTGGGGAAACGTCATTTTGCGGAGCAATTTGGGTCCCGAAATCGAGAGTGGGAGTGTCGCCGTTGGTCGTATAAACGATGGTCGCGCCTGGGGTCGCGCAGGAGATCGTGACGTCGAAGGGGGTATCGAAAAATCCGCGGTCGACATCGAAAATTGTGTCGGCAACGAAGTCGGTGAACTCGATCTCAGCGTTCGGAAAACTGGGTGTCGGAGACTCCAAATAACCGTTCAAGATCCCGCCGGAGAGGTCGCGCGTTTCGGCTGTCAATTTCGGAACGAGGAGAACATCGGAACTCCCTGCGGTTCTGTTAAGCAGATGGAAGGCGAGGAGGTTTTTTCCACTGACGAGTTTGCCAACGAAGTCGATTGGGAAGGCCTTCATGGCATCGCCTTCCCTGATCTCCCTGCTCCCGGTGGCGAGTTCCCCGACCGTCAGCGGGTCCGGAATATTCTCGGAGGCGACGAGAGAACCGTTCAAATAGGCTGCGAGACCATCCTCGAAAAACAGCTCGAGCTTCATTGATACGATCTTCGCAGGGTCGTCGATGCTGAAAGGCACGCGGATTAGCGCGGACGCGGTCGTCGAGAGCATTGCTGATTCCATATTGCCGCCTGCCCCGACGTAGCCAGGGAAATCGTAGCCGAAGCCGACTCCGGTCTGCGCGTCGGACCATGCAGAGTCGTCAAAGTCCGGCCCCTGCCAAGCATCGCCTATGTCGAACAGAGGCGCCAGCCAGGTTGCCGCAGTCGGCCAAGGGACGAGCGTCTCCGTTTCGGTATTAACGTTCGTGCCACTCCCGTAAGCGACGCCGTAAAATTGCTTTGGGTATCGCGGTGCAAATTCGGTAAGGACGCCCGCGCCGCCGACCAACGCTAAATATTCTCCTGCGGCGGAGAGTGAGAAATTAGTATGCAGTTCGGAATCCGCCACGCGGCGGTCCTTACCGGAAGCGAATACGGTGAGGTAACCGCCCGGTGGAATCTCTATATTGGGCAATGCCCACTTGGTGGGTTGGGTCTGGCTATCCGTGAGATAAAGGCCGGCGGTCGAGGCCGTGTCCGCACCCGGGTTATTGATCTCGATCCAATCCGTAGCGTCGCCATCTTCGTCGAGGGTGGATCCGTCGTTGTCTGCGACGAATTCAGTGATCATGAGATTCGCAAGGAGGGCATTTGGAGCGAGAATTGCCAGCAAGAGAGTCAGTGAAGGAAGATGCATATAATGAAGGTGGTATCCTAACCAACCAAAGAATCGAAGGCAAGATTCTAGCACAGAAGTAGGGTTACCGGAGGCAACCTCATTTTTGAGGATAATTGCTGATCGCAGGATCTCAAGAAACCTGCGAGGACCACCCCTCGCTCACAAGTCAGTCGAAACCTTGTTCACGTGGCATCTGTATACCACAGCAACGGCACGATTTGGGATATGGAAGCAGAGAAACAAAGCTGGACCGCCAAGGGCGACTGGTGTGGTATTCTTGCGACCCCTCCGATCACGATCGCTCTCGTCGAGTAGCCCTCTTCCGATCCTCTAAAGGGCGCACTTTTGCGCTCCAATCTAACGGACATTTCCGGAGTTCGATTTGATTAGGAAATTTTAAGGCTTCAAAACAGGTGAAGCGGGTTAGATTTTGTTTGGGTTCTGTCGGCCAATAAGACAGCGTCATCATCTCAAACACGGTAGCAACAGCGCAAATCGGCACCGTAGCATTGGCAAAAAGATTACAACACAGTTTCTCACTCTCCCTACTATGCCTGAAGATTCGAACACACCAGAACCAGACTCACAATCGCTTGCAGCCCAAGCGGAGGCGATCGACTCCAAAATGTCGAATCTTGCTCAGAGTCTCTCCTCATGGATCGGCGACCAGGATTGGGTCCCAGATTCTCTGAACCATCCCCTAGTGGTTCTCATTCTGTTCCTTGGAATACTGGCGATTTCTGCCATCATCTATCTCGTTTTTCGGCCTCTTATTCTGCGCTGGGTTAAGCATTTTGTTGGCAAAAGCGGCACCACCTGGGATAATGAACTTATGGGTCATGGGGTTTTCAGATGGCTCACTCATCTACTTCCCGGCGTCTTCATCTTTCTAGTCGCACCGGGTCTCTTCGAATCAGCACCCTACTTCGGAAAGATCCTTCGAATCGCTTCCTCACTCTACATCCTTGTCGCCTGTTATTTGGTCTTTGATTCGATGGTCAATGCACTACAGACAATCTATTCGAGAACTCCTGCAGGAAGAAAAATCAACCTCACCACTTTCGCACAGGTCGCCAAGCTACTAGCCGCTCTTATCGCAGTCATCCTCTCCCTTGCCGTGATTCTTGATAAATCGCCGCTCGTTCTTCTCGGTGGTCTTGGAGTCTTCGCGTCCGTGCTGATGCTCGTTTTTAAAGATGTCATCCTCGGCTTTATCGCCGGAATTCAACTTGCCACCAACCGAATGCTTGCGCGGGGCGACTGGCTGGAAATGCCCAGCCATCAGGCGGACGGAAATGTGGAATTGATCGGGCTCACCACCGTCAAGGTGCGAAATTGGGATCGGACGGTCACGACCATTCCCACCTATGCGCTGATTAGCGATTCGTTCAAAAACTGGCAAGGAATGTCGGAAAGCAACGGGCGCCGAATCAAGCGGAGCTTCCTTATTGACACCAATTCGATCCGACTTTGCGATGAAGAGATGCTCGAAAGATTCCGGGAGATCGAACACATCTCTGAATACCTCGACGCCAAAGAAAAAGAAATCAAGCAGTCCAATTTAAAAATCGGGGAGGCCAGTCTCAATAACCGGGTGAACGGTAGACGCCTCACCAATGTCGGGACCTTTCGCGCCTACATCGAGGGCTATCTCAAGACCCACCCGGACATCAATCAGGAGATGACTCTTCTCGTCCGCCAGCT
>JAPKCM010000029.1 GCA_028822935.1 Akkermansiaceae bacterium
CTGTTAAGATGGATTCGTCGAGTGTCCCGGTTTCAAAACCGAGAAGACCGGGACCCTCTGACCAACTGATGTCATCGACAGTGTGAACGCTGTCTTCCCAACCGAAGGGCAAACCGCTAGTGCCAGCATCGAGGTTGTAGCGCCAGACATGGTTGAAATCCATAACTTGAACGTTAGTGTAGGTTGGCGGCGTGCCGGAAGTCGAACGGATCGGGTAGGCGTGGTAAAAGATCTCGTTGATCACAATGGCATCTTCGAAGTCGAAGGAATTGGCGCTGCCGAATGTTGCGGTGTTTGGATTGAGCCAGCGTCCGCTGCCGTCCGGACTGCGACCTTTTAGGCGATCATCGACTCGGGCCGTGTTGATGAGCGCTGCCTTTCCTGCGGTGAAAAGAAACAAGCGATCATTGTCATCAGGAGTGAAGCCGAGCGCGGTGGCGTCGATCGTGGTGAATGTTCCGGAAGCGAGGTTGCTGGCTGGAAAAGTGTAGTCGCCGTGAAGGGAGTTGGAGGAGCCGATAACCATGCCGCCGAGTGCGATCGATACGGCACCGTGGTTATGGAGCTCAAGCTGGAAGGTCGGCGTAGTGGAGGCGTCGACCTCATTAAAGGCGATCGCTGGGACAAGTGTCTGGCCATTCGTCGCGTCGGGAGTGCCATTGGTGGCAGTGCTGTGCGTCCAATTTTGCGGATGAGCGCTGCCTGTCGCCGGGTCGACTTTTGCCAGCGTGGATCCTGAGCCATCGGGTCCCAGCGGCCACGGATAGGTGTCGCCGTATGAGATCTCATCCATGATGCGGCGGCGGTCGAGCGAATCGGAGCTCGCGCCGTTCGGACCAGCGCCAGCCGTGGTGCGGAAAGCGCGGTTGTTGTTAAACAGGCGCAGGGTTTCTCCGGAGTTTGAAAGGGTCCCGGCATAGGGTCCCAGCGCGCCGGGGTAATTAGCAGGGACTTTTGCGATGGTAAGATAACTGCGGGCGTCGATTACGGTGCCTTCGGGAAAGTCGAAATCGACACCGCCGATCCGCCAGTTACTCAGGTCGACATTGACGGCCATCTGGTTGTAGAGTTCGATATACTCGAGGCCATCGTTATCGTCCGCGGGATGATAGTGGATCTCGTTGAAGACGACGACGCTGTCACGGGTCGCGTTGGTAGAACCTAGAACGGGACGTCCGACGGTTACTACCGGGAAACTTCCGTTGTCGTTGGGGTTGGTTCCTCCCGTGATTTCATCGCCATCGTTGAAGCCGTCATCGTCGCTATCATTGTCGAGCGGGTCTGTGCTGTAGGTATTGATTTCCTGGCCATCGGTAAGGTCGTCATCGTCGGAATCAGAGTCGTCAGGGATGGTTTGCTCAGTCCACTCGTCGGCATCGTTGAGACCGTCCGAGTCGAGGTCTCCACTTCCATCTCGGGTCAAATTTCCAAAATAGAAATCCTCCCAGTTGTCGCCCATGCCGTCGTTGTCGCTGTCGGTTAGATCAGTGATATCGACGGCTGAGTCGAATGCGATGCCGGTCAGAGATCGGTTCTGGCCCGAGCTGACGATGTCGATGGTGATATCCGAGTTGCTGGTCGAAACGTCGAACACGTGGTAGGCGACGCCGTTGCTCGGGTGATCGTAGGTGGTGGACTGGGAACCACTGCCGTCATCGATGGTAACGGTGTATTCGGTGCCTTGATTGTCGCCGGAGGCTGTGATTACGGTGAGTCGGAAGGCGTCGAAGTTGGAGCGGGTGACGGTGAAGCGTTTTGTTCCGCTCGAGTTGGCGAGGACCGGAGCACTGGTGATGGCATTTCCCGCTGTGGGGTCTTCCAAAGTCCCGAAATTGCCGTTGCCTGACCACATCCCGATGTTGGTATCGATAGAGGTTACACCTACGCCGGCGGGAAGATTGTAGACGTTGTTAGGGTTCCCTGGTGAAATGTCGTAGTTAGCAGTGTAGACAGAGTCTGCCGCCGCCAGGCCATAGACGACATAGCCGCTCGTACCGTATTCCTGATCCGCGTCGAGATTGGCGGCGGTGCGCCAGTTCGCACCAGCAGTCGAATCTATACCGACGACAGTGACAGCGGCTTTGAGGCTCATCGCAGTAGCGAGGAGTGGCAGCGCCGCAAGAGCGCCCTGGCGTAAGAGGGTCATCATTTATGGTGTGGGTGTTGGTCAGCGAGCACTTGCTAGAAATAGCAAAGCGCATCTCGAATCAATTTGCGATGAGCGAGCGCTACTTTTTGACCCGGAACCCGATCTTTCTAGTTTTTGCGAACGTAGAAGAAGAGCTTATCCGCATCACCCACAAGGGCAGATGGAATGATATAGGTCGTGCTATCGCCCCCGGTATCGATTCCATCATCGATCTCCGACCAATCTTCCAGCGGAAGGGAAAGATCATCAGACGAAAAGACCGCATAGGATGTTCCTAGAGAGCTTATGGAGTTCCAAGTGAGTTCGATAGAATTATTTTCGGTGAATAAGATTTCCGTCACCTTTAATACGTTCGCCGAAGTATTAACGTCGAGTAGTTGAAAGCCACCCCAATTTGCCTCATTCGAATTGCCTGGATCAATCGACCCGATGATTTTCCCGTCACTACCAGCCTTTCCGGTGAATTCGAAGCCGTCAGTGCCTACGCTGGTCGGCGTCTCGTCGTTGAGATCGCCGTCTCCGTTGGTGTCGACCGTCAGCAACATGTCACGCCCGATGCCGCCATAGGCGAAAAAGGTGAAATTTGACAGGGCCGAAACGCCGGAAATTTCCCACCCCGCGCTAGCGTCGGCGTTACCCGCATTGACGAACAGGTAATCGTTGGTGAGGGGATCGTTGCCAGGGTTATTGGTCCAGCTTGAGACTGTGCCGAAGAGCGAGAAGATCAATCCGCTGTCGTTGCCGTTCGCATCAATCAGCGGGAAGCTAGGATTGAGAGCCGTGTTCGCATGCCCGGGCAGGGAGAGGGCATTCCAGACGCCAGTCATGACGCCGGCACGAGCTTCAAAACCACTCATCAAAACAGGCTCGAAAGCGAAGGCTGCTCCTTCCGGATTTCCCTGTAAATCGACACTAATGAGTCCGGCGGCAACAGGCGGAACACTGGCGCTATCAGTGGGATCCGAGTCGAGAATTACCTCAGCATCGTCAGGGATCCCGTCGCCGTCCGTGTCCGCGTTATTCGGGTCGGTGACGAAGCCGTTGGCGGTGTCGATTTCGGCAAAGTCATTGATGCCGTCACCATCGGAATCCGGGTTATTCGGGTCGGTGGGGTCGCCGGGGGCTACTCCGAGGATACCTCCGTTGTAAGGATTAACGTTACCACCGACTTCGTCACCGTCATCGATGGTGTCATCGTCCGAGTCCGGGTCGGTGGCATCGGTTGAGTTCACAAGCTCGGCCGCATTGTCGAGTCCATCGTTGTCAGGATCCTCGTCAGAGTCATCCACGAGCGGGTCGAAACCTGAGGCGAGGTTATCGACCTCGAATTTGTCATCGTAGCCGTCGTCTTCAGTGTCGTTGTCCGTGGGACTGGTTGAGTAGGTCTTGACCTCTTCGCCATCCTCGAGGCCATCGGAGTCGCTGTCAGCGACTTTTGGATGGGTGAGGTTTTGCCACTCCTCCAAGTTAGTCAGCCCGTCCGTCTCTTCGTCAGCAGCGGGATCGACGATCCCGACACCTCCAAAGTAGAACTCCTCCCAGCTGTCGCCGATCCCATTTGAGTTAAGGTCACTCGGATTGCTAAGATCAACGGTATCGATGTCGAAGGCGATTCCCATGAGGCTCCGGTTTTCGGGGGTGCTGGTGATGTTAATTAAGATATCGCTGTTGCCGTCGGAAACATCGAACACGTGGTAGGCTAGACCGTTCGTGACATGCGCATAGTTCGAACTCGCGGAGCCGGAGCCGTCATCGATCGCCACGGTGTATTCCGTGCTCTGGTTGTCCCCGGAAGCCATCATGACGGTGATCCGGAGCGGCTCGCTCGCAGCGCGCGTGACCGTGAACTGCCTGGTTCCGGTTGAGTTGGCCAGGACCGGGGCGTTCGTGATTGCGTTGCCGTTTCCGGGATCCTCGATCTCACCGAAGTTGGCGTTGTTGCCTGACCACATGCCAATGGTCGTATCTACCGTCGAAACGGAAATTCCGGCGGGTAAATTGTAAGCGTTAAGGAGATTGGCATCGCTGACGTCGAAATCTGGGTTGTAGACGGCATCGGCTTCGTTGAGTCCGAAGATCACATAGCCTGCGGTGCCATACTCGTTGTCAGTTTCGAGTTGTGCCGAGGTTCGCCAGTTTGGGCCGGCAGTGGAGTCCACGCCAATAGAGGTTACCGTCGCGCCTACCGTCGAGACACCCAGGAGGAGGGCCGAAACGGTGATGAGTTTGATGAGCTGAGTCATTTTTATTGGGCTTGTTAGAGTTGCCGTTGAGGGAAGAAAGCCCCATGGAATGATATTCGAGAGACACATAAGGGAGTAGGAGATTGGGCAAAAAGCGCCCGGCGGATCTGATCCGCCGGGTCCTTGAGTGGAGCTGGTTCAGCTACCGCGAAACTTACCGACGGCGGCGCAGAGCAATGCCGGCCATACTGATGCCGAGCAAAAGAGTGGACCCTGGTTCAGGGACGGCAGGGAGCGCATCGAACCCAATTCCCGTTAATGAACGGTTCTCGGCAGTGGACGCGATATCGATCACAATGTCGCTCGTCCCAGCAGAGACGTCGAAGACATGGTATGCGAGGCCATTCGCCGCGTGGTCGTAGTTTGATATCATGGACCCGGAGCCATCGTTGACGGTGAGTGTGAACTCCGTGCCCTGGTTGTCACCGGAGGCGGTCAGCAGGGTGAGCCTGTAGCCGGCATCAATCGTTCGTGAAAGCGTGAACTGCCTAGTTCCGGTTGAGTTGGCAAGGACCGGGGAGTTCGTGATTGCGTTGCCGTTACCGGGATCCTCGATCTCACCGAAGTTGGCGTTGTTGCCTGACCACATCCCGATATTGGTGTCTATGGTCGAAACAGAAATTCCGGCGGGCAGATTGTAGGCATTTGCGGCGTTGGCGCTACTGACATCAAAATTTGCATTGTAGACGGCATCGGCTTCGTTGAGCCCGAAGACGACATACCCGGCAGTGCCATACTCGTTGTCAGCCTCAAGGTTGGCAGCGGTGCGCCAGTTTGCGCCGGCTGTGGAATCGACTCCCAATACGGTGATTGTTGCGCTGGCGCTAGCGGCCAGGCCAAGAGTGAGGACGAATCCTGTAAGTTTCGTTTTATTTTTCATAATCATAATGTCATTTTGTCATTTTGTCATCGCTTTAGGATCAAAGAAAGATGAAGGAATTGAGAAGCCTCCTCCTAACTTATCATGATATGATAACCAATTCGAGCTAGCAAAACAATAGCTAGAACCAACATGTTAATGCCTATTATCCACATTATTTAAATGAGCCAAACCAAAGGGCTCTATTGTGCGGTTGCCACAAAAAGGGTTCGACCATTCCGATCATCGTCGGCGACTCATTCCGGGTGATTTTCCTGCTGAATCTCGTGAGCGACGATGCTCTCATAGAGAGCGGAATACTCCACCAATCTTGTCAACTGTACACCACTCACCTCTGCCGATCTTCTAATCCCGTATCAACCAAGGTAACGGCACAACCAAGGTGAGCTATCAAACACCTCTCCCCCTCTCAGGGGAGCCCCGCCAATTTGTGCGCCTCCGCGTGATGACGCGATGAGCTATCCCCGAAACTCCGAAGGCCGAATACCGACCCAATCCATAAAGACATTGGAGAAGTGAAAGGCATTCTTGTAGCCGGTCATTTTCGCAACAGTCTCAATTTTTTCATTCGTTTCCAGTAGCAACTGGGAAGCCCTCTGCATTCTCAAGAACGTGAGCTGCTGCATGGGACTCCGACCCAGTGCTTTTTGGCAGAGTCGCCGCAAGTGCTCCCCGCTGACACAAGCGACCTCCCCCAACTCAGCGAGTGACCATCGATAGTCCAATCGTTGATCCACCCTCTGCCAGAGACGCCAGAGACGGTCATCTGACTGGTGAGGTTGAGCAAATCGAAGAACATATTGATGAATCAACTCCACCCAATGATGCTTCAACGCCGCAGAACCGTCCGTCTGACACTCCGCGAGCAGACCTTCAATGGCTCGCTGCAGCGGTTCCGCATCATACTTACCTCGCACCGGGGAAATTGAACTCACAATCGGAGAGATCTCCTTGCGCTCCAAATAGCGGACCCAACAAAATCTCCAGGACTTCGACCCAACACACTTCAAGGCATTCACGACGAAAGGTGGCAACAAACACGCCTCCCCTGCCTTCACTCGCTTCCACGATCCATCAACCAAAATGGCACCCTCACCTTCAATACACCCCAACATGAATGTCCCTGTTTGTTCGATCCGGACAATCTCGAAAGGTGAATAGGCTTTCATGATTCCAGCATGGATAATCTGGTGCTGTGACAATTGCGGACAAACGGGCGCTTCCCGCAACCAATCTCGATGATCGTCTTCATCAACACGAATCACTCTCACCTTTGTCCTCTCACCGAGGACACGGATATTCTCTAAGGTTTTTGGTGGTGTTTTCTTATCTGCCATCCTGCGTCTAATAGACGAAAGAAGATTAAATCAGCACATTCACGGCGACACCCGCCTTTTCTTTTCACATGTGGAAATTTTGTATGTAAATGTGGGTCACTTTTACTCCGAACCCGCTAGGGTCTTTTTCAAGCACTCGTATCATCCTCTGACTTTACTAAATCTCTACTCTTAACGACATTATGCCTAACCCATGGACCGGGATCGGAAACCCTTACACCCGAAAAGAAATGCTTGAGCGTCTTCACGACACATTGTCCAGAGATGAAGCTATTATCGGCGCAGGTGCTGGAACCGGAATCTCGGCAAAGTTTATTGAAAAAGGCGGTGCCGACCTCATCATCATCTACAACTCCGGACGCTTCCGCATGGCCGGTGCCGGATCCACTGCGGGCCTCATGTCCTATGGAGACGCCAATGCCATTGCCATGGAAATTGGAGAGTTCGAAGTGCTTCCAGTCGTCGAAGAGATCCCGGTAATCTGTGGTGTCCACGCCACCGACCCGCGCCGTCGTATGTGGCACTTCCTTGGACAAGTCATCGATATGGGATTTTCCGGCGTTAACAACTTCCCCACCCACACCATTGTCGATGGTGCCTACCGGCAGACCCTCGAGGAAACTGGCATGAGTGTGCAGAAGGAAATCGAGATGATTGCCCTCGCCCACAAGATGGACCTTTTTACGATTCCCTACGTCGTCACTCCAGAGGAAGCTAAGGGCATGGCCGAAGCCGGGGCTGACGTCATCATTGCCCACGTTGGTTGCACCATCGGAGGATCGATCGGTGTCACCGATGCCACGGTCTCAATGGACCATGCCGTCCAAGCGACACAGACCATTTGCGATGCCGCCCATTCGGTTCGTAAGGATGTCATGGTCCTTTCCCATGGTGGCCCCATTCTCACACCGGAAAATGCCGCTTACGTTTGCGAACATACCGATGCCGTCGGATTCGTTGGTGCATCGAGTTTGGAACGAATGGCGATTGAGCAACCCCTCACTGATCTCACCCGACAGTTTAAATCCATCCCGGTCAAACGAATCCACTAAGACCATGACCATTGCCATTTTAGGGACACTCGATTCAAAGGGGCATGAGCACGCCTTCGTCGCCGACTTGATTCAAAAAAAGGGACACGAGATAATCCTCATCGATCTCGGCACCGGAAGCGATCCCAAGATTACTCCAGACGTTACCCGCTTCGAGGTAGCCGACGCCATTGGGCTCAATCTACAGGCGCTCATCGACAAGCAAGACCGTGGCGCATGTGTTGTCGCGATGTCCAAAGCCGCTCCAGTATTTCTTGCCAAACTTGCGCAAGATGGAAAAATTGACGGTGTCATTTCGCTCGGAGGAGGAGGAGGAACCGCTCTTGGCACCGCCGCCATGCGTGCGCTCCCGATTGGCTTTCCAAAACTCATGGTCTCTACGCTGGCTTCGGGAAACACCGCTCACTATGTCGGCACCAAGGACATTACCATGATGCCCTCCATCGTCGACGTCGCCGGAATTAATCGAATTTCAAAAACCATTTTCACCCGCGCCGCCGGAGCGATTTGCGGTATGGTGGAAGCACAAATCACCGAGGGAGATGACAAGCCGCTCATCGTTGCCAGCATGTTTGGCAATACGACCGACTGTATCAACATCGCGTCAAAAGTTTTAGAAGATGCCGGCTACGAAGTCCTGATCTTCCACGCCACCGGAACTGGAGGAAAAACAATGGAATCACTCATCGAATCAGGAATGGTCGCAGGAGTCCTTGATCTCACGACTACCGAGTGGGCTGACGAACTTCTCGGTGCCACCTTGAGTGCCGGTCCCGAACGGATGGACGCCATGGCCAAGGCCCAGGTTCCTTCCGTGATTGCCCCTGGCTGTCTCGATATGGCCAACTACGGCGAAAGAGAAACCCTTCCCGCAGAACACGAAGACCGCACGATCTACGTTCACAATCCACAAGTCACCCTCTTGCGAACCAACACGGAAGAATGCGTGCAACTTGGTAAAATCCTCGCGGAGAAAGCCAACTCCAACCCCGCCCCCACCGCCATCCTGATTCCCCGCAAAGCGATCTCAATCATTTCAGCGGAAGGACAACCGTTTCACGATCCCGAGGCCGACCACGCCCTCTTCGACGCGATTCACGCCAACGCTCAATGTGAGGTTGTTGATTTCGAGGAAGAAATCAACAGCGAGATTTTCGCTCAGGCTGCTGCCCATAAACTTCTCGAACTCATCCAATCCCAACAATCAGAACCACACACATAAAATGACCAATCACTTCGGAGTATTTCAGTTCAAAGAGGGTATTACAGAGGGACAGATCGATGAATGTTTCGCGGAAATGCGTGCCATGGTCGGTGTCATTCCAGGGCTTCTCAGCATGGAACACGGTCCCTACAAATCTGACGAGGGACTTTCCGATGGATACACTCACGGTTTCATCATGACCTTCGACAACGCAGAATCGCGCGACGCATACCTCCCTCATCCGGAACACATGAAGCGAGTCGAATTGGTCCAACCACGTCTCGAACGCCTCGTCGTGTTTGATTTCGACGTGGAGCCAGAGTCTTCGGCTCACCTCTAATTCCATTCGACACCTTGTATGGACAAAGTGGATGAATGAGGAATTGAACCCCTGCTATGAGAGTTTCCCACATCCTATTGCTCCCTCTTATCACCTCCCTCTGCTGGGGAGAGCGATCCACCCCGAAGACAACGGTCTTTTTTAAGAAGATCCAACTGACGGATCAATATCTGACCGAAGGTGCTTCCATTGGCGACATCAATGCCGATGGAAAACCCGATATCATTGCCGGACCGCTCTGGTGGCAGGGCCCCGATTTCAAGAAGTCCCATGCCTATGCTCCGGTCAAAGTCTTTCCAATCGGGGGATACTCTCAAAACTTCTTCACCTTTCCCGACCTCATCACAAAGGACAAATGGACCGACATCTTGAAGGTTGGCCATCCAGCGCAACCAGCCCACCTCGCGATCAACCCCGGGGAAAAACCGCTTCCATCTGACAACCTAAAACATCAATGCGAGCATTGCCTAGCTCAAGAACACATCTGCAACGAATCTCCTCAGTATGTCAACGTCCTGGGCAACAATAAGCAACTGCTTGCCCACAGTCGCAACTTCATCACGCTTTCCGAACCGGATTCCGATCCCAAAAAACCGTGGAAGATTTTCAACATCACGCCAAAGGACAGCGGAGTCCAAATGTTCATTCATGGCCTCGGTGCCGGGGACATTAATGGCGACAAGCTTCCCGACATTCTCGAAAAGCGTGGCTGGTGGCAGCAACCGTCAAATTGGGATCGTAAGACTCCCTGGAAATTCTACCCTTTTGCTTTCGCCCCAAAACAAGGAGGAGCCCAGATGTTCGCCTACGACATCGATGGTGATGGCGACAACGATGTCGTCACCGCCCTCAATGCCCACTCCTGGGGAATGGCATGGTATGAACAAATCAAGGACGGTGGGAAAACCACCTTTAAACAACATGTCGTGATGACCGACAAACCCGAGGGCAATCCATATGGAGTTTGTTTTTCACAACCTCATGCCATGGACTGCGTTGATATCGATGGCGATGGCATCAAGGACATCGTGACCGGAAAGTGTTACTTCGCTCACAATGGCCGCGACCCGGGAGCCAATGATCCAGCGGTTCTCTACTGGTTTCGAACAACTCGCCACAAGAACGGCACTACCGAACTCATCCCCTACCTCATTGATGACAATTCTGGTGTCGGGCGCCAAATCTCGACCGGGGATTTGAATGGAGACGGCAAAATGGACATCGTTGTTGGAAACAAAAAGGGTGCCTTCGCCTTCATTCAAACAGACGAACCTCAGGAGAAAAAAACCTCACCATCAAAACCGACCAACGAGCAAGAAACGGTCCTTTTCATGGAGGGTGAATCCATAAAAATCCTGAAAAAATCAGGAACACTCCGTTCCCAGGATCTACACACCTACGGTCCCGGATTGTGGAGTGGAGACCGCCACCTTTGGTGGACGGGCTCAAAGCCGGGGAACATCATCGAGTTGGCCATCCCAGTTACCAAGGAAGGAAACTACCGAATCGGAGTAGGTCTCACAAAAGCCCGGGACTACGGGATTGTGCAATTCTTTCTCGATGGCGCTAAAATTTCCGAGCCCATGGATCTATACAACGACAGTGTCATTCGAACTGGAACCATTTCGTTTGATCGTGAATTTCCTCTGACTCCAGGTGAACACAAACTGACCGTGAAAATGGTTGGAGCAAACTCGAAAGCGCTCAAGTCCTACATGTTTGCTCTCGACTACCTTATTCTTCACCCAGGATCCGAGGCCGAATTGAAGTCCTATCGCACCAGCGCAGTGCTGCCCAAGAAACCTTCGCCCAAGAAGAACTACACCGAAGGCATGGGAAATACTCTGGATGCTCAAGAAAAATCCATGGAAGAGCAGCGCGCCCTGTTTCATCTTCCCGAAGGCTTTGTCATCGAAAATGTCAGCCACGAAAAATTGGGAGCAATCAAACCCATCTCGCTCAACTTTGATGATGCCGGCCGCTTATGGACTCAAACCGCCTCTGAATATCCAAACGACAACAATCCGGGTCGATTTGAGAAAGAGGGTAAGGACAATATTCTCGTATTTCCATCCCCCCACAAACTCCAATCACAATCACCTCATGTCTTCGCAGAAGGGCTGGTCATGCCAATCTCCGTCCTCCCTCATACGGATGGCATTCACGTCATCCACGGAACTGAAGTCTTAAAACTTGAGGATACCAATTCCGACGGCAAAGCAGATCGCACCACGACCCTCATGAGTGGGTTCGGAGTGAAGGACAGCCACACCTGCATCCACCGGCTGACCCGGGGTCCCGGAAACTGGATCTATTTTTCCCAGGGAGTTCACAGCACGGGCACGATCACGACATCCGATGGAAAGAAGACGCCTCTCAACCAAGCCATCATTGCACGATACCAACCTGACGGCACCCGCCTCGAAGTCATCGGCGAAGGAATGAACAATATTTGGGCTTGGTCGATTAACCGGGAAGGACGTACCTATATTCATGAGGCCAATGATCTCGGCTACAGCCAAGTCGCCTTCGATCGTGACACCACCTACCCCAGCTTCCTTGCCACCGCATCACGAAACCCACTCCAGCATCCTCCGACCTCTGCTGACCTTGGACTCGATGGAACCGGCTTCTGCGGAATCGCAACTGCCGGCACATCGTCGCGTGATTTCCCCGGTGATTGGAGAGACTTTAATTTCGTCGCGAATCCCATCACCGGAGAAATCAACACCGTGTCATACTCCGTCGACGAACTCGGCAACCACAGCTTCAAACGAGAAGCCGACCTCGTCACCTGCGACGACCCTATGTTTCGCCCGGTCAATGTCGCCTTTGGCCCTGACGGCTGCCTCTACATCGCAGATTGGTACAACCGCACCATCTCCCATGGCACCACCACCCGAAATCTCGACAAACACGCCCGCACTCTTGGGCGCATCTGGCGAGTCCGTCACCAATCTCAAAAACCAACGATCCCGCCAAACGTAGAAGGCGCATCCAATACCGAACTCCTCATCCATCTCACCTCCGAAAACCTCTGGGAGATGAGATCTGCCATCAACCAGCTTAATAAGCGACAGGCTACTGAGTTCACCCCTCAAATCATCGCACTCATTCACGAAAAAAACGTTCCCGACAGCGTCCGAATTCACGCGCTCTGGGCATTGGAAGCTTTAGATCACTTCGATGCTTCAACGTGGAAACCCCTCATTGCAAGCGACAACCCAAACGTCCGACATGAAGCCCTGCGTTCACTATCGACCCTACAACCGTCGCTTTCCGAATGCTTCCCTCTCCTCCAATCTCTTCGCAAAGAAACATCCTTCTACGTCATCAACGAACTCATCCGTTTTCTTCGAGACACTCCACACGCCCTCAATCAAAACCATCTCTCATTTGCGAAAGGCTTTCAGACTCCTGTGCATGAACTCCCCGACACCAAAGTTTCCGGTTGGAGAAAAAACTACTACGCATTGGGAGGCTCTTATGAAAAACGATTTCTCAATCAACTCATCGAAAGCATCGGTAAAACAAGAGAAATTCTACCAGCTCCTGATGAGGAAAGATGGAGTCAAATACTCGAACATCATCCAAAACAGAATTCAAAGATATCCGAAAAACTCGATGCCAGAATCGTGAAACTCAACAAGCTCGTATCCAGATCAAAAGGAAATACATCAAAGGGGGAAATTCACTTCACAGCTCGTTGCGCAATCTGTCACGACGATAAACTAGGTGGATTCGCTCCTCCGCTTGGTGGTGGCGCTCACCGTGATCCACTTGAAATAATCACCGCCATCCTCAAACCCAATGAGGCAGTCGAAGGATTTTTCCAAGCTTACAAGATCGTCAAAACCGATGGCTCAGTTCTCGAAGGATTCCGTTCGGATCTCAGCCATCAGGACATCACCTTAACCTTTATGGGCGGAGGCTCAATCAAGGTGCCACTCACCGACGTCAAAAGCGCGGGTTACATCCAGGGTAAATCTGTCATGCTCGCAAACATGGCGAGCGGCTTAAGCGATCAAGACTTTCTGGATCTCACGGCCTACCTTCGTAGCCTTAAGTAACTAGCATGTGGATTTTCTGTATGCACTTGTGGTATAAAATCCCCTGACAGCATGTATGAGGAGGATCAACACTCTCTTTAGACCTGCTATGAAAATCATCCCGCTTCTTTTCCTCCTCACCTGCCTCTGCTCGGCCGAAAAAGTCTCCCTCTTCGATGGTAAAACTCTCGAGGGATGGCATGTTCGCAAAGGAGAAGAACAGTGGTGGACCACCCGCGACGGCATGATCATCGGCGGCTCGATGAAAAAGAAAGTCCCGCACAACACCTTCCTTGCCACTGATAAGACCTACGAGAACTTCGAGCTCGAATTCGACATCAAGCTCGAAAAAGGAACGGGCTTCATGAACTCAGGCCTCCAGATGCGCAGCATTCGCATGCCTAATAATTCCGAAATGAAGGGCTACCAAGTTGATGCCGGCATCGGCTGGTGGGGCAAAATCTACGACGAATCCCGTCGCAACCGAGTCATCGCCGAGCCCGTCAACCCCGAGGCCCTCAGCAAGGTCACAAAAGATTGGGACTGGAATCACTACCGCATCGTCGCCGAAGGCCCCCGCATCCGTTCATGGATCAACGGTGTCGCCGCTCTCGATTTTATCGAACGCGCTCCCGGCATTCCCCAAAACGGGCTCATCGGATTCCAGGCCCACGGAGGTGGAACCTTCGAGGTTCACCTCAAAAATGTCACCATCAAGGAGCTCGCTCCCACTTCCGGCGCACTCCATTGGGAAAGCAAATCGATCAGCAAGCCAAGCCCTCTCACCCCAGAGGAAGAAAGATCGACTTTCCAGATCGCCCCCGGATTCAAGGCCGAACTTATCGCAAGCGAGGAAGAGGGAGTCAGCAAGCCAATCACCATCGTCTGGGATGCCGCTGGCCGTATGTGGACCACCACCGCGCGCGAATATCCCATCGATGCCAACGAGAGTAAAGAGGCGGCCGAAGCCCTCTTCGCAAAAGGCGGAACGGATCAAGCCCTCGTCTTTGAAAATCCCTACGGACCCGGCCCACACACGCCTCGCGTCTTTGCCGAGGGCCTCGTCATCCCGCTCGGCATCCTTCCTTGGAAAGATGGAGCCCTCATTCAATACGGCCACGAAATCCGCCACTACCATGACACCAACAACGACGGCAAAGCAGATGGCTTCGACCCGATCCTCACCGGATTTGGCGTCCAGGATTCACACCTATTCCCCCACCAGTTCGAACGCATGCCCGGAGGCTGGATTTCTCTCGCTCAGGGTCTCTTCAATGCATCGAAAGTTCAGCGTCCATCGGGAGAACCCTTCGCCAACGGCTCGAAGAACATCACCTTCACTCACTGCAAGCTTGCCCGCATGAGGCCCGATGGCTCGGACTTCGACATCCTCACACACGGGCCGAACAACATCTGGGGCTTTTCCCAAACCCGGGATGGTCGCGTCTTTCTCCAAGAAGCTAACGACATTAGCATTCCCGTCGCCGAGTTCGAACCAGGAACCCACTACCCCACTGGCTCCCAAGACAAACTCCGCTCATACGCTCCTAATATCCACCCCTCCACCAATGGCCCCCAAATGGGCGGCACCGGACTGAGCGGGCTCGCGCTCGTCGAAGATGAAGGCAGCCCCTTTCAACTCGGCTACGACGGCGAGGTCTTCATTCTCGTCAATCCCATCACGAACCGTCTCCAGATCATGACGGTCACCACGAACGAGAAAGGACAATACTCCTACAAAAAACAGGACGACTTCCTCCTCTCCGGCGATAAGTCGTTCCGCCCCATCGCCGCCCACTTCGGCCCCGACGGCTGCCTCTATGTCGTCGATTGGTACAACAAAATCATCTCCCACAACGAGGTCCCACGGAGCCACCCCGACCGCGATAAAAAGCGCGGGCGTATCTGGCGCATCCGCCATCACAGCCAAAAGCACAGCACCCCACCCAACCTCACCAAGCTTTCTTCAGAAGAAGTCGCGACCTATCTCGGCGGCCCCATCGCCCTGCTCTCCCGCCTCGCCTGGCACGAACTTTCCGACCGAGAGGACAAGTCCGTCATTCCTCTCCTCACAAAGATCATTACCAATTCCAAGGCCTCCGTTTCCCGACGCTGTGCCGCTCTTTGGGCCCTCGAAGGCATGGCCGAAGTCACCCCCACCATCCTTCGCTTCCTCGCCAAGGACCCCCACCCATCCCTTCGCTATCAGAGCATCCGCATCGCCGGAGAACTCAGCCTTCCCGAAGCAGATTTCTTGGCGATCACCAAGGACGCGCCCACCGATCATCGCCGGGTTCGCGCCGCCCTCGCCAATGCCCTCCGCTACCACAAACACCCGACTCCTGCCATGCTCACTCATGCTGCCCGTCTTGGGAATGCCCCCCTCACCACCGGTGGATGGGACACCTACGACCGCACTTTCGAACGCTACCTTGCCCGATGGGCTATGGAAACGCACCGTCCAGTGACGCAGAAAATGCTCGAAAGCGATGCCGTCAAAACTCTTTCTTCCGAGCAGTTCCTCTTGGCCATTCAATCCCTCGATCCGAAAAATGCCGCCGGACAGCTGGCAAAGGCCGTTCCTCATCTTAACCGTCCACTAAGTTCCGGAGAACTCGCAATCTTGGGCAGCCAACTGGACCAAACAGAAGTCGCCTCGGCACTTGCCTCAATGCTTGGGAATCCAAAGAAGCAGGTGTTTCTCCTCCAATCATTCGAGAAAATGGATCCCAAACTGGCATCAGATCCCTCGCTTTCGAAACTGGTTGGCTCGGCGTCTCTGAAGCTTTTCCCAAGGACCTCCCCTGAAAACCAGAAACTCATCATTCGGCTTGCCGCAAAATTTCGCCTCAAGCAATTGGAAACCCTCATCACCGATTGGCTGAATTCACAAGAACGCCCTACCACCGAAACGATCAGTGTCATCACTGCGCTTCGAGAATTAGGTTCAACCAACCGTTCACTCTTCGAAAAACATTACCGGTCCCCCGAAGCCGCCCTCAAGCGGGAAGCGCTCGTCTCCTTGGCCGCTTTAAAAAAACCGGACATCATTCCCTTTTTTGCCAATGAGTGGGACAAACTACCCGGCGACCTCCGCCAACTGGCCATTCACGGGCTCACCTCGGAAAAAGAAAAAACTCTTGTCCTCGCAAAATCAGCATCGGCTGGTGAGTTCGAAGATCTCACTGCAGATACCATCGGAAGTATCATTGCCGTCCTTGGAGCCAGCCACCCAGATGTCAAAACCATCCTCAAAAACTCCCCAAACCTTCTCCAACCAATTATCGAATTTACCGGTAATTCTGCAGATGCAATTGATCACGTCATCACTCTCAAGGGTGCCTTCACGGTAGAAACATGGGTCAAGCTTGCTCCGGGAATCAGCAACAATGATTCCCTCCTCGGCAGCGGAGCCAGCGGTCCGGATTTCAATTTCTACGGCAGCATCCTTAGAGTCTACGCAGGATCTTCGGTAGGAGATCTCATCGTCGCCACCAAGCCAATGATCGCCAACCTTTGGACCCATTGCGCCATCACACGGGACAAGGCCGGAAACCTTAAAATTTATCTCGACGGGATCTTGGACAATGACAAATCCAAACCCTACACTAAAGATTTCTCCAACTTGAAAGTCGGCCAATCAAATATTGCCACCGGTTCTGCTCTTCAACTCCGCGAGTATCGTATTTGGAATCGAGAAAGAAGTGCTCAAGAAATCCAATTCGACTTCAAAACCAAATTCTCCACATCAAAACCAAAATCCCTCATTCATCGATTCTCGGGCGATTCTCTCGATCTGAAATTGAGTGGAGAGGCCAGCATTCAACTTGTCGATGACAGCCCCAAGCTCGTAACACCAGAAGCCGCCTCCGCGGCACGCGCCAAGTTTAAGAAATATCTTCAACTCGCCGACCGTCCAGGAAGCGCCAAAAACGGAGCAACCCTCTTCGCAACCTGCCTGGCCTGTCACAAGGTCGGTGACACAGGCGGCATCATCGGACCCGATCTATCGGGTGCAGGAGCCATGTCCACCGATGCCCTTCTCCACAACATCCTCACTCCAAATGCTCAAATGGAAAGTGGCTACTATCGCCACGACATCATCCTCCAGGACGGCAGCAAGATCAGCGGATTTCTCGTCGAAGAAACAAAGACGCAACTCAGCGTCCAGCCGATCGGCACTTCCGTCAAAATCGTTTCAAGAGGAAATATTTCGCAGCACAAGATCACAAAATCCTCCCTGATGCCCGAAGGTCTCATTGATCATCTTTCTGACGAACAAATTGCAGACCTCTTCACCTACATGCGCACCTTGAAATAACGAATTGAAGATAAGGTCGTATCTCCTTGTTCAGCGAATCTGCAGACGGGCCTCGCAGGACAAGAGGAATCACATGATCGACACAGGTGATTCGAATGCTAATCCTCTGACGTGATCTCTTGCGGTTCTATTTCGAAGTTCCTCCGAACCGGAGTGATCACACTATTGGGTTTGGGAACAATCCCCGCGGAAGAAACACCCACCGCCGCGGAAATCGGGCGCGCCATTTTTCAGGACACCAATCTCTCCCGACCAAAGGGACAGGCCTGCATCTCCTGCCACGATCCCAACCACGCTTTCGCCGACTCCCGACAAGCTTCACCCGGTGCGGCACCGAACATCAAAGGGACCCGCAATGCGCCATCCCTGATGTATGCGGCCCTGATTCCAGCCATGGCCTTCGATGACTTCTTCCTCCCCGACGGCAGCGAGGCATACGCCTGGGAAGGAGGCCTCTTTCACGACGGCCGGGCGCAGGATCTCTTTGAGCAAGTGCAGGAGCCCTTCTTTAACCCCAAGGAGATGAATCTCCCCGGACCAGTGGCTTTGGCTGCAGCACTCCGAAAATCATCCTACGCGCCGAGCTTCCAAAAGTTGATCAGCGACAAAATCTGGGAAAATGACGAGCAACTCAATTACTACGCCTACCGTTCTCTGGTGGAGTTTCTCAAAGAACCCTTCTTTCGTCCCTTTGACTCCCGGTTCGATGCCTACCAAGCTGGCGAAAAAAACATCCTCACGAAGACAGAAAAACGAGGGCTTAAAATTTTCAAAACCACCGCGGCCTGTGCCGACTGCCACTTCCTTCACTCCAAAAGTTGGACCGCCCCCCTCCTCAGTGACTTCGGCTACGATAATCTCGGCGTTCCTTCTCTCGGGCAAAAGGACCCCGGACTTTTCGCCGTAACTGATGACCCGGAAGACATGGGAAAGTTCAAAGCCCCCTCTCTGCGAAATATCGCCCTCACTGCACCCTACATGCACAACGGTTCTATCCCGACCCTGCGTGAAGTCCTCGAATTCTACAATGTCCGCGACCTTCAACCACCCCGCTGGCCCAAGACCGATTACCCAGAAACAGTGAACCACGATGACATGGGCGATCTTGGTTTAAGTGAACAAGAAATCGATGAACTCCTGGCCTTTTTAAAAACCCTGAGCGATCGTTCCCTTCTCAAGAAACCCAAAGAGCAACTCTTCCCAAATACCCCGGCGGGAACACCCAGCACGCTCGATCGAAAACTCTACTTCCCCGACTGGACCCATCGCCTCCATCCCGCGTTCCCCGGAAAGTAAGCTCGCTTCTACTTCGGACCGCTCCAAATTATGTTTGGAATATCGCCCAGCGAGATCCTTCTTCATCTACGACAATCCTCCTCTCTCTCGAGATCTCTGCCTTAGGCCAAGATCTTCTTAAGAACCTTCATCGGCTCCACCCCGGTGAGACGCTGATCGAGACCCTGATAACGAAGAGTAAATCGTTCATGATCGATCCCGAGGCAATGAAGCACCGTGGCGTTGATCTCGTTGATGTGCACGGAATCGGAAACCGGATTGTAGGAATATTCATCGGTCTCACCTAAAGATACTCCGCCTTTAATTCCACCGCCTGCCATCCACATACAGAAGTTCCGTGGATGGTGGTCGCGTCCGTAGCTGGTTTCGGTAAGCGTTCCCTGTGAGTAGACCGTCCGCCCGAATTCTCCGCCCCAAATGATCAAGGTTTCATCGAGCATGCCTTGCTGTTTGAGATCGGTCAGGAGAGCGGCACAAGCCTGATCAGTGTCCTTGCACTGATTACCCATCTCTTTGGGAAGGTTTCCGTGCGAGTCCCAGCCACGGTGCATGATTTGCACCATGCGCACGCCTCGCTCGACGAGCCGTCGCGCCAGAAGCGCACTCGAAGTAAACGAGCCCGGACGATTCACGTCCTCGCCATAAAGATCCATCGTCGCTTTCGACTCTTTACTAAAGTCCGTCAAATCTGGAACGCTCGCCTGCATGCGGTAAGCCATTTCATACTGGGAAATGCGAGTCTGGATATCCGGATCGCCGAACTTTTCAAATCCGCGTTGGTTCAGCTCACCCAATGAATCAAGCATCGCCCGACGGTCTCCCCGATTCACTCCCGGAGGATTCTCGAGATAAAGAACGGGATCATTCCCCGAGCGCAGAACCACTCCGCTGTGTCGTCCCGGGAGAAAGCCCGGCCCCCACATTCGGCTGAAGAGTGCTTGGGCATTTGAGCCATTGGGAAAATTTGGCGTCAAGGCCACAAAGGACGGAAGGTCACTCGTCTCCGCGCCCAATCCGTATGAGACCCACGAGCCCATACTCGGCTTCCCGGAAACTTCACTTCCGGTCATGACAAAAGTGCAAGCCGGATCATGGTTGATCGCGTTGGTATGCACCGTCTTCACCACCGCGATGTCATCAACAAGCTTGGCAGTATGCGGAAAAAGTTCGCTCACCCAGCGGCCACATTCACCATGTTGGGCAAACTTGAATCGCGACGGAGCCACCGGAAATCTTCCCTGTCCGCTTGTCATCGTCGTGATGCGATCGCCAAGGAACTCCTTCGGAAGATCTTTGTTATATTCCTTCAATAAATTCGGCTTGTAATCCCAGGTATCGAGCTGCGAGGGTCCACCATTCATGTGGAGATAGATCACCGCTTTGGCCTTACTTGCGAAGTGCGGCAAGCCCTGAAGGCCCGGATGCACTTCGGACGGAGCTGCTCCGATTCGCGGGGCACCCATCAATGAAGCCATGGCAATTCCGCCAAGACGGATTCCACTATCGCCAAAAAATTGACGACGGGTCTGAAGAAGTTGATTTTCTAAAAATGGATTCATAGGGCGGATCAGTTGCGAACGATGGCTTCGTCCATATTCAAAATAAGATTGGCGACCAAAGTGAAGGCCGCGAGTTCGGAAACATCTAAATCACCAGGCGGCTTGGATTCACCAAACCCAACTGCCTTCTTGGCATCTTCAGGAACTTTCTCATATCGGGCCAATTGGCGCTGATAGAGCTTCGTCGCAATCGTGAGTTCTTCGACACCGGGAGATCGGGACAAGACACTTTCAAATGCAAACCCAAAACGTTCGTTGAGATCGGAAGACGACTGCATCATCCGTGTTGCCAGTCCACGGGCGGCCTCATAGTGCTGCACATCATTCATCAACTGGAGAGCCTGCAGCGGTGTATTACTACTTTCCCGTTGCAGGCAGGATTGCTCGCGCGACGGAGCATCGAAATTGGTCATCGCAGGATGGGGCGCCGTTCGTTTAAAGAAGGTATACACCGAACGTCGATACAGATCAGTCCCCTTGGATTGCTTATAGTTGCGCGTATTTGACCCACCGAAAGCCACCGGCTCCCAGATGTTCGGCGGCTGATAAGGGTTTACTCCTTTTCCACCCAATCTGTGATCCATCAATCCACTCACGAAGAGCGCCTGATCGCGTAGCTGCTCGGCAGATAGTCTAAATCTCGGACCCCTCGCCAACTTGCGATTTTCAGGATCCTGAATCCATCGCGGACTAGCCGCCTGGCTCTCTTGACGAAAGGCCCGGCTCATCACCAATGCGCGCATGATTTTTTTAACATCCCAGCCATTGTTCTGAAAACGAAGTGCCAGAAAATCCAGTAGTTCAGGATGGCTTGGCAGATCGCCCTGCGTTCCGAAGTCATGACTGGTTTTCACGAGTCCAATTCCAAACACTTGCTGCCAAAACCGATTCACCGCAACTCTTGCGGTCAGCGGATTCTCCGGAGCCACCAGCCACTTTGCCAGGTCGAGACGATTAGCCCGATCACCGCTCTTCTTGAGTGGTGGAAGAACCAGAGGAGTATTTGGCTCTACCTTTTCACCCGGCTTGTCGTATTCGCCGCGAATCATGACAAAACTGTCGCGCGGCTTGGGAAGATCTCGAAAGACAAAAGTCGAAGGGATCCCTGCATCAAAGTCAGCATTTTCTTTCTTCACTTTCGCCAGTTCTCCTCTGATCGAGGTAAAGGCATCGCGCGTGCTCTGACAAACTTCCTGAAGATAATAGGACCTGATTTGCGCCAACTCCTCTGGCTTTCTCGGCTTGTCCGGTCCTTCTTTCAGCCAACCCCGAAGCGCGCCTTTCGCCTCTGGAGTATCTTTTCCCACCCGTGATTTTCGCCAGGCAAGAAGCGAGAGATTCGGGTCCAAAGCAGGATCAGTCACTCCGATAACGCCAAAGCGATCAAAGTAAGCCGTCCCACCATGCACCGTGAAAGCAAAGCCGACAACCTTGGCCCCAGTGGCTAGACCCATCTTTTCAGCGGGCACTTCAAGACGCACCCATTGCCCCTTTTTCGGAAGGTCACCGGCACGGTAGCGCTCGGTCGTTCCCTTCTTTCCAAAATCGATGACATCAGCTCCCCACAGGGCACGATGACTCCAGTCCTTGGTGTGGAATTGAATCATCACCTCTTCGGGCGGATCCTCCGGATCGAGATAGACGTGCAAAAAGAACTTCGCCTGGGAAGGCACCGTGAGAGGAGCTGCTCCCGCCTGATAGTAATCCTGCGCCATTCCTGCCCCGCCACGCTTCAACGATTTCTTCCCACTCTTGACGGGGTTTTCAACGAAGGTCAACGGATGTCCGGAAACCCCAACTTTCGCCCCCTCTGGAAAGGCATCGTCAAACCACACTTCTTCGTGCTCTGATCTTTTTGGAGGCGGATTTTTCTTAGCCGGATCTTCATATTTCAGACTCACCGAAATTGCGCTCATCTTCTTTTCGAGAACTTTCTGGCGATCTGAAAAACCCTTTCTCTTCTCATCATAATCCGGCGTCTTCACCTTGATCACCGGTTGCGTGAGGAGTTTATTACCGTCCATCGCCGGATCGGCATTGGAGTTAAAGAAAGCGTAGAGCGAATAAAAATCCTTTGAGGTGATCGGATCATACTTGTGATCATGACACACTGCGCATCCTGCCGTTAAGCCCAGCCAGACCTGCGCCGTAGTGCTGGCTCGATCGACGGCATAACGAAAGACAAATTCCTTGGCGATACTTCCGCCTTCACCGGTCGTGACATTACATCGATTAAATCCCGTCGCCACCATCTGCTCCTGGGTCGAATTAGGCATCAAGTCCCCGGCCAGTTGTTCGATCGTGAAATCATCGTAGGGCAGATTTCGATTAAACGAATCGATCACCCAATCTCGGTAAGCCCACATCTGACGCTCGTTATCGAGGTGCATTCCATGAGTATCTCCGTAGCGCGCCGCATCCAGCCAATGCCGCGCCATTTCTTCGCCGTAGTGCTTCGAGTCCAAATAGCGATCCACCATCTTGCCAAAGGCATCCGTCGATTGATCGCTCACATATTTCTCCACCTCCTCAATCGTCGGGGGCAATCCAATCAGCGCAAAACTCACTCGTCGAATCAGAGTCGGGCGATCCGCCTCCGGAGAAAACTCCATGCCTTCTTTGGTCAACGACGCGCCCACAAAACGATCTATCTCCAAGCCCTCGCCTCCTGGAACCTCAGCCTTCACCGGTGCCACGAAGGCCCAGTGCGTCTGATACTCAGCCCCTTCCTGAATCCATTGCCGTAGGATCGACTTCTCCCCCAATGTCAGCTGCTTATGAGAATCCGGTGGCGGCATCATATCGTCCTCATCCTTGGTGATGATTCGCAGCCAGGCTTCACTTTCATCCGGCTTCCCTGCAACAATGGGTGACTTGCCTCGCTTTCTCTTTTTAAAAGCCCCCTCCGGAGTATCCAATCTCAACTCACCCTCACGGGTCTCCTCATCAAATCCATGACAGGCAAAACACTTGTCAGAAAGAATCGGACGAATGTCTCTATTAAACAATAAGGATTTCTCCCCCGGCGCCTGAGACACCAGAATCAGAAAAAGCAAACTTTGACCAAATTTCACAACATCGTCTTGCCAGAATACACCGCCCGAAGGAAGGCTGGAATGCCCGACTATGCACCAATATGTAAATCAAGGCTTCCTTCGCTTCCAAATATCGCGGGGAAGGCTGCCCTCATGCCTCGTTGAAAGGAACCCACACCACAATGGAAGGATGGCTCTCCAAATCAGTGATCATTTCGTCATAAAAATAATAATTCAAATCCTTGCGTCACCCCTTCGTCGAATCAACACAAATCATTAAAACAGAATGTATCGCGCCAAGGTACAATCCCTATTCAAACCAACAAAAATAGAGCCCACAGAATCGAATCGACCTCCCTATATTACTCACAAGCTCATCACAAAGTGAATATCCATCACCGAGCTACTCTTCACACTCCCTCCTTCCTAAAATTGGCGCAAAACCACTCACTTCTATAGCATCCGAACTCACCAAAATAAAAAATCAGCTTTATCAAATTTTGATCTAAATCACATAACCCCCTGATTTAGGGCTTTTAAACACTCCAAATCCCAAGTAAAAAGGGAATCTCCCCACTCCTTTCGCTGGCACAAAAAAACCTATCACCATCACAACTTCCTCCATTCTTATGGACGATCAAGAAAAAAAGCACCGTCGCCGCATCCTTCTGGAGATCGAAACGGCCATCGCTCCGGGTCGTGATATGCTTCGTGGTATCGCCAAGTTTTCGGGGGAAATTCATCGCTGGGACATCCACCACAATGCAGGAAACTGGTCCCTTCATGGAAGTATTTCGGGACCATCTCACATCGAGCCTATCTCACCACATCACCACATCGACGGTGTCATCACCCGCATCTACGATGAAGCAGGACGCAAGCGCGCGCACGAGCTCATTTCTCAGGGCATTCCCGTTGTTGATATCCTAGGCGATCACGGAGACCGCTCCCTCCCGCTCGTCCACACCGATGACAACGCCATCGCCAAAGTCGCCCTCCGCCACCTCATCGAGCAGGGCTTCGGACGCTTCGCCTTCTGCGGAATCGGCGACACCCGCTGGTCAGACCAACGCGGCCAAAGCTTCACTCATGAAGCCGAAAAACTCGGCATCAGAGTCCCTTCGTTCACCGTTTGCAAATCCCATCAAGAGCACGACCAAAGCAACACCGGGCACATCGAAGAGTGGCTCAAAAGCCTTACCCTCCCTCTCGGCATCTTCGTCTCCTGCGACCACATCGCCCCCCTCCTCCTCAACGCCTGCGCTCGCCTTGGCATCATTATCCCCGAAGCACTCGCCGTTGTTGGAGTGAACAATGACACCGTCGCCTGCAATGTCTGCAGCCCCACTCTCTCCAGCATCGATGCCGCCCACTTCGAAGTCGGCTACCGCGCGGCCCGACTCCTTAACGATCTTCTGGAAGACACTTCCCCAGAGTCCAATACCATCCTCGTCCCTCCCAGCCGACTCGTCGTTCGCGGCTCTTCCGGCGAACTCGCCATCAGCGATCCTCTCATCGCCCGCGCCTCCCGCTTCATCAATCGCAACGCCAGCAGCCCAATCGGCGTCGATGACGTCGTCGCCTCCGTCCCTCTCTCCCGCCGCGAACTCCAACGCCGCTTCCGCAGCATCACCGGCCGCACCATCCACGCCAGCATCCTCGATGCGCGCATGAGCATCGCAAAACGTCTCCTCGGCAACCCGGAATACACCGTCGATGCCGTCGCCGAGCTCTCCGGCTTCGGCAGCCGACAACACTTCACCAAAACCTTCAAAGCGCAAACGGGCATCACGCCGGCAAAATACCGCCGCGAATTGGTCTTTCGTTAACCTCCCCAACAATGAAATCTCTCCTTCTAGCCGCCCTCGTCCTTTGCTCCTGCAAAAGCGACACGACCTCGAAACCGCCTCCTGAGGTTTCGAAATCACCCGATGATGTCGCAAAGGCCGTCGTTGAAAGCGAAGAAGCCATCCAGAAACTCACCCCCAAACTCAAAGCGCTCGCCTCTAAAATCATTGCAGGAGCGGAACCCGACCTTCCCGATGAATGGAACAAGATTCGCGATGGCCAGTGGGTCAATGGTTCATTCGGAGTTCTTTCCGCCACCTTCGATAATTCAAAATTCATCACGAAAACCAAATTCGAAGGACTCTTCCAATCCGCCACCGGGGCTCTCACTGGCGTCCGAACGAAACAAAAACTCACCTGGAAATTTGACTCCGCCGGACAAGCCACTTTGTCCAAATGGACACCATTGGAATTCCATCTCATCGAATCTCCCGCCCCACTCTTCGAAGACGTCACCAAAAAGGTCATCCCATCAAGCTTCGCACGCGACGAAGCACAGCGTTCCGCCCATCAGGAAATCACGGAGCAAGCTCTCGCCGAGAAAAAACTCGTCATGCCCAAGCGCGAGTATGCCGATGTTCCCGATATGGAGAGCGCCCAGCAGTATCCCTCGGTCAGCGTGGTCGACTACGATTCCGACAGTCACGATGACCTCTTCATCACTGCCCGCTACACCGAGCCGCAACTTTTCCGGAACAAGGGCGATGGAACCTTCGAGGACGTCACCATCGAGTCAGGACTCACCCCGGGGTATTGCGTCAATTTCAGCCTCTTCGCTGACTTCGACAACGATGGCGATCCCGATGCCTTGGTCTGCCGCTCGCTCGAACCCACTCTCTATTACCAAAATAACCAGGGCAGCTTCGAAAATGTGACTCACAAACTCACTGACCTCGGCGAGCAATTCTTTGTCGTTTCCGCTGCGGCCGCAGACGTCAATCGCGACGGTCTTCTCGATGTCTATCTCACCACCTACACCCCCGGAACCGATGTCAGGCCCATATGGAAAGAGCGCTACCTGCCACCTGCAGACGCAGCCCGTCTCGACACCCTCTCAGCAACTGCCCATCCCTACTTCGATGATCGCGGCGGCCCAAACATCCTCCTCATGAATCGCGGCGGCGGGCGGCTGGAACGTTCCGGCGGGGAAGTCGTTAAACTTTGGCGTAAAAGCTATCAACCAGCCTGGGCGGACGTTGACGGCGACGGTGACGATGACCTCTATGTTTGCAATGATTTCTCTCCTGATACCTTCTTGCGAAACGAGACCCCGAAGGGAGCCGCCGAGCCAGTCTTCGTCGATGCCTACGCCGAGCATTTCCCGGACGGAGAGATGGCCTTCGGAATGGGTGCCTCCTTCGGAGACTACGACAACGATGGCGACCTCGATCTCTTCGTCTCCAACATGTATTCCAAAGCAGGGAATCGCATTATCGATCTGGTCGGCAAAGTCGACCCCCGCATCAAAGTGGCGGCACGAGGCAACTTCATGTATCGTAATGATGACGGAGTTTTCCACCAAGTCGCAAAACCGGACGCCCCGGAGACTCGCACGGGATGGTCCTTCGGCGGTCAATTCGCTGACTTCAACAATGACGGACTCCTCGACCTCTACGTTCCAAGCGGCTACTACACCGCGCCCAAGAAGGTGGCCACGGAAGTGGACTTGTGAAGTTGCTTCTGGAGCACGGTCGTGCTCTCCGATCCCACCAAATCAATAAAATTTCGTACTTCCGAACATTGGAAATCTCCTCTGCTCAACTTCCAGTTGCGAGTCGAACAAAGCAATCCGGGCGGCCCGGCTTTCCGAAGTAATTCCCTCAGTGGAAATGAGCGCAACCGCCTTCTCCTATCCAGCGCCGGTGGCTTCACGGACAACTCTCTCGTCAGCGGAATTGACGGCAAAGAAGACGCCCGCTCATTTTCCCTTTTCGACTACGACAACGACGGTTGGCTCGACATCGCCCTTGCCAGCGCCAACGCCCCACGACTGCGTATCTTCCGCAACAAGCTGGGCGAATCAGGCCATCTAGGACGCATGATTCGTCTAAAGTTAACTGGCACCGTAAGCAATCGTGACGCCTGTGGCGCTCTGGTAACAATCAAAACAAGCAAAGGAAATCGAGCCCTTCAAAAAGCTCTCGGCGTTGGGCTTTCCTCTCAAAATTCGAGCAAACTCTGCATCACTTTGGCAGCAGATGAAACACTGGAAAAAATCTCAGTCCGCTGGCCCTCCGGCAAGGTAAGCACTCATTCCATCGAAGGCTCAGCGCCCCTCATTTCACTGACTGAGTAGGCGCAATTGCGAAAGAGTGGGCGTTCCCTTGAGCGCTTTCAGGACACGACCTTGATCATCCAGAATGAAGGTCGACGGAAGAGGCATTTCTCCAAATTTTTCTATCATCAACTTCTCAACCGCCTCACGTTGCACGGCACCTGAATCACTCAGGATTTCATAGGGAGGATTGGTCTTCTTTTGGAATTTCGTCAGCTTTGCCCCATCGTCGTCGGGATCAATCGGGAAGGCATAAAAACCAACATCCTCGCCCACTCTTTCAGACAAACGCCGAAGATGAGAAACTTCACCGAGGCAGACCGGACACCAGGTCGCCAAGGTCACTACGACGTTGAGCTTTTTCTTTACCAGGAGATCCAATCGGCCCCTTGAGAGCAAGCGGGTTTTCGTTTTCGGAACCGAAGCAGCAATCTGGCGAATCATTTTGGGCACAGCCTCTCCGGGATTCTCAAAGATCGTCACAAGCGATTCGGTTTCGATCTTCTCCATCACTGATTTCTTCCCGGAAGGCCAAATGACACTGACCTTGTCTACCACTGTCGATTTTCCAATTCCAATGGTCAACGTGTCGCTGTTCTGGGCCGCAAAGCCATCTCCACCACGAAGTTCGCGGCGAATCGTTTTCCCCGCGACCTCCACAAGAACATGCGCGCCATATGCGTCGCGGGAACTCCACGTCTTGTCAGGCGCCCCTCCTCGATTTCCACCTACCAGACGAATATTAATGGAATTTCCGGCGTCCTGGATTCTATTATGAAAAAGTTGAAGTTGCGGATTGTTGGTATTGGTCAAAACAATGTCGCTTTTGCCATCGTGATCAAAATCCAAAAAAGCAAAGGCCCGACCATCGGCCAGGCTACCCAGACCGCTGAGGCCCGAAATATTTTCAAAGCTCTCACCACCATGATTCAGGAAGACACTATTACTTTCATTCCCGCTGAAAGAGTGACTTCGTATCACCGGCTTTCCATCCACTTTCTTACGCGTGTCCAAGACGCCCGGCATGCTGGCATACTGACTGGCATCGACTCCTTCTTCTAGGAACCGTTTATTAAGATTTGTGTCCGAGCGCACGACCGAGCGCCAAAGGCTACTTCACAAATCCACCTCCGTCGCCGTCCCTATCGGTGGCGTGTAGAGGCCGTTCGCCACGTAAAGATCCAAGAAACTGTCGTTGTTTAAGTCGGAAAACTGACCTCCCCAAGACCACCCCGCTTGCGAGACCGACAGCTCCGTCGGCTCGAATTTTTTACCGGTATTTTTCAACAGCTTATTTCCGGCCACCCCTTCATACATCCGTTGTTCCAGCCCCTCGAACATCCCGGTGATCCGGCTCCCGGCCTTGCTATACATGTAGGTGAAATAAGGATCCTGGAAGCCATCGTTATTGTAATCGCCCAAGGTCACCCCCATCCCGAATCCCTGCAGTTCGCTCCCGGCAACAGCGCGGGTGACGTCAGTTAATTGACCATCATCGTTCCGGAAAACGTAGTCCGGCGCGTAATCGTTCGCCACGAAGAGATCCGGGTCGCCATCGTTGTCATAATCAGACCACGTGCTCTGGAAACTCGACAACCAAAGGTCCGCGCCTCCCGCTTGAGCAGCCTGGGAAAACTTCCCGCCTCCCTGGTTGATCAACAAGACATTCGGCGGACCTGTCAGTCGAAAGATCGGGTGATCCAATCCCCGGCGACGTTTCCATTCCTCCTGTTCCTCAAGATTTAGAAACTGTTTCGAGAGAATATTCCGAGGCCTCGTAATCGGAAGTCGATAGGTCGAGACATACAAATCAAGGAGTCCGTCGCCATTGACATCCGCCGTCGACATCGAGGAGGTCCAATAGGGCAAAGGACAATCCAGATCCTCCTCGCTTCGTTCGAAAAACGATCCGTTGACATTCACATAGTAGCGCCCCCTTTCGAGACTCCGCCCGATAAAGACATCCTTATCGCCGTCATTGTCAAAGTCCGCAAACAGAGAGCAATTACACACTCCGTCGATGTCCAAGCCCACTTTCCCCGCGATGTCCTCAAAAGTTCCATCGCCACGATTCCGCCAAAGCTGGTTCTTTCCCCACCGGGCCGTGACATAAAAATCATCCCAACCATCCTCGTCGATATCCACCACGGACACCGAGGTATGTTGATCCAGCGAATCCCAGCTGGTGATGTATTCCCAATAATGTTTAGGATAGGCGAACTTCGTCCCGCCGGTAAAGAAGACTTCCCGGATATAACGTTCGTGAATCGACTCCCGCGCTTTTGCCAAATCAACGGGCGAAGTCAGCACACGATTCAGCACCTCGCTGAACAAGGGGGCAGGCGAGATGAGTGATTTCAGTTCCGCAATTTTCAATCGAGAAATGAGCCAGTCCTCGTCTTCCTTCTCCCACCAGACTTTGACCTTCCCCTTCCAGGCCCCTTGTTCTTTCTCCACCGTTCTTCCCCGCGCACTCAATTTAAGTTCCGTGAAAAATGTGCCGGGTTGCACTCCCGTTTCTCCACGCAGCACGCCGAAACGGGCATCTTCAAAAGCATGGACCTCTGCCCAAAGCATTGACCAAAGTCCTTTCTCCAAGTTTTTCAACTCCTCGGACTGCGCTTTACTCAGCCATTTGTAGTGTCGGATTTCAGGAGACTCGTCTGTCGAGAGTAATGCAGATTGGTCCAGATCCACCACTCCTGCTCCTGGTGTGAACAGCTTGGCATTCCAGGAAACATCCAGATTCCGAACCGCTCTGCTCAAGCGGTTGATCGGAGTCACGAGCTCCGAGATGATCTCCTCAGTCTCTACCATCGTCGTATAGGCCACATCCGCAGATTCACTTTCCACTTCTGCAGGAGCCTCTGTTTTCTCATCCTGAGAACAGGAAACCATAAACAGAACTCCCCCCAAGAGTAGCTTCCTCCCCCGAATTCCAGATGCGCACATGCTCAGTCCCATAACTTGATACAATTCGATCTTCAACAACCTTTGACCGAAGAGAGTCAACGATCACGCCTTTCTTAAGCTCCTATTTCCCAAACTCTTTCACTCAAATCCCGCTACGCGCAAAACGTTCCATTCTTGGCACAAAAAGACACAGATAATTCCGGGAATAAACCTCATAACCAGCTCAAAAAAAACAACCTACACCAACACACCTCATCAGATGAAAAATTGACAGATTGAGAATATTTTAGCATAATCCAGTATTGTCCTCTTAAAAAAAGACCTCAGTAAATTATTACCCAATATGAAAGCAACAATCCTACTCACCCTCGCTGGCTGCGCACTTGCAAGCTTCGCCGGTGCTGCGACGATCTCGCATCGCTGGTCGTTTGATACCGATACCACTGACTCAGTCGGCGGGAATACCGGCGTCCTCGTTGGAGGTGCCACCGTAGGAAGCGGTGCCCTGCAACTCACCGGCCTCGGCGCCAACCGCGACGCCAACCACATGGGATTCACAAGTCAGGTCGATATCGGAGGCAACTTCGGCACGTCGGGGGTGACCATCGAAACTTGGTATACCGACAGCGGCACCGGCACTTGGGGAAAGCTCTTCCAGTTTGGTAATAATGTCGCCGGTCAGGAACTGGCCTACACTCATAGTCGGGGAAACGGGGAGATGAGCGGCGTTGATCGCAACGGAGCCCAACTCTTCGATGAGCAAGTCAGCCAAAACACCCCGCACCACCTCGTTATCTCAGTCTCTTCCGATGGCAGTCTCAACACTTGGCTCGACGGAGCCCAAAAACTCACCAACGTCGCCACTAACGACCTTTCAAATATCAACACCACCTTCGAAGGAATCGGCGCCACTAGTTGGAACGATCCCGGCATGACTGGAACCGTCGACGAATTTCGTATCTACTCCGGCGAACTAACCGCCGGTGAAGTCACAACCAGCCTCGCTGCCGGCCCCAATACCATCGTCCCCGAACCCAGCGGTCTCGCCTTGGCCCTCTTCGGTGGCTTACTGGCCATTCGCCGTCGTCGCGCCTAATTTCCAGTCACTTAATCATTATAAATCAAAATACCCGCAGTCCAAACTGGCTGCGGGTTTCTTTTGCGCAAATTATTCCGAAATTGGCGCAAATCACCCCATAAAACCAACAGAGAATAAGCCCTAATGCACTTCACTTAAGTCTATTATAGAAATAACGCGATGCAACCAAATCCTTGACAACGACAGACCAAAACTCCTATCATCTAGGCCTAATATAAGCGCCACACACTCACCAATCTTCGATGAACTCTAAAACCTCCACTCTCCCCCTCATCGCCTCCCTGCTTCACCTCAGCCTCTTTTCTTCAGAAGCGGCCACTCTAGCCAATCGCTGGTCATTCGACACCGATACCACCGACTCGGTGGGCGGCAATACCGGTGTCCTCGTTGGGGGTGCCACCGTCGATCCGGGACGTCTCTCCCTCACCGGTCTCGGCACAAGCACCGAAGCCAACCACATGGCTTTCACCACGCCGGTCGATGTAGGCGTCAACTACGGAGCCACCGGCATCACGATCGAAACCTGGTACACCGACACCGGCACCGGCACTTGGGGAAAACTCTTCCAGTTCGGCACCAATGCCGCCGGCCAAGAAATTGGGTATACCCACACAAGGGGAAACGACCAGATGAGCGGAGTCGATCGCGACGGCTCCAAACTCCTCGAGGAGCAGGTCACCCAGAATGAAGAACATCACCTCGTCATTAGCATCTCTTCTGACGGCAATCTCAACGCCTGGGTCGATGGTGACAAAAAAATCACAGACACCGACACCAATGATCTCGCTAATGTGACCTCCGATTTTGAAGGGATTGGCGCGACCAGTTGGAACGATCCCGGCATGGCCGGATCAGTCAATGAATTCCGCGTTTGGAGCGGAACTCTTTCGGAATTCGAAGTCACTCAAAACTTCACCAACGGACCCAACACCTTACCAAATTTCGATGACACCGATTTCGATGGCATCCCGGACGACTGGGAGCTCTTACAGACGGACATCACCGATCTCACTCAATTGGACGGCACCCTCACAGGCCCGGGACCCGGCGCAGGAACCGGCGACTTCGATGGCGACGGCTTATTTGATCTTGAGGAATTCCAGAGAAATACTGATCCTATCGTCAACGACACCGATACCGATGGCCTCCTCGATGGCCCGGAAGTCAAAACCCACCTCACAAACCCTCTCGTCGTCGATACCGACGGCGACACCCTGAGCGACGGAATCGAAGTGAATGATCACGGCACTAATCCCACCCTGAAAGACTCCGACATGGATCTCATCGACGACAATGTCGAACTCGATAACGGCACCTCGCCTATCGACGCCAGCGATCCCGGTCCCTTCACCGGAACTGAACTCACTCACCGATGGTCTTTTGATACCGACACCTTCGACTCGGTGGGCGGCAATACCGGTATCCTCGTTGGGGGTGCCACCGTCGATCCGGGACGTCTCTCCCTCACCGGTCTCGGCACAAGCACCGCCGCCAACCACATGGCCTTCACCACGCCGGTCGAAGTTGGTGTCAACTACGGAGCCACCGGCATCACGATCGAATCCTGGTATACTGACACCGGCACCGGCACTTGGGGAAAACTCTTCCAGTTCGGCACCAATACTGCCGGACAAGAACTTGCCTACACTCATAGCCGGGGAAACGGGGAGATGAGCGGAGTTGATCGTGAAGGAGCCAAGCTTCTTGGCGAGCAAATCACTCAAAATGAAGAACACCACCTCGTCATTACCATCTCTTCCGACGGCAATCTCAACACCTGGGTCGATGGCGACAAAAAAATCACGGACACTGACACCAACGATCTCACGAACGTCACTTCCGCCTTTGAAGGCATCGGCGCAACCAGTTGGGGCGATCCCGGCATGACCGGATCCATCAACGAATTCCGCATTTGGAAAGGAACCCTCTCCAGCACCGATGTTGCCGACAACTTTGCTACCGGGCCGGATTCCCTCCTCGGTGGTGAAGGCCTCAGTATTACTTCCATCACCCGGGACAACGGGTCCGGAGCCGTCACCTTGATCTTTAATTCCATCCCCGGCCATACCTACCAGATCGACAGCTCGCCGACCCTCGTCCCCGCCATTTCGCCGCAATGGCTGGATGTCGATGACAGCTTCTTCGCCACTGGAAATCTCTCCACGTTTATTGACACGACAGCTTCGGGGGCCACGCTCTTCTATCGTATCAAGGACGTGACCAATTGAGCAAATCTGCTCCAGCGATTCATTCTTCGCTTCAGCGCCGGAATACTCCTCCGGCGCTTTCTTTTTCCCACACACCTATTTATGAAGTTTTTCTTATTCACTTCGCTCCTCATTGTCAGCCTGATGACCTCAAAAGGAGCCACCTTGGCCAACAGGTGGTCTTTTGACACCAACTCCAACGACTCAATCGGTGGGATCACCGGAGTGCTCCAAGGAGGTGCTACCATTAGTGCGGGACAACTGAGTCTCACTGGAGCAGGTAGCAGCACGACGGCCAATCGCATGACGTTCTCCTCACCCATCGACATCGGCGGGAACTTCGGAGCGACCGGCGTGACGATTGAAACTTGGTACACCGACACTGGCACCGGCACTTGGGGAAAGCTCTTTCAGTTCGGCAACAACTCCGCCGGTCAGGAACTGGCCTACACTCACACTCGCGGAAGTGGGCAGATGAGCGGCGTCGACCGAGACGGAACACAATTGCTTGGCGAACAAATCACGCAAAACGAAGAACACCATCTCGTCATCACCGTGTCCTCTGATGGCAATTTAAACACCTGGCTCGATGGCGTGCAAAAATTGACGAACACCAACACCAACGATCTCTCAAACGTCACTACCTCTTTCGAAGCCATCGGTGCCACCAGTTGGGGCGACCCCGGAATGAAAGGCACCGTCAATGAGTTCCGCATTTGGTCCGGCGAACTTACCTCTGCCGAGGTCTCTACAAACTTAACCTCCGGCCCCAACAACGCCCCCGGAAACGGCCCCAACATTTCCTCCTTCACCACCTCTCACGCCACCCGCCACGAAGGCGAAACAGCCACCTTCTCCTGGGATATCGATGATTCAAGTGTCACCGGCTCCCTCGCGCTCGAAATCCGCGATCCAGCCAATACTCTCATCCACTCCGCTTCCACCCCCACCGGCAGCACCAACGCCATCATGGGAGACACCGATGGAACCCTTTCCACTTTCACCTACACCCTCAACACCTGGGACACCGACACCCCCGAATCCATCCAAACCCGCACCCTCAACATCGAAGTCGACCCCGGCCTCCCAATCGCCACCGACCAATCTCTCCAAACCGTCGAAACCTTACCCCTCGCGCTCGCCCTTACCGGAACTGATCCCAATACCCACCCCAATCCCTCTCTCACTTTTTCAATCGCCTCCCCACCCTCCGGCGGCACCCTCACCGGCACTGCCCCCACTCTCCGCTACACCGCCAACAACGGCTTCATCGGGACCGACTCCTTTACCTTCAAATCAAACGACGGCAAGTATGACTCCGCTCCCGCAACCGTCACCATCGTCGTCGATCAAGCCCCCACTGCTCCCGTCTCTCTCTCTTTGAGCAGTCTCGATATCCCCATCACCGTCTCCAACGGAGGCTACCTCGCTGCCCTCACCACCAACGACCCCAACCTCCTCGATACCCACTCCTACACCCTAGTCTCCGGCGTCGGAAGCGTTGACAACAACCTCTTCGCCATCGTCGGAAACCAACTCCGCGCCGCTGCCAATTTCTCCGACCAGATCGGAAATCTCTTCAGCATCCGCCTCCGTACCAGCGATCAAGGCGGCCTCTTCTTCGAGCAAAGTTTCACTCTTCATGCGGTCGAACCTTCCAACGATATCGTCATCAACGAAATCCACGCCAACCCGCCCGAAAACCAGATCCGTCAGGAATTCATCGAACTCCACAATCTCTCCACTTTCTCAAAAGATATCTCCGGATGGCGTCTCAGCAGCGCCGTCAATTTCACCTTCCCCTCGGGCACCACTCTCCCCGCCGGTGGCTACCTCGTTATCGCCGAAGACCCAGTCACGCTCCAGTCAACCCTCGGCGTCACCCCCCTCGGCCCCTTTATCGGCAACCTCAATTCCGCTGGCGAAACAGTTCGTCTCCGCGATGCCTCCGATGCCGTCATCGATGAGGTCGACTACAAGGTCGGCTTCCCTTGGCCCGTCGCCAGTGATGGCGGAGGAGCCTCCATCGAACTCATCAATCCCTCCCTCGACAACGGCCTCGGCAGTTCTTGGCGCGCCTCTATTCCCCAAACAGCTCTCCCTCAAACTACCCTCCTCAATTTCTCCGATTCTTCCTGGAGTTGGCGTCCTGGCGCCACCGAAGCCTCCTCTCCCACATCCACCTGGCGCACACCCGGCTTCTCCGAGAACGCCTCCTGGACCCCCAACTCTCAATTCCCCATCGGCTACGGAAGCGTCAACGGCGTCACCATAAACACCACCGTGTCCGGCATGCGCCTCAACTACAGTTCCCTCTTCCTGCGCAATACCTTCACCAGCGCCCCCGGCGAACTCCCCTCACAACTCCTCCTCAACTTCACCGCCGATGACGGCATCGTAGTCTGGATCAATGGCACCGAAGTCGAGCGACGTCGCTTTGACGAAAACGAGGACCCCACCATCGACGATCTTGCGTCCGGCACCGGCACCGAAGGCCAATACGAAGACAAACTCATCATCAACGCAGGCTCGTTCTTAAACGAAGGTTCCAACACTATCGCCGTTCAACTTTTCAACGCCCAAACCAGTAGCAGCGACCTGGGTTTCGATCTCGAAGTCGTCCGCCCTGCCTCCGAAAACGCGCCGCCCCAGCCCAGCCCAGGCGCCAAAAATACTGCTTTTTCCCAGAACGCCGCCCCCAACATCCGTAAGGTCAATCACACCCCGGAACAACCCGCTTCCACCGACTCCGTCCTCATCACCGCCCGCGTCACCGACCCCGATGGTCTCGCTTCGGTCAGCCTCGAATACCGCGTCATCGCCCCCGGCGACTACGTCCCGGCTCGACTCCCGCTGCCCATCATCCGCAACAACATCACCACCACCCAAACCCGTCCGAACAACCCCGATTTCGAATCCGACTGGACCACCCTCTCCATGACCGATGACGGCTCCAATGGCGACGCCCTCGCTGGTGACGATCTCTTTTCCACCACTCTCCCCGCCGCTGGCCACCGCAACCTCGTCCGCTACCGCATCACCGTCACCGACACCGTCGGAGAAACCGCCCGCGTTCCTTACAACGATGACCCATCCCTCAACTTCGCCTACTTCGTTTACGACGGAGTTCCCGCCTACCAGGGCATCGACGCCACCACCATGGCCGGCACCCTTCCCGTCTATCACTTCCTTATCCGCAATGAGGATTACGACGAAGCCGTCGCCTATAACGGCAGCAACCAAATCAACCAAGGCGTCGAAGCCCGCTTCCTCTACAATTGGAACGGCACCATGGTCTACCATGGCAAGGTCTACGACAACATCCGCTTCCGCCTCCGCGGTGCCAACGGCCGCTACCAAGGCCGGGGCAAACGTTCCATGCGTGTCCGATTCAACAATGGCGATTACCTCGAAGCCCGCGACCAGAACGGGCAAAAATTCGATCAGCCATGGCGCACCCTCACCCTCGGAAAAAGCAATTCTAATCGCGGCACGATGACCTTCGGGCTCAACGAAGCCGTCAACTACCACCTCTTCCAAAAAATGGGAATCCCCGCCGCCAACCCACTCTTCATTCAGTGGCGCGTTGTCGATGACGCCTCCGAAGCCCCCGACCAATGGCACGGCGACTACCAAGGGACCTACTTTGTTTCCGAAACCTACGACGTCCGCTTCCTCGAAGAACACGACCTCGAAAAAGGCAACCTCTACAAACTCATCAACCAAACCCAGGACTGGCAACAACAACAACGCTACCAGTCCAAGTTCGCCCCCTTCGATGGCAGCGATCACAACAACATCGAGAACAACCTCGATGGCAATGACTCCCCCGCCCACATCGACGCCCACGTCAATCTCGACAAATACTACGCCTTCCATGCCCTCGTTGAAGCCACCCGTCACTACGACTACTGGCCCAGCGCGAACAAGAACATGGTCTACTACTTCGAGCCCGACTACCTCCCCGCCAACGACAATAAAGGCAAACTCTGGATGCTCCCCTGGGACACCGACTCCAGCTGGGGCCCCACTTACAACAGCGGCCATGACGTCGTTTACAATTCCCTCTTCAATGCCAACGGCGGAGGAAGTGACAACGCCGGTAACCCCACCCTCTGGCCCGCCTACTACAACTCCGTTCGCGAAATGCGCGATCTCCTTTGGCAGGAAGACCAAATCAACCAGATCGTCGATGACTTCGCCTCCATCATCGCTCCCCTCGTCCCCGCCGACTTCGCCCGTTGGAAGGGCGCCCCAAGCGACGCCGGAAACTACAACCACCTAAGCGGCCCCGGCATCAACTCGCTCGACGGCTACGTTCAGGACATGAAAAACTTCGCCTTCACCGGCGGCTCGTGGCCCGGCGGAAATGGCTCGGTCATCTCCCAAGCCAATGACAACGGCCTCTCAGGCACCCAAGGTCGCGACGCTTGGCTCGATTTCCACCAAGCTGAAAATGGCGAAGGCTCCCAAATCCCCAACACCCCCGTCCTCACCTACACCGGCCCCGCCAACTTCCCCACCAACGCCCTTTCCTTCCAAACCACCGCCTTCTCCGATCCCCAGGGCAGCGGAACCTTCGGCGCACTCGAATGGCGACTCGCCGACCTCACCGATCCCTCAGCTCTCGAAATCACCGCTTCATGGGAATCCGGCGAACTCACCTCATTCGCAAACGCCCTCAGCATCCCCACCGCCGCTGTCCGCTCAGACTCGACCTACCGCGCTCGCGTCCGCCAACAAGACAGCACCGGCCGCTGGAGCCATTGGTCTGACCCCGTCGAGTTCACCACCACCCTCCCCGACATTTCAAACTACCTTACCAGCCTCGTCATCACCGAGGTCATGTATCATCCCACCGATCCCACCCCCGCCGAGATCGCCGCTGGATTTGATAACGACGACCTCTTCGAATACCTCGAGCTCAAAAACGTCGGCACCACCCCGCTCGACCTCTCCGATATCCGCTTCACCAAAGGCATCGACTTCGACTTCCTCAACGCCGCCCAAACCACCCTCAACCCCGGCCAAGTCATCCTCGTCGTCCGCAGTATCCCTGCCTTCGAAATGCGCTACGGTACCGGCCTCCTCATCGCCGGTGAATGGGATCCCTCCGACAAACTCAGCAACAAGACTGACCGCGTCAAACTCTCCTTCGGAGCAGGCGACACCATCCGCGACTTTACCTACCTCGACGCCTCCCCTTGGCCAAGCGAGACCGATGGCAATGGCAAATCACTCACTCTCCTCAACCCCGTGACCGTCCCTGACCACGCCCTCGCCTCCAGTTGGCGCGCCAGCTTCTCAATTACGGGAACTCCCGGGTTTGACGAATCAGACGCCCCCTTCGCCAACTGGCTCACCGCCCAAGGTGAAACCGACCCTGATGCCACTTTCAATGGCTCCTCTCTCACCAATCTCCTTGCTTATTCCCTCGGAGCCGACCTCCTCGCCACGGGCACTCCCGAAGACGCCCTCCCCACCTTCAGCATCGTCAGTGACGCAGGAAACAACTACCCCGCTCTCAACTTCCGCGTCCGCCAAGGCAGTAATCCCCTCACCTACCTTGTCGAGATTTCCGATGACCTTGACTCGTGGCAAAGCGGCCCCGCCCACACCGCTCAATTCAGCACCATGACCGACAATGGCGACGGCACCTCCACCCTCACCTTCCGCTCCATCACAACCATGGCTTCCCACCAATTCCTGCGCCTCCGCGTCATTCATCCGTGATGAAACACGTCCTTGCTCTTGCGGCATCGTCCTAAAAAGACACCGTGATGGAAAAATGGGAATCGCCATCAACTCCGTCGCACCTGGCTGGATTCCCGTCGAACGCCACGAGGATTCCCCCGAAGAGGACAAGCAAAGCTATCTCAATACCGCCCCGATGGCCCGGTAGGGAACACCGGCTGACATCGCAAACTCGGCGAACCTTTTTGCCGCCGAAGAGTTCGGCTCTCTCACCGACCAGACTCTTCTCGTCAACGGAGGAGAAACCCTCCGGTAACTCTCTACTTCTTCAACTCAGCAAGCTGTTTGCGAACCATCGCAGACTGCCCCGAGTCGAGAATCTGCCAACAGGCCAGGCCGTTACCAACAAGATCCCATTCATTGAATTCCCAGACTACTTTTTTCTCTTTCGTAATCTCAAAAATCTGGGGGTTGTTTTCACCCGCGTGACAATTACCGATCATGAGGTTTCCATTAGGAAGTTCCTGAAGACAGGTCGTCCACGCTAGCTCGATCTCTGTTCCGGGAACTTTCTTTACGATCTCCCAGACAACCTCTTTTTCGGGAGATACCTCGATCACGCTATTTCCACTACCGGTTGCAATGAGCGTATTGCCGTTTTTAAGGCGAATTGCTCCGAAGACACGAGTCTTGGTAGAGTATTCCCAGACCATCTTGCCATCCTTGCCATACTCCGTGACCACTCCAGGGTTCTCGGCGCATGCCAGATAGTGCCCGTTATCCAACATCCGTACCAAACGGGTGCTCTTGCGTCCGCCCTTCCCCATCGGGACGACCTTGATCATCGCGCCCTTGGGATCAACATGAATAAAGCGACCAACGCCACTTTCAGCGATCATCGTGCTTCCGTCCGGGAAGCGGGCAAAGGCGTGCACATCGACACCCTTTCCTTCGTTCCCATTCATTTTAGCGCTCTCGTATTCCCAAACCGTTTTTTTCCCCAGTGTCACCTCCTGGGTCTTGCTCCAAGTATCGTGAAAGAGAATATTTCCGTTCTTTAAAAGATGGATATCATGATGGCCGGCATGCCCCTGCTGTGGACCCGCTGTCTTTTGCTTCCACAAGATCTCACCATCGGAATCACAAATCGCGAGAACGTTCTTACCATACGACGTGCCGACTAAAACCAAGCGATCATCCTTCGCCACTAGGGGCAAAAGGGTTCCGACAAACAACAAGGAGAGAATTTTTTTCATCTTCATATCTTTAAGCTAAAATTTCGTGAATCGGCTCGGAACCCTCCACTCCAACCAGCTTCGACGCGAGGCCGCCATAGAAGTAATTCAAGTGATTAAGATCGAGCTCTATTTTCTTGAGGATCGTTGCATACAAGTTTTTTATATACAACCTATTCGTCACTGCGGAAGAAAATACCGGCACCTCCTCCCGTGAACCTCGCTTCGCTACCCCTCTCAACTCACCGGAATACCATGGAGACGTCACCAGTAACCCCACCATTTCCGGCCAACTTCCCGTCGTCCATTGGTTCACCGCCAATCCTTCCGCTGCCACTAGGTCATCAAGAACTCGTTCCTCGCTCTACTAAAAGGGAGAATTCTATGACAATATCTTCAGCCGCCGCCGGGGACATTTCAGCAGCACCTTGGTTCCCAAAAAGAGCATCAAGTTTGATTTTAACTCAGGCTACCATTTGCGAATTCTTACCGACGAGCGTCGGGTTGAGGAGATCAACCTCAATACCACCGACCCCGAAAAATCCAACATCCGACAAATCCTTTCCTGGGATCTCTTCGAGACGGCAGGAGTTCCCGGAAGCATATCCTTCATGATGAGATTGGAGCAAAACAGATCATTCTGGGGCGTCTCCACCTTCGTTGAACAACCAGACGAAGACCTGCTCAAACGGGAACCTCTCCTCGACGACGATGGCGCCCTCTACAAAATGTTCAATGAGACCACCAATGCCACTTCTTGCGTTGAAAAGAAAACCCAGCGAATAATCCCGACCACTCACTTCCCCGCAACTGGCGTCCTTCGATCGCTGCGAATGGCATCCCCGGAACAAGCTCTCCAGTCACCACCTTCACCGGAAGCCCTGATGAGGATCTGGATTTCGACGGGCTCAGCGCCCTTGCTGAATACGCCATCGGAACTGCCGACAACCTCTTAAACTCATCCCCACTAACGATCAACAACGGGACCCTTTCCTTCCCGCGCAACCTCGCAGCCGACGACATACGCATCATTGTGGAAACCTCCACCGACCTGATCACCTAGAATGCCATCACCACCCTCACCGATCAAGTCCACAACAACAACGGCACTCTCACCGAACATTGGTTCCTGCCTACTGGACCTAAGCTCTTCACCCGCATTCAAATCGTTTTGCTTCCGTGAACCCCACATGGATGGAGCCAGTGACTCTCACTGATCCATCCAATTATTTTTTTTCTATCTCTAAATTCCAAGTATCCACCGTAATATCTCACAGCGATCATGAAATTCCTAGCCTTCCTCCTCCTCTCCTTGTGTGCCCATGCCGCAAACCCGCAGAGCCTTTTCGACGGTAAAACTCTCGATCAATGGCAAGGCACGCCGGGATTCTGGAGTGTCGAGGATGGTGCCATCACCGCCTCCATCGAAGACGGTAAAACCCTTTCCAAAAACGAATTCCTCTATTGGAAAGGTGAAGTCGCTGACTTCGATCTTAACCTCCACTATCGCATCACGGGCGGTCCCACCGCCAACTCAGGCATTCAAATCCGCTCTCAGAAAGACGCCTCGGGACACGCTGCCGGGTATCAATGCGATCTCGACGACGGCAAGCTCTGGCTCGGCCGAATCTACGACGAACATGGCCGCGGTCTCATCGCCGAGCGCGGTGCTCTCACCAAGATTTCCGGAGCTGGCCAGAATCACGCCATCCCCTTCTCCGAATCTCCCGCACTCACGCGCTTTGCCAAGACTGAGGACTGGAATCATTACCTCATTCGCTGCCGCGGTAATCGTATCGAGATCCACATCAATGGCACCCACTTCACGACCCTCGAGGACTACCAGAAAAACCAAGCCGATCTCAGCGGACTCCTCGCAGTCCAAATTCACAGCGGAGCCGGCCCCGCCAAAATTCAATTCCGCGAGATCACCCTGACATCATTCCCGCAAAGCATTTCAAAACCCTCGCCTTCCTCCGAGAAACCCACCGAAGGAATCGTCCCTCCCGACGCCCCCAACATTGGATTCGAAAAGGGCAACTATGAGGGCTGGAAAGAAACCGGAACCGTTTGGAACAAAGGCCCAATCAAAGGCGACAGCATCGCCGTCCGGGGTCGCGGAAATTCCTCTCACGACGGCAACTTCTGGGTCGGCGGCTACGAACTCTGGAACACCGATCAAGCTCAAGGAACACTAACTTCCAATCCCTTCAAAGTCACCCACCCATGGGCAACCTATCGCATCGGAGCCGGCCCCCTTTCCGAAACCCACCTTGAAATCATCGACGCCAAGACCAGCAAGATCATCCACAAAGCAAGCGGTCGAGGCGAAGTCGAGGACATGGCCCAGAACACCGTCGATCTTAGCGCCCACCTCGGAAAAATGATCCGCCTCCGCCTCGTCGACGAACATTCCGGCCCTTGGGGCCACCTCAACTACGACGATTTCCGCTTTCACGAAAAGAAGCCCACCGCTTCCTCGGATCCAAGCACGTCCCGCCTCTCCTCCAGCCCTCTCCTTTGGAACCTCAAACCTAATCCGGCAGGAAAGCCAGACGACATCACCAGTCGCATCTTCGTCCCGGAAGGTTTCCAGGTCGAAACCATCGCCCGCGAACCGCAGCTCCGCCAACCCATCGCTTTCACCTTCGATAGCCGGGGCCGCATCTGGATCGCCGAAGCCTTCGCCTATCCTCGGCGACGCTCCAACGAAGAAGCCAGCGATCGCATCATCATTCTCGAAGACCAGGACGGCGATGGCTCGTTCGAAACCCACAAAGTCTTCGCCGACAATCTCAACCTCATCAGCGGCTTCGAAGTCGGCTACGGCGGCGTCTTCGCGGCCTGCGCTCCCGAATTCCTCTTCATCCCCGATGCCAATGGCGATGACAAACCTGACGGCCCACCCGAGGTCCTTCTCGACGGCTTCGCGCTCCGGGACACTCACGAAACGCCCAACTCTTTTCTTTGGGGCCACGACGGCTGGCTTTACGGCTGCCACGGCGTTTTTAACAATTCCCTCGTCGGCAAGCCCGGCACTCCCAAGGAAGAACGCGTCGATCTCCAAGCCGGCATCTGGCGCTTCCACCCCGTCACTCACGACTTCGAAATCTACGCCCACGGCGGATCCAATCAATGGGGGCTCGACTACAGTGCCGACGGCTCCCTCTTCATGACCCACTGCCGTAGTTCCTGGGGACTCGGCCCCGTGAGCCAGGTCTTCCGTGATGGACATTACTGGACGCAAAACAATGGCAACCACCGCGACTTCATCGCCACCGATCGAGAAGGTTGGAGCCGCACCGATCTCCCCCTCTTTAACCTCTGCGAATCCATCGCGGCCTATGGCCATGGCGAAGGCGGCGCGGGGAAACAAGGTTCCCGCTCCATCTTCGGCGGACACTCCCACGTCGGATCCATGATCTACCTCGGCGACAACTGGCCCGAGGAATATCGCGGAGATCTCTTCACCCATAATCTCCACGGACACCAACTGAACCGCGAACTCCTCGCACGCCGCGACTCCGCCTACCTCAGCAGCAGCCACGGCCAAGACACCCTCTACGCCGACGACAAACAATACCTCGCCGTCGACCTCAAATACGGCCCCGACGGTTCCGTCTACTCCATCGACTGGCAAGACACGCAACAATGCCACGTCGACGACACCGCCCGATGGGATCGCACCAACGGACGACTCTATCGCATGAGTTGGAAGGAAACCTTTGAACCGGTTCGCGTCAAAGACCTCGCCTCCGCCTCGGAAAAAGAGCTCCTTTCAGCACTGCGCCACAAGAACGAATGGTTCTCCCGCATGGCGCAACATCAGATCCGTCAGCGCGCCGCTGACAAGTCCATTTCTCCCAAGCTCGCAACCTCGCTAAGAAGCACCGTTTTTGATCAAACCCAGCCTCATCGCTTCCGCCATCTCGTCGCCCTCGATGGAACCGGACAGCTCAATCAGAACGACTTCACAAAACTTCTCAAGGATACTGACGAAACAATCCGTGAACATGCTCTCCACCTCCTCACCAATCAGGTCGGCGAACAAACCCGCCCCCACTCCGACGCTCTCCTCAATCTCGCCAAAAGCGACCCATCTTCCCGAGTTCGACTCGCCCTCGCCGGGGCCGCCCAGCACCGCCTCCCGGAAGACATGCGCCTCCCCATTCTCCTCGCGCTGGCCGACCGCTCCGAAGACACCCACGACCGTTTCATCCCCAAGCTGATCTGGTATGCCCTCAGCCCCTTCGCAAAGGAGCAGCCCAATCTCATCGCAAATCTCGCCTTAACAACACCCCTCCCCCTACTGCGCGATTCCATTCTCTGGGATCTCACGCGTCAAGACCTCAAGGAAGCCATCGCTCTCGCGAACCAACTCACCAAGCCCGCCGACATCTCCCGGGCCGCTGCCGTCATCCACCAGACCCTCGCAGGAGGAAAACAACCCGCTCCCACTGGCTGGGCTGAGTTCACGGCCAAAGCCGGAGCCACCGGCGACGATCGCACCATCACCCACATCGCCAAACTCAATACGATCTTCGGACAAGGAGAAATGGAGGTCGACTCCGTCGCCGAACGCGCCAAGCAAGCCGCCACGGCCTTCGCAATTTGCGCCGCCTGTCACCAATCCGGCCTCAATCAACCCGGCCCCTCCCTCGAAGAGATCGCACAAATCCACGACAACAAAGCGGACATCATCGCGTGGACAAAAAACCCCCTCAAAAAGCGAGAGGCTTACCCGCAAATGCCTGCCTTCGACAAGCTCGATTCACGCACCCTCGAACTTGCCGCCGAACACCTTCTCCGGATCCGCAATGGAGCCAAAGCCAATACCACCGAAAAGAAAATCCTCTTCCTCGCCGGAAGCGACAGCCACGGTTGGGGAGCGCATCAACACTTCGGGGGCACCACGATTCTTTCCAAAGGCATGCGCGAATCCACCCTGCCCCTTGAAGTCAAGGTCATCCGCGAATGGCCCGACGAGGAAACACTTCTTCAACAAGACGCCCTCGTCATCTACGCCGACGGATGGGGCTCCCACCCCGCCAATGGTCATCTCGATAGTCTCCAGAAATTCATGGACCAAGGCGGAGGCCTCACCGTCATCCACTGGGCCACCGGACTCGGATCCCCCGATGCTGGAAACAAGACCAAGGATCATTCCGCCGATCCCATCCGACGCCAATGGCGCAACCTCGTCGGAGCCGACTTCGAGCCCTGGCACTCCGTCAGCCGCTTCTGGGATGCCAGCTTCGAGAAACTCCCCAACCATCCTGTGACTCGCGGCGTGCCACCCTTCATCATTCACGACGAATGCTACTTCCACCTCCGCTGCACCGACCCGGAACACAAGCACCTCACCCCCCTTCACGGCGCCCTTCCTCCGGTCGGCATCATCCACCCTGGTCGCGCCATGGACAGTGGAAGCGATTCAGCTGTCGAAGGGGTGAAGAATGGTCAGGATCAATACTGCGCCTGGGGCTTCGACCGTCCAAGCGGTGGCCGCACCTTCGGTTTCACCGGCGGCCACACCCACTGGAACTGGGGACGCGACGAACTCCGCAAACTCATCCTCAACGGCATCTACTGGACCACTGGTGCCGACGTTCCTCAAAAAGGAATCTCTTCCACCCGCCCCACCGCCGCCGAAATGCTCATGCACCTCAAAGGCAACCCCGGTTGGACCGAAGAAGCTCTCCAAGTCGGTCTTGACCGCGCAGGCAAAGGCGAGCTCATTAAGTGGGGACAGCACTCCGGCGGTCCTCTGCCCTTTGGTCCCCAGCCACCTAAAAAAGATCTCGGTTCCGGGATCATTTTTGAAGGAGAAAATCTCCACGTAATTAAAGCCGATGGTCCTGCCATTCCCCAATCCATGGCATCATTCGGCGCAGGAATCTGGAGCGGAAATTCTCAACTCTGGTGGGTCGCCGAGAAAAAGAACTCCAAACTCACCGTCGAGTTCTCCGTCCCCACCGCCGGGGAATTTGAGATTTATTTTGCCGGAACCAAAGCCGTCGACTACGGCATCCATTCCTTCACCATCAATGGCAGTGCCCTCGGAGAACCTCAGGACTTTTTTCAACCCAGCAGCGTAAGTCACACCGGACAGGTCAGGCTTGGAAAAGCAACGCTCAAAGCCGGAAAAAACACGCTCACTATCATCTCCAGTGGAACCAATCCCAAGGCCGTGAAAAAACACATGTTCGGCCTCGATTACCTCCGATTGGCACCAGAAGAATAGACCACTTCAGTAGGTCCATAAATATGCTCTTAAATCTTCGTGCGATATACTTCATGAGGATGGGTCATTCAAAAAGTTACCTTCACTTTAATTCGTGAAAAGTTAAATAAAACAAACTAAAAAATGAGATACACAATTAGAACGATAGCACTGGCGCTTGCTGTGACTGGTTCCGCATCGGCGGCTACCATCACATGAGACCCGGTCATCGTGAACACAACGGCTTCTGATATCAGCACGGCAATTTTCTGAAGATTCCTAAGATCAGTAGTTTAGCCGGATTTATCCCTCCAGGATTTTCAGGTCACCCCCCTTTCTCCCCCCTCCGCTCCGGTCCAAAGGCGGCTTCAAGGCCCTCCCGCCAAAAGCAAATTCCTAGCAGTGCAGTCAGTAGTGAGGAAATTGACGATCCATTGAGCGAGAGTGAGGTCGTCCAGCGTTGCATTCAGGGTGGCTTTTGCGTCGCGGATACAGTCGGCGGGAATCCTATGTTTACGAGCATCCATTAATGCGGCGGAGTAGGCTGGGGTGAATTCCGGGTGACCTTGGACGCTGGCCATGTGCTCTCCTACCTGGATCATGAAGTAAGGGCAGAAGGTGCTTTCGGCGAGGATCTCAGCGCCTTCGGGAAGTCGGCTGATCTGGTCTTCGTGGCTGACGAGGATGTCGAGCTGGTCGGAGGCAGGCTGCATCCACGGTTTCTTCTGAACGACTTTGTTGAAGCTCACGCCAACGCCCCAGCCCTTCGGGGAGGTTTGCACGTGGCCGCCAAGGGCGCAGGCGAGTGCCTGGTGGCCGAAACAAACGCCAAAGAACGGCGTTTTGGTGCGATGGAGTTGGCGAATGAATTCGAGGAGGTCATCGACCCAGGGGAGGCCGTCGGTCAGGCTGTGTCGACTGCCGGTGGTGAGGTAGCCGGAGCATTCGGAGTGGTTCTCGGGGTATTCTCCGGTGCGAACGTCGTAGGTGCGTAGGGAGATGTCTTGGTCGAGCCGGCCAAAGAGGCTCGTAAACATGGCGGGGTAGTTGCCGTGTTCCGGTTGAAGTGGCTCGGCGATGTCATCGCATTGAAGTAGCCCCAGGGTGATCATGAGAAGAGGTTTCCGCGGAGGGCCTTCCTGCACAAATTTGCGTATTCAGCGGGAGTCAGGAGGATGGGGTTTCCACCAGCACTGGGGTCCTCGGAGGCCATTTTGCCAATCAGCTCGAGGTCACTTTCGGGAATGCCAATTCCGGAGAGGTCGTTCGGGATGCCGACCTGCTTCCGAAGATCAAGGACCCACTGGAGGAAGGAATCGAAGCCGGGCTCCTTCAGTTCTAAGTAGCAGGAGAGACGGGTGAGTCGTGTCTCGATAGCTTCGCGGTTCACCTTGAGCACATAGGGCATGAGGATCGCGTTGAGCAAGCCGTGGTGCGCATCGTAAAGTGCGCCAAGCGGGTGCGCGAGAGCGTGCATCCCGCCGAGTCCTTTCTGGAAGGCGGTGGCACCCATGGAGGAGGCGACGAGCATTTGCATGCGGGCTTCGAGATCACTACCATCGGCCACTGCTCTCGGCAGGTAGTCTTTGACGAGGCGGATTCCCTCGACGGCAATGCCTTCCGCCATGGGGTGATAGAAGGGTGAGCAGAGCGCCTCGAGATTGTGGGAAAGGGCGTCCATGCCAGTGGCCGCGGTGATGTGTGCCGGGAGGCCGACGGTCAGCTCGGGATCGAGAATGACGAGTGCGGGCAGCATGCTGGGGTGGAAGATGATTTTCTTAATGTGATTGGCCTCATCGGTGATGATGGAAGCGCGGCCTACTTCAGAACCGGTGCCTGCGGTGGTGGGGACGGCGACGACGGGGGCGACGCCGGTCGTGTCGACGCGGGTCCAGTTGTCCCCGACGTCTTCGAAGTCCCAAATGGGGCGGTTCTGCCCGACCATGAGGGCGACGGCTTTGGCAACATCCAGCCCCGATCCTCCGCCAAACGCGATGACGCCGTCGTGCTCGCCCGCTCTGTAGGCATCCACACCATCGCTGACATTTTCGCCAGTGGGATTGAGCTTCATCTTACTGAACAGGCCGCAGTTCAGACCAGAGGCGCGACACTTGTCCACGCAATCATTGACCATGGGAAGGGCGGCGAGTCCCGGGTCGGTGATCAGGAGGGGAGCGGACATCTCCAGCGCCTTGCAGTGGTCGGGTAGGGCTGCGATGGTTCCTGCGCCAGCCTTGATGCTGTTGGGGTAATTCCAGTTTCCTGTCAGGTCGGAATAATCGAGGCTCATGGTGAACTAGGTGGAGGTTTTGATGTGGAAAGATTTCGGACGGGTGAGGTGATCAAAGCCGAGGTGCGAGAGGGTGCAGCCACAACCGGAGTTCTTCACCCCGGTCCAGGCGAGGGCGGGGTCGAGGTAGTCGCAGCGGTTTACGAAGAAAGTGCCGGTGTCGACCTGTTCACCCAGTCGGGTCGCCGCTTCGATGTCTGTTGAGAACACGGATGCGGTGAGGCCGTATTCTGAATCGTTCATTAGGAAAACTGCTTCTTCGTCAGAGCTGACCTTCTGGATGCCGACGACTGGGCCGAAGGATTCTTCGGTCATGACACGCATGTTGTGGTTCACCTCAGTAAGAACTTGAGGGGCCATGTAGGGGCTGCCTTGTTGATCCATGGAGAACTCAGTGGGATCGATGTGGGCGATGGCACCTTGCTGGACGGCTTCATCGATTTGTCCGCGGACAAAATCGGCGGCCTTGGCACGCACCATGGGGCCGAGGGTGGTGACAGGATCATCGGAGCGTCCGAGTTGGTATTGTTTGACGAGGGTCACCGCTTTTTCGACGAAGCGGTCGTGGAGGTCTTCGTGGACATAGATGCGTTCGATGCCGCAGCAGGATTGGCCTGAGTTGAAAAATGCTCCGTCGACGGTGGTTTCGACGGCGTGGTCGAGATCTGCGTCTGCTCTTACGTAGGCAGGGTCCTTGCCGCCTAGTTCGAGTCCGGTGCCGATGAACCGGCCTGCGGCGGCGTGCTGGACCATCGCACCACCTGCCACGGAGCCGGTGAAGCACACGTGCCGGACTTCGGGAGCTTTGATGACGCCTTCGGTGTGCTCGTGGGAGAGGTGGAGATACTGAAATACACCTTCGGGAAGGCCGGCTTGCGCGAAAGATTCGTGGATGCGTTCGGCACAGAGGGGGGTTTGTGCGGAGTGTTTGAGAAGGACGGTGTTTCCAGCGAGGATGGCCGGGACGATGGCATTGACGGAGGTCAGGTAGGGGTAGTTCCACGGAGCGATGACAAAGACGACGCCGAGAGGTTCGCGGATGATGGAGCGTTGGAATCCACTTGTTTCCGGGAGCGTGGTTGGGGAGAGGGCCTCCTCCGCGATGTTGATCATGTGGTGGGCGCGTTCTGCAAACCCGGCCACTTCCCCGGCGGCGTAGCGAATGGGTCGGCCCATCATCCAGGAGATCTCTTCGGCGATACGGTCCTTCTTGGAGGTGAAGGCATCGACCATGCGACTGCAAACGGCGATGCGTTCGGCCACCGGGGTCTGTTTCCAGATTTGTCGCGCCGCCTTGGCTCGCTGGAGAGCTTCGGCGATCTGTTCCGGGGTAGCGTAGTCCCGGGTGACGTAGGTGGTGCCGTCGATGGGCGAAATAGTTTCCAGTCGGTTGCTCATTTAGGCACTAGATGATTTCAAAGTAGCGTTGCATTTCCCAATCGGTGATGTGCTTTCGGAATTCGTTGAACTCCCATTCACGAGTGGAGGAATAGTGCTCGACGAAGTCATCACCAAAGAGGTTTCGGGCGGCATCCGATCCGCGGAGAGCGGTTGCGGCTTCGTTGAGGTTGAGAGGGAGAGCGAGGTGCTCGGGGTGGTTGAGAGCGTAGGCGTTTCCCTCGATGGCTCCCTCGGGCTCGAGGGCGTTTTCAATTCCATGGAGGCCAGCGCCGAGGGCTGCCGCCAGAGCGATGTAGGGGTTGGCGTCTGCGGAACCGAGACGGAACTCTACGCGCTGTGATTTCGCGGAACCGGGGATGACGCGGAGGGAAGTGGTGCGATTTTCGCTGCCCCAGGTGGCATCAGTGGGGGCCCAATACCCGGGGATCATGCGGGAGTAGGCGTTGACCGTTTGGGCATACATGGCGGTGAGCTCCGGCATGAGGAGTTGCTGGCCAGCGAGGAAATGACGCTGGGTTTTGCTCATGTTCATGTCCTGCGAGGGATCATGGAAGGCCGAGCCGGAGCCGTCCTTGTGGCTCAGGGAGAGATGGATGTGCCCGGATTGGCCGGGGTAGTCGTTGGACCATTTGGCCATGAAGGTGGCCATCATCTCGCGACGTTGAGCCCAGATCTTGACAAAAGTTTTGAAGAGCGCAGCCTTGTCCGCCGCGTTTCGAGCGTTGTCGACGGAGAGCGCCGCTTCCAAGACACCCGGACCGGTTTCGGTGTGGAGGCCTTCGATGGGCATATCCATCTCTTCGCACATGCCGAGCAGTTCATGATAGAGCTCGGCGTGGACGGAGCTTCTCAGCATGGAGTAACCAAAGAAGCCTGGTGTAATTGGGTTCAGGTCACGGTAATTTTTCGCCCGGGCGCTGTCGGGGGTTTCGTTGAAGAGGAAGAACTCGTACTCGAATGCCGCGGCGACCTCGAAGCCCATGTCCGAGGCGCGGTCGAGAACGCGACCCAATAGATTTCGAGGACACAATTTGGCGGCCTCTTCCTCGAACTCGCAAATAAACAGCAACGTTTGCGGTTCGAAGGGGATTTCGCGGCAGCTTTCCGGGATCACGCGCACCGGGGCATCGGGGTAGCCCGTGTGCCAGCCGGTGAATTTGATGTCGACGTTTTCGTAGAGCTGATCATTGGAGTCCCATCCGAGGACTACGTCACAAAACGCAAATCCGCTTTCCAAGGCAGAGAAGAACTTGTCCCTGCTCATGTATTTTCCGCGCATCACGCCATCGATGTCGAACAAGCCGACCTTGATGTGAGTGATGTTTCGTTCCTCGACGATGTGTCGGGCGTCCTCGGCGGATTTGACGTCTCTAGGATTCATCCTTGGGATGATTGTGGATGATGGCTGGCGTGGCGACCATGACAATTTTTCATGGGAAAAGGGACGGTGAACCAAAGCGCACAAGTGTCCCTTGGCGGAAGCTTATCGAGTTACCAATCGATGCACTCGCCGATGGCGGCAATCAGGCGATCGATGTCTTCGGGGAAGCCGTGGGTTTTGAGGGCGTCGTAGAATTTTTGGAAGTTGTATCACTGGGCGGTGGGAGAGCGGAAGCCGGTGGTTGTTTCGCAATGAACGCAGACGACATGGGAGATTGTGGCATCATCCAGGAGGGCGGCGTCGAGCTTTTCCAGGTCTGGTGGGGCGAGTTCGGTGCTGTCGTGGATGAGTGTTTCGATGCCAATGACCTTGGCGATCTCGGCGAGTCAGTCGGTCACCATAGGTTCCGTTGGCGAGGACGAGGAGTTTGCCGTCCCCGGGGGGCTCGAAACAACCGATGACTCCACCACAATTCCGCCGACCGGTCTTCTCTATGCCGTCTACCTAAATAGTGGCAGTGGTAGCGCATACTTTGGATGGGCGGACCTAGCCTCGACGCAGTTGTCACCCCAAGACCTCCAGGTGACGGAACCGCCAATCACGACAATGAGCTGCGCTATGATATTGCCTTCAAGGTCAACATCCCGCTGACAGAGGAAAAGAAACTCGAGTTCATCAACCAGTTCACACCTGTGATCCCACTCTACCACGATTCGTCAGTACCTTACTATCTCGTTCACCCCGCCGGGCTTTAAGAAGACGGCACGTTGGCCGCCTTCGCTCCTGCCTTCCTCATCAAGAAAATCTTCTCGGGAGGCAGGACAACTAGGCCAGAGAGGTTCGCCAACTAAACGCCCCGGACAGATCCTATTCGAGCCCACCTGATGAAATCAGATCGCGTTCCAGCGTATCCCTACCGCGCTCCAAACCGGCGTATTCTCAACATGGTTTAAGCTGCTTCTGACGAAAATGGTTCTTGGCTTGCCTTTTCCAGCACCTACGATCCTTCAGGCCTCGCGCCACCAGGGTTTCCCGCCTGTCCTCGGCTACATGCCCTCTCTCAAAATTGATCGCTGAAGGACCAAGTTTCACCACTTCTGGACACCCCGCACGACGCCTCATGCCCACCGCACCTTCACCGAACCCCAACAAGCTGCGCAGCCTGCAGGTTCGGATCGTCCTTCTCACCTACCTCAGCTATTTCTTCTACTACTTCGGCCGCAAGTACCTCGGCATCATCACCCCCTCCCTCATCGAGGAAGGCGTCCTCAGCAGGACTCAAATTGGCTTGATCCAGACCGGCTATCTATCCGCTTACGCCATCGGTCAATTCGTCAGCGGAGCCCTCGGCGACCGCTTCGGGCCACGACTCCTCATTTGTATTGGAATGGTCGTCTCCGGCCTCGCCGCACTGTCGATCGGTCTCTTTCCCGCCTTCGGCTTCGTCCTCATCGCCTTTTCCATCAACGGCCTCGCTCAGTCAACCGGTTGGTCCAACAACTGCAAGCTCATGAGTTCCTGGGTCCCACACGGACAACGTGGACGGGTCATGGGAATCTGGATGACCTGCTACATCGGCGGCAGCCTTCTCGCCAACGCCTTCGCCGGATACATCATCGGATCCTACACGTGGCAACACGTCGTCTTCATCAATGGCGCAATCCTTCTCCTCATCGGCGTCATCGAGGGAATCTACCTCATCAATCGTCCGGAGGATCGCGGCCATTCCATCCCCAGACGCGAGAGCACCAGTGATCCGGAGAAGCAGAAACGATCCAGCTTCTACCAAATGATCACTCACCCGGTCATCCTCATCTATGGTGGAACTTATTTTTCCCTCAAGTTCGTCCGCTACACTTTCTTCGCCTGGCTCCCGCTCTACCTCGTCGAAACGAAAGGATTCGCCAAAGACATCTCCGCCTACGTCTCCACCGGATTCGAAATTGGCGGAATCATCGGTCTCATCCTCGGAGGATATTTCGCCGACAAATACTTCGTCAGCAACCGCGGCCGACTCGCCTGGTTTGCCATGCTTGGAGTAACCCTCTGCCTCTTCGCCTTCCGCGGACTGGCCGGCGGCGGACTTTGGGTCATCGTTTTCACACTAGCCGCAGTCGGATTTTTCCTCTTCATCGCGGACTCGGTCCTCTCCGGCACCGCAGCTCAGGACGTCGGCGGCGCAGAGCGTTCCGCCTCCGCGACTGGAGTGGTCAACGGCATTGGCTCCCTCGGCGGCATCCTCGCCGGTATCCTCCCCATCTGGCTCCAGCAAAAATACGGCTGGGACGCCGTCTTCATCCTCTTCATCGTCCTCAGCATCGCTGCCACCCTCCTCCTCACCCCGGTCGCCCTCAGGAAGGAAATCACCAAATCCTGACCTGCAACCCTCAGATTTTTTACCATCATGAGCTCCGAACCAAGCTCCCAATCCACCCTTCCCACCAAAGCCCAGGTTGTCGTCATCGGAGGAGGTGTTGTCGGCTGCAGCGTTCTCTACCACCTCGCCGAACGCGGCATCGATGCCATCCTCATCGAGAAAAACGACCTCACAAATGGCGCCACCTGGTATGCCGTAGGTCTCGTCGGGCAAATTCGTTCTTCCCGAAACGCCACCCGCCTCATCCGCTACTCTGCAGAACTTTATCGCAATCTTGAAAAGATCACAGGCCAATCCACCGGGTGGACCGAAGTCGGCTCCTTAAGGATCGCGTCCTCCGAAGATCGCATGATGGAACTGCGAAAAATCGCCACCCAAGGAAAATCCTTCGGCATGGAAGTGGAACTCCTCACTCCCGAACAGTGTCCCACCCATGTCCACCGAGACCTGCGTCGGCGGCCTCTGGTGCCCCACCGACGGCTACGCGGATCCCTCCATGCTCACCCAGTCCCTCGCCCGGGGAGCCCGCCAGAATGGAGGGAAAATTTTCCGCGACACCCTCGTCGAAGGATTTAAAAACGACGGGAAGCGCATCACCAAGGTCATCACCAACCAGGGAACCATCGAGTGCGACACCATCGTCAACGCCGCCGACATGTGGGCGCGCCGGAGCGGAAAAATGGCCGGCGTGAATGTTCCTCTCGCCGTCATCGAACACCAGTATGTGGTCACCAAGGAGGTCGACGGCGTCGCCCGCGACCTCCCCGTGACCCGCGACCCCGACAAACTCATCTACTACCGACCCGAAGTCGGTGGACTGATCATGGGCGGATTCGAACATGATAGCATCCTCAACAACCACGGCGACGTCCCCTGGGATTTTGTCTCCCAACTCTATGAACCGAACTTGGAACAGTTCGAAAAGCTCTTCGTGCCCGCCAAATTCACCCCATTCCTGGAAACCGCCGAGGTCCGCCAAATGGTCAACGGCATCAGCGACAAACCACGCGAGATCATCGCCGCCGCAGCCGGCATGACGTCTCTCCAGGAAATGGATCGCAACCGATCTGCTTCCTCTTGCTGCGGGGCCGGCGGTGGCCGCATGTGGTTCGATGACGAACCGGAAACCCGCATCGGCACGACCCGCGTGCAGGAAGCCCTCCACACCAACGCCTCCACGGTCGCCGTCTCCTGCCCTTTCTACCTCACCATGATTGACCGACGGCGTCGCCGCCAAAACCGATCAAGTGCAGGTCAAAGACATCGCCAAAATTCTCGCCGAGGCCATCGACCCGGTTGATCTATAAGGCCCGTTCAGCCTTGAAAATTAGAGAGATCCACACTATTGCCCCCCATTGTGACCAGAAAACATGCTAGGCATGTTTTGAGAAGAACCCTATTAATCCCTTTAGCTACAAGGGATTTCGTCGCTTCGGTGACACTTCACCCGTCAACGTCGCCCCCAAGCTCCCCACCCAAAAAGTAAATTCCTAGCAGTACAAGTTGGGTTTCTCATCGTGGCACATTCTGGATTTCCGCTGAACTGCGCTAGTCGTTCGGACTTTATCAACTACACTCTGTTGCAAGCATCCGCTTCTCCACCCCGTATCCTCTCGTTAACATATGAAAACCGCTCTCGCTGCCCTCGTTCTTGTTCTCTTCGCCTTCACC
>JAPKCM010000078.1 GCA_028822935.1 Akkermansiaceae bacterium
CTTGGTTCCCTCGGGAAGGGGGCCGGGAAGGGCCGGGTCATGCGTTTGGTGGATGCCGATGGAGATGGAACGCCGGAGACCCATACAGTTTACACCGAGATCGACAATCCGCGGGGCCTCATCTCCGTGGGGACGAAGCTGTATGTCCTGCACACTGTGATCCCGAAGAGTAGCGGCATCCTGGAGTCCATGAATCTCTCGGTCTTCGAGGACAACGATTGGGATGGAGTTGCCGACGGGGAGGGTAAGATCCTGATTTCCGATGTGAGTCCGCCGAAACACAATCAGGATCGTGGTGCGGATCATACCACCAACGGTATTCGCATGGGGATCGATGGCTGGATCTATATCGCGGTCGGTGATTTTGGAATTCATGGAGCCAAGGGCACCGACGGCACGGAACTGACGATGCTTGGTGGCGGCGTGGTGCGCCTCCGCCCCGATGGGTCGGAACTGGAAGTATACACGCATGGCCTTCGCAACATCTATGATGTTGCGATCGATCCCTTGATGAACATCTACACTCGCGGGAACACCAATGATGGAGGGGGATGGAATGTGCGGTTTATCCATCACATTCAATCCGGCGAATACGGCTACCCCGTTCTCTTCAAGAGTTTCACGGACGAGATCATTCCAGCCCTTGTCGATGTCGGTGGTGGATCGGGAACCGGGTCACTCTTCCTGCAGGAACCCGGCTGGCCGGATAAATTCAACAATGTCCCCATGATGTGTGACTGGGGGCGCAGTCAATTGGTGATTCATCGTCTCACTCCGGACGGTGCGAGTTTCACCCAGGAACCTGAGAATTTCATCAAGCTGTCCCAGATCAGTGACATTGATGTCGATGCTTCCGGGCGTCTTTACGGTGCCGCGTGGAATGGTGCCGGATATTCCGGAAACCCCGGTAAGGGTTTTGTCCAGCGCTACGTCCCCAAAGGATGGACCTACAAGCCCTTCGCGAATCCTTCGAAACTTAAAGATCCGGCTCTCGTGGCCTTGCTTCGCTCGGAAAGTGCCACGGCGCGCTTGGCGGCATCGCAGGAATTGTTGCACCGTCCGAGAGCAGTGAAGGGTGTGATTTCCGTCGCGACGGATCAGGCTGCTTCGCTCGAGTCGCGGGTCGCGGCAATTTTCACCTACAAGCAAATGGCCGGGAAGAAGGCCAATCCAGGCTTGGTGAAACTGACTGCTGATCCGCTTGTGAAGGAGTGGGCGATGCGTGCCCTGACCGATCGCAAGACGCAGCTCGACGGGGTCACCAAGGAGTTATTTGTCGCGGGCCTCAAGAGTACGGCCCCTCGTGTGCAGCTCGCTGCGGCAGTGAGCCTCGGTCGCCTCGGGGATCTTTCGGCGGCCTCTGCCTTGCTTGCGATTTCTTCGCCTCCAGGTGAGGCCGCCCCTGCCGATTTACCCAAGCCTCTCGCATTCCAAAGCAAGGTCATCAGTGGTAAAAAGAGGGTGAAGATTGACGTCGACGTCAGCGCTTTCAAGCAAGTCTACCTCATCGTCACTGACGGCGGAAACGGGACCGGGAATGATCACGCGGCGTGGTTTACGCCGGTCTTTGAGAACGCGGCCGGGAAGGAAACGAAGCTTTCGTCCTTGAAGTGGAAATCGGCCAAAAGTGGCTGGGGTAAAATTGGCTTTGGCAAGAGTGCGGCAGGCGGAAAGTTGAAGACGACGGGTGGAGTTGATTCGCCCGATGGCCTCGGAACTCATGCGGATTCCGTGATCGTTTACGAAGTGCCGAAGGGGGCCACCCGCTTCAAGGCGACTGGTGGACTCGCTTCGACTTCTAAGGGAGGGAACGTTCGCTTCATCGTGTCCGAAACGAAGAGTGCTGCGGTGGGCGGTTCCTCCAGTGAGGGCCCGCACGCGACGCCCAATCCGGAGATTCTTGTTCCTCACATTGCAGTCAAAGCCTTGGTTGATCTCCATGCGGCGAGCGCTTGTGTCGATGCCGTTGGTGGGCCCAATTCCCAGGGAGCGCTCTGGGCTCTGCGGAGGATGCACGACGTCGACGTGGTGGACGGCTTGATCGCGAAGTACGGATCCTCCGCAGCGGGGAATGCCCGGGTCGGAATTCTGCAAACGCTCATCCGTCTCTATCATCAGGAAGCACCCTATGACGGCTCCTGGTGGTGGGGGACTCGACCTGACACACGCGGGCCCTACTACAAGCTGGCCAAGTGGGAGGCCTCCGACAAAATCGAGACCTTTGTTCGCAGGGTATGGGAGGGCGCGGATGGTGCCCTGCGCCAGACCATTGCGGCATCAGTGACCAAGAACCGCGCCGGATTGACGGGGATGGATGCGGCCCTCGCGGCTAAGACTGAAATCAAGCCGGCTGACCCGACGGTTGACCTTGCCAAGATTGCGGGGAAGAAGGGCCAGATTGGTAAGACCTCGATTGAGGATGTTATGCTTTCTCTCAAGAAGCTCAAGGGGAAGGCGGAGCTCGGAAAGAAGCTCTTCACGGCGCAGGGGTGTATCGCCTGTCATACCGTCGAGAAGGGACAAGCGCTCAAGGGGCCCTTCATGGGTCAGGTTGGCGCGATCCTCTCACCGGAGCAAATTGCCGAGTCAATTCTCAAGCCCAATGCCTCGATCTCTCAGGGTTTCGCGACGGTTCTGGTCGAGACCAAGGATGGAAAATCGATCACTGGATTTGTGACCGCGGAGAGTGCCGATGAACTCGAGTTGCGTGATATCGCAGGGAAGGCCTATCGGGTGAAGACGAGCAACCTCAAGAAGCGCACTGAACTGGAGATTTCCATGATGCCGCCCGGACTGGCCAACGCCCTGAGTCTGGATGACTTTGCGGCACTGGTGGCGTTTCTCTTCGCGCAGAAAGGATAACTTGAGTTCGCGATCGATGAACCGGTTCTCCTCATCAAGACCGCGTGGGGAGGAAAGAGTTTGCAGAAGGATTTCCGTCCGCCGAGTTCAGGCGGGGAACTTGGGCCATATTACCAGAAGATGCTTGGGCACGTGAAGGATGTGCTCGGCGACCTCGGAACGCACTTTCCCGAGTTGAAGGGACGGGATCATGAAGTGGTGGGCTTTGGCTGGCACCAGGGATGGAACGACGGTTGCGGAATGCCCGCGACGCTTGAGTATGAGAAGAGCCTCGCCAATCAAATTATCAAGCGAGCAATTCCTTGATGACATGGCCGTGCACATCGGTGAGGCGGCGGTCGATGCTGTCCTTGCGGAAGGTCAGCTTCTCGTGATCCAGGCCGAGGAGATGCATGATCGTGGCGTGGATGTCATAGACTTCGGTGGGATTTCGACGATCGAGTGGCTTGTAGCCCCACTCGTCACTTTCGCCATGGACCAGGCCGCCCTTGATCCCTCCGCCCGCGAGCCAGTTGGTGAAGACAAAGGGATTGTGGTCGCGGCCTTTGCTTCCTTGGGTGGAGGGCATGCGGCCGAATTCGGTGGTCCATAAGACGATGGTATCATCGAGCATTCCCCGCTGTTTCAGATCGGCGATCAGAGCGGAAGTGCCAATCGCCATGCCGCTGGCGAGAGGTCCGTGATCACGCTCGATATCCTCGTGGCTGTCCCAATTGCGTCGGGGGAATCCGTTGTCGTTTCCGCTCCAAATTTGCACGAACCGCACCCCTCGTTCGAGGAGTCGGCGCGCGGTCAGGCACTTGCGTCCGAAATAGTCTGCCTCTTCTGGCGCGTTGATCGTCTTGGGCCATTGGGTGCCGGGTTCCGCCAAACCATACATCTTTTTGATGAAAGCGGGTTCCTTGGAAAGGTCGAGTGCTTCGGGAGCTGAAAGCTGCATCCGGGCGGCCATTTCATAGCTCTTGATGCGGGCCTCAAGCCGGGAGTCGCCCGGTCGCTCGCGGGCATGTTCGCGATTCAGGCGGGCCAGCACGGCCTGACCATCGGCATCGGCCATACTGGTCGCGAAGTTCGTTTTGCCGGAGGGTCGCAAGTGGGTGATCGGATCGGAAGTGCCGGGACGAATGATCGTTCCCTGATGCTGGGCGGGCAGAAAGGCCGAGGACCAGTTCTTCGGGCCGTTCGAGGCAAAGCCACGGTGATCCGGGAGAACGACGAAGGTAGGCAATTCATCGCTCAGGCTTCCCAGACCATAACTGATCCAGCAACCCATGCCTGGAAAACCGGGACGGTTGAATCCGGTCGCTTGCAAATAGGTCGCTTGGCTGTGGACACCGCTTTTTCCGGTGACGTTGTGCACGAATGATATTTCATCGATTACCGAACCGAGGGGAGCGACCGGTTCGCTGATCATTTTGCCGCAAGCTCCGTAAGGCTGGAATTCCCACACCGGCTTCATCCAGGGACCGAGACCATTCTGGAAGGCTTCGACGTGCTCGCCGAAGTCAGATTTTTCTCCGTGGTGTTTGATGAGCGCGGGCTTGTAATCGAAGAGATCGAGGTGGCTGGCGGCACCCGCCATGAAGAGTTGGACAACCCGCTTCGCCCTCGGAGGATTGTGGGCGATTTGGGTGACGCTATTCGGTGGGAGTTGCGCGGCACCGAGATCCTGTTGGAGCATCGCATTCAAGGCAATGCTTCCAAAGCCTCCCCCGGCGGTCTTGAGAAGATCCCGGCGGGACTGGAGGTTAATCGATAAAGGAGAATTCATTGAGATTGAGGATGAGACGACAGGTCGCGGCGAGTCCGTGTTCGGCGGCGTAGTCGTTCAGGGTTTCAAGTTCCGAGGGATTTGGAGAGCGCGCCAAGGCGCGAGTGAAGGCGGCCGCGACGGGTTCGGGTTCGGCGGAAATTCGCTTCGCGAAATGCTCCGACATCCGCAGCAGGAGGGCATTGTTTAGCATCGCGAGGGCCTGCAAGGCGGTGTTGGTTTCGCTGCGTTTATCGACGAGTAGCGAGGGATCGGCGCAGTCGAGCGCGTCCATCAATGGCTGGGGCTGGGATCGGACCGCGAAGCGATAGACCGAACGCCGATGGATCGCGGAGTCATCGGGATCGGATAGATGATACTGATAGTGGGGTGAATGTTCCGGGTGCTCTATTACGAAGTCCTGAAATGAGGGTCCCCCCATTTTGAGGTCGAGTTTTCCGGCGAGCGCGAGGACCGAATCGCGGACGACCTCGGCTTCCACGCGACGGCGGTTTTGTCGCCAGAGATATTGATTCGAGGAATCGATTTCCGCCATCGTGGCAATGTCCGCGCTGGATTGCCGGTAGACCGCGCTCTTCAAGATTAGGCGATGCAAATGCTTCATCGATCCACCGCTTTCGCGGAACTCCACCGCGAGCCAGTCGAGAAGTTCGGGATGCGAAGGCGCGGCTCCGATGCGCCCAAAATCATTTGGAGTATCGACGATTCCGCGACCGAAATGATACTGCCAGATTCGGTTCACAATGCTGCGCCAAGTCAGTTTATTTTCCGGGTGGGTGATCCATTCCGCAAGGGCGACCCGCCGATCTCCTTCGTGGTGATTTGCGGGGAGATCGAAGCGTGCGGGAAGTGATTCGACGATGCCCGGCACTGCTCCGGGAGCCACGGGGTCGCCGGGTTGCGAGACATCACCACGGTTGAGCACGAAGATCGGCCGCGGAGTTCCCTGCAATCCACCCCTCCCGATGAAGTTGCCCGATCCCTTGTGAATTGTCCCCGCATAGATTGTTTTTGGCTTCGGTAATCCGGCGATTTTTTGTTCCAGCCCAGACTTGATCGCCACTTGCTCGACCCTCGCTGCGACCTTTGGTCCGGCGACTCTGCGAAGTAATTTGTTGCGAAGGTCAACAAGTCGGGCGAGCTCGGCCGGTTGATCCTTGGAATCTTCGGGAAGCCACTTTGCGAGGTGATCTTTCGAACTGCCCCCGAACAAACCATCGCTGACATTCTTCTTACTCCATCGTGGCGGAGCTTGAATGGAGTCAAGAGAATGGACCCCGACAACCTCTGCGACTTTGCCATCAGCGATGACTGCGAGTTCGCCCAGCGCAAAAATCCAGTCTTGCGACACCGCCTGGCCCTTCATGTGTCGGGGCCACAGCTTGGTAGCGGTCATTCTGAGATAACGGGCTTCAATGCCTCCCGCCTTGATTTCAACCGGCTCGTTACCCGGTCGAGGATGGTCCTCGTCTGCAAATTGCGCTACCAGTGTTGCCTTCTCGAATGATTCTTCCAAGGCCGTTTCAATCCGGAACTGATCGGGAAATCCAAAATCGTCAAAGCCATACTCTTTCGCTCCGAAAAGGCCGATTGTTTGAATTGAGACAACTTTTCCGAGATCGATCTGGACCCATTTTTCGATGTCTTGGGCGCTTGCGATCTCACTATGATATCCAAGTTGGCTGGAGTTTGAATCTTCCGAAGAAAGAGATTTTTTGATCTTCGCGATCTTCTTTTCAGCCAGTCGGATTTCTTCGGTCTTCGCCTTTTCGATCTCTTGCTCCAGTTTCGTAATTGCTTGCTCCGAACTGGAAAGTTGCGCTTTCAGTTCCAAGCGCCTTGCTGCGATTTCGGGATCGATATCATAATCACGGTCTGCCCGGTCTAGGGCAGCGAAGACCGATTGCAGGGAATAGTAGTCGGCCATCGTCACCGGATCGACTTGATGGTCGTGGCACTGCGCGCACTGGACCGTGATCGAAGTGAAAGTATTCATGGTGGTGGCGACCATGTCATCACGGTCGAGATGACGTGCAATCTTGCCATCGCGTTTCGTTTCGGGGACTTCGGCGTGACCGATGAAATCCCATGGCCCAGCCGCGATGAATCCGGTGGCGATCACGCCATCTGGAGTGGTCGGCCAGAGGATGTCGCCCGCGATCTGTTCCTTCACAAACTGTGCATAGGGTTTGTCCTCATTGAAGGACCGGATGACATAGTCACGGTAGGGCCAGGCATTCAGGCGGAGCTTGTCCTTGTCGTATCCGTGGGTCTCGCCGAAGTGCACCACATCGAGCCAATGACGCGCCCAACGTTCGCCATAACGCGGCGAGTCCAAGAGCTTCTCCACAAGTTTCTCGTAGGCTTTGGGGTCGGGATCGTTGACGAACTTCCCGACCTCATCCGGTGTCGGGGGAAGCCCGATGATATTGAAATAAAGCCGTCGGACCAGCACGCGGCGGTCGGCTTCGGGCGAAAGCCGCAATCCCTGCTCCCGCAGTTTGGCAATGACGAAGTGATCGATTTTATTGATGGCGCGACCCGCATCCCCAAACTCGCTGATTCTTGGCACGACGGGCCGCGAAAGGGGGCGGAACGACCACCAGGTCGGGTCCTCACCCCGCGAAGAATCGAGCAGCAACCCACAGAGCAGGATGAGGGGCAGGATGGAAAATCTGCGGGGCATGGTCTTCATGGAACGAAATATTCGCTCTCACTTCATCAAAAAAGTGATCACGTGATGGTATTCATACCCGATCTAGCTGGAATATGTTTCGCAAGATACCTTGTCTCACGGTCGATTTGTTGGCGATTACTCTTTAGCAGTCTTGATTCTCGTTTTGAGAGCTTCAGCCGCGGCAGCCTTGAGGATCTTGACGGCGTCGGAATTCTTTTTGCTTCCGTCGGGATCCTGGTGGGAGACCTCGGGTGAGAAGTCGATTTTGTCGGTGCGGAAACTATGGAGCGGCTGCCAGGGGATTCCGTTGATCTTGAGGTTTCCCATGGGGGCTCTGGACCACGCGTAGCGCACTGAGACGGGCTCTTTGACGAGAGGGCTGGATACTAGGATCTGTTTATAGCGCTCGTTTTTATCCTTTGTCTCAAGGTAGATGGCATCGGCCATGTAGTAGGTTCCGGAACTGTCGGCGACAGAGAAGCCCTCGATCTCGGAGCCGAAGTCATCAACCCGGACGGGCTTGTCAAAGGTGAGCCGCAGCTTGCCTTCTTCGGGCACGGCGGAGACAAGCTCTCCGGTTTCCCAGACAATGCTCTCCATTTCGTAGATGTTTTTCAACGCCCATCGCGCGGTGCGGAGGCCCAGTTCCTTTTTCTTCTTGGTGTGGAGTTGGGGGATTTTCTGGTCATACGCGGGAATGAAAACGGTATCGCTTTGATCCGTGGCATCCATCAACCCCAGTCTCTGGGATTCGCGAATGTAGGCAGCCGTGGAGAGTCCATTTTGCTCAAAGTTGAGCCGTGTCTGGGCGCCCCCTCCGGCACATAACCCAATGATCGCCACAGGCAGTTTTTCGCCAAAGTCATCCCGCCATCCGTCGACCATAAGCTTCATGAGACTACGATAGAATCTCGGTTTGCAACTCGTGTTCATCATCGCGTTGTTGAAGCCTTGGTGGAAGGCCACGCCTTTGATGTTGAGGCCTTTGAAGACGCCAAACATGCCATTGTAACACGCGGCGGCATCGCTGGGGCTGCGACCAGGAACGGACCACGTGCGAATGCTTCCGTCCGGTTTTCTGGGGCGGCGGCGTTTCTTTGTCACTCCTTTCTCTTTGTCAGCGGCGATTTCTTTTTGATACTTGGTTTCGGAGGATTTCCACTTGTCCATTTGGGCTTGGAAGAAGTCTTCGAAACTGAACTCCGCGCGGCGGCCATCGACCCACTTCAGGTATTCAGCAGCGATGGGGTCATCGGCAAACTTGTGGCGGGGAACGAGGCTCTCGATCGCGGCACCGCCGCGTGAGTTGTCGATAATGCCGATGGGAATCTGCAAGGCGCGCTGTAATCGCGAACCGAAGATGAATCCGATGGCACCCATATCGAGCGAGGTTTCCGGCGTGACCACTCTCCAGTTCTTGTCCTCAACGTCTTTGCCAAAAATGAAGTCTTCGTTGATGTCCGTCTCGAGATACTCGGACTCCGCACCGGATTGGATTCGAAAATGGCGCAGCTGCGGCAGGTGTGCCTGGGCGGATTCAAAGCCAGCCTGATAGACAGCCTTGAGGCCGAATGCCATGTTGCTCTGCCCATTCATGACCCAGACATCACCGATCAAGATGTTCTCCATTTTGACGGTGCCATTACTTCCTTTGACGGTCAGCATCTGCGGCTCTGAATTCGCGGGTTGTGGATCAAGCTTCACTTCCCAGCGACCTGCTTCGCCGGCAGCTTTGCTGGTCGCGGTGTTCTTGCCGAAGGCGACTTCCACTACAGTGCCCATTGGTGCCCAACCCCAGATCGTGATGGGCTCGTCGCGTTGGATGACCATGTGACTGCGAAAGATGCCATGCACCTTCAATTTTTCAGGAGCAGTTTGTCGCTTTGTCGGCGCAGCCAATGTCGACAGGGTAGAGAGAATCACGTAGGTCAGCGCGAGGATAGTAATTGGTAATTTCATTTCAAAAGTGGACTTTAGTCAAGCTGAGCAGTGTTCGTTGGGACCAGCTACGGAAATCCCATTGGGCTAACGAAGCTGTGTCCGAATCAGGTCGCCGTTCACGGCAGCATAGATAGGTATCAAGCCATGAATTGCTTAATGGCTCCGGTCTGGTCGAGTTTTTTGCGCGCCATTTCCAGATCGAGGTCGCCGTAGTGCTCCATCGGATTTCCGTGGGCGTTGAGCAGCGTGGTGTAAAAGTTGCCGAGAGTCTTGTGACCTTCGGTGCCAAGGATTGGCAGGCGGACATAACGGCCTGAGATATCGAGATTGCAGTTGTTGCCAGCCATGATGAGAAAAGGGGATTCCAAACCAATGCCATGGTGGGTTTCTCCGTTTTCCGGAAAGTACATGATCATGGTGTTGTCAAACATGTTGCCGTTTCCCTCGGGGGCCTGCTTGAGTTTCTCGACGATCGTCTTGATCTGATTCACGTGGCTGATGCGAATCTGCTCTCTGGTTTTCCAGGCGGGCACCCCGCCGAAGGCTTCGTCATGCCCTAAGGGGTGAATACCGACACGATCCGTTTCATTTCCCGGCAGGCCGGTCACGGGCGTCCCCAGGTCATCGATGGTATAGGTGACAACATTGGTCAGACCGGCTTTCAATGCCGCAATCAGGACGTCGGTCATGGCGGCTTGTTTCTCAGGCGTGCTCGCATTGGCACCACCATTCGCATGCACCGGCGCAAGTTCGGGCAGATGCCTGGCAAGCGATCCGGAAAGCTTGATTAGTTTTTTGTTACGCTCGCGAATGGCATGAATCGATTCGATCTGCATTTCCTGGCGTCTTTTTTCATGACCCTTGATGCCACTGGCTTTCAGGCCCTCTCTGCCCTGCAAAAATGAGAGCATGTCATTGTCGGAATTTACGGCCTCCGGGTTTAGGACAGATTTGAACAGTTCGCTTCGCGCGGTATCCGGATCGGCATAGCAGTAATTTCGCGTTTGCTGTGACGGCGCGGAATACCCCGAGACAATGCCCGATCGGCCACCGGCGAATGACAGCTCGACGTGTCCAAATGGAGAAGGGAAGAGTTTGGCCAATTCAAAATCGATCGTCGCCCGCTTGATGGCACTCAGGGTATTTCGATTTGATTTGAAGCAGCCCATGACGGATGAGAACGAGTAGTGGACGTTTTCACTCATCTTGGCCGAGAGTCCCTGCAGGATGGTCATGTGCTCCTTGTGTGCATCCAGACCGCGCAGCCACTTGGGCAGCTCATGCTTGTCCAAATCCACTTCGAGCGCTTGCTTCTTCTCGTCGAGCGCCTTGTCCTTGTCTGAAAAATCGGGGAGGGCGATTTCAGCGGGACGGATGCCGCTCGATTTTCGGATGAAGATGAAGCGCTTGGGAGCCCCGGTGCCAGCTGAGGCGGCCAACAATTGATTAAAGGATGGTGCCAGTGCCATTGCCCCGGCGCCCAGTGCGGATGTTTTTAGAAAATCTCTTCTGCGGTTCATCGGTCTAGTTGGCTATCGCCTTACGGTAAATGAATGAATCTGAAGTGAGTAGTGATAAAATCACGGCATCGAAACTGCCGCCGTTTGCGGCATAAGCCTGTTCGGCCTCGATCAGGGTTTTTGAATCTGAAAGGAACTCGTTGCGGCCCATGAAATATCGGAAGGCATGACGGATGATGGACTGACGGACGCGTCGCGATTTTCCCAGGCGTTCGGCTAGGTCAAGGGCATCCTTTAATTCTCCATCCAGCGAATCGTTTCCCGTTCCCTTTAGGTATCCCGTTGAGTTGACTGGCAGCGTCTTGTAGACGTCCCGAGTATCGGTTAGGAGGGTGCCCTTATCCGAGCTTTTTGTAATGAGCTTGTCTGGATACTCCAAAGATTCTTCTACCCGAAAGCGGCCAAAATCGTCGTAGCTTTCGAAGACGTAGCCGAGCGGATTCATGCTTTCGTGGCATTTCCAGCAGTAGCTTGCTTCAGTCGCGCTGGCCAATCGGTCGCGCAGGGTTCTGTTGTGGTCTTCCGGAATGACGGCATCAACGGTGATCGGGATATTGGGAATGGTGCCGGCCAGTAATTTTTCACGGATCCATTTTCCGCGGTGCACGGGATCGGTCTCGGTATTTTGGGCATGCGCAATGAGCCAGGCAGGATGCGTGAGCAGACCTTTACGATGGGCGACTTTTGCCGGCTGGATCGTTTGGTAATCCCAGTTGTTCATCCGGAAGTTGAAGAACTTGGAAATGTTGTAGCCAGGCATGAAATCATTACCGTAGCCCCGATAGAGGTCGAAGGGCGCGGCCTCCTGCTGTCCCTTGTCCAAGCGGGCCGTGATCGTTTCCATCGACTTTTTGAACAACTGAATCGTATTGCCCTGCCGGTTTCTCGCTTCGAGCTTGTCCGGGTCGACGCTTCGCATCTTCACTTTCCTAAGGAACTCGCTGTGGTCGAGGAGATCCTCTTGCTTAAAGTTCTTCCAGTCGAGGTCCTTGAAGCGCGCATAGATACTCTTGATCCTGTCGGAGGCGGCCTGCATTCGCTCATTGTCTCCGTCATGGTAGACAAAGAACTTTTCGGTGGTGAGCAGCTCTTCTAAGACGTCTTGATCGTTCTCCAGGATGTGTTCGACGAGTCTGTCGGTCTCGTTGAGGAGGCGCGAGGTGGCATTCCCGAGGCGATCCCCTCCGAATCGTTTTTCATCTTTGAAAATTGTGAGCGCGGCGGGGTATCCGAAAAACTCACGGACAAACCGTAGTTTCCGAATGGCGGTATCGGTTGTGTTGTCGCGATAATTCTTATCGGCGAGGATGGGATCGATGAGATAAATGGTATCCCTCTTCTTCAAGATGCGCAGGACTTCTCTCTTATAATCTTCCCGGGTCTTCAGCTTGCCGCTCTCAACTGCCTTTACCAGTTCCTCATCGGGGCTTTGGTCCGTTAAGGCATAGGCAATGGCATAACTGGCATCGCGCGAAGAAAGCATGCGGCGACCGTCCTCGTCTGCTTCTCCGGTTCCGAATTCCTGACGGTAGGAAAATTCGCTCGATAAAATGAAGGTTTGGATGAGTTTCTGGATGGCCTTGAGTTTGCCAAGCTTGGTGACGTAGGACTTCGAAAGGGCGAGATACTCGGCTGCTTCCGTCGTGTCGGCAGATCGCTCCAGGATTTGCACACTCAGCTGATTAACAAGATCTGACAGGAGTTGGTCTGAGGGCGGTCCCGCGGCGATGCGTTCCTGCTCAAAACCTTGTTCCCACTCCGCGATGCACTTCTCGATGATTTCACCGTAGTGATCGCCTTTCTTGCGATGTTTTGTGATCGATTTCCGGACTACGTCCATTTCAGAATCATCGAGAGCTTTGTAGACGATGGGTTTTATTTTACGCCCGTTGTCTTTGACCAGCTGTTCGCGGAGTTCGGGCATGTAGTCCCGGAGAATCGTCATGCGTCCTTGAATTTTCCGTTCATGGTCGCCAAAGTAGAACCAGGTAAGCTCACACAATTTTCGAAATTCCTCATCGGATTTCTTCTCGTGTTGGGGATCGAGCAGAGATTGATAAACGGTGCTGTTGCCCTCAAGGCCTTTGAGCATGTTCTGGGCAACATGAAACGGCGCTTTCTTGTATTTTTCTCCCTCTGCCAGTGCCTTTACCGCCTTGAGTTCCACTGGTATAAATATCGGTAGCAATGACTCATTTTTATTGCCATAGAGCTCGTCGGAAAGCCTTGCGATGAAGGTTTTCAGAAACTGACGACGCGAGGCCAATGTCGCATGATGCTCGTCTTCGAGTGCCATGATTTCATTGATGGCAGGAAGATATTTTTTGTTCCGCTTTACGAGATAGTCGGTGATGTGCTCGGCTGTTTTCTGCGCATTCGTCAACATGCTCGAGAGGTGGCCACCGGTGAGATCCTCGTTGGCGTAATACCTGACCCCGGAAACGTTTGGCAGAAGAAAGGGGTTTGTCAGACTGAGGTTTTGAATCTTGCTGCTACCCAAAACCGAGACATTTTTGCCATTTCGCTTTGCCTTCGGATTGTTCTCCAGCATCCGTTGGAATTTTGCGTTGAAGATGTATTCACTGATCAGCCAGCGCCGGTCATCGGTGAACCCGGGCAGATCCTTGTATTCACCGGAGAAGAGTTTTTCATGGTCGAGGTAGTTGCCAAACTCAGGCTTCTGTAGTTTTCCTTCCAGGGTCGAGGCACCGTGAAGGCCCAGTTCGGTCGAAACAAACGTCAGGATCGCTTTTCGCTCTTCCTCACTTGGCTGCCTCTTCTTTTTTGGCGGCGGCATGTGCTGAAAATAGAGTTGCTCCTGCATCCGGTTCAGAAGATCCAAGCGCTTCGAACTCTCCAGACCGCCAAGGTTATCCAGCCTGATATCGCCTTTTTGCGTTTCTTCGTCGTGACAGGTGTAGCAGTAGTTATCCAGTAGGGCGTCGGTTTCCTCCGAGATCCGAAAGGCATGGGCCGGAGTCGTCTTTTCGTCCGGAGCTGCCGCCAATTCGGTGATGCCGGTGGACAGGATTGCGGTAAATACCGCTGCGATCAATCGGGCTCTCGTCATAAATTACTTGGAAATCCTTTTTGCCGGGATGTCATCCGGCTTCAACCACGCGAAGCCTGCCCCCGAAACACGGGAAGTGGCCAGAAATCCTGCAAGGGACCCAGAGGCGACCAAGTTTACTGACGTCTTCTAATCCAAGCGGGATTGGCATCCGCACTTTACGCGATAAAGGTCACTCGCCTATCACTGAGAAATGACCTGCTCGTAAGTGCTTCAGAACTCCTCGGACATCTGCGCCAGATGGGCGGCCTCCGGCTCGCCGTCATGGACAGCGTTTCCTCTCGCTCTCCGGAATAAGTCCGCAGAGTCCTTCAATCTCGACGCTTGTCGGTCACGAGTGGACCGCTAGCTTGGCAAGATAATGAAATTAGGGATGATCGTGGGATTTGCAGCATTCACTCTCGGATTAGTGCACTTGGCGGGAGAGGAAAAGCAGTGGTTCGTGGACCGGAATCTGGTCTATGAACGAGGGAATGCCTTGAGTGAGGAATACTTGGGGAAGCATGCACCGGAGTTTTGCGAGATGCTTGAATCCCTCACACCTTGGGTGGTGCGGATCGAAGTGCGTCACTCGTATGGCGAAAACAGCTTTAGTTCGAACCACGGCACCGGAATCATTCTGAATGGCGGAGGGGTCCTCACTGCCAAACATGTCCTAAATGAGAACGCCAAGGAGGGGGGAAAGAAGATCCTCCTTACCATGACGGATGGACGAGTTTTACCCGCTGAGGTCATGAAGGAGGGGAAGAAGGATTGGATCATGCTGCGAATCACCGGGAAAGAGAATCAGGAGGCGGAGATGAAGTCACCCGTTGTGATGGGAAAAGTGACGCTGAAGGAGACTGCGGTGTTCCTTGGTTATCCCGCGCGATTGGGGCTCGATGGCAAAGGGCGCGTGAAGTCGTTTCATCAGGGCGACGAGACGAAGGGGATTCCGGTGAGCAAACTTTTGCCGCTCTTGGTGGTCGCCACCGTTTCCGATCCGGAGGCGATGAGGCTCAAGCCGCTGGCAGGCTTCCCACCGGTCGGCGGGATGAGTGGCGGGCCGATTCTGAATACCGAGGGGAAGGTGATCGGAGTGCAGAACTCCGTTTCCAAGACTGCCGAGGACGCCACCGGAAAGGTCCTCTACTACACCATCAATGCAACGCCTACTGGGGAGGTGGTGGGAGAGAGATAGAGCAAGGGCGGGAATTATTTTTTTCGCCCGGCACTGATAGGCACAGTATAGATCTCATTTCTATTCCATGCACTCGCTTCGCTTCTTCACATTTTTTGCCCTGATCACGCCAACGATCGCTTGTTGCACCGCTTGGGGACCAGGTGGGATCTAGTCCTGAGCAGGGATCATCTTCTGCGAGGCCAGCCATTCCAGGGAGCCGCTTTGCCAGGCATCCCACATCGGGCCCTTGTATCCGTTCAGTCCGTGGTTTCCGGACGGGAGTTCGAGGTAGTGTGTCGCGACGTTCTTCGCTTTCATGGCTTCGTAAAACATCTTGCTGTTCGCGGCGGACACGACCCGATCGTCCAGAGCGTGCGTAAGATAGGTGGGCGATGATTGCGCTGTCACTTGCTTCTCATTGGAGAACAACTCCACGTTCTTTGCCGAGGGAGATTCCCCAAGGAGATTCCGTGTCGATCCGCCATGACCTTTGTCACCCATCGAGATCACGGGATACACCAGCACGGCAAAATCAGGGCGACAACTGACCCGCTCAATCGGATCTGTCGCATCAGCCTTGCCCGCATCAAAATGTGTTGCGGCAGTGGAGGCGAGATGTCCGCCGGCAGAGAAACCGATGATCCCGATACGCTTGGGATGACAACCCCAGGCCTCGCCTTTCGAGCGGACGATCCGAATCGCGCGCTGTGCATCGAGCAGGGGAACAAACTGGCGTCCGTGGGGAAGACGGTATTCGAGCACGATCCCGGTGACGCCCTGCTTGTTGAGCCACTTTGCAATTCCATGGCCTTCCGCTCCGGTCACCAGTCCTCCGTATCCGCCACCAGGACAGATGATGGCCGAGGCCCCGTTCGCCTTGGCGGGGCGATGAATGGTGATGACAGGTTTGGCGGACTCGAAGGTGCCATCGCCGATTGGTGCTTGGTCGGGCCAGAGCATCACTCGCTCCGGCGCGGGTGGCTTGTCAGCCATCAACTTTTCGAGAGTCGGTGCCACGGCCTGCGCCCAGGCTTCCGCACCGGCCGGACTGGGATGCAGTAAGTCCCACATCAAGCCCGTGTTGATTGTCCCATTTTTGCGCAGGAAAACGTGGTTCACATCGAGCCAGAAAACCTGCTTGCCGTCGGCTAGTTTCTTGGTGAGTTCCCCGGCACGGCGGCAGGTCTCGATGCATTGCTTTGAGGAATTGAAGGCGGGTGGACTCACTCCCTTTTCGCCATCACCTCCACGCGGGAAAACTCGCAGGACAAGGATTTTGGTGCTGGGATGTCGTTCTTTGACCAAGTTGACAATTGCTTTGGTCCCGGCAAAGATCTCCTCCGCGGTGTGGACTTTCTTAAAGTGCCGATCGTCGCTGTTGTTCGTCCCAATCAGGATCATCGCCACCTTGGGAGAGTGGGTAAAGTTGAGCTCTCCATTTTGGAGGTTCCAGAGAATCTGTTCGGTGCGAAAGCCATTGTGTCCGAGATTGATGGCATTGCGTGAGGCGAAGTGTTTCTTCCAGACTTCTTTCATCGGTTCATATTTACCGCCAAGTTCTCCCACGGAATGGGTGATGGAATCGCCAATGAGGACCAGATCATACTTGCCGCTCTTAACTGCCGTGACCTTCTCAGTATGCCGACTGCTCGGCGAAGGTTTGGGGAAATCGGCGTCGCCGAGCTTGGGGGCCGCGACAGCCCACCCCGAACAGAGAACTATCAACACGGAGAAAGAGCGAAGGGTCGAGAGCATCATCACGACGGCAGACTAGATCTCCTCTACGCACACCGCAACTCCTCAACCGCCTTTCCGGATGACTTAAAATTTGCTTTTTGGGTGGATCGCTTGAGGGGGCCGTTGAAGGGAGCGGAGAGGTGAGAAACTCCGTATCAGATCTGTAAGCGATAGCCTTGACCGCTTCGATGCCCGCCACAGGATGCAAAGCCAAAACAGCCAGCCCGCTCCACGAGGATTTCCTTTGCGATACGGATCTGCATCCCCATACTTCGCATCACGTTAGTGAAATTTTGCCAAAGAAGAATATGAAATCTACACTCATCCTAATCGCCGCCTCGATCGCCTTCGCGGCAGCCGACGAAAACAAGAACCACATCGGCGTCGGTGCCAAACCCGAAGCGGGTGCTGAAATCATTATCGACGGCTCGCGCAAGATGCTCGATGAAAAATGGACCTACTGGAAGGGCCCACGCTTCAGCTCTTCGCTGCCGATCAAATGGAAGATCGTTGACGATCCGATCGATGAGGGCACCGCCGTTCAGACCGATGACCCGGCCGCCAAGGGCGGAAAATACGGCACTGCCGATATCGTCACCAAAAAAAAATACCACGACTTTCGCCTGCACATCGAATTCCTGATCCCTAACAAAGGCGGCAACAGCGGGGTGTATCTGCAGAACCGCTACGAGATCCAGGTGCTCGACGGCGACAAGACCAA
>JAPKCM010000030.1 GCA_028822935.1 Akkermansiaceae bacterium
CGCGATCCCCATCGTGATGTTCACCGCGATCCCCATCGTGATGTTCACCGCGATCCCCATCGTGATGTTCACCGCGATCATCGTCATGATGTTCGCGCTGTTGTTCCTTATGTTCGCTGTCCGGCTCGGCGGTCACGATCGGCGCGCGGCACATTGCGACGGCGATCAACATTAGAAAAATGGCAAGGGAGTTCATAATAGTCGATGTTTGAGTTCCTTTAAACCACTACATCGCAACCTTGCTAAGTCAATCCATAACCCAAAGTTCACGGATCCCTACGATTCTCTTCTTCGCGCCCTCTGACTAACATTTCATCCGACAGATATGTCGAGCGACCTCGAAACAGTAGATCCCAAAGACGTCCGCCCTGCCGCGTAACGAATCGCGCCCCATATCGTTCGTAGCGCCATGAAGCGAGAAAGCCCCTGTCAAACCAATGATCGCTCGCCGATCCCTTAGATCGGCGCCCTCAAGCTCCCAACCCCAAAGAAAATTCCTAGCAGTACTGCCCTTGGGCCGGGATTGGAGGGGGGCAATGCCCTTGTCGAGAGGGCGGATTCGGCGATACTTTGAGCCGTGAAGCCCTATATTCAATTGGACAAAACCAGTCTTCCCGATGGAACCCTGCTCTCCCTGCACAAGCAAGACGGGGAATTTGTCATGCAATACAACGGGTTGGAGTTGATGAGCACAAACCTCACATGGTCCGAACAGATGCTTGCGGATTTGGGCTGTGTCGATCTGTTGGAAGGGGCGCCGACCCGGCCGGAGCACCCGCGGGTGCTTATTGGCGGGTTGGGCATGGGATTCACCCTCAAGCGGGTTCTGGAATTGGTGGGCTCACCGGCCACCATCGATGTCGCGGAATTGATGAGTCGGGTCATCGAATGGAACCGCACCTACCTAGTTGAGCACAATGGCCCCTTGCTCGAAGACCCGAGAACGAACGTGATTCTAGCCGATCTCTTCGACTGCCTCGGAGAAGGTGACCACTACGATGCGATCCTGATCGATATCGACGACACGCCCGACGCGCTGATCACCGTGGACAATGTAAAGCTCTACACGCCAAGTTTTCTGTCACTGCTGCGGGAATCGCTCAATCCGGGCGGATGTCTGGCCTACTGGATGGCGATGCCATCGCCGAAACTCGAGAAGGCGCTGAAGAAAGCCGGCTTCAATTTGGAGGCGCATCCGGCGAAACCCCATGAGCAATCAGAACGGGCGATACACCGGATCTATGTAGCCCGCCTGATTTTGTAGTCGCCGCTCGATCCGATCTGCACTGCGCGGCGGTGACCATAAAACCTGTCCCAGACTTTCCTTCCCTGACGTTCCCAGCGGAAGACAATCGAGTCGCCGATCATGAGTCAAATTTCCAGTTCGCATGGAAGTCCGAAGCGCATCTCGTTTTGTATCCTAAGGAAGAACCGCCATCTCCTTCAGCCAAACAGGTGATTCCTTCTCCCACCCATCCCACATGGGCCCTGTTCTCCGTTGAGATCGCGACCATCGGATTCAAGCTCAAGCAAGCGGATGGCGATTGCGTGCTCTTTCAGCGACTGGTGGCGAGCTGTGAGATCGCAATCAAAGCGTCAGACGATTTGTAGGCAATTCATCACAGCCCCAAAGCCTTCCGATTCGCTTCCTTCCACTCCACACCGAGTTCCTTGAGGGTCTTCCCGGTCCACTCTTTCCAAAGCGCTTCCTGATATCCTTCGTGAATAGAAAGATTGATGTGGCGCATCAGGTCTTCGTCGTGATTCTTGACCACCCAATCGAAGAAGTGAGCTGTGATCCGGTAGCTGCTATCGTGCGAGGCTCTCCCAAAGTTTCTTCTGGTAATACGTGCGCCTTGTTTCTCGGGTTCAAAGAGGAACCACCGGATGTAATCCGCCGCGCCCTCGGTAACCCAGGTGGGAAGACGCTTCCCCCGGGTGATGCGCCCATTCTCATCACGACCCGCGAATTGCACGACGTGAACAATCTCATGAATGCCCGCACCGACGGCTTCGCCGCCGAGTTCGCGTCGCATGAAGTCCGCATTAAACACCACCGCAGCTCCACTGGCATAGGCCGGAACTCCGCTTAGGTTTTTAGGAAGGTTCTTGGCCGGTCTCAGCGTGAAAGTAATCTCAGTCGAGGGTGCCACTCCGGGAACCGGAAGCATCGCGATGATTTTGGGATACCACTCGTCCATCACCGGAAGGAGGTGCTCCTCCGCCCACTCGGCGAGATCGGAGGCTTCGGTCGCATCAAGGGTGTAGGTGAATTCCCCGGACTTCGAGGGGAACTTCTTTACGATGGGCTCGGGCTTCTCGATCCGAGTCACTTCCGGACCATTGGCATCGATCACATCAATCTCACTGAAGAAGGTCTCGTTAAAATTGCCCTTTGATCGATTCGGCTTCACTTCAAACAAGAGGTGGCGGAATTGCCCCAGCGATTTTTCATCAGCTCCCCTGATGAGAACCCCGTGCTGCCCGGCGGGAACTTTCGAGGTGTCGACTTTCTCGATCAACTTCCAGTCGCCTTTGGGGGCCTCCAGCCATTTTGGCAGCTCGGGCTTCTCGACATTCGTCCCATAAAGAGCGAACCGCTGCGCCGCTCGGGTGCTATAGTGCCACGAATAACTGGCAACCGAAGCGACCTCGATGGACTTTCCCAAATCTACCAAAACCAATCCACCATTGCTCCCCTGCGCAAAAAAGAAATTACGGGAAGGATCATCCTCTCCGCGCGGAATGAAACCATCATTCAAAACCGTAAGAGAACCAGCCGACCGGTCCGCGGTTCCTCCTACCACTCGAAAAGTCGCCTGACCCGCCGCATCATTCGTCGCCGGAGCCGGGATCCTCTCGAGCTGGAAATGGGAACCATCACTCCGTCCACTTTGGACAACAGCATAGAGAGAAACAAGGGGAGTCAAACTAGCGAAGAGAAGAAGAGAACGGTGATTCATTAATAAGAGGCTGAAGCTGGAGGAGAAGTTAAGTCCCCTTGGATTCAAATACGATCTCGCTACCATAAGATTTAAAAAAAGATCCAGCGGGAAGCCAAATCACGTTGGCGCCACAAGCGGAGGGAATACACAATGGAAGCAAGGATCCCCAGAGCCGCGCCCATCTCAAAAAGAAGGACACCACTACTCGCGACCACCAAAAGAAAGGGCCAGCGATACCGGAGAATCTGGACCACCTTAACCAACTTACCACTGTCGGTATGCGGAGACCTCCAACACCATTCCATCCAACAGTCCACCGTCACTCCAAGGACCTTCTATTGCTTTTTAGTGATAAAACTTAATACTCTGGGGATTTGACGGATTTACATCGATCGTGTCAACTTTGTCGATGCGAGTCATTCCTGTTTTCGCCTTCCTCCTATCTTCACTTTCGTCCCACGGCCAGGTCCGCATCAACGAATTAATGGCTTCAAACGTGCGGTCGTTCCCGGACGTCGCCGACTTCGACGATTACCCCGATTGGATCGAACTCCACAACACGTCTCCGGAGACCCAATCGCTCACCGACTACTATCTCAGCGATGACCCCGACACTCCCACCAAATGGCAGTTCCCCTACGGTTCCACCATCGCAGCGGATGAATATCTCGCCGTCTTCGCCGACGGTTTTGACGTCGGCAAAGGCGAATCGTATCAGCGCGAATATTGGCCGCGTTCCAGTTACACCACCATCAGACATCACACCAATTTCAAACTCTCGTCCTCAGGAGAAACCCTCTTTCTCCACCGGACGGTTCGCGACTATCAGTTTCCACTCCCACTCGCCTCGACCTGGAGATACTACGATGCCGCAACCCCGCCGGCAGAGACATGGAAGACCCCGGGATTCAATGACAGCTCTTGGTCTTCTGATACCGCACGCTTCGGATACCTCGCGCCAGCTCTACCGGACCTCGTCACGCAAATCGACTTCGGCGACGATCCCGCAAGTAAACCCATCACGACCTATTTCCGAAAAAAATTCACTATCCCGGGAAACCTCTTCAGTTTTGGCGATCACAGTATCACCTTCCGCTACAACGACGGAGCGATCATTTACCTCAACGGCCAGGAACTGGACCGTCTCAATCTTGGAAACAGTATTTCCCACGGAAGCAATGCACAAAACGAGGTCGGATCCTACGGTGCAATCGCCGAGAAGACCATCGAACTCCCGAATGACCTCGTCATTCGCGGTGAAAACATCTTCGCTGTTGAGCTCCACCAAGCCTCCGCCCAAAGCGAGGATCTCTTTTTTGAGTTCACCTCAACCATCACAGGGTTTTCCGGATTCAGACAGAGGGATTACGGAACCGAAACCCAGGGCAAGAACTGGTCATACCTCGACGACAACAGCGAACCTGATCCCACTTGGGCTGACTACGACTTTGATGATTCTGCCTGGTCCACTGGAAACAGCCCCATGGGCTACTTCAATGGAGCTTTTAATACTGACCCAACGCTCACCCTCATCGACTTCGGAGGCGACTCTTCAAACAAGATAATCACGAGCTATTTTCGTTCAAATTTCGACATCGCTGACCCGGCGGGCGTCGCCGGTCTCCGCCTTACTCTTGATTCCGACGACGGAGCCGTGATCTACATTAACGGCGTGGAAGTCGCACGGGAAAATCTCCCCTCGAATGCCATCGATTCGACCACACTCGCCACCGATGAGACCTCCGGTTTAGGCCGGGCTACTCGAAGGATATTTCTAATCGCCGACAATACCAACCTGGTCGCTGGAGACAACTCCATCGCGGTGGAGGTCCACCAATCAAGTGCCCGCTCCCCGGCCATGCTCTTCGACCTTTCTGTTGAAACTTACACCTTTCAAGCCCTCGAGTTAATCGATGAAATCCCTTTCGCAACCCAAGTCAGTGACGTCTCGATCGGCCGAAATCCGGCAAAACCGGATCAATGGGTCAACTATGCTTCACCCACCCCGGAAGCTCCTAATTCCGGCCCTGCCGTCACCTCCCTCCGGGAGGAAAGCGCCTCCGCTGAAATTTCACCCGCCGCCGGCCTCTTCCCGGACTCCGTCAGCGTGTCAATCTCCGCCGCCGGTGACATTTATTTCACGCTCGATGGCTCAAATCCCAACGTTGAATCTTCACTCTACTCCGCACCATTCGAGCTGACCGAAAGTACTGTGGTCCGTGCACGCGTCTTTGAACCAGGAAAAGTTGCTGGTGAAATTGTCACCAGCACCTACCTGATCGGAGAATCTTTTACCAGCGGCCTTCCCGTCCTCTCCCTCTCCGCGCCGCCAGAAACTCTCTTTGGAACCCAGATTGGTATCTACGGAGCCAGAAATGCAGCTGGAGGAAACGTCCACAAGGGAGTCGACGCTCCTGGCCACCTCGAGTTCTTCCCTGTCGATGGCAGCGAGGGCTTCGCCGTAAACGGAGGATTTCGCCTCGGCGGTGAAAACAACTGGGCCTCCCACGCCCAGAAAGCGTTCAACTTCGCCACTCGCGGAAAGTATGGCGATGATGCAATCACCTACGACCTCTTCCCCGGTTCCGGCATCCAGCAATTCACCGCCCTCACCATTCGCGAGGGAGGCGACGATTGGTCGCAAGCTCGACTCACTGATGGAATTTTTGAACCTCTCACCAAGGAAACAATGGAGGTCGAAGCCAACCGCATTCGCTCCGCCGTCCTCTTCGTCAATGGCGAATACTGGGGACACTACAACATCCGTGACCGCTGGGATGATAATTGGTTCTTCCAAGAATACGGCACCAACGATGGCGCGTATGATCGAATCATCGCCGGCCAAAGTGGCGCCGACAACGGCACCCGCGATGATTGGGACGCCCTCTACTCATTCATTTCTTCAAACGATGTGAACGACCCACAAATATGGGCTATTATCGAATCCCGCATTGAGATCGACAGCCTCATTGACTTCGTGATCGCGGAAAGTTACGGGAGAAATTCCAGTTGGGGCGGCAACCGCGAATGGTGGCGCGACCACCGCCCGGGCTCCAAGTGGCGCTGGTTCATCCCGGACATGGACCGGACATTTGGCAATACCTCGAACTCTGCTCGGTTCGCCGATCTGATCGACAGAGAAACCACGACCCAGCATCTCGCCAACAGTCCTCTTTTTCGGGCAAGACTAGCCCAACGCAGTGCCGCTCTGATGGCTTCCACTCTTTCGCAAAACCGCGTCCACGGACTGATCGAGACCCTCGGCGGAGCCACCGCCCCCGAAATCCAACGTCAACTCGACCGCTGGGGCCGTCCCCGGATTGATGAATATCAAAACTCCCTTGACCGCATGAAGAATTTCGCCAGCGATCGCGCGAATGGTTTCCTTGCTGAAGTTGCCAACGAGTTAAACCTCGATGACGCCCTCTCCTCGGACCTCAACAAAACTGGAGAAGGTTCGTTCCGCGTCGCCGGTATTCCCGTCGCAGCACAAACCCTGGCTCTCTTCCCAAACATCGAAGCGACCATCGAAGCTCTCCCCGCCCCCGGCTATCGCTTCGACCACTGGACCGGAATCACCGGCGATTCTAAAACTACTTTCGTCCTTCCCACCGATCAAACAATCACTGCGCATTTTATTGCCGATTCCTCCACCGGGACCTCCGGAACCCTTAGCTCAAACACCACCTTCTCCGCCGCCAATTCACCTTACGTCGTCACCAGCGATCTCATCGTTCCGGCAGGCGTCACCCTCACCCTCGAACCCGGCGTCGTCCTCGAGTTCCAGCAAGGAGTGAATCTCAGAGTCATCGGCACCCTTCTCGTCAGAGGAACCGCCGCCTCAAAAATCACCTTCCAGGGCCGCCACGGAAGCACTTGGGGAGGCGCCTCATTCGAGCAACCCACCACCCAATCCATCATCACCCACCTCGTCCTTCGCGACGCCTCCCGTGGCGTCGATGCCAACATCTACCCCTCCGCTATTTCCGGACTCGATGCAGATGTCGTGATCGACTTCCTCGACATCGGAGCCTCCCGTGGCCCCCTCTTTTTCCGGGGAGGATCACTCCTTCTCAGCGATTCAATCATCGCCATCCCCCTCACCGGTGACGGTCTCAACGTCAAACAAGGAAGCGCCGAAACCCTCCGCTGTACCTTCACCGGAAACACCTCCCCTGACACCGATGCCATCGACTACGATGGTGTGATCGACGGTATTATCAAAGACTGCCGCATCTACAATTTCCAGGGCTTCAACAGCGACGGCATCGACACTGGCGAGCAGTGCGTCAATTGCCTCATCGAAGGAAACACCATCTTTTACAACTCCGACAAAGGCATCTCGGTGGGCCAGGGCTCGACCGTCATCCTTCGCAACAACCTCATCGTTGGCTGCGCTCAGGGCGTGGGCGTCAAGGACACCGGATCCACCATCCTCATCGACCAGAACACCTTCGTCGATTGCGCCGAGGCCGTCGCCGTCTTCGAGAAAAATTTCGGTTCCGGCGGAGGCATTGCTACCGTTATCAACTGCATCTTCACCGACTGCGATCAACCTGCCACCGTGGACTCGCTCTCCACTCTCACCGTCTCCTACAGCCTCAGCAACACCCTCCCGCTAGACGGCCCTAACAACCTCTTCAGCGACCCGCTCTTCGTCGACGCCCAGGCCCTTAACTTCGAACTTCAAGCAATCTCTCCGGCCATCAATTCCGGTGACCCCGCTCACGTAGCCGACCCTGACGGCTCCCGCGCCGACATAGGAGCACACTACACCTATTCGCCCGACGACTACCCCTTCATCACCACTGGCTCTGTGGTCATCAACGAAGTCCTCGCCAATTCCGGAGACCTCACCGATTGGATCGAACTCTACAACCGTACTAATGAGGACATCGACATCAGCGGCTGGTTCCTCAGCGATGACGGATCAGAGTTAAAAAAATACCGACTCCCCGGCGGCACCGTCATTGCCGCCAACAGTTTCCTGACCTTCTACGAGGATTCCAACTTTGGCACCACCAGCCCCGATCCCAATCGTCTCGAAGGCTTCGCCCTCAGCGACACTGGAGAAACCGTCCATCTCACCTCAGCCGCCAACGACCAACTCACGCAGTACCGCTTCAAAGAAAACTTTGGCCCCTCTCTTGAAGGCCAAACAATCGGCTACTATTATAAAAAGAGTAGTGACAGTTACAACTTCGTTGCGCAACAAAATCCCACTCAGTCCGCCCAAAATTCCTCTCCAAAAAGCGGCCCGATTGTCATCTCTGAAATCATGTATGCCCCTGCCGGAAACTCCGCCGCGGAATACTTCGAACTCCTCAACATTAGCAGTGCTCCGACTCACCTCTACGACACCGCCCGCAATGCCGGATGGCGAATCGCCGATGGAATCGTCTTTGAGTTTCCTGCCTCCTCCCCAGTCACGCTTGCCCCGGGAGAGAGACTCATTCTCACACAGAACGTCGCTGCCTTTAACTCGGAATTTATCCCTCAACCCGGCACCCTAGTCATGCAATGGACCTCCGGGAAACTCTCGAACGGCGGTGAAACTCTCCAACTCGACCGCCCTGGGCCCCTCGATTCCTCCGGCGCACTCAGCTACGTCCGCGTCGACCGGGTCAACTACGACGACGATCTCCCCTGGGACATCGGAGCGGATGACACCGGCCTCGCTCTCTCCAAGATCATCGAGAGCGATTACGGAAACGACTTCATCAATTGGGCCGCCACCGCCGCCAGCCCAGGTTCATTTCTCTCCGGCGGCAATTACAACAGCTGGGCGACCAGATTTAACATCACAGACCCCTACGGAGACGACGATGGTGACCAACTAGGCAACCTCCTCGAATACGCCCTCGATTCAGACCCCACCATCCCAGGCTTCATCCAGCCCCTCTCCGTGTCTCACAATGGAAACACCGCCATCCTCAACTACCCCGACTCTCTTCACCGGGACGATCTCGACGTCTCACTCGAAACATCGCTAAACCTCATCAACTGGACCGTCATCCCGACCTTCTCCGTCGATGGCTTCCGCAAAACCATCCGCAGCCAAAACGCCACCGAATTCCACCGCATCAGCGTCAGTCTCAAGCCCTAGATTGCCCGTTTTACGGCACCCTCAACCCAGAATCTCTACTACACTCGCGTGAGAGTTGATCTCTGCTCTAGAGTTTGACAGAGATGATCTATCTGAAGCGGTAATCTTTGAAAGGGCGGGGAAATCAATGGGCGACCGGCCCGCAGTTTGGACAGGGTGAGGTCCATTCAACTTCGCCAGTAGTATAGCTTTCTTGCTTCCAGATGGGGACACGGGCTTTGATGGAATCGATGAGAAATCGATTAGCATCGAAGGCTGCTTCGCGATGGGGCGAGGTGGTAAGGGTCGCGACCGCGCAATCGCCGATGTCCAAGGTCCCGATGCGATGGACGGCGACCGCTTTGGTGATTGGAAATCTTTCCATGGTCTCGGCAAGAATGCGCTCACCCTCTTTCTGTGCGAGGATCAGGTGATGGGTGTAGCGGAGTTCGGTGACGTGGCGACCTTCGTGGTGATTGCGAACGAGGCCCTCGAAGACCACGAGGGCTCCGCAGGCGGGGTCGGCCATGTCGGAGCGGAGGGCAGAGAGGTCGAGGGCGGTGTCTTGGATCGAGAACATGAAATTTGCGAATGAGTGGAGAAACTTTAGGTCTCCGCCATGTTAACCACCAGCGAAGGGGGGCATGAAGGCGATAGTTTGTTCGTTGGCGAGCGGGGTGTCCCACGAGGCGAACTCATTGTTGAGGGCGGGCTTGACGTGAGGGAGATCGAGGGTGAAGTGGTGCTTTAAGCGAACCTCGTCCCAAAGACCAGCAAGGGTGGCCGCGGAAGTACGCAGATCCTCGGATTCGGTTCCCGCTTCCTCGCTGAGCTTGGCAAAGTACTCCACCGTAATCGTTTTTTCGACAGCTCCGTATTGGTCGAGATGTTCCAGTTCAGCGAGTTGTTCCGGACGGTTCATATTGAGAAAGGCCTGAGGATCAGAGGGAGTGAGCTCGATGCGGTCGAGAGAGGTCAGGAAACGGCGGGCACAGCGTTGGTTGACGGCGATGACTTTATCCAGTTTCGCTGACGCACTTGGCGAATAGATTGCGCAGAGGGGCTCGGGCTGATTGTCGAGCGGATTAAGAAAACAGGTGACGTCTTTTTGGGAATCATGGTGATCCATTAGCTCTTTCAAATCGCTTAGTCCAAGCCGCGGGAGGTCACAGGCGATGATGAGCCAGGGTGAACGAGGGTCATCATTGAAAGCGGCTTGCAGTCCGCCGAGGGGACCGGGCGATGGTTCGAGATCGGCGAGAGGGCGAAGATCGTGAGGAGAACGCTGAATATCGCAGCCTGATTGATTCAGGGAGGGATGAGCGATCGAGAGGTAGATTTTCTGGGTAAGAGGGCGGATCAGGGAAAGAATACGATCGAGCTGGGTGACGCCACCAATCTTGAGAGAGGCTTTATCGGTTCCCATACGGGTAGATTTTCCGCCGGTGAGGATGAGAGCTTTCATGCCTAAAAATCGGAGTTGCCACCGGTCTTTCCCACCAGTTTGAGATCAGGGATGACGATAGCGGGGTTGGCGTCATCGAAATGGGAAAGGTCGGCCATGGATAAAAGAGTGATCGTTCCCCTGCCCGAAGTCAACCGACGTCCCAACTAGAATCGACGGCCAGGCGGTGCCGTAATCTTACCAGTTCACTCGTGATCCATAAAAGAAAAGGGCAAGGAGCATAGAGCGCCAGCGAGGTCTTATTGGCTGGCGCGCCATGTGGTGAGAGCACCACACAGATCTCCCAAAGCGCACCCCACAGATTTGAAGAGAGTGATCTCTTCTTCATTGATCCGTGCGGGAACTGACTCGCGGCAGAGGTCGGAGAGCTCACCAATGACTTGATCGGTGGAAAAGGTGCCTTCGCTGACCGGAACGAGGATTTCTCCAGCCTCTTTAAAGCAGTTCGCCTTGTTATCGACATAGACACGGGAGCGATTGACGAGCGCGCTATCGCACTCGCGTTTATCTGCATGGTGGTTGCCAAGAAAATCGGTGTGGGTGCCGGGCTGAATCCAGTCGCCATGGACGATGATGTCGGCGCTGCCGGTGGCACAAACGATGATGTCCGATTTTGAGCAAGCGCTCGCCAGTTCGGAGATGACTTCAAAAGCAATGTTCGGAAATTCGAAGGACATCTTTTTAACAATGGCCTCAGCCTTTTCTGGCGAACGCCCCCAAATTCGAATCGTTTTCAGCGCCCTGACGCTGGCGTGTGCACGAATCAAATATGGGACAAGTTTCCCGGTGCCGATCAGCAGCATTGATTTAGAATTGGTTCTAGAAAGGTGGCGCGAGGCGAGGGCAGATACGCCGGCTGTTCGCCAACCGGTGATGCTAATTCCATCGATCAGCGCAAGAGGAGTGCCAACCTTGCGATCGAAGATCATGATTTGTGAATAGAGGCTGCTGTGGGGTGGTGAGTTGCCGGGAAAGTAGGTGAATGCCTTGAGTGCGATCACTTCATCGTTCCAAGAAGGCAGCATCGCAAATGCGTCATGGTTGCCTGGCTTTTCATCAAGCTGAAGCACCTGGCGCGGTGGCATGGTGTAATTACCCGCGAAGGCATCATTCAGTGAATCGATAAATTTCGGGTAGCTCAGTGAGGCGTGAACTTGTTCGGCTGAAATGATCTTCATGCTCTGCTGGTTTGCATGGCAAGGTTACTCCAGCGCGGCTTTTGCTCGGATAAACTGTCTTGGCTGGGTGCTAAATGGCGTTGCACTGCGGAAGCGAAGGGTCTCTGAGCCGTCGCCATTGGCGAAGGATTGCATAAAGATTGGAGTCTCTAACCAATTGCCTAAATCATCGCTGATCTCAGCGACGACAGACACGTCATCAGCTCCGGCGCGGCGGCGAATATCGATGACCAAATAATCATCAAGGACCGTTGCAACTTCAACTGGCATTACTTCACCGACTGGTAAAATGCCGCCTGACGGCGCATTCGGATCGCCGCCGAGAACGTATTCGAGAATCGCTTTGATGCCGTCCATGTCGTCGTCGGAGTCATCAGATGGCACGCCGTTGGCTGCTTTCCAGGCGACGTAACTTATGGCATCGGTCGATCCCGGATTACCGCCGACCTGCGAGCTATTGCGCCAGCTCAATGCATTTGCCGGATCAGGATTACTGGCTGGCTTGATCAACACGAGGCTGTAGCCATCGCCGTCCGGGCTGTCAGGCCATGGTGGCGTGTCGTTATAGAAGAAGTCATGCACGGTTGCCGAATTGGCATCGAGTAGAATAACTTGCTCGCCGTCGTTGCTAAAGCTGCCACCAAAAACCCCCGCTACCGAGAGTCCCATACCGTAGCGGAATTCAAAAGCGGCCTGGTTATTGACTAAAAGAACACGCTCACCTGGAGCAACAACACGGAACGGATTATCTTCGGTAAAGGTAAACACCACCCCGAGCGAAAACTGCACATTGGCGAGGTCGATGTGGCTCGCACCGATATTTGTCAGCTCGACGTATTCGAACTCGCTGCGCTGAAGGAAACCCGCGTTGATCTCAGCAGCGCTTGGCGATGCCGGACGGTAGTGGATTTCCGAAACGACGAGATTTGAAGCAGAAGCGGGCGCGGTATCAACGATGAAGGTTGCCTTGGTCAGGGCACTCCACTCGCCATTGTCCAAAACCCGGGCTTCGATGGTATTGATTCCCGGTTGAGTGAGTAAAAGTGGATTTGGTGTCGATACCATCTCACCCGTCAATCTCAGATCGAAGCTGATGTCGCTGGAGCCTGCATTTGCCTGATGAATTTCGACAGCCAGCGTGTTGTTCCCTTCGACCAGAGCTGTGGTGGGAATCGAAAAGGTAAAGAAGGTTGTTTCATCAGCTCCACCAGCGGTTTGGTTCGCATAGGTTTGGTAAGTAATGGTGCCGGCAGGCATCGCTGTCCGGGCAATCTCACTTCCATTCAAATAGATGACCGCTCCGTCATCGCGCAGCACTTCAAGATTCAGACCGGTGAATCCGGAAGCACCCGTGACGGTGAAGTCTTTCCGGAAGTAGGTGGTGGCATACTTGTCCCCACTGTCCGGGCCAAAGCTGAGCTCGGGGTTTTGTCCGTTGCCATAGCCGAGAACTGCTGTGCCGGTAGACCATCCGTTGTCGTTGAAAGAAGGCTGACGCCAAGCGGTTCCCTGATTGCTGCCATTGTCGAGATACTTCCAGGTTGATCCCGCCGTAACCAGCGACTGCAAGCTGGAATTTCCTTGGAACATTTGCGAGCCGGACGTGATTGCTCCGCCCTGCTGACGAGGGTCGTCGCCATTAACGCGATAGTAAATCGCTCCCGGCCCACCACTAATCAAGATTTGCTGGCTGCTGGAAATGTAACCGCCGTGTTGACTGTATGCTGGCGGATTCATCGAAGGATACCAGTCGGCTGCGCGAAGCTGGCTGATCATTGTTGGAACGCGTCCGGTGATGAAATTCTCGATGTTTTGGATCGCGCTCAGCCAGTTGTTTCGGTTGCGTGTGCCGGAGTCTCCCCAACGTGCGGAGTGCGCGATCACTGCGCGATCGATTTGGTCAACGCGCCGCTGTAGACGAGCCAAACCATTGGGGTCGGTCATCAAACCATCATTGTAACAAAGCTCCGCGATACGATCTGAGAATTCCAGCATGTATTCGAGATTTTCATCCGCGAGTGTCTGGTGAAGAACGTGCGGATTGAAGTCAGAGAAATTGGTGGTAGTGCCTTTGTAAGGCGTGACCATATTGTTGTCGCCCGTTCCCAAGGAGTGCTCGGAATCGTGCTCGAAGAACTTAAATCCATCTGGATTCACGCGGTCATAGATGCCGAAGTAGTTGTTTGGCCTTGTGCCAGTGTAACGAGAACCCGGGCCATCACGATCACCCGTGTAGTAGGTCATGATCATGTAATCGATGAGATTCTCCGCATCAAGAAGGCGCTCGAAAGAAGGATTGATTGTTCCGTCGCTGTTCTTTCCCTGAGCTTCAAAGTAGGAACTTGTGGTGGTAAATCCAGCGAGCCATTTATCGAATAATCGCTCGTATGCCTGACTATTTCCGTCGGTGACATCACCGAAGGATTTGACGACATCGTAGTCCTGTTCTGTTCCGCCAAAATAGGTCTCAGCGTAATTCGCCTCCGCTCTTTCATCCGTCTGGGTCATGCCCCAGTAGACGCCGTTTAAATAGAGATGATACCAGCGCCCGCGAGTATACTGGTGGCCCATCTCGCCCTGCAGATCACGAGACCAGGTGTCGCGCGCAAATGAGTTCTGCCCCTGTCCGCCCCACGCCCATGAATAGTTTTGCGGGCCGCGCAGGTCGAATTTGTCAAAGTTGTCCGCTCCCTCATCACCGAACAGTTTATAATTGAGACGACCGTTGCCATAGTCTCCCCGGAAGAAAATTCGGAACGAGTGTTTCGGATTGCTGGTGCTCCGTGAAAAACCACCGCGAATACGCAATCCGCACGGCGACTGGAAACCGGTTGCGTTTCCGTCCGGATCGACCCATCCCGGAGGATGAATCAACTCGATAGATGCTTCCCTTTCCCAGGCAAGACCGCGGCTTCCCGGATTCGAATAAATTCCGCTGCTTCCTGTCAGTCCGTCCTGATTCAACGAAATCGAAATCGTCGGGATCGATTGCAACGCTTCCGTGGTACTCGCAACGCCGCCGAGATCCGGATTGCTATGATTGACCACGCCGAAGGCCATATTATAGCGATTGTATACCTGATTGTTCACCGGCCCAGTTGGCCATCCGGGAGGCGCTGTGGCAGACTGTTGGATGACATCGTCGACGTAGAGATAGGTGTGTGAGTCGATATCGGTCTGATCAAAGCCGAACTTAAAAGCAGCGGCGCGCAGGACGGTCGTCGTCGTCACACTGATCGGCGCAGAATAAACCATGCCGTTTGTTTCTGTCGGCTTCGAGCCATCGGTGGTGTAGCGAATTTCCGCGCCGACGGTTGTCGTGGTGATCGCGACTGACTGAGGCGTTGTGTAAAACCCGCGAGCCGGCGTAAAAATCGTATCCTCGACTTTTCCCTGACTCGATGGAGCGCTGTTGATTCCCTCCGGTGTGGGATCATCAAAATAGAACGGATCGCCCGCCTGCAGTCCCCCACCGGTGAGTTCCGGGAGAACGAGGAAGGAGTCGTCCGCCGCAGAAACATTCAGCCCGTGGATCGCCAGAACGTTACTGGATCCATTGATCAAAAGTCCGGTATTTGAGGTCAGATTAAACGATTGTGGAATCAGAGCGTCGGAGGTCGAGGCCCGGGCTGCCGTCGCCGATGCGTCCCACGCAGGTGTGCCCGTGATGGCATTTGCGGATGCCACGCGTGTTCCATTCAAATAGGCGACAAAGCCGTCATTATAACGCATGCTCAATGAAAGTGATTCCAGCGCATTGATGTCATTGACGGTAAAAGGAATGCGAAGGTAGGCGCTGGATCGAACTCCCAGCATCGACGAGCTAATATCAGTGTCGATCACTCCTCCTCCAGCCGAGCCATCCGGAGTTGTCAGAACTTGAAGACCACCGGCTGCCGTATCTCCGATCAATCGCATGCTGGAATCGAACGAGCCGAAGTTGCCAGGAGCCGCGAACACTTCCATTTCAGCACCACCACCGGCCTCCCAGTAGAGTGCCTCGATCGCGTGGGCGCCTGCCGACAAAGAAATCGTCCCAACACTCGTTCGCGCTCCGTGATTCGTATCATCCACCATGACATTCACCCCGGCGACCCGAATGCGTCCGCCGTCGTCCGAGTTCATGCCGAATGTCCACGTTCCAGCCGTTGGGATAATGATCGTTCCCGTTGCCAGGATCGCGTAGTTGTCTCCACCGCCTCCGGGGAAAACCTGATTACCAGTGGAAAATTGCCCATCACCACCCGTGTCGAGAAAGTTAATAATCTGCGTGATGACCGTCGTATCAGAAACGATGCCGCTTCCGGCCAAGAGCGATTCCGAGGTCGCGATGCTATTGATCGTGCCGCTGCTGTGGACATCGCGAACCGTGAAGCCCGGCACTTCCAGGCCGAACCCCAGCCCGGTGTTTCCGGTGCTCCAGTCCGTGGGCGTGAAACCCGCCTGGGTCCATGATGTCCCTAAAGTTCCGTTCGAAGGAATCAGATAAGTCGATGAGACGCCTTCTGAAATCAGAGGAACGCCGCTGAATGCCAGTCCAAAGGAACGGTCAGGATCTTGCGCAGAATATTCTGGTGAGAATTCGTTGGCGATTGTCGTTCCGCCAGGCTCCACCAACGCCAAGTATTCACCACCGGCCGAAAGCGAAAAACTCGTGTGTAATTCGTTTTCAGGAACTTGTCGGTTTTTTCCAGAAGCAAAAACAACGAGGAATCCACCAGGAGCGATTGTCGCTGGCGGAAAGGTCCACTTTGTCAGGTTGGTCGCATTGTCTGTCAGCGTCCAGCCATCCAAATCGACAGCAGCGGCATCAGGATTGTGAATCTCTATCCAGTCCGGAAAATCGCCATCTTCATCCGCGAGGGTTTCTGTGTTGTCCGCCATAAACTCCGTAATAAGAGGCGTGGCATTTGCAGAAAGAAAGGAGAAGCCGAGGATAAATGCCATCAAGAGATGGAGGAAGTATTTAGGAGGCATAGGTCTTATAATCGCACAAAAACAACGAATTTAAAAATTGAAAAATCAGCCCACACGCACCCTCAAAGGATTAAGATCTGCTGTTAGCTGCTGCTTGGCCTTGGTCCACCAACAATCAGCATCCTTTCCATCCCTCTCGTAGATCGCAAGCGTGATCAAACAGCCCGACCAACGCGCAGCTGCGCTTCATTTTGCCTCCACCGGAGATTCCGCAAGCCGCTTGCGATATTCCTTTCTTGCGTGGGCGAATGCGGCCCGGGTATCAGCCAATTCGGCTCTGGCAATAAATCGCTCCTTTTGGCTCCAACATTGGTCGACCGAATCAAGACACCATTGTGCGCTGCGCTTCGAGGTCCGGACCTCTTTGCCATCCACCACGACCCACACCGAATTGATATGCGAACTCCCGAGCACCCGCATCACCACCCAACTGCTCCGCTCAATCGGCACCTCGAAGCTTACCTCGCTCACTTCGCCATCGGCCACGACATTCTTACGCGCCGCAAACGGTTGCAAAAAAGCGGAGACTTTGTAGTCGGAAGATTGCTGTTTTCGCCTACCTTCCAAACCAATGGAAAGTCCTCCAGCCCTGCCAACCGATCATCGTCGGGGTCAGCTTGTTAAAGCTTTGAAAGACAATCTCGCGCTCCTTTTTGGGGTGGTCGCGCTTGCCTGGGGGCTTGAGATTCTTGACACTATTCTTCTTGGATTTCTTGATCGTTTCGGGATTCAGCCGCGCTCGTTCGCCGGATTGCCTGGAGTGGTGACCTCTCCCTTTCTCCACCTGGGATTCGGTCACCTCATCTCCAACACCATTCCTTTTTTAATACTCGGCGGCATCGTTCTCATCGGAGGACGGAGAGTCTTTCTCATGGCAACGCTCTTCATCATTGCGGTGGGGGGCATGGCTCTCTGGACCCTCGGTCCAGGCGCGACGAACCATCTCGGTGCCAGTGGTCTCATCTTCGGCTACCTCGGGTTTCTTCTCGCTCGCGGAATCGTCGAAAAGTCGAGCTTTTGGATCGTCGTTTCAGTCGTTACCCTCCTGCTCTACGGCGGCATGTTGAGTGGCGTTTTCCCCGGTCAGCCCGGTATTTCGTGGCAGGGACACCTCTTCGGGCTCGTTGCCGGAATTCTAGCCGCGCGGGTCATGTTTACCCGCGAGAAACCGCTGCCATTGGCGAACTAGGAATTCGACTCGCGGATCGCAGCGAGAAACGGTTCAGGATACCCTTCAACCTTGACCTGAGCGACGCCCCGAATTCGGAGGGCCGTCTCCCCGGTCGTTGGTCGAAGTCGGGTGAAAAACTCGAGAAAACTCCCCTCTCCGATCCCTTCAACGACGCCCTCAAGCGATCAACCCAAGAAGCAATTTCCTTTGGAAGCGTGCCGTCGGGGGCGCAAAAACCACAATCTCCTTTCAGAGATTGTGGCATCAGTTAAAATCCAACCCTGTTCCTTTATTCGTTCTCCACCACTCGGAAGAAGCGGCGAACGTCAATCGGATTAGAAAGAGCAAAGGTGAAACTGGTGAGATCTCCTCCCGAGGGAATACTGTCATCGACGTCCTCTGAGAACCCGGTCATGTCACTCGAGGTGAAAACCGAATAGGTCCTGTTATCACGGGAATTCCAGGTCAAGGTGACTTCGTTGGTCGCAGAATTGACGTCAATCGAAGAAATTTGCAGAGGGGCGACGGGCCCCGTTTCACCGAAGTATTCGATTTCGGAGATCGCGTGGACACCAATCCCGGTCCGGGTCACGGCGTAGCGGATATACTCGTAAGCGTCCGAAGGAGACGGAAGATCGATTTGGGCGGTCAAATCACGGGTACCACCCCAGATCGACTCGTCGTCTGCTCTGGCATAGATCGTCTCGAAGACTATCCCGTCATTTGATCCTTGGATTTCGAAATCGAGTGGATCGCGACCCGGAGTGTCATTGCTCGATGTCAAGGTGATGTGAGTGAGCGAGACTGCTACCTCAAATTGCACCGTGATCTCGACAGGTTCACCGCCGCAGCACAATTTATTTTGCCCTCCGCCAATTTGGTTGTCGAAGACATCGAAGGATCCTTCGCTGCCGCCGAAGTTGCCGAAGTATTCCTCGGCGTTTGCGGTAATTGAGATCCAGTTGAAGTTCTCACCGGCAGTTTGAGGATTATCTCCGTCTGCGAAAATCGTTTCGCCATCGATTCCATCATCTTCAGGGTCCGTGAGATCGCCTCCGAGGAGGCCATCGATGAGGGTAACCGTCGCCACCGCGGACTTGCTATTCGGGTCATTGGGGTCGGTCGAATTATTGACTTCAAATCCATCTTTTTGCTTGTCCCCGTCAGTGTCGGCTTTGTTTGGATCGGTGCCTGTCTGGGTGGCGCTCACGAAAGTTCCGCCACCATCTTCGAGTCCATCTTCGAGTCCATCTTCATCGGTGTCGGCCACAAGAGGGTCGGTTCCTGTTTCGGTCGCACTGACAAAGGTGCCCCCTCCATCTTCATTCCCGTCCAAAATGCCATCATCGTCGGTGTCATCGTTATTGGGATCGGTTCTTCGGATATATTCTTCCAGGTTCGTCGAATTGTCTGAATCCAGATCACCTGCCGAATCGTCGACATTCTTATCGAGAGAATTGGCATCTTCGTAAGCGTCCGGCATCCCGTCATTGTCGGCATCAGTAAGAGTCTCCACTTTGACCGAATCAATCTCCCAGTTTGGATTACCCGGTCCCTTTGCTCCTTCGTCGAAGGCACCCACAAAACGGACCTGAATGCTGGATCCAGCGTCTACAACGCCTACTTTTGCGATACTCGTGATAAAAGTTCCGTCTCCATATCCAGCGGAATCCATACTAAACCCATCAAGACCAATCAAAACATGATTACCGATCAAAGGGAGCGGGTTGGTATACCCATTTTGCTTGAAGGCTGAGGACGGAACATTCGTAAATGCGCCTCCATCAATCGAAATTTGCAGACCGCCTCCATCCCAATTGCCTCCCTCAATACTGTATCGATGATCAAAGCTCACCTGAATCTCGTGAGTCGTAGGAACTGCAATTGAAGGACTGGTAATAGTATTGGTGGCCGGACCGCTATCATCACCTTCCATCGACCAGGTTCCGCTTCCGGAATTGTAGATGGATGGAATCGGCGTGTTTCCAGTTGCTTCTTGAACAAATCCACCGTCATTGGCGGAAAAATCTTCATCAAGTAGGTCGACGGCTCCGGCAGAGGAGACCATCGCAACCGCCAAAAATGGGGCCACAGGTAGGTTACAGAATAGATGCTTTGACATGATTAGAGTTTGATTAGAGTTTGATTAGAGTAACCACCTACTAATTAAATGAAGCGCCCCCAGTCAAGAACCTTCTGTTTAACCAAAGAAAAATTAAACATTTCCGATGATTTGAAGAGTCATCAAGATTTCTGCTGGAGTCGGTTGGCTGCACAATAGTGAGCGGGTGATATTTGCATCAGCTTCTTGAAGCTTTTACTGAGGTGAGCGATCATGAAAGCCGCAGACGAGGGCGATTTCTGTCACCGTTTTTTCAGTGCTGGCGAGCAGGCGGGCGGCGGCCTCAATTCGGACACGCAGCAGATTTAGACAGCAAGAAGGACGAAGTCCAGTTCACTAAGGTGTCTGCCACCTTAGTCCTGTTTTTGCTGAAAAACCACTCGTAAACTCTGCTTGGCTGAGCCCATAAGAGCGGTGGGAAATCCGGTCAGGAACGTTTGTAGTTTGCTCCCACAAGATCAAACAATTCAACCGAGTTTCCTAACAGATTTTCCCACGGAATAATACCTTAAGGAAGTGCCATTCGGGTTATATGCCCATCACTCGGCGGCAAGAAAACGACGGAGCTCTGACACCGTCGGCGCCCCCGCACCTGCCCAAAGAATCTCTCCTCGCTGGTTCGTTACGACAGATGTGGGATACGGCAGCTCAGCGACTCCGATCCAACGCTGAAGAAACACTTCTGCTTTTTTACGGTCCAACCTCGAGAGGTCCGTCTGTAAAGTATACGGGAGATCGTGCTTATTCTGATAAGCGACTAGTGCTTCGCGGCCTTCTTTTTCATCGAGAGGAAAGCCACGGAATTCCACGCCAAGCCCCTGCGTCATCGCTTTGAGCTGCTCGAAATGAGGACGGTAACGAGCGCAAGCTGGGCACCACGTGGCCATTCCCTTCCAAACCGTCAAGCGAGCTTTTGATTGATACCCGAGCGGGAAGGTCGCTTTTCCCAGCAAAGAATTCTGTTTTGATTCCACGTCCCGGCGGTAGGGTTTCCGTTCCTCGCCACCCCGCTCGTCGACGGTCAACCACTCTCCATGCTTCACCTTGGTAACCGTTGATTTTCTTCCAGACGGCCACCTTACGATCAGCTCATCAATCTCTTCCCAATCGCCTAATCCCACGATCATCACAGCGCTATTTTGAGAACCGTAGCCCTGGCCGCAGCGGTGCTCTCTCTCGATCATCTCTTCTCCTTTCCTAATTTCAATGCGAGTACCGTATCCATCACGATTACTCCAATCTGATGCGGTGGCAGTGCGATTACCTCCCCTGAAAGAAAGGGCGATAAAGTTACCGCTCCGATCTTCATCACTCATTTCATTGTGAAACAGCCGTGTCAGCGGGTTCATCGCATTTACCGAAACGATGTCACTCCACCCGTCCCGGTCATAATCGAAGACGGCAAATGCCCGTCCATCAGATTCATCGTCCAAGCCAGAAAGGCCGGACTGGTCTGAAAAGTTCGAACCAGTCCCGTCATTTAAGTAAAGCTTGTTTCGTTCGTGACCACTCAGAGAGTGGACCCGAAGTTTACCGTCAACCATCTCATCACCAGCTTCGACACGGGCGTCCAGTAAGTCATCGACTCTCCCTGTTTGAGGGTCGCGATCCCAAGCTTCGGATTCACGGAGTTTGCCTCCGATATTTTCATCTTGTCGCACGACCGTGCGCCAGAGATTACTTCACAAATCAATATCCGATTCGAAAGAACGAGGGGCGGTAAAATAACCACTCAAGACGTGAATATCGAGATCCCGGTCGTTATCGATATCAACAAATTGGCCACCCCAGGACCAACCAGATCTGGCAACAGGGATCATCGACCCTCCATATCCGGCAAGCTGTTCGAACTTCCCGCCATTCTGGCGGTAGAGAAAATTACCGGACGCCGCCTCGACAAAACGGGGATCAACCTCTGCGAAATCGCCTAAAACCCGTTGCCCTGCTTTGCTAAACATATTGGTAACAAAAAGATCATCTCTACCGTCCCCATCGTAGTCCCCCCAACACGCTCCCATCCCAAAACCCATCCGGTCCAAGCCAGTTTGAGAAGCAATATCGACGAACCCCTCCTTTCCATCATTGCGAAAAAGGTGGTCTACCGCCCAGTCGTTTGCCACCGCAAGATCGGGATCTCCATCCTCATCAAAATCCCCCCATGTCGCTTGTAGGGAATTTTTCCAGCTACTGATTGAGGAGTCAGAATGAACTCTTTCGAACTGACCATTCCCCATATTCTTAAGAAGCCAATTAGGAGGACCCGTTTGATTCAGGTACCCCCCATGAGATTCTTGACGAGATTCCCGATACTTTTTGCGGAAGACCCGTGCCTCTTCAGCCGTCAGGTATTTTGAACACCAATCTGTCCCTTCCTCTCCCCCAAACCCAGGAATGCTCCCGGTCAGATTCCCCCGACGATAGGTCGTGACATAAAGATCAAGGAGACCGTCTCCGTCATAATCTGCCGCAGCGAGAGAAGTCGCTAAAAAAGGAAGGTCCGTCTTTTTTTGTTCGACGACCCGAAACCCACCTTCGACATTCTCGAGATAAGTCATTCGCTCAATACTTCTTCCGAGCATGAGATCTGGATCCCCATCATTGTCAAAATCCGCAAATATTCCGCAGGTGGAATTGCCCGGCAACGAAAGCTCAAGCGCAGAAGCCTTTTCCACAAAAGTCCCGTCACCTTGATTGTGCAGGAACAAATTTTTTCCCAGACGGACCATGATATAAACATCGTCCCACCCGTCGTTATCAACGTCGACCACTGAGACCGCAGGCTTAAAGCCCATCGCAATGGGTTCAAAGTCTTGCGTGGGGGCCATTTTTTTATTAGTACTGTAATGGTAATTCAAGGCCCTTCGATGTTCGGATTGAGTGAGCAGTCGACGTGTCGGGAGATCAGGCAAAGCCTCGACCAAACGATCGCGAAAATATTTCCGAGATATTTCCGGCTTATCGACCTCCTGGATCAAGGTCCAATCGCTCATTTCATATCGCCCCTCTTTTCTGGACCATTGGACCCGATAAGAAGAGGAGCTCTCCTTCCATTTTTTGCTCTGAGTCCGAACCACTGCATGAAATGCGACTTCAGCCACATAATCGTCCTGATTCTCAGACAGAAACTCTCCCTTCACAATCCTCAGAGAGGCGCTATCAAAAAAATTCACTCCGTCGGTCCACACGGAAGCTAATTCTTTCAGTGAATCTGGAGTTGGTTCGCTGAAGTTCTTGAGATCCCGGGTAATTCCTTTGAGCTCCTTCGTGAGTTCCAGGATAAGTTCTTCACTCGCCACAAGCCCAGGAATTCGCCCGGAGATCTGATCACCCGAGAGATCCTCGCGGTTCCTTTCTCTTAAAAAGAAAAAGGTCAACCCGCTCACGATGATCGTGGAGGCAATGATTGAAACACCCAATTTCATCATGATTAAGAAAGCAAATTTAGATTTTCGCCACAACGCTCAATTTTAGAAAACGCAACCTCTTTACTTTCTCATTGAATCCCGGTGAATTTTTGAGTAGAATGGTTGCTGTATGAATATAAAGCACGTTGCATTTATAGGTCTATTGGCGATCCCGGCCAATGCTGCAGTTCTCTGGAATATTGGAATAGATGATGAAACCCAAGACGGTAATGGTGATCCTACAAGCGGATTGAACGATCTTGCCACGCTGAATGGCGTAGACTTCAATGTCTCAGGAGTTCAGGAAAACGGTCTCCAAGATCTACCCGGCAGCCCGGCGAATACTGGCGGCGCAAATGGTGGTGATCGTGATGTTGATGATGATTTCTATTTTGCGGGAGTTTATACGACTGCGGCTGGCGATGGTGGCTATGTTCCAGTCGGTGTCGTTTCGGAAAATGAATCCTACTATGATCGCGCTTTAACCGGCGGCGACCCAAATATGCGTTGGCATTTTAATCTTCCCGATACCGTGACAATTGATGACCACTTCACCTTCACGATTGACTTTCATAATTTGAGCGAATCAAACGCCGCAGACGTCTCAAGCTACGAGCTCACTTTCTGGGTAGATGGGAAACAGATCGGGGAAATGCAACCCCATTTGGATGTTGATATCCCGTCAGCACAAAGCTGGAACATTGACTTGGATGACTTGGGTGGCGTCGAGCAGGTTGGTCCGGGATTTGATCACTACGTTGAAGTAAGGAGCACTCCGACGGGCAGCGCCCGCTGGACCAGTCTTGACTATGTTCAGCTGGAAGTCTCATCTGACCCCATCGTTGAAGATGACCCGAACATCTCCTTAGCGACAGCAGTCAACTTTGGTGACATTCCATTGGGAGGCGAAGCGTCCACCGAAACCATCGTTTTTACAAATTCTGGGCTAACACAGAATCTAGTCATCACTGAGCTTACGCTCGGAGGTGTCAATCCCGCCTCCTTCTCTATTGTTGCGCCAGCTCTGCCTATCACCGTGGCACCTGGAGCTGAATCGCAAATCGAGGTTATCGTTACTCCTGGCGCGATCGAGGAAAGCCTTTCCTCCACCTTAACGGTGACTTCCAATGACACCTCGGATGACTCTAAGGTCGTATTCCTTAGTGCCCGGATTTTAGTGCCTTTCAGCGATGAGGGGACTTTGTGGTTCATCGGAACTGACGATAGCACGCAGGACGCCGCCCTCACCGATCCTGCTTTCTTTAATGGAATCGATTTTTTCGTCTCGGCGGTCCAAGAATCCGGGGAGGATTTCTTGCCAGGAAACCCTGCCAATACTGGTGGAGCTGGTGCTACCCGTGATACCGATGATGATTTCTATTTTGCAGGTGTTTACAACACTGTTGTCGATGGAGGTGATTACGATCCCGTCGGTATTGTGGCAGCCAATGAGCGCTACTACGATAGGGCATTGACCGGCGGTGACCCCAATATGCGATGGCACTTTAATTTGCCGGAGTCTGTTGGTCGTAACGACAACTTCATTTTCAGCATCGATTTCTACAACCTCGATGATGACGGCGCTGCAGAAACCTCTGGATACGACCTGACCTTCTTCGTCGATGGACAACAAATCGGAGAAATGCAACCTCACTCCGAAGACGATCTAGATGCCGCGCAAAGTTGGGAATTTGCTCTTGATGATTTGGGCGGCGTGGCCGAGCTCGGACCTGGGTTCGACCACTATGTCGAAGTTAAGAGCCAGGGCACTGGCAACGCACGCTGGAGCAGTCTGGACTATGCAAAGCTGGACATCGAGGCTGGAGGGAATAGTGGGCTTGTCATCACGGAACTTTCGGTGGATTCACAAACCAACAACGTGACCTTCAGCTTCCAAGCAAAGGTCGGAAGAACCTATATTGTTGAGCGTAGCACAACACTGCTCCCCACCGGAGAGCCTGGCGGATGGCAGGAGATCGAAGACTTTCTGGTGGCGGAATCCGAGATTCAATCGTTCACTGACCTCGGAGCTGCTGCAGGCAGCGAAAAATTCTTCTATCGAGTCCGTGTCACCGATCAATAGTCTGTTCTTCAGCCGCCGTCTTTTTTAGAGCCTGGCGCAGATAAATTCTTTCCAAGGTCGGAGCGCACAGTGCGCTTCGGCCTTTATTCTTACTGCTAGGAATTCGCTTTTTGGGGGAGAGTCTTGAAGTCGCCTTTGGGTCGGTGTGGAGGAAGGAGAGAACTTTGAGCACTCAACGTTGAACGTTTAATTTTGGAAAAATATACCCTGAAAAATATGCCGGGCATAGTGGAAGAGAGAATCCTCAGAACGCCTGTAGTTAAAGGGTCTGGTGCGCTTTCATTCGCCTGGGACTCGGGGCAGGTTTTGGAGGCTTCCGCTCGACGGGGATTCAAACTTAGGGGACCCTTCCCAGATCACGGCTCTGGAGGATGAAAATTCTGGAGGGAGGATGCGAACCAAGGTCCGACAGAAAGACCTCCCCTGACAGACACCTGAAGAGTTAATTTTTGCTTCAAACTCTCACGCCTCATTCAATCGTGAACCCATTTTTTTAGGGAGAGCAGGGACCTCCCTTTGTAGTATGCCTTGCTTATTAATTAAGGGGAGAAAGGTGGAAGAGTGGTCCGATTTTGTGTCGTCAGAACGGGGAATTCCGAGGTGATTCCAGAATTCGTATTGAGTCTTCTTCCCCGGATTGCATATGCTGGGCATAGAAATGATGAAGATACTATCTTGGACCCTGCTTAGCTTATCTCTTTCGCTCGTCGCGATTGCTAATCCCAACTGGCCGAATCAACGCGGTCCTCACTTCAATGGCACCGCGGAAGAAGGGATGAAGTTGCCCACCAAGTTCTCACCTACCGAGAATGTGGTGTGGAAAGCACAGCTTCCGGGAAGCTCGGCTGCCACTCCGGTCGTATGGGGGGACCATGTCTTTGTCACCGCGGCTGATCACGAGAAGAAGGAACTGCATGCGATCTGCCTTGATGCTTCCACCGGCAAGCCCCGCTGGTCGAAGGTGATCTCAAAGGGACGGGTGCATCTGGATGACCGCAGCGACTTCGCAACGCCTTCGCCGGTCACGGACGGTAAGCGGGTCGCCTTCTTCTTCGGCAACGGGGACCTGATCGTCTACACCATGGATGGAAAGGAAGAGTGGCGCAAAAATCTCATTCCGAAAGGTGGCAAATACTTCGCGTTCCAATGGACTTTCTCCACCAGTCCCATTCTCTCGGGCGACAATCTCATCATGCAGATTTTGCAACGTGATGTTCCGTTCAACTATGGCGAAGTTTCGCGCGGGCCCGCCGGAGCGACCAAGATCCCGTCCTATCTTGTCGCCTTTGATTTTGCGACCGGCGAGCAGCGCTGGAAGGTTGATCGTCCGGCCGAGGCGGTGGCCGAGTCGCTCGAGGCCTTTACCACTCCGGTTCTCAGTCGGACGGCTGATGATGGGGGAGACCTGCAGCTTCTTGTGGCCGGAGGGGATGCTCTTACCGGTCACGACCCAGCCAATGGCAAGGAGCTTTGGCGTTGGGAGACGTGGAATCCCAAGAAAATTGGCCACTGGCGACTTGTTCCTTCTCCGGTCGCGGGGAGCGGAGTTGCCTTGGTCTGTGCTCCCAAGAAGAACCCGGTCTATGCCGTCGACATGAAGACCGGCAAGCTGTTGTGGAAGAGCAAGGATCCCGAGGTGTCCTCCGATGTCTGTACTCCGCTCTACCACGAAGGCTACTTCTATGTCCTCAATGGGGATTACAAGGATAAGCGAATTTCTTGTATCGAACCAAGAAGTGGCAAAGTGCTTTGGACCGGCGCGATTGGAACACGTGCCAAGATCGAGGCCTCGCCAACCCTTGGCGATGGGAAGATCTACTTCCAGGATCACAACGGACAGGTGTTTGTTGTGGCGGCGGATCCCAAGAAGTTTACCCTCCTGCATCAGGTTCAGTTTGGCGATCGCACCGTACGCGACCAGCGTTGCAGTCTCGCTCTGGCAAACAACCGGGTGTTCCTTCGTAGTCAGAAGACGCTCTACTGCTTTGGGAAGTAGGCGGCCGGCTGCGATTCTCGCTACCCCAAAATCTCCTTCACGATTTTCCTGTGGGCACAAATATGGCAAAGGAGCCAAACTTCGGATCGATGCGGGCGGGGAGGCCCTCTCCTTCGTAGAGGAGACGTCTTAAAAGGCTCAGAAGGTGAGAGACGCATTGACCCCTACGAAGGGAGAAGGGTCGTAGTCGCTTTCAAGAATCTCGTTGCCCCCACCATCTTCGAGCTGAAGTTCGTTTCCGAAGTCGACACCGCCGACGAGTGAAAAACGCAGGTGTTTCGCGGCTTGGAATGAAAGTCCGACGAAGACTGGGATCCCGTGATCTTCGCCTACTCCACCCGGGGAGGCGGAGTTGTTTTTGTCGAGGCGGAAGCGGAGCTTTTCATAGCGGGCACCTAGGGAAAATCTGGTTTTGTCGGAGATGTCCCAGTTGAGAGCGAGGCCCGTTCCTAGGGTGGCTCCGACGGACGGGCCGGTGGTAAGGCTGAGTGCTTCCGTGAGTTTCCAATTGACCACAATCACCGGGAAGATGCTGGCGTCGTCTTCGATCTGGGTCATGTAGCCAATGCCGGGGCCGAGGCTGAGACGGTCACTAAATTTGTAGGAGAAGGCGGCGATTCCGCCCCCTTGGAGTGAGTCTCCAAAATCGGAGCCGCTTTCGCCGACGAAGCGGATCGACGAGGCGGCGAAGAAATCCCAGCGTTCACCGAATTTCCACCTGATAGGTAAGCCCAACCGGACGGTGTGGATGTCATCCCAAGGACTGAGAGATCCAAAACTGAAGGGGGTTGCTCCGCCCGAGAAATCGTAGGAGTTGAGGCTGTAGCCAGCGGAGAGGGCGATCACGCGACCTTCCGCCCGATACAAAGGAACGCCCGCGCGGGCGTAGAAAAATTGGCTGGAGACATTTCCGCCATCGTCAATGTCAGACTCGAAGTTGTAGAGATATCCCGTGCTCAGCGGGGATGCGGAAGAAGGTCTCTGGGCTCGAGATGAAGCGGCCGTGCACGAGACAAGGGTGAGAGCGAAGAAGATGTATTTCAATTGCATGGGGGAGGGTAGGAGCGGTGAGCGCCTCGCCGTTAGAGTGCCCCCGCATTTAGAATACGGACGAAAATTAGCAACAGATTTATCGGATTTCGATTAGCTGACGGGTGGGGTTTGTTTGGGCCGGGGTTCTCAGCGAGGAGGGGCTGGAGGCAGTCTTAAGGACCAGCAGCACAAGCCGATGAAATTTGCAGGTTCGAAGTCAGGGTAAGATAGAACCCTGAGTCGTGATCCATGAAGCTGGATGCGGGAGAGGGGGAAAGAGGATGACTCAATAGTAGCCTCAAGCAGCTTGAGTCTACTTTTTTGGGGCGAAAGAGTCATTATTACTTTTCTTTCAGATGACTCTATCGCTGTGACTAGAAAATGCGCTTTACCGGCCCAGTGTTTTGATTGGGGAAAGAATAAAGCCAATATCAAAAAGTTCATCGCAGAATTGAAAAATCAAGATCCACAACAAATTGGTGATCGACGGAGATTATCATTACGACGGAGCTGAAATCAGTAAGACTGTCAAATTGGATCAAGGGATTCATCCCTACCGCTTGTATTATAAAACGACTGCCGGTAAACCCGCTCTTAAGCTTGAATGGGAAGGTCCGAAGGGTGTCCGGGATCCCCTACCCGCTGATGCGTTACGGGTTGATGAGCCCTGAAGAATAGGGGGATGAGATTCGGAAAACCTACTTGGCTTTGATCATCTTGGATTCGTTGTCGAAGATATCGCGGCAACGAATTTCAAAGCTCAGGGAGGAAGCGGCCATCCCCTTTGGGAGTTCCAGAGTGACGCTTCGAGTGTGGGGAGAACTGATGAGCTTTTCGAGGACGACCGTGCCGGCTTTGTTCTTGGCGGAAATTTCGATGCTGAATTGAGGCGCCGATTTCGGATCGAGTTTCCACTCGATGTTCACCGTGTTCCCTTCTGCCGATTTTGCGCTGGCAGAAAGAATTTTTGCCGGAGCGTATCCGGGTTTGGTTTCGCTTCGTTTGATCGAATGGCTCGAGGGGTTTGTCGCGGTGGCTTGAGTGTCGGCTCCGCCACTGGTCATGAAGTAGAATTCGCCCGTCTTGTCCTTGGCGACTCCGCCATTCCAATTGGTCTTAAAGTTGAAGGAGCGTTTGCCTTCGACTAAATCCCACGAATTCACGGAATAGCGCGCTTTGCCAAAGGCGTGCCATTCGCCGGTGGGTTTGCGTTTCCATCCGTTGCGAATGTGGGTGGTGCGGGCCTTCTTTCCCGTCTCCAGCCAGTCCTCGATGAAGGAATCGTTTCCGCCTTTGAAATAGGCTCCCTTGGTGGCGACATCCATCGTGACCATGTGCGTCCATTCGTTGCTCTTGGAGGACCGAACCCAGTATCCGTAGAGGGTGTGATCATCGACCGGCCAGCAGCGGGAAACGAGCGTGTACCAAACATCGGTGTCCCAGCCCAATTCGAAGTTCCATGACTTTAGGCCGGTTCCTTCGCCGCCGAAGTTTTCCGTCAGGGTTCCAGGTCCATGATAGACGGCCTTGATCGGGGCGGTGTGTTCCTTGTGATCCCAGATTGAGAAAATATAGTTGTGGGCCTTTGGATGAGCCTGGATCCCTGCGTAGCCTCCGGCCTTGCCGCCCCAACCGAGAGCTTCGTAGTAGGTATACATCGCCTCGCCATTCTTCGGGACACGAACTTCGTTGATCAGGATGTCGCCGTCGAAACTGGCATCGTTGTAGACCATGTGAGATGAGGGCGCCGCGTTCTCTCCGGCAAACCCGGAGAGCGTAAAGAGCGAGAGGGTGGCAGTCGTCAGGAGAGGCTTAAGCATAACTTTGGAAGGATTGGTGAATCGCTAATTTTGTCGAGCGCTTACTGAAAAGGGCGCCTTCGACATCGCAAGAATTTTCTTTTGGCGGGAGGGCTCTGAACCCGCCTTTGGACCGAAGCCGAGGGCGAGGTGATCTCCCAAATTTTGCCCCATGAAACGATGGGACAGAACGCGGGCGGCAAAGCCCGGATCCAAGCGGATGATCACTAAAAGTTAAGAAACAATCAGGCTTTAGGAATTTCAAATCCGGGGGCCCAGGCAGGAGCGACAAGAGCGTTGGCCTCTGCAACTTCCGACCCAGCACCGGTGAACTGACATTTCGCGGCATCCCACCCGAATTTTTTATTAGGCCAGCGGTTGATGACGATGCCCAATAGAACAGCCTCGGTGAGTGGTCCACTGAAACTGAAGGGAGTGCTCGTCGCTTCCTTGCGTCCGGTGGCCGCGTCAATCCATTCATGGAAGTGGTTCACCGCTTTCTCTTCTGCCGGTAGAACCGCAAGCGGGGTGCCGTCGGGTTGATACACTTGAGGAACGCCAATATGAGGGAGAACAAGCGTGCCTTTCTCACCAATGAAGACCGAACCTTGGCTCGGTAGTTTCATAGATTTTGGTAATCCCTCGAGAGTTTTTGGACTCAGTGATCCATTGTACCAGGTAAACTCAGGTTTACCAATCGTGAATGGAGTTCCTTTAAATTCATACTCAACCTTACTAATCAGAGCAAAGTTCCGGGAAAATGGTTTAGGGCCTCGAGAGATGACGGAAAGAGGCTCTTTGAAATCGAGTGCTCCAAAGACGGGATCGACGATGTGACATCCCATATCGCCTTGGGTGCCTGAGCCAAAAGAGAACCATTTGCGCCAATTACCCCGGTGATACCAGCCGTCGACAAATGGGACTTTACCGGTAACACCACAGTAGAGATCCCAGTCCAAGGCATCAGGGATCGCGCTCACATCCTTGGGCTTATACTCACCGCCCCATCCCTTACCTGACCAGGAATGAACTTTCTCAACTTTACCAATGACACCGTTACGGATCCACTGAACGGCGCTCCGGTAGGCGGGATGGCCATGGATTTGGATACCCATCTGGGTTGCGAGGTGCGGTTTCTTCGCGGCTGCTTGAGCGAGAAGGCGGCACTCGCCAATGTCTTGCGCAAGGGGTTTTTGGAGGTAAACATGTTTGTTGTGATGCAGTGCCAGAAGCGCGATCGGAGCATGCATGTGGTCGGGAGTGGCAATCAGCACCCCATCGAATTTGTCGGCCATCTTGGCGAACATTTCCTGGTAGTCTTGGAACTGGGCTGCGCCGGGGTAACGATCCTTGTTGTTTTTACCTTTGAAAAATCGTGAATCAACATCGCAAACGGCGGTTAATTCATAGAGCGGGTGGCTGCGCAATTGTCCCAGGTCAGAACCTCCACGTCCACCGATCCCGACTGCCGCGATGCGGAACTTCCTCGGCTTGGCCGCAAAGGCCGAATAGGGCTGAAGTGCTGCTGCTGCTGCGGTGAGAGAAAGGCCTTTGAGGTAACTGCGGCGATTGATCATGTGAGGCGCTATACGAAATTTTCTGGCTGCCCCTTTCATCGATTAAAATCGGATGTTGTTAGCTGCCTGAAAAGGCCGCAGGTATTCCTGCTAGTATAACCGGGGAAATGAAAGGAGGGGCGAGCGATTAAAAAAAAGCAAAAATATCTCGGGCATAGGAACACGAAGGCCACCGATTTTCTGACCCACAAAAAAACAGAAATCACGGGTTGGGAATAAAGCCAATCTGAGTCTACTCTCAGAGAGATGAAAAATTCATGCCTCAGCTTTCTCCAGTGGAGCCTTTTCATAATTGGCACGATCTTCAGCGCGAAGGCGGAAAAAATCACCTTCCCGGCTGCCGATGGTCTGGAAGTCGCGCCGCGCTTGGTGGGAATGGGGTTTCACTGTCTCGCGGTCGAGCAACGTTCGGGGAAGGCCACCTCTGGGGTTACCAATGAGGCGGTGACTGGTAATTTACGGTAGATAATTGAATCATGAAACGACGTAACTTCATCCAGTCAACCTCAACGGCCTCGTTGTCAGTACCGCTCGGCTGCGCGATCACTGGGGCTCAGGCCGCAGAGCCCCCCTCTGAAAACCTATCGAGCCGCGGCTCTTTCGCGGTGGATGCGAACCGCGTGAGGTTTTACTCTCCTGCGGTGAAGGAATCCATTAAGGTGTTAATTGTCGCCGACACGCACCTTTTCAAGGATGATGATCGCGGTGAACCGTTTCAGCAGTTCAGCGGGCGGATGGCGAAGGCCTACAATCGAACGGTCCATTTCCAATCAGGTGAACCGACGAATCCGGAAGAGAGTTTTGTGGAGGCGCTGAAGCATGGTAAGCAGTCTGAAGTGGATTTGTTGGCGCTCGTCGGAGACATCTTCAGCTTCCCATCTGAGGCCGCGATCGATTGGGTGAACGGACAGCTCAAGCAGGCTGGGCTGCCTTACCTCTACACCGCCGGAAACCACGACTGGCACTATGAGGGGATGAAAGGATCGCTCGAAACACTCCGGGAGACATGGATTGAAAAACGGCTTAAATCGCTCTACCAAGGCAATCATCCGCTGATGGCGGCGTATGAAGTCAAGGGCATCACTTTTCTCGCCATTGACAACTCGCACTACCAAATCCTGCCAGAGCAACTCGACTTCTTCCGCGAACATGTGAGCCACGGTAAGCCCATCGTGCTGATGGTTCATATTCCACTTTTCGCTCCGGGGCGCCCCACCGGCTACGGCTGTGGACATCCAGCCTGGAGCGCCAAGACCGATCGCAACCATGAATTGGAACGGCGTCCCAAATGGCCCGGGTCCGGTCATACCGCAGTGACCATGGATTTTCATCGTGAAGTGTTCGCCGCGACGAATTTATTGGGTGTCTTCGCTGGGCATATTCATCGGCAATCGATTGACGTGATGAATGGGATTCCACAGTTCGTCACCAACGCGAACGCAACGGGAGGATTCATGGATGTCGAATTTCTGCCTGCCCCATAAAACAGCACACGTGTTGGCGTTTCGTATTCAGGTCAGATCAGGTATTCGCAAATAATACGCCCTCAAGCGATCAACCCAAAAAGAAATTTCCTAGCAGTAGTCGTCGTTGGAATTACTCCGTCACGTGGATCGTGTTCCAGATTTGGCTCACGATCTCGCCACCGCCCTCGGTCTCGAGATCAATGTTGATCTCCATCATGTGGACCGGGCGAAGGTCATTCACCTTGAGAAAGACCGATTTACCATCCGGCAGGAGCTTCGCTGACTCGACCGTGAACCTGGTGCGGCCTTTCGGCGGGTCATCCGAGCTGCGATGTCCGGTTTGATACTCCGAAGTTCCGTAGGCGTGGGTCCAGCGCAGGTCGCTTCCTGACAGCGCATAGCTATCCGGTTCTTCTGCCAACGCCTTGTCGAGTTTCTCCGTGAAGCCGATCACGATTCCACCGTCACGAACTTCGAGGGCGCTGGGTATCTTCACCTTCCGTCCGGTGTAGCGGACGCGATCGAGTCCTCCTTCGCGAGCCGCATTGGTCTGCCAACCTCTGAGTCCGGCGACATAGAGTTGACCGTCCCTCTTGTTGAATCGGCCGCGCATCGCGCTGGAGGTTGGGCGCACTGGAATTTTGACGACTCCGCCCTGCATGATGTCTCCACACTTTTGCTTGAGAACGAGGTAGAGTGCGCTCTGTCCGTAGCTGAGGTGCAGCATCTCTCCCTGGAACGGTCCCCATCTCTTGCTGGTGACCCACACCTGGCCGCCGTTCGAGTTATCGACGCTCTTGGGGAGCCAGGCCAGCGGCACGGGAGCCTCGCCCGGGTCGAGGTGTTTGTCCCGTTTTCCGCGACGCTGGGCAACGGTCGTGGTGGTATTCATCTTGGCGTAGTTTGCGGCCGCATCGACCACTCCAAGGAATTCGCCCTTGTCGATCCAGTGGATCGGGCAGCGCGGCACGAAGGTACCCTCATTGTCCCCGCAGGTGATCTGGCCGGTGGGGCTCACTCCAATTCCGTTGGGTGCTCGCAGACCGGTGGCGTAGCGCTCGATCTCCGATCCATCCTTCGAGACGCGAATGATCGAGCCGTGATGGCGGCCCATGCGACTGAAGCTCAGCCCGCCCCCGAGCACGGGGCTGCCATAGGCGAAGTAGAAGTCCCCGTTCGGAGCCCTCTGCAGATCGAAGCAGAACTCATGAAAGCTGGTGGTGAGCTCCCAGTCGTTGTTGAAGTTCTCGTGGTAATCCGCCTCATCGTCACCATTGAGGTCATGGTAGCGCGTGATTTGGTCGTCGCCCACCGTGTAGATGACATCGTCGACGATGGTGAGGCCGAGCGTTTCGTGGCCTCCAGCCGCAAAGCGTTTCCACTGCAGGTTCTCAAGTTTCTCGTCGATGCCACTCACGATCCAAACGTCGCCGTCCCAGGTGCAGACAGCCGCGCGACTCGGATCACTGGTGAAGAAGTCGAAGCCCCCAATCCGCATCTTCATCCCGTAGGGATTCTCGTAGGGGAGGGTGAGGCGATCGAGCAGGTAGGCAGAGACGCCATCATCTTGAGCGATTGTTCCTTTGGTCGTGACGGTCTCCGGAAAGCGGCTGGGGCCGCCCTTCGTGTAGAGGGTGAGATCCTCGAGATTTGTTGATATCACCCCGGTGCCGTAGGCGATCTTAAGGTGAGTTCTCCCGGCGGGTATCTGCAACACGATGCCGTTCCTCCCGATTGTTGGCATGAGGTCTGCTCCGAATACCCGGATTTTCGGCGCGCCGTCGACCTTGGCCAAAACCATCGTGGCGGGCCTCGAAAACGTGCCCTGGATCGTGCGCGTGATCACGCCATTCTCGAGGGCCGGCATTTCGAGGATGGAGTCTTTTCCGACGGTGTAGCACAACACCACCTTGTCGTGATGCGCGTAGAGCCCACTATAATGTGCCTGTGTTTTCGGCAAGGGACCCAGTGGCGGATAGGCGCCATCTTCCGCGATCCGCGGCTCATGGAAGCTACCGTCCTGGTTGGCCCAGCCCGGCGCGGCGGCATTCGTGAAGAGCGCCTCGCCCACGAACAAGGGGAAGACATCGTTACCGCCGCTTATGGGACCGCCTTTCAGCTCCAAGCCGCCCTTCGTCCACCCCGCCGCCATACGCATGGTATCCGCGTCGAAGACGATGCAGGCGCTCCCTTCTTCGTTGAGGCGGATGATCTGTCCCCGGAAGACGAGGTTCTCGCCCTTCTCGTCCTGGCCCACCCGCAGGGCATTGCCTGCGAAGCTTCCGAGTCGGGCCGGAAACATCCCAGGATCGTGAACCGGAAGGGGCGGAGTCTGCCTCGGCGCTTTCGCAAAGGCCGCCGGATCCCACTTGAGCGCCTTCAGACTCTTCGGATCGTGGGAGAAAATCAAAGCGGGGATTGGTTCCTCTTTTCTTCCGGGACGGATCCAACTCGCAATACACCCGGCCCCGACTCCGCCTTCCTGGTAGAGGATCGTGACTCGATGGGATCCGGGGAGCAGGGTGATCGAGCCGCTCTTCTTTGTCATGCTGTGCGGCCCCCAGTTTTCAACCACGAGCTCGCCGTCAATCGAAAGTCGCGATCCGTCGTCGGAATTCGTGAGGAACTTGTAATCGCCTTCTGTCGCGATGTTGAGAGTGCCGCTCCAACGCACCATGAACTGATCGGAAAGCTTTGATCCGTAAAACTCACCCGACGTTTCGGGAAAGTTCACCTGCTTGTCGATGCGCACCAGCCAGGGCTGTAGGCCGGTGGGCACTTCGTATTCATCGCCCAGTTTTTCGGGGAGCTTGAAATACTCGGCGATTAAACCAGGCGCACCGAAGGCACTTACAGGGAAGGAAACTGATAACAAGGTAACGAAGAGGCGATTCATGGACGGAAATTTATAACTTAGAATCGTAATAATCCTTCCCGCAATACCAAGAATTATTTTGCTACCCTTTTGCAAAAAAGGCATCCTTTTCCCATCGCTAAGCTTCTGCCATTCCTGCTGGAACAGCCTCGAAGTATTTCTGATTGGAAAGGTGACCGTCGCGATGCCATTTGACGAGGTGATGATGTTGGCACCATCAATGGAACCCATGGTAGTGGACTGGAGGAAGCACGGTGGTGGCATCCGTAAAATCAAGGTCCTCAGATTGCGTGATCTGGTGTCCCGTATTTGGAGCCCCCACAAATGACAGAGTGCAGAATCACGATTCAGGGTCGCAGGTCAGGGAAACCACCTGGAGAGCCTCGCTTGCCTGGCCTGCCAAAACCCCGACCCACACGGCGCTCATGAGAACCATTAGGGTCAATTTTTTATTGATCCTTCACGGCCTGAAACTAACGAACAGTTTTGCGCGCGACAATTACCCCTTTTCTAACTCGCGTATTTCAGAGTTCGTTTCCTCCGGACGATCCCGCCAATACCACCTCCAGGCCCGCTTCAAATCCTCTAACATCAGGAAATTCAGCGGGACCAGGAAGAGAGTGATGAGAGTCGAAAAGAGAATGCCATAACCGAGCGAGATCGCCATTGGGATGAGGAACTGTGCCTGCAAACTGGTCTCAAACATCATCGGCATCAGTCCGACGAAGGTCGTCACCGAGGTCAGCATGATCGCCCGAAAACGGGCACCACCCGCCGAGATCACCGCGTCGTGCAACCCCATTCCTTCAGCGCGTCTTCCATTGATATAGTCCACCATGACGAGGCTGTCATTGACCACCACTCCGGCCAGAGCCATTAAGCCGAAGAGGCTGATAATACTGAGTGGATGCCCCATGATCATGTGGCCCAAAATCGCTCCGGTGAGGCCGAAAGGAATGGCTGACATCACGATGACGGGCTGAATGTATGACTTCAAGGGGATCGCTAACAAGGTGTAGATGAGAAAGGCCACGAAGGCTGCGCCGATGGAAAGACTACGGAAGGCATCGGCCTGCTCCCGCGCTTCTCCCTCGAAGGAATGATGCATGCCAGGATACTTCGCGACGATCCCGGGAAGGTCTTTTTCCAAGGCTCTCGTCACCGCTCCCATGTTCACCTCTTCTTTATTGGCATCCGCCGTGATGTCGATGGTGCGATTGCGGTCAATGCGGCGGATCGAGGTGAATCCCGGCCCGATCTCGGTATTCGCGACCGCGGAAAAAGGAACCTCGGCCCCATCCGGCGTGCGGATGCGCATACGCTGGAGCTGGCTGATCGAAGAGCGATTTTCTTTCGGATAGCGCACCATGACGCGGACATCTTCGCGACCGCGTTGGATTCGCTGAGCCTCGGCTCCGAAGAAGGCCTCACGCGTTTGCCGGGCAAGATCATTAGTGGTCAGGCCGAGCGCTTCGGCTTCGGGTTTGATGCTGAGTTTCACCTCTTCCTTGCCCGCATCATAGCTATCGTTGATGTCAGAAAGATGGGGGATTGTTGCCAGCAGTTTTTTAATTTCCTCCGCCGCTTCCGCCAATTCATCAAAATTCGGTCCGGTCAACCGCACCTGCACCGGCGAGCCGCCGCCATTGCCCTTGGCCTCGCCGGAATAGCGAATCTCTTCGACTCCCGGCAGGTTGCCAACCTTCTCCCGCCATTGCCGTTCCAGCTCCTTCACCGTAACAATGTCATTCCGCTCCTGCCCCGGTAAAAGCGCCATCATGACCTTCCCGCGCGACTCGCCCTCGGTGTAGGCAATGATTCCGCTAATGACACTATTGCCGCGCCCGGCATCGAAATATTCTTCCTGCAAAGCCACCGCGCCCGCGCTGATTTGTTCCAGATACCCAATCGTCGTTTCGGCGGAAGTTCCATCCGGCATCGTGAGAGAAACCTGCACCATGTCGCCCTCAACCGTGGGCATGAAAACGAAGCGCATCCGATTACTCGCGACCGTCGCGCTTAGGATGATAAGCGTCGCTAAAAACAAGGCACTTGTGAGATAGCGATGACGAGCGGCCACCGCCAAGGCTGGCTGGTAAACCTTGACCGCAAACTTGACCAAGCCATCGGAAAAAATCCGGCGAAAGCGCTCAAAACGGTTCACTTTATCGGTAGGCCGGTCGAGCCTGCGGAGGTGCTTTAGATGGGCGGGAAGGATGAGCTTCGACTCAATCAAGGAGAAAATCAGAACCGGAATGACGACTAGGGGAATTGGCTCGAACATCTTCCCCGCAACACCCTCCACCATGAGCATGGGCGCGAAGGCGGCGATGGTGGTGAGAACCCCGAAGATCACCGGCACCGCCACTTCACGTGCCCCGACAATCGCCGCCGTCTCGGTATCAGGTTGGATCGAAAAGTTGTGATAAATATTTTCGCCGGTCACAATGGCGTCATCCACGACAATCCCCAGCACGAGGATAAAACCGAAGAGGCTGATCAAATTAATGGTCACGCCGAGGTAAGGCATGAGCCCAATCGCCCCCATCAAGGAGACGGGAATCCCCATCGCGATCCAGAAAGCAAGCGAAGGACGGAGAAAAAGGGTGAGCACAAAAAGCACGAGCACGAAGCCGAAGATAGCACTGCTTTTCAGCGTATCCAAACGGTCCGCAACGATTACCGAAGTGTCTCCCCAATAGTGAATCTCTGCGCCCTCTGGGATGAGCCGGTCGCCAGCGCCAGCGAAGAAAGTCTTGATCGTTTCGGCAATCCGCACCGAGTCCTGCTCTCCAACCCGCGATACCTGCACCATGACACAAGGCTTGCCATCGAAGCGAACCATCGAGGGTGTTTCATCAAAGCCATCCGTGATCTTGGCGATTTCGCTCAGCTTGACTCGCGAGCCGTCGGGATTGGTCAGCACCACGATATCGCGAAAATCCTCACCCACGTACGCCTGTCCTTCGGTGCGAAGAAGGATGTTTCCGTGGCGGGCCTTAATCGCTCCGGCGGGCAAATCAATCGACGAGCGCGAGATCGCTTGGCTGATCTGGCTCATCGTCAAGCCATACCGCTCCAGAGTTTCCTCCGTCACCTCGATGGCAATTTCATACGGCCTCACCCCCAGAAGTTGCGTTTGTGAAATGCCGGGAAGATTGGTCACTTCATCGCGCACGATTTCCCCCAACCGGCGCAAGCCCCGTTCGGGCATCTCGGCCGCAATCACCACCATCAGGACCGGAATTCTAATTTGTGGGATGCTAATAATGGGCTTTTCAGTCTCCGCTGGGAAGGTGCTGATCGAATCAACACGCGCCTTCACATCGTCTAATAAAATCCGTTTATCATAGCCGGTATCGATTTGGATCGTGACAGATCCCGCCCCGGGCGAAGCCACCGAATTGATATGCTTGATTCCTTCCAAATCATGGATCGCTTCCTCCACGCGCAAGATCACGCCTTCTTCCGACTCCACCGGCGTCGATCCGCGATACGGCACCGTGATGGTGATGAGGTCAAGTTGCGCGTCCGGGAGAATATCGGTGGCGAGCGGCTTCAGCAAAGCCTTCATCCCCAGCGCCATGATTGTAATCATGAGCAAGTTAGCCGCGACACCATTTCGAGTGAACCATGCGATGGGTCCCTTCATTTCGATTCCTCCGGCGTAATTCGTTCTCTTGGTTCGACCAAGCTACCATCAATCGCGAAGGGCAAAGCGGTCAGGCAAACCCTCTCTCCTTCTTCCAATCCACCACTCACGACAAGGTTGGGGAGATCGTTGAAAATCACCTTCACTTCGCGGAGACGAATACGATCTTCATCATCGATAATTTTTATCTGATTCCCAAATCGCACCGCCTGCTCCGGGATGACAAAAACATCCTCAAGAGTTTTGCCTTCAATCTCCGCGCTCACAAACTGCCCCACTTTCAAAGGCGGACGCTCCCCGTCGTTGAGAGCGTAGGGATCATCGACTTGCGCAATCACGAAAAGCTTGCGCGAGCGCGGATCAAACTCCCCCTCGGCACGAACCAGACGCCCCTCCCAAGGAGCATTGGGGATATTGGAATCTCGTAACAGGACCTTCGGTTCTTTTGCCCCCACGATCACACTACGACGGTATCGCTTTGGGAGATCGATGAATTCGAGATCACGCGGATCAATCGGCAAGCGCACCTCGACGTAATCGATCGCAAAGATCTCCGCGATCGGAGTTCCCGGACTAATCACCTGCCCAAGATCGACGCTCTTATCGCGGACATAGCCAGGATAGGGCGCGGAAATTTTAGTGCGCTTTAGATCACGCTTGGCCCGCTCCAGCCGGGCCGCCGCCGCTGCCGAAGCGGCACGCGCCTCGGCTAACTGAGGCTTTCGCATTGTGAGATCGCTAGGATCGCCTCCTCTTCCGAGATCACGCCAAGCTGCGACGGCTTGCTCTGCACGCGCCACTTCAAGTGCCAGCGCTGCCGTTGACTGGGCCAAGGTCGCTGCGCTTTCCGTCACCGCCGCGCGGTAATCGGCCTCGTCGAGTTCAATCAAAACCTCCCCTGCCTCAAAAAATCCGCCATTCCGAAAACCAGGGGAAACACGAATCACTTCACCCGAAACCTGCGGAATTAGAGTGCTCTTGGTGTGCGGCAAAACTTCTCCACTGGAAACGAGGGTGACTTGATGGCTTCCCTTGCGAGCAATAACAAACTCCGCCCGCCTCACTTCTTCCGGCGCTTCCACCGGTTCCACCTCAACGCGGTTTTTCATCATCCAAGAGCTCACCCCGCCAGCCGCACCAAGAACCACGAGCGCCGGAACGAATGCCTTCAGGATTTTTTTGAATGTCATAAAGGGAATATTTTAGCGACCGGGGAGTGATTGAAAATCTCCACCGAGAGCGAGGTGAAGATCGATGCGATTTTGAAGACGGAGGTTCTTCAGCTGCAAGAGACCACTATTGGCATTGAAAGAGCGTCGCTGAGCTTCCAACCAAGTCAACCCATCGATCAAGCCGCCCGCATATTGATCCCAGGCCAACTCCTCGGCTTTCGTCGATTCCACCGCCGCCTGTTTTTGGGATTGAAGCTGATTTCTCAGAAAAACCTCTGCCGCCAAGGCCGTCTCGACCTCGCCAAAGGCCTGAAGAGCATTTTGCCGAAAGTTTGCCAGAGCTTCGTCATAGCGTCCTTGTGCCGCCTCGATCCCACCCTGAATCCGCCCGCCATCGTAGACCGTTTGGGCGATACTCGCGCCGATCGAACCCGCGAGATAGTCCGGGTTAAGGAACTTCCGAAGCTCGCTACTACTCGTCCCTCCGCCCACCGTCAGACTGAAGCTTGGGAGGATCTGCTTCTTTGCCTCCCCCACCCGCTCGGAGGACGCCGCCAGCCGAAACTCCGAAGCTCGCAAATCGGGGCGACGCTCCAAAAGAGCCGACGGAAGACCCGTCGGCACCCCGACTCCCATATCGGGGAGACTTTGCGAGACTTTCAACTGGCGCGCCGGATAGCGTCCAATCAGGATCTCAAGGGCCCGTGTTGCCCGATCCAGCTGCCGACTCTGGGCCGCCAAATTACTGCGGGCACTGGCAACATTCGTCCGTGTTAACCGGAGATCAAGAGGCTCCGAGGTCCCAAGATCAACCCCCCGCTCCACAAAATTCAGATTCTTCTCCAAACTCGTCAAGGTCTCGCGAGCCAATCGCACCTGCTGTTCAAGCTCGGCGGCATTGAACCAGGAGCGCGCGATATTGGCCGCCAACGAGAGCCGCAAAGCATGAAAATTCGCCGCACTGGCATTCGCATCCGCTACCGCAGCACGAGAGCGGTTTCGGACCCGTCCCCAAAGATCGACCTCCCAATTCAAGCTCGCCCCGATGTCATGGGATGTCGCATAATTTGAGACCGCTGAGGTCCCGCCGGAACCATCTGGAACCTCAGCCACTCCGCGCCTCCGTGTCGTGCCTCCCGTTGCAGAAATCTGAGGCAAGCCAGCCGCCCGCGTGATTCCCGCATTCGCTCGCGCCGCCCGGAGCCGCCCCGCCGACGCCGCTAAATCCTGATTCGCCCCCATCGCCTCCGCAACCACGGCATTGAGCCCGGGCTCCGAAAAATCCCCCAACCACCCTGTCGCCGCCCGTCCCGGAATTGCCCGGCCAGCCGTGAAATCCCCCGGTGCGACCACCTCCCCCCCGGATTGCGGCCCCTCAAGATCAGCGCACCCGTAAGCTCCCAGCGCAAAGGCCAGAAGGACAAAACGCGAAGCAGGAAAAGTCACAAGAAGTAGATAGGCTGAAATAGCAGGTGGTCGTAGGACTCTGAATTATTCAACCAGAAAATCAAAGCCACCATCCTCAAATCACCCAATTCTACCCACTCTGCTAGCAATTTGCCTTTGGGATGGACCGCTGAGCCCGTTCAGCTCATCGGAATAAGTGCACTCGCCAGCCACACGACGCCAAAGCCCACCACCCCCATCAGTGACAACATCACCGAGAAGGTCTTGAGTGTTTCCATCTCATTCATTCCCGACATCTTGGAGACGATCCAAAAACCGCTGTCGTTCATCCAGGGCAAAGGCTTCGACCCACAACCGATCGCAAGCGCGACATAGACCCGATGAAATCCAAGATCAGCCTCCAACACCATCGGAGCGACAATCGCTACAGCCGTGATCATTGCCACCGTCGCTGACCCTTGCGCAAAACGAACGAGTGCCGTCAGAACAAAAGCCAACAGGAGAACGCCACCGCCATCCCCAACCATCCCCGAAAGCTCCCCGCCAATTCCGGTATCCTTCAAGACCGCCCCAAAGGCCGCCCCCGCTGCAGTGATCAAAATGATCACCCCTCCACTCGACAGCGCCTCGTGAACCACTTTCTTCAACTCACAGAATCGCGAAGCCAAAATCATGGCCACCCCCGCCCCGAGAGCCATCGCCACGTTCTTGTCACTCAAAGTGACCAGCCAGTCCGGCATATCGCCCTTCATCTTCACAAAAGTTCCCCCACTGATCAGCACCAAAGGCAACAAAATGGGCAGCAATGACCAACCCAACCCAGGAAGCTCTTTCTCCTCATCACTTTCAACTTCGGGCGCATCCATCTCTCGAAAGGGAATATTAAACCGTGCGTTCGCCCAGCGGGCATAGGTGTATCCTACCGTAATCGTCACCAGTCCCAATATCAGTCCAGCTGGAATCAACATTCCCAAACTCACCTCAAGACGGGCCGCCACCAACAAAGGCCCTGGCGTCGGAGGCACCAGGGAATGCGCCATGCTGGCTCCCGCCACCACGCTGAGAAGAGCGAGAAGATAGACCTTCGGATTCGTCCGCGCGAAGGCCCGCACGAGCGGAAGCATAAGATAAAATACGGTGTCGAAAAACACCGGAATCCCGAGAACAAATCCGCTCCCCAGAAAAGCCAGGGGTGCTCGTTTCACTCCAAAGAACGAGAGAAGCCCCCGCACAATTCGCTCCGCCGCTCCACTTACCAAAAGGCACTGTCCAATGATCGCCGCCAGTGCGATCAGAATTCCGATTTTCCGGCATCCCTCGCCGAATCCCGCCGCAACCTGACCCATCGCCTCAGATCCCACGCCAGGCGTCAGCACCGACACCACGAATGCTCCCAGAAGCAATCCCAGGAAAGCATGCAACCGCAGCAGCAGAATCGACACGATCACCACGGTCAAACCCATCAGGCAAATTTCAAGAGCACCCATTCCCCAACCCTCTCTGATCAATCAAACCTGAGCCATCCCAAAATTCCTCTCTTTCCCTCTCTCGCTCTTTCCTTCAATCTTCACTCAACATCATGAGTCGCCTCACCCCCGATCAACTCCGCTCTTACCGCTTCTTCGGCCCCGATGATCTCCGTTCCTTCGGCCATCGCTCCCGCCACAAACAACTCGGCATCAACCAAGAGGAATACGAAGGCAAACCCGTCATCGCCATCCTCAACACCTGGAACGACCTCCTCCCCTGCCACTCTCATTTTCGCCAACGTGCCGAGGAAATCAAACGCGGCATCTGGCAAGCCGGTGGATACCCCGTCGAAATGCCCGTGATGGGTCTCAGCGAGACCTTCATGAAGCCCACCTCGATGTTCTACCGTAACCTCCTCGCCATGGAGGTCGAGGAAACCCTCCGGTGTCACCCCATCGATGGCGCGGTTCTCATGGGAGGATGCGATAAAACCGTCCCGGCCCTGCTCATGGGAGCAATCATGGTCGATATTCCCGTCATTTTCATGCCCGGCGGCGCAATGATGCGAGCCTCTTGGCGCGGCGAACCCCTCGCCTCGGGATCCGATGTCTGGAAGTATTGGGCCGAACGCGGAGCCGGAAATCTCTCCTGCGACGACTGGCAGGATTTCGAAGATCACATCACGCCCGGCCCCGGCCACTGCATGACGATGGGAACGGCCTCCACCATGACCTCCATCACCGAGACCCTCGGCCTGACCCTTCCCGGAGCCTCTTCAATTCCCGCCGTCCACGCCGCGCACTCACGCATGGCCGCCGCTTGCGGACTCCGCATCGTGGACATGGTCTGGGAAGATCTCAAACCCTCCCTCTACCTCACTCGCGAATCCTTTGAAAACGCCATCACCGCCGACATGGCCATCGGTGGCTCCACCAATGCCATCATTCATATCACTGCCATGGCCAAACGCGCAGGCGTCGATCTCCCGCTCGAACTCTTCGACGAAATCTCCCGCAAGACCCCCGTCCTCGCCAACCTCCGACCCTCCGGAAAATACGTCATGGCCGACTTCTTCGATGCCGGCGGCCTCCCCGCTCTCCTCAATCGAGTGCGACACCTCCTCCACCTCGACGCCCCCACCGTCTTCGGAAAGACCCTCGGCGAATGCCTCGACGGCTCGGAAGTTTACAACGACGACGTCATTGTCCCTCTCGACAAGCCTCTCTTCAAACAAGGCGGCACCGCCATCCTCCGAGGAAACCTCGCCCCCGAAAGTGCCGTCATCAAAACCTCCGCCGCCACTCCCAGATTCCTCCAACACAAAGGACCCGCTATTGTCTTCAAAGACTACCCAGACGTTCAAAAACGCATCCACGATCCCGCCCTCGGCATCACCGAAAACCACGTTCTCGTCATGCAAAATGCCGGACCCATTGGCGCGCCCGGCATCCCCGAATCCGGCATGCTTCCCATCCCAAAATACCTCCTCGAAAAAGGAGTCCGCGACATCCTCCGCATCTCCGATGCCCGAATGTCCGGTACTTCCTACGGTTCCTGCGTCCTCCACGTCTCTCCCGAAGCCTCGGTCGGCGGCCCCCTCGCCCTCGTGCAGGATGGCGACCTCATCGAACTCGATGTCGCCAATCGCGCCATCACTCTTCACGTCAGCGAAGAAGAGCTCGCCACCCGCCGCGCCGCCTGGACTCCGCCCGAAAAACGTTACTCCCGTGGTTACGGCAAGCTCTTCGAAGACGAAGTCACCCAAGCCCACGAAGGCTGTGACTTCCGCTTCCTCCACTGCGACGGCTCCAAGACACCCGATCCCGGAATTCACTAAGAAACAAATCAAATCTCAACCTCGCAGCCGCGTCAGCGAAAGGAGCCGTGGCGCCCTCGCCACTTCTCAACCCCGGCTCCCCGCCCATAACCCAAGCCCGACCATCCAAGCGGCGAGGGCGCCACACCTTCTTTTTCAAAAACCGCAGTAGCACCATGCAAACTTCACCAGTCACACCCGAACAACTCAACGCCTCCGTCATCGCGGTCCCTCCCTTGCCCCGCGACCGAGACCTGAAACTCAAGCGCGAGGAAAACGCCAAAGTCATCCGCCACATCGAAGCCGGAGGAGTGTCCACCCTCCTCTACGGTGGCAACGCCAACTTCTACCACATCGCCCCCAGCGAATACGCCGAAGCCCTCGACATCATCGCAACCGAGAGTGCTGAGAAGACTCTTATCGTCCCATCTGCCGGCCCCGCCTACGGCACCATGATGGATCAAGCCACCATCCTCAAAGACTTCGATTTCCCCACCGTGATGGTCCTCCCCATGCCAGGCCTCATCACCGACGCGGGCGTCGCCACCGGCTTCCGAAAATTCGTCGAAGCCCTCGGAAAACCTGCCGTCCTCTACATTAAGTTCGAAGGCTACCTCCAGCCAGAAACCGTCGCGACACTCGTCAACGACGGGCTCGTCTCCTGGATCAAATACGCCATCGTCCGCGAAGATCCCGCCCAAGATGATTACCTCTCCCGCCTCATCGAAGTCGTCGATCCGCGCCTCATCGTCAGCGGCATCGGAGAGCAACCCGCGATCACCCATCTCACCAAATTCCAAATCAACGGATTTACCTCGGGCTGCGTCTGCCTCCGCCCCGATCTCTCCCAGTCCATGCTCACCGCCATCAACGCAGGCGACCTCGAGCGCGCTGAAAACATCCGCGCCATCTTCAAACCCCTCGAAGACCTCCGCAACGAAATCAACCCCATCCGCGTCCTGCACCAAGCCGTCGCCCTCGCCGGGATCGCCAACACCGGTCCCATCCTCCCCCTCCTCAGTCCGCTAGGAACCACCGAGGCCCGGCGCGTCCAACAAGCCGCCCAGACTCTCCTCTCTCAATCATAAAAAACAGGAGAGCGACTATTTCCTGGCTGGGGATTATGGCGGAAGGATTGGTGTTTTGGCCGACGACGAAGATTGGCTGAAGTTTGACCGGGAAATCACAGCTGGAGATCCGAACAATCGATTCCATTTCATTCTCACTCCGGAGCAAGCTGCTGCCGATTTCAACTCCGAAGTGCGCAAGTTGGTCGTTCAAGAACGATCTAGTCGAGATAGCAGAATATGAGATCGACGAGCCGGAGTCCACCGGCTGATACTTCAAAGTGATCTCATAAACGATATTCTGCCCCGCGTCCTTCTTCGGAATGGGATCACTTGAAGACCAATCACGACTCGCTCCATGATAAGCAACCGCCGAAAAACCTCCCTCTTCCGACGCCACACTCTTCTCGGGGCAGTTCTTTGCTGCCTGCTGGCTCTCTGGCTCAATCTGACCGCAGAGGACACCCCAAACATCAGGCCCCAGCTCAAAGCAGGTGCCTTCGTTCAGGATGTCACGCCTCCCTTCGACTCGCTCCTCATCAACGGTGGATTTTTGGAACGTCGGCGCGGCAAAATGAACCCCGGCGATCTCAAGGCTCGCTGTTTTGTTCTGGAAAGGGGCGACGTGACCATCGCCATCGCGGTGGTCGACAGTTGCATGATTCCGCGTGACGTGTGCGATCAGGCGAAGGCTCTCGCCTCCAAGGCCACCGGCATCCCGCCCGAGCGTATCCTGATCACCGCAACCCACACCCACAGCGCGCCCAGCACGATGGACTATTGCCTCGGAACGATGAAGGATCCCGCATACACGAAATTCCTCCCCTCAAAAATCGCAGAGGGCATCGCGAAGGCACACCAAAAAATGGAACCAGCCAAGATCGGCTGGGAGCAGGTCAAGGCTTCCGGCTACACCAACTGCCGCCGGTGGATCACTCAACCCGATGAGATGCTGACCGATCCCTTCGGAGAACAATCCGTGCGCGCTATGATGCACCCCGGTTATCGAAACCCAAAATACATCGGACCGTCCGGCCCGGTGGATGACGAACTCTCGCTTCTCTCAATCCAAGCCCTTGACGGAAGTCCCCTCGCCGTGCTTGCCAATTTCTCCATGCACTACCACGGGGGCGGCGGCCCAGCCGACTACTTTGGTCTCTTCGCAGACCGTTTGACAAAGCGATTGACCGTCGATGGAAAGAGTCCGATTTGCGCCATGACCCAGGGCACGAGCGGCGACCTCTATCGCGTCGATTACAGCGGGGAAAAGAAATCAGATGACATCTCGCGCTACACCAACGAACTCGTCGAACTCTCAGGAAAAGCGCTCAAAGAGACCACCTATCACCAAGCTCCGTCGCTCGATATGGACCAGGAGATCCTAACTCTGCAACGCCGCCTGCCCGACGAAAAACGTCTGGCTTGGGCCGATAAACTTCTCACTCCAATGAAAGGACGGCGGCCTAAAAACCAACCGGAAGTCTATGCCGAACAAGCACGATTCATTCACGAAAACCCAAGTGAAAAGGTCGTGCTCCAAACGATACGTATCGGTGATCTCGCCATCACCGCAACCCCCAACGAGGTCTATTCCATCACCGGATTAAAACTCAAAGCACGCAGCCCGTTCTCATCCACTTTCAATATCGAATTGGCCAACGGAGCCGCCGGATACATTCCTCCTCCCGAGCAACACGCACTTGGCGGCTACACCACCTGGCCTGCCCGTACCGCAGGGCTCGAAGTCGAAGCAGAACCCAAAATTGTCGAAGCGGTTCTTACCTCGCTGGAGAAACTCTCGGGCAGGCCACGCAAATCTCTGGCCGTCCACAAAAGCACCTATGCCAAAACCATCCTCGCAGACAAGCCCCTCGCGTATTGGCAGTGTGAGGAGTTCGACGGAGGTAAACTTGCTGATATTTCCGGCCGTAATCACAGCGGGATAATCGATGGCGTAGTCGCCTACCACCTGCCCGGCCCCGCGAACGAATCCTTCTCAGGGAAGGCGGTGAACAGTTCCCTTCAACTCGTGGGCGGCACCGTTTCGGCCACCATTCCCGAAGCGCGCAGCGTCTCTTTTTGGTTCTGGAATGGCATGAGCGATTCTCTCCGGGACAACACGGGTGACCTTGTCAAAAACGGAGCATCGCTTCGCCTCCGCATTGGAGGGAAAGCCGACTCTGCCGCAGCTGGTGCCCTGATCATCCAGAACGGAGATCAAATCTTCAAAGGCTCCACAAAACTCGCTCTCCGCACCTGGCATCACGTTATGGTTTCAAGCGATGGCGACACCATCAACCTCTATCTCGATGGTAATCCAAAAACCGAAATCTCCACCGCCCTTCCCGGAAAACCATCCAACGAATGGCGCTTCGGTGGCGACCTCCCCTTCGAAGGTCGCCTTGATGAAGTCTCATGGTTTGGCAAGGCTCTCACCGGAGAAGATGCCCAGCGCCACTACACCGCCTCCGAGATGACGCCCCCTCCGAAGCCCGCACCACCGCGGCCAAAATTTGAACGGGGCGCCATGACTGGTTATCAAAAAGCCCTCATTGCTTCCAAACCTGTCGCTCACTGGCCCTTGCAAGATTCCGCAAAAGATCAAGGCCCGCGAAAACACCATGGATCGTTTGAAAATGACGCCGTCCCCGCCAGGAAAAAGACAAATGGAAACACTTTTAATGGCGGCCGCATGCGCGCCGATGTGCCTAAGATTGGCGACACCTACAGCGTCGGATTTTGGGTTCAAAACACTCTTCCAAACCATAGCCGCCCCGTCACGGCCTACCTCTTTTCACGAGGTGTCGACGGGATGAAGGATGCCGAAGGCGATCACCTCGGCATCGGCGGAACTCACGCGGCGGCCGGACGCCTCATCGTTTACAATGGCAATCAACGTGGAGATTTACTCGAGGGCAGAACGCAATTGGAGCCGGAAAGTTGGCATCACGTCGTCATGATTCGTGAAGGCGGACGAGTCCGGGTGCATCTCAATGGCAGCCCCACGCCCGAGATCGATGGCAAGCTCCCCCGCACGTATCCCGATCAGCACCCACAGTTTTTTTTTGGAGGCCGCAGCGAGAATTTTGCCAACCTGCAAGGTCAGCTTGACCACATCGCCCTCTATGATCGCATCCTGAGTCCAAAGGAAATCTCCTCCTTCTATCAAACCGTCAAACTGATACCGCCCGGAAAAAAGAAGACCCCAGCCGATCGCGGTCCTCTCTCTCCGAAGGCCGCACTCAAGTCCATTCATGTGCCGGAAGGCTACCAAGTTCAATTGGTGGCAGCCGAACCACTGGTGCAAGATCCGGTCGCAATCGACTGGGCTCCCGATGGCAAACTCTGGGTCGCGGAAATGGCGGACTATCCTTCCGGAGTGGATGGCAAACCCGGTGGTCGCGTTCGCTTTCTTGAGGACCTCGATGGTGACGGAGTCTATGACAAATCCACCCTCTTCCTTGAAGAGGTGAATTTCCCGGCCGGGATCATGAGCTGGCGGAAAGGAGTTCTGATCGCGGCCGCTCCCGACATCATTTATGCCGAAGATACCGATGGCGACGGCAGGGCCGACTTCCGCGAAATCCTCTTCACCGGGTTCAAACAGGGCAACCAACAACTCCGCGTCAACGGCTTGCGGTGGGGGCTCGATAATTGGGTCCACGGAGCCAACGGAAGTCATCATTCCAGCTATGCCTCGGGCCTCAAAATTAGTTCTCCGCGATTCAAGAAAACGGTCGAACTCGGCAGCCTCGACTTTCGCATTCGACCCGATGAAGGCCTGATGGAGCCGCTCTCCGGTCCCTCCCAATTTGGCCGCACCCGCGATGACTGGGGAAATTGGTTCGGGGTGCAAAACAGCTTTCCTCTTTGGCACTACGTTCTGGAGCATCGCTACCTCAGTCGTAACCCCGACTTCGCAGCGCCCGATCCCCGACGCCAACTCCGGCCTCAAAATCCGCGGGTCTACCAAGCCACCTCTCCCCAAAAGAGGTTCCACAGCTTCAACCAAGCCGGCCGATTCACGAGTGCTTGCTCTCCCATGATCTATCGTGATCGCGTCCTCTTTGAGGACGACAAAACACATGCCTTCACCTGCGAACCATTTCACAATCTCGTCCAGCACATGATCGTAAAAAAAGAGGGTTGCAGCTTTACCGCAGAGCGGGCGGAAGCAGAGACCGCACTCGATTTTTTCGCCTCGGAAGATCGCTGGTCGCGCCCCGTCATGGCACGCACCGGACCCGATGGCGCTCTGTGGGTGGTCGACATGTATCGCTATATGATCGAACACCCCGACTGGCTTCCAGAGGCCGGCCGGTCCGAAATGCAGCCCCACGAAAGGTTGGGTTTCCAACAAGGCCGCATCTATCGTGTTGTTCCGAAGAAGCGCGCACCACGGCCCATCCCCCGTCTCGACCAAGCCACCGCCGAACAACTGGTAAAGCAACTCGCCACCTCCAACGGCATCGTCCGCGATCTCGCGCACCGGCTCCTTGTGGAAAAGAAGGCGGTCTTCGTCACCGACTCCTTATCGGAAATGGCCGGGGATCACAATTCACCCAAAGCACGTCTCCATGCTCTTTGTGTTCTCGATGGCATTAATCGCCTCACGCCAAAGCTTCTTGAATCAGCACTCCTCGACCCCCACCCCAAAATCAGATGCCACGCCCTTCGCCTCGCCGAAGCGCGATGGGAGAGCCAGCCAAATCTTCTCACCAAAGCCATCACCCTCACCAGCGATCAAGACGCCACCGTGCGTCTTCAGGCCGCCTGCTCCTTGGGCACATCGGCAAGTCTGCAGGCCGGAAGCGCCTTGGCCCAGCTCGCGGTGGAAGATTATGATGATCCGTTCATTCGGGCTGCCGTATTCAGCTCGGCTCACCTGCACTTCGATCACCTTGCCAAGGCGGCCCTGAAGAAAGGCGAGCTCATTAAGGAACTCCTCAAGCTTGGCGGCAAACAAAGCTCACTGGAAGCCTTGGTCTCCCTCCTGGCAACACCTGGCAGGGATGGCTTCACACCCGCCCAACTGAAAGGGCTCGGCCTTTGGTTGGATCTCAAACCAAAGGCCTCCAAAAGAATGAGCGAAGTCATTCAAGAAGCCCGAAGAATGATCATCGATCTCGATGCCCCAATTGATCTCCGAACTGCCGCCGCCGGACTTCTTGGTAGGGAACTAAAGCACCTCATCTCCGATCAGGCTCTGCTCAAAAAGCTCCTCTCTCCCCAAACCCCTGGCCCACTCAAACTCGCAACAATCGAAACCCTGGCCCGCGAAAAATCAGACGATCTCCCCGCGATTCTTCTTCAAGGTTGGTCCGGCTACCTCCCCAAGGAACGCACCCTGATTCTCGACACTTTGCTGCAACGACCGCAATGGACAAAGGACTGCCTGATCGCCCTCGAAAAGGGTGAGATCGCGCCCGGTGATCTTGATGCCTCACGACGACAGCTCTTACTCACCCATGCTGATCTCGCGATTCGAAAGACCGCCGCACGTGTTTTGAAAACTGGCACTGCCTTCGAACGACTCGAGCAGATCAAACCATTCCGTAGCGCTTTAAAACTAAAAGGAAATAGCGGGAGTGGCGAAAAGATTTTCGCAAAATTGTGCGCCGTCTGCCACCTCCCTCCGGGAGGACTTCCCATGAACGGACCCGATCTCCGATCCATCACCGATCGGACCAAGGAAGGACTTTTTAGTTCCATTCTTAGTCCCAACCAATCGGTCGACCCCTCCTATACCGGTTACACCGTCACCCTGGGCAACGGCACTTCGCTCTTCGGCCGTGTGCTCTCGGAAAACGCCAACCACCTGACCCTTCGCCTTCTCGATGGCACCGACCGACAAATCCCCCGCAAGTCCCTCAAGGAATTCAAAAGCACCGGACGCTCCCTCATGCCCGACGGCCTCGAAGCGGCCATGACCCATCAGGATCTCGCTGATCTTATTCACTTCCTCGAAAAGTTTGGACAGACCAAACAGTAGCACGAAATCAATCGCTTGCATCGCGATCACCATTTCTCTACCCAGTTTAGATGAAACTTCTTTTTAGCACCCTCTTAGTCGCCCTACCGCTATCGCTGATGGCAGAGAACAAATTCGAAGGCGGACTGGAGCCCTTCCTCGGCGCTCCCAAGATCGAGAGCCAGCAAGTGTTTGAAGGAAGCCGCTTCCCCAACATCGCGGTCGCGACCGATGGAACCGTCCTAGCAGTGTTCGCGCAGAACGGGGTAAGCGTGCGGCGCAGCGAAGACGGCGGCACGACTTGGGGTGATCCGATTGGCATCGCCAAGGGATTTATGGGCGGCGGGGTCACCGTCGATGAGAACAGCGGCGACATCTTGGCATTCATCGAAGAACACCATCCGCCAGCGCCGCTGACCGTCTACCGCAGCAAGGATCACGGCAAGACCTGGACGGCACAAAAGACCGAGATCAAACCCGACAGTCAGGGGCACGTGCCGTCGATGCACATGAACGATCACGGCATCACCCTGCGCCACGGCGAGAAGAAGGGCCGTCTAGTGCGCCCATCGCGCTGGTATGGCAAGAAAAACGCCCGCGAGGAGTGGCCGAAGCACTACACCAACGCGATCTTCAGCGACGACGGCGGCAAGAGCTGGCAGGCGAGCGAGCCTTTCCCCGAGATGGGCACCGGCGAAGCCTGCATCGTGGAACTCTCCGACGGGACGCTCTACTACAACTCGCGCGTCCACTGGGACAAGCGCCCGAACTTCACCAAGCGCCGCGAAGCACGCAGCAAGGACTCCGGCGCCACCTGGATCGACTTCCGCATCGTCGAGGTCCTGCCCGACGGCCAGCAGAACCGCTCCTACGGCTGTATGGGAGGCCTGACGCGCCTGCCAGTCGCCGGCAAGGACATCCTCCTTTTTAGCAACATCGAAACCCCGAATGCGCGGCGTGAGAACGGCACCGTGTGGGCAAGTTTTGACGGAGGGAAAACGTGGCCGGTTAAGCGCCTGGCCAACCCGGGACCAAGCGGTTACTCATCGATGAACGCCGGTCGCCCGGGCACCCCGAGCGAGGGTTGGATCTATTTTATGCCTGAGGCCAACGGCGCCAAGGTGCTGCGTTTCAATCTCGCGTGGGTGGTCGCGGGCGAAGCGACCGGCGACGGCAAGATCCCGGATTGGGTGAAGTAGGGACCCGCCCCCTCAAGCGCTACTCTTCGCGAACGCGATGGAAAAGTCGGGTAGTTCCAGCGGTAATCCCCGTGACGGTGAAGGTGGTTTCGAGGCCGCCGGATAACACGCTGTCGACCGCTTCCGCCCATGAATCGCTGGTGAGATCTTTCGAGGAGTCGATGGCGTAGGTTCTTCCGGGGGTCGAGTTCCAAGTCAGCGTGACCGACCCTGCCTCTTTGTCGTAAATGGCGTTAGTGATTTGGAACGGAACAGCCGCACCGCCGAACCTCGCTTTTTCGATCTCTTCCAGGGTGAGCGCGTAGTTGTAAATCCTCACATCGTCAATCCAGCCATCCCATTTGCGGCCGGAGTGATCGTCTCCGATCCTGAGGTCGATCCCGTTGGTGCTATCGGTATGAATCACTTCGTCCAGAGAGGCGCTGGGAGTCTCGAGTTGGCCGTCCACATAGAGAAGGATGTCTTCGACATCGGGAGTTCCATCGTCTTCGAAGGTCATCGCCACGTGGTGCCAGGTCGCATCCACGATGTTCGTAGTACTGACGATATATCCACCGTTGACCTCGACTCGCAGGCCCCCGGGAACAGGGCCGTTGTTATTCTCTGCACGAAAGATCCACTTATCTCCAAGCTGATCCTGTCCAAAAGCAAGGATCGCCATGTTTTCAGCGCCATTGGGACTGACTCCGCGCGATTTGACCCATGCCATCAGGGTGCGCGCCGTCGTGCCCGAGAGTTCTGGTGCCTTGTAACCAGTGACGATAATCCTGTCCCCGGTGCCATCAAATTCAACTGACGCCGAGGTGCCCGCCAGCAGTGGCGGAACATCTGCGGTATCCCAAGCTGGCCCAGTGCCATCGCTGGGATCAAAATTGCCGACGAGTCCGTTTTCGCTCACATCAGTGGTTGTCACTCCGGCCCCCTCTTCGAAGTCGAAGTGCGCAAGTAATCCCGGAGGGACGGCGGTCAACGTGACTTGAGCCACCCGCGAGCCGGTCGCATTGGTTGCGGTCAGGGTGTAGATGGTCGTTTCGGTCGCACTGACCACCACAGTAGTCTCACCAGTAACATCGCCCGGCACTGGAGCCAGACTCAGAGAGTCAGCGCCGAAGGTGCTCCATTCCAGCGTAGTGCTATCTCCGGTAGTGATGGTATTCGGTCCAGTGATCTCAAAACTGCTAATGTCAGGAAGTTCTCCAACATGGATGGTGAGCGTCAAAGTCTGAGCTTCGCCGCCGAGGGTCGCGGTCAAGGTGTAGGTTGTGGTGCCAACAGGCATCAGCTCGATGCTGCCGGATCCGTCCGTCGTGATTGGGGCCACATCCCCGACTCCGTTGTCGATGACAAGCGTATCAAGAGCAGGATCGACCTCCCATGAGAGGGTCACGGTTCCGCCTGGTGGAATAGATTCGTCATCTGCGGTGAACGTGCTGAGGATTACCGGAATCCCGGTCCCGAGTTCCAAAATCTCCGCAGCGCTGAGTACTTCATCGTAGATGCGGATGTCGTCGAGCCAGCCATTCCACTCGCGCTGGGAGTGGTCGTCAGAGATCG
>JAPKCM010000079.1 GCA_028822935.1 Akkermansiaceae bacterium
GCGACCGTCTTTTGAGGACGAAGTGAATCCGGGGATCGACTTCGCCACCGAAGATTTTTTCATCAAATTATTGGCCCGCGAATTCAACTTGGACGCTTATTGGTAGATTGAATCAGAAATCAAAGCGATGGGGGATCGCTTGCTCAGCAAACCAGTTGCCGGGAAATCGAAAGTTGTCCTGACGGGAGTTGCCGAATCGATCCTTCCTTGAGGAGGCTCGTGACAGCGTCGAGACTTTCGAAAACTGATGCCCCGGTGAGTTTTGAAATCTCGTCCGGGCTTGGGAATCGATCTCCGGGTCGCAAGCGTCCGCTCTGAAATGCCTCGTTTGCCAAGGCGATGACTTCAGATGTTGAATCTGCTTTTTTCGGCTTCACTTGCCGAAACATCGGGTTCCGCTTAATGAAGCTTCGGATTCCTGGAAGGCGGTAATTATTGATGAAGAATGGATTCATGAGTCTTGGTTAATGGAGTTTTCAATGAAGTATTCGCTCGAACCATAAAAATAGATTCAGAAAGTCTTACATTTCAACCAGATTTTGACCCGGCAATGAAGAGTAGGAGGATGCGGCCTTTGCGGGTGCCTTTGGCGAGCGCGACCGAGGAGTGAACGTTCCTTGTTGAGAAACGGCTGGCCAGAACGAGTGTCCAACCTTCAGGAAGTCTTGGCGAGAGCAACCACGATCTCCTGCTTGGAAACTACGACCCCTCCGGATTGTTCCAAGGTAATCACAAAAGCTTTGGGATTGGTCACCATGAGTGGATTGCGGATCGGAATGATCGCGGTACCGTCACTGGTAGAGATATCAAAAACGCCGCCGTCTACAGGCTTTTCATCGCGGCCAGGATCGACGATCCAAAGCTGATATTGCTTAGCGCCGGGATCATTGGCAGGGAGATTTGTGAGGCTCATGTAACCTTCCTGAAGCGAATCACTCCAAACTACCGTTCCGGACATTTGATTGTAATTTTCCGTACCGCCGAATTCGGATTGAATCAAGTCACCCGCTTTTGAGATTAAGGTTTTACGAGCTTCGCTCGAAGCGGCTTTCTCAGGAGCAGTCGCCATCAGGCCTCCTGGATCGGCGGGAGTCTTTTCAACAAAGGACTTGGCGACAAATAGAACGGCGAAGAGTGCGGCTATTGACCAGGCGGTTTTTGACGAGGCAAGAAGTCCTTGCCACCTTGTCGGCCGAACAATGACATCATTTTCTGACTCTGATATCCCGTTGTGGAACTTCTTGAGTAACTCTTCGGGGAGGCCGGTGTCCTCATTTTCAGCTTTGACAAATTCTGATATCCCGTTGTGGAGCTTCTTGAGTAGCTCTTCGGGGAGGACGGTGTCCTCACTTGTGAGAAACTCAGCGTCTAGAGCAGCCGCGGCCAATTCAAGCGAAAGGTCGGCCTGATTACTAGGGTTTGCGGATAGCATTTTCCAATCCTGAATCTCACTGGGAACAAGGTCACCGAGGATACGGCCAGCTTCGAGCTCTTCGAATCGATCTGAGGTATCTTGGTTTTTCATGGGTTGGAGGGGGACTGGCCACTATCAAGGCGGCGAAATTTATTTCTAAGGTCAATCAAACCGCGCCTTAGCCGTGTCTTCACGGTGCCTAGCGGAAGGCCGGTTTTCTCAACGATTTCGGGATGGGTCATCCCCTCATCGAAGTGGAGGGAGAAAATTTGTTGAGTCTCTTCGGGCAGCTCCTTGAGTGCGGCGCGGACGTCCTCGCTTTCGCAACGTAGGGTGGCCGAGGATTCAATAGAGGCATGAGGAAGGGAGTCAGCATCGGGTAGAGGTTCAAGTTGAGGTTTACGGCTTTCTTTGCGGGCGAAGTCGATGGCTCGCCGTCTGGCCAGGAGTCCTACGAAAGTAGATTCGGTTGCAATGGCGGGGTTGTAGCGTTTGGCGGACTTCCATAGGTCAGTAAATGCCTCTTGGACAATGTCTTCCAATGATGAGTGGTCCTGCACATGGCGCTTGGCAATGGACCAAACGAGAGGCCCGAACTTGGTGATGCACTGTTCCATGGCGCGTTCGTCACCTTGAGCCACCCTAAGGAGGACCATGCTGTCTAAGGCTTCTTGCGATCTGTCTGTCACTAAAGACGCTAACCTATGACGCGAATGGAAAAATGTCTATTCTGGATTCTACCTTTAGAATCCAGAATAGCGAAGTTACTAACCTGGTTACTTGGAAGGAGGAAGGATTACGGCATCGATCACGTGGATTACACCGTTGGAGCATTTGATGTCCGCTTTAATAACTTTAGCAGAGCCGTTCAAAGTGAGTGCACCATCCTTCACGGCAAGTGCGATGTCCTTCTTACTCAGGGCGGTAGCCTTTTTAAGAGTGACGGCAGTCTTAGCCATTACCTTGCCGGAGACGACGTGGTAAGTCAGGATTGCGATCAGCTTAGCCTTGTTCTCAGGCTTGAGGAGAGTCTCAACAGTCCCTTTGGGAAGCTTGGCGAATGCCGCGTCGGTGGGAGCGAAGACGGTGAACGGACCTTTACCCTTCATGGTCTCAACAAGATCAGCAGCTCCGAGAGCAGCCGCAAGAGTCTTGAAGGAACCAGCGGCGACGGCGGTATCGACGATGTCCATCTTCGCTTTTTTGCCTTCTTTGTGATGATCTGCCGAGGCAGGTGAAACGAGGGCGAAGAATCCGAAGAGGAGGGAGGTAGCAAGTGCTTTCATAATATTATTTCTTTGGTTTAATTTGGTTTTTTGTGGCCCATCAGGGCTTACAAAAAGGTCTTCGTCAGATTACTGGTTCTGGATTCAAAAAGATTATTTTTTTTTGGTTCCTAAACCGCCGTCATAAAAAACAAATCTCAACACCGGTTGGCTCTTGGCGTATTTGAGAGCTTCTCTTCAAATTAGGGACCCGGGCTGAAACTGAAGATCTTGGCGCTTGCAGCCTATGACATCGAAGTTCTCAAGGGCGAAGCCGGGTGCACCTACCCTGGTGGGAAGATTTAAGAGAAAGTTGATCCAATCCGGTATTGCTGGGGGGGCATCAATTTGGTTTGTTTTGCGGGTGAAGGACGCATGAGAGGGAGTTGTTGAATGAGTTTATTGACGAATAAAGCAGAGAGGCGACGGAAGAGCGGGAAGATCATCATGATGTTCTTCTGGGCGATGGTTTGTGTGGGGAATGCCCGACTTTTGGTGACGCCTCATTGGGTTGAGGAGAAACCGGCAATTGATGGAGTTTTGAATGAGGCTGAGTGGGAACGGGCAACGAGGATCACGGATTTTGGTCAGGTAGAGCCACGGGAGGGGGAGACGCCGACAGAGCGGACGGAGGTGCGGATCATGAGGACGGATGAGGCGCTTTATCTTGGGGTGATCTGTTTTGATCGGACGCCCGCGGGGGTGTTGGCGCGGGACCGGCGGAGGGATTCAACCGGGTCGGGTGATGATCGTTTGAGAATTGTGATTGATCCCTTTGCGCGGGGCACGGAGGGCTATTTTTTTGGGATCGCAGCAGGTGGAGGGCTGGGTGATGGGATTGTGCGAAGTGGAAATCGTCCGGAAATGGAATGGGATTGTATTTGGAATGCCAAGACCTTGGTGACAAAGAAGGGTTGGGTTGCAGAGGTGGAGATTCCTTTTCGGAGTATCTCGTTCGAGCCGGACCAAGAGAGCTGGGGGTTCAATGTCGAGCGGGTGATCCGGCGGAAGGAGGAAAAATTGCGTTGGGCTTCGGCGACGCGAAAGAAATCGCTTTATTCCCTCGAGGGAGCGGGGCGCATCACGGGAATGAGGGATTTGAAGACGGGTTTGGGCTTGGATGTGCGACCAACGGCGGTAGCACGTTGGCGACAAGAGGCGGACGGATGGGAGACGACTGAAATCGAGCCGTCGATGGATTTGTTCTATCGAATCACGCCATCCTTAACAGCGACGTGGACGTGGCAGACGGACTTTGCGAATGCGGAAGTGGACGCACGGGTGGTGAATACGACGCGCTTCCCACTTTTTTTTCCGGAGAAGCGGGCCTTCTTTCTGGAGGATGCGCGGTATTTTCGTTTTGGCGGGGTTCGACGGAGTCCCTTGCCATTTCATTCGCGCACGATTGGCTTGTCGGCGGACGGGGAGCGGGTGCCGATCGAGATGGGAGGGAAGTTGACGGGGAAAGTGGGGAAGTGGAATATCGGAGCAATGGGGGTCAATTTGGATGGGAAGGGGACGCTTGAGGCGGATGAGGTGTTTGCGGGGCGGGTGACGTATGACTTGTTTGGGGAGTCTCAGGTGGGGGCAATTGTGACGGATGGTGATCCGAGGGGGAATGGATCAGCGCGGACCTATGGATTAGATTTTCATCTTAAGGATAGCAGTTTTAGGGGAGCGGAGGCGAAGACGGGGGAGTTGATTGGTTGGTTGATGAAGACGGAGAATGAGGGGGTGGAAGACTACGGCTGGGGATTGACGGCGGTGTATCCGAACAACCCGCTCTATATGCGGGTGGGGCTTCAGCGGGTGGGGGAGGATTTGGATCCGGCGATGGGGTTTGTGAGGCGACCGGGGATTTATGAAGTCACCTCGTTTTTATCGTATGAGCTGGAGCCAAAAGGGAGTTCGTGGAGTGAGATTGATGTTGATTTTTCGGCGGGATTTGATGCGGATTTGGACTGGGAGATTCTTTCGGAAGAGTATGAATTCGATGTCACCTTCGAGCGTCGAGGAGGAGGCAAAATCAACGTCGGAATTTCACATGAGCGAGAGCGCTTCCTGGATGATTTCGAGATATTTGATAGCGTGATCGTTCCGGTGGGTGACTATCGGTACACACGGGTATTCGGTGAGGTCAGGACGCCGTCGTCCTGGGAGTGGGGAGGTGAAGTCAATGTCAGCGCCGGGGAATACCTGGGAGGGCAGAGACAGGGAGTTGATTTGAGTTTATTCTGGAAGCCGAACCCAGTTTGGGCAGCCCGGATTACGGCGTCTAATGCCTGGCATCAACTACCGGGGGGCGATTTTGATACCCTCGTTGTGAATAGTTCGGTGCAGTGGACGCCGACGACAAATTTGCTCCTGACGGGTAACTTGCAATACGACAATGTCTCGGAGGAGATCGGCATCAACGCGCGGGTGAGATGGGCGGTGAAGCCGGGGAGTGATGTCTACTTCGTGGTGAATCAGAATTTGGCGAAGATTGGTCCAGAGAGACGTTATGAAAGCGCGGGAAGAGAGGCGGTTGCGAAGGTGGGATGGACGTGGAGATTTTAGCAAATCGAGATATACTATCCGCAGATTACGCAGATTAAATTGAGGAGGATAAGAGAAAATAATCTGCGTAATCTGCGGAAGAATGGCTCCACTTCAGCGAAGGAGCAGTTGTTGATTTTAGACCTTCCCAGGGGCGGGGATTTCGAAGCCTTTTCGGTTGGGATCTTTGAGGAGGGCATTGGCGGCTTTAGCGTGGTCGCCGATGTGCTTTTCAGTTTTGGGGTCGAAGGTGAGCCAAGGGCCAACGTTGTAGTTGGAGCCGTCTTTCGGGACGCCGACGCCATCGGCCATGATGCTGTGGAGGCGGCCGAAGTGTTCGGCGGCTACGGCGTTGTCGCCGAAGCGCCCGGCCTTGGAATTGAAGGGCACTTTTTCGCCGAGGCGGTAAGAGTTGTTCATGAGGTGGCCGAGGACACAGCCGTAGTGGGCCTCGAGGACATTGCCGTTGGCCATCTCGGGTTTGCCTTCGCGGCAGGCCGTGATGAAGCTGCCCCAGTTGCCGCCGGGGGTGACGTCGCCGGCGGGGACCTTGACGGGTTCTCCTTTTTTGGAGCCGGGAGCATAGTATTGATTGCGGATAATGCGGCCGCCGTCTTCGAAGTAGTATTCGTTTTCGACCTGACGTTCGTAGCCATTGTAGTTCACGTTGCGGACGTTGAAGAAAGCCCACTGTCCGTTGGGATATTCGGCCATGCCCATCATGGTGTTGGGAGTTTCGCCCTGGTCGCCCCACTGGAAACGACCTCCAAGGGACATGACGCGGGTGGGGTTGGTTTGATCTTCATCGAGAGCCCAGGCTGCGACGTCGAGCTGGTGGGTGCCCTGGTTGTTCATGTCGCCGTTGCCGGTTTTCCAGAACCAGTGCCAGTCGTAGTGGGCGTAATTGGCGTGGTAGTCATCGATCTGGGCAGGACCGCGCCAGAGATTCCAGTCGAGGTTTTCGGGTGGAGTGGCTATTTTGTCCGAGCCAATGCCGCCGCGGGGTTTACAGCAGTAGCCGTAAGAGATCTTGAGGCGACCGAATTTGCCTGCGCGAATCGCTTCGCTGAGACCGGCAATATTTGCATCGGAGCGACGCTGGGTGCCGTGTTGGATCACGACGCCGTATTTTTGTTGGGCTTCAACGCAGATGCGTCCTTCTGCTACGTCGTGGCTCATGGGCTTTTCGACGTAGACGTGCTTTCCGGCCTGAGCGGCCCAGATGGTCATGAGGGAGTGCCAATGGTTGGGAGTGGCGATGGAGAGGGCATCGAGGTTTTTGTCACCAAGAGCTTCGCGGACGTCGGAGATTCCTTTCGTGGTGAAGGGCATGCCTTTGGCTTCGACCTTCTTGCGCAGGTCTTTCATCCGCTGGGCGAGGACCTTTTTGTCGGGATCAATCAGGTAGGCGATTTCGACTCCTTTCTGTCCGAGGAAGCCGTCGATGTGGCTCTTCCCGCGGCCGTTGAGGCCGGCGACGGCGAGACGGAGGCGGTTGTTGGCTCCGATGATTTGAGCACCGGCGATTCCTCCCGAGATGAAGGGAGCGACGCCAGCGGCGAGGGTGGACTTGAGGAAGTGGCGACGTTTGTTGAGCATGGTTCTAAAAAGAATTGGCACCGAGCTTGAAGGATTAGTTCTGGAAGGGCAAGGAGAGAAACGGGTTGAAAGAGAGGGGCCGGGCCTGGCGTAATCGGATTTGCCTTTGTTCCAGCGGCGTTCTGATTTGAGGGTGCGGTAGTGCTTGCGCCAGCCACCGATGACATCGAAGTTTTCTAGGGCGAAGCCGAGTGGGGCGATCTTGAGGGAAATCCATTGTCACATGGGTGGACCACGCTAAAACCGCGAAGCTTTCGCGCTCGAATCTCCTTAATCATACTCAACGATCAATCCGCAGGGTGTCTTCTCTTGTGAGGCAACACATACCGTTTCCGGAGCTAAATGCCTCCTTGTCGCATGCTTTGACAATCGGCATGCTGACCCTGCCCTATTCATGAGATTCTCCTTCTTTATCTTTCTGTCGGCTCTCTCCCTGAGTCACGCACAGGTCATTCTTCCCAGCGTCGAATCGAGCCAACTGGCACCCGAATTGAAAGGCCGGGTTCTTATTGAAGAACTCAACTGCGTGGCCTGTCACCAAGCCGACGAATCCCTCACCGCCGCCTCTCGAAAATCACCACGCCTAGCCTCTGTCGGAGCCCGCGTGAATCCCGACTATCTCAGGGACTTTATCGCCTCCCCGCACACGGTCAAACCGGGCACCACCATGCCCGGTCTCCCGGATTCCTTGAGCCCGCAGGAAAAGGAAACCATCGCGACCGAGATCACCCATTACCTCGTCTCTCTCAACAAGGGCCACGAGTTCAAGCAAGAAGCTCCCGATTCCGTCGCCGCTAGCAAAGGAAACGAACTCTTCCATTCCGTCGGCTGCGTCGCCTGCCACTCGCCGCGCGATCCCGATGGCAAGGAACTCCTCCGCAAGACCTCCGTCCCCCTCGGAGACCTCTCCGAAAAATACGCGCACAAAAGCCTCCGCGAATTCCTCCAGCGTCCTCATTCCGTTCGCCCGTCCGGTCGTATGCCGGACCTCCGCATTCCCGGTCAGGATCTCGACCGCATCACACACTATCTCTTGAAAGACACCCGCATTCCCGGAAACCTCGCTTACACCACTTGGCGTGGAAAAGTTTGGGAAGGACTGAAGGGCGACGTCCAAGCGGAGAAGGCCGGACAAACCGACGATTTCTCACTCAAAGACTTCCAGAGCGGAAATGGCAAAGTCCCTCAACACACCGCCATCCGCTTCAACGGATTCCTCAATATCAACACCCCTGGCGCCTATACGTTTCACCTCGAAATGAACGGCGGTTCACTCCTCCTCAACGGGAAGGAAATCCTCAACGAAGCTCCCAGTGATCGTCGCGGAGTCAAGAAACTCACCGGTACCGCCAATCTCAAAGAGGGATGGAATCCCATCGAGTTCACCTACTTCCAGACCGGAAGGAACGCGTTTCTCAAGTTCGAAATGGAAGGCCCCGGTTTCAAACGTCAAACCATTCCTTCCTCCCTCCTCGCAACTTCGGACCACCCCATTTCCGTCGTGAACCCTCTCAAGGTTAATCCAGATTCCGCGGCAAAGGGAAAAGCGCACTTCGGAAAATTCGGCTGCGCAAAATGCCACGACGACATCAAGTCCACTCCGAAAAATTACCCTGCACTCTCCGCGCTCAAGAACGACCACGGATGCCTCTCTGCCAGTCCGTCCACTCCTCGCTTCGATCTCACCCCGAAACAAAAAAAGCTCATCGCCCAAGCCTTGCCCAAGGCCGAAGCCACACCTTTCACCGATCACCAACTAGTCAACAAAACCCTCGCCACCTTCAATTGCATCGCTTGTCACGACCGCGAAGGCCTCGGCGGAATTTCTCCCGAGCGTAATCCCTACTTCACCGGCACCTCGGAAACTCTCGGCGACCAGGGTCGCCTTCCACCACCGCTCACTCACGTTGGCGCCAAGCTCACCAAATCCTGGCTCAAGGAAATCCTCGTTCACGGAGGTCGCCAGCGCGAATACCTCAACACCCGCATGCCCCTCTTCGGCGAAGCCAACGTGGGCCATCTCGTCGAGGGATTCGGCAAGGTCGATTCTCTGGAGGAGGCGACCCTCCCCAAAGTCGTTAATATTCGTGAGTCCAAAAATGCCGGTTACGAAATGATCGGAGCGGGTGGCCTCAGCTGCATCGCGTGCCACGATTTCAACGGCCAAAAATCCGGCGGAGCAGGAGCCCTCGACATCATTCATACTACCGAACGACTTCAGAAGAATTGGTTCCACCTCTACATGCGCCAACCGTCCCGCTTCCACCCCACCGTCATCATGCCCAGCTATTGGCCCGGCGGTCAGGCCATCCGAAAGGAAGTTCTCAGCGGCGACACTGAGCAACAAATCGAAGCTCTTTGGGCCTATCTCTCTGACGGCCAGCGCGCCAAGAGTCCCAAGGGCCTCTCCCGCCAATCCCGCGAACTTCGCGTCGCCGATGAAACCGTGATGTGCCGTGGTCGTGGACCCGCCAGCTACCGGGGCATCGGCGTTGGCTATCCCGAACGAATCAGCCTCGTCTTCGACTCCCGTGAGATGAATCTCCGCCACCTTTGGAAAGGCGAATTTGCGAGCGTCAACCACGGCAGCTTCCAGCTCCGTGGCGACAATCGCATCACTTTCCCCGAAGGCATTCCCTTCCACCGTCTCACCGACATGGACGGCCCCTGGCCCTACAAAGGAAAGACCAACTATACCTTCCCTCACGATCACGGATATCAGTATCGCGGCTATCGTCTCAATAAAGAAAAGCGCCCGACGTTCCTCTACCACTATGGCGACATCTCAGTTGAAGACTACTTCGAGGACGCTCTCGATGAAAAGGGCAAGGCCTACTTCAAGCGGACCATGACTTTCAACGTCACCGCACCGCAGGAGAAATTCTACTTCCGCGTCGCTTCCGGTAAGAAGATCACCTCCGCCAAAAACGGCTGGCAAATCGACTCTCTCAAGCTCCACCTCTCCGGCGCAAGCGGCGGTGAAATTCGCGACGGCGACCCACAGGAACTTCTAATCCCAATCACCCTGCCCGCCGGAAAAACAACCCTTCACCTGGAATACCGATGGTAAACACGATCCTCAAATCTCTGACCTTGGGCCTGCTCGGCCTGCCTGCACTTTCCCTTGCCGAAGACCTCGGCGCAATGTGGGGCACCGCCGAAGCGGAGGCGAAATACTACCCGCTGATCGACATCCCCATTCCTCCCGAGGTGCCCATGCACCCCGGCAGTTTTGAAATCCTTCCCGATCAAAAACTGGCCGTCGGGACCCGGCGTGGCGATGTCTACGTGATCACCGGGGCTTTCGAAACTCCTCCCAATCCCACCTACGAACTCTTCGCCAGCGGGCAGGATGAAATCTTTGGACTTTCGTGGAAAGATGGCACCCTCACCGCCACGCAATTCGGTGAAGTCACCCGCATCAAGGACAGCGATGGCGATGGCTCTGCCGACCAATTTCATGCCCTCACCAACAACTGGGGCTACGCCGAAGGACACGAATTCGCCTTCGGATCCAAGCACGATCCCGATGGCAATATCTGGGTCGCCCTGGGCCTCAGCGGCTCTTACAAGTCACACAATCTCTTCCGTGGCTGGGCTGTTAAAGTCACCCCTGATGGCAAGATGATCCCCGTCTGCTCGGGTCTCCGCAGCCCCGCCGGCGTGGCCGCGAATGCCGAAGGTGTGATGTTTACCATCGAAAGTCAGGGCCCCTGGAACGGCTCGTGTTCCCTCAAGCACCTCAAGCAAGATCACTTCCTCGGACACCCCGCCAGCTACAATTGGTATCCCTTCGTCGAGGGCTTCGATGCCCCCGCCGTGGAACCCAAGTCCAACTCGCGCATGCAGATCGAAAAGAAGCGCGTTAAAGAACTGGTGCCGCCCGCCATTCTCTTCCCTTACATCAAAATGGGCCGCTCGATCTCAGGCTTTCAGCTCGACCAAACCAAAGGGAAATTTGGTCCCTTCGAGAACCAACTCTTCTTTGGCGACTACACTCTCAGCCTCATCATGCGCGCCACCACGGAAGAGATTAACGGCGTGTGGCAGGGTGCCTGTTATCCCTTCCGCGAAGGCCTCGACACTGGAATCATGAATGTCCAATTCACTCCCAAAGGCCAACTGATCGCCGGAGGATTCACCACCAGTCGACAATGGCCTGTCCGTGGAGAAAAGCCTTTCGCGATCCAGCGCCTCGACTGGACCGGCAAGACCCCCTTTGAAATCCGTGAGATCAAGATCCGCCCCGATGGTTTCCTCTTCAACTTCACCCTCCCCGTCGATCCTTCCGTCGCCGCCAAGCCGGAGACCTACACTCTCACCACTTACACTCATAACTTCGGCGCCGGCTACGGAAGCCCGGAAGTCGACCACACCGAGCCCATCGTCAAACGAGCCGTCGTCTCGGACGATAGACTCAGCGTCCGTCTCTTCATCGAGGGCATTCAAGAAAGTCATATCCATGACTTCGATCTCGCTCCCATGATGAGCGCCGGGAAAAAGCCTCTCCTCCACACCAAGGCCTACTACACCGTCAACGAGATCCCAGCAGGCGAATAAAGTTAGGCGCTAGCTCACTAGCCAAAGCATGAGATGCGAACTTGATTGGCGGCTCATCCTTTTTGAAAGGCGATCGCAAGGTTTACATCCGGAGTTATCCCGATCTTGAACCTGCCGGGGAATTGGACATCGAAAAAATGCGGTCCGGCAAAAAGGAACTCCTTCACATGTCGGTGATTGAGATGCGGAGAAATCGTGAAATGGATCTCCTTGCCCGGCATTTCTTTCCAGTTCTCGTAGAGGGAGTTGCGAGATGTTATTTCTTGCACAAAAAATTGACTGTGGCATTTTTCCTATCGTCATAATGCTCCGATCCATGAAAACCAAGTCTACCTTAACCATTCTTCTTGCTGCCGGAATTTCGTGTCTCAGCGCCCCGTTCTTAAATGCTGAACTCGTCGACGGTCTCATCGAACACTGGGCCTTCGACGGTGACTACGCCGCCGCGCTGGACGACTCCAACGATGGAGTTCCCGTATTGACGGGCACGGGTAGTGCCACCTTCGTTACTGGAAAATTCGGTTCCGCTGTTGATTTGGAGAACAGCGCTAATAACCAGGCTGCCATCAACGTTGGTGATCCGGGCGAGTTCGCTTTCGAGGGCGGAAGCATGTCCATTTCTGCTTGGTATACGACCGAGTCTCTTTACACCACCTGGCAAGCTCTGGCTAGCCAATCTGAAGGTCAGAACTGGCGTATTGCCCGGAATAGTAGCTCGGGCACCAACTTCAAGTATAGTGTAGGCGGCCCTGCGAACGTTGCAGCAAATATCGATCAGCAGGACGGGTCATGGCATCATGTGGCGGTAACGCACCAGTCTGGTGGAGACATCACGATGTATATCGACGGGGTCGAAGCGGCAGCTCAGGCGGAATGGGTCCTGGGGAACGGCAACGGTCTTAGTATGCAGATCGGGGGCAATTCCGAAGCAGCCGGAAGGGGATGGGACGGAAAGATCGACGATGTTGCGCTCTGGGATCGCGCTCTTACTCCGGAAGAGGTGACCTCAATCTGGAATGACGGCACTGGAGCCAGCATCGGCAGCCTTACCGGAGGTACTCCCACTCTCTTTCAGATAGTTGACGTAGCGCATACTCGCACTGGGGATAATATCCTTGTCGATCTCACCTTCACTTCGAAAGAAGGGAGCTCTTACTCCGTCTTTGCCACCAACGATCTGTCCCTACCTCTCGCAAGCTGGAGCGAATTGAATGATGAGGTCCCCGCTGCTGCCGCAGCTTCTACCACCGTCTTTCCTGTCGATTTCAATGACCTAGGTCTGGCGCTGGATGATTACCAGTTCTTTGTGGTCGTAAAAAATTAATAAGGAGCACCTGCGGTAACCAATCCCGGATGATTGGGATTCCCTGATACGTTCAAGGAACGTATCGTTCGGGCATGAGAAAGTAGCGTAATTTGGATGGGGTGGAAATTTCTTCGCCGCGTTGGACCATAGCAAAATGCAGGAATTAGGTGAATTTTTTCCAAATAGTAACAGAGATTTCAGGCCATGTGGAAACTGATTCCGTTCCTAGTCAGCATCCTGTTCTTAGTCGGCTGCCGTGATGATGAGCTTGGCAACGACGACCTTACAGGAAAGGACGACGAACCGAAGATCGAGGCAGCGTCGCCATCTCCCCAGACGATAAATCTGGCTTCATTGGATCTCGCTGGTGACCGTAAGTTGATCGCTCCACTCGCCGACGCTTATCGCCGAATTGATCCCACCGTAGATGGCTGGCAGACCGAGGCTTTTAGCGAGAAGGCGGCAAGCCAACTGGACCGTCTTGCGGAATCACTTCAGAAGAACGATGACACCGCCTCGGGTGCGTTGGCGAACAGCTCAATCGAAATACTGGAAGCTTTGGCGACGGCCGATTTTCGCTCCAGCTCGCTCCGTCCGCAGCTTGCCGAGGTGCTCAATAGCGACGGTCTCCTTGTTTCCCGATTCGACCCTTCCGACCCTCCGGCCGGTCAAGGCCGGGGCAAATCTAATCAAGGCAAGGATGGGTTCGTGGCTGCGATGAAGGAGTTCCTGACGCAGGGAAATCTCAAGGCCGTCACTCACGCCAAATTCAAGGTGAGTTATGTCGACGTCACCGACAACATGGCAACGACCCGAGTGTTGGTGCAGCTCGACGGACCATCCGCCTCCGCTCCCGGCATGACCCAGATCAATGCCACCTGGAATTGTTCGTGGAGCAACAGCGCGACTGAGCAACCTCTGTTGACGGCGATTGAGGTCGTTGCATACGAAGAGGTGGTCAAGCAGGGCAAGACCCTCTTTACGGACATGACTGAGGCGGTCGTTGGCGACCTCGACTCGTTTCGTAAGCAATATGCCTTCGGGGTGGATCATTGGCGACTGAGAATACCTGCGCATCTTGGGATGACCGTAACGGGTCATCACGGCCTTGCGGTGGGGGATGTGAATGGCGATGCGTTGGAGGATGTCTACCTCTGTGCTGATGGGGGCTTGCCGAACCGGCTCTTGATTCAGCAGCCGGACGGTCGCTTCCGTGATGCCACCGGGGAGAGTGGTGCCGATTGGTTGGACTCAAGCGCAAGTGCCCTCTTACTGGATCTCGACAGCGACGGGGATCAGGACTTGGTGGTGGGGTTGGCTTGGCATGTCGTCTTGATGGAAAACGATGGCAGAGGGCGTTTTAGCGAGAAGGCGATCTATCAATCCCGGGGCCAAATCCTTTCGATGGCGGTGGCTGATTTTGACCAGGACGGGGATCTCGATCTTTTTTTGTGCGGCTATCAGGGCGACGGCCAGGAGCTACGACAGGGTGCCCTTGCGATGCCTATCCCTTTTCACGATGCCAACAACGGCGGGGCGAACACCCTTTTGAAGAATCAAGGAAGCTGGAAGTTCGAAGACCAGACCACGAGCAGTGGATTGGATCAGAACAACCAGCGCTTCAGTTTTGCGGCGGTGTGGGAAGACTATGACAACGATGGCGACCTTGATCTATACGTGGCGAACGATTTTGGCCGCAACAATTTGTACAACAATCAAGAGGGTTTTTTTACCGATGTGGCCGCAGCGGCGGGAGTCGAAGATAAGGCGGCCGGGATGTCCGCGGGCTGGTCGGATGTCGATCACGACGGCCACATGGATCTCTACATCAGCAACATGTTTTCCAACGCAGGCAACCGAATCACCTATCAAAACCAGTTTAACGCCCATGCCGGGGCAGGGGACAAAGCGGCCTTCCAGCGATTTGCACGCGGCAACACGCTCTTTCAGAATCTCGGGAATGGGCAGTTCTCCGATATCAGTGAACGAGCGAGCGTGACGATGGGGCGGTGGGCGTGGGGTTCCGTGTTCGCGGACTTCAACAATGACTCACTTGAGGACATCATCGTCGCCAACGGCTTCATCACTTCGACCGACACCGGGGACTTGTGAAGTGTCTATTGGCGACAGGTCGTGTCGCAATCCCCTCTGACTGCTACCAAGGTCGGCATTGATCAATACAAGCAAGGTTGGAAGTCGCTCAACCGTTTCTTGCATGAGGATCGCAGCTTCAGTGGGCACGAACGCAACTCGGCTTTCCTGAACCTCGGCAACAGGCGTTTTGCCGATCTGTCCGCCGCCAGTGGCTGCGGTTTTTTCGATGATGCCCGCGCGGTCGCGACCTTCGACTGGGACTTCGATGGCGACCTCGATTTTTGGATCGCGAACCGGACGGCACCGCGCATTCGCTTCCTGAAAAACAACAATACCGGGAGGAATCATTATCTCGCTCTCCGTCTGGTTGGAAACGGCAAGACCACCAATATCGACGGCATCGGCGCGCGGGTTGAGGTGGTTATCAAAACAGGTCCGGACAAAACGACGCTCATCAAAACGCTCTATGGCGGCAATGGCTTCTTGTCGCAATCCTCCAAATGGCTCCATTTCGGACTGGGCGCTGCCGACGTGATCGAGTCACTGGTCATCCACTGGCCCGGGGGCACCAGGCAGGTCGTTCGTGGTGTTGATCTTGATCGCCATTACCTCGTCTCACAGACCACTGGAAAATTGACGGTCTTCAAGAAGCCTGCCACCACGCGCGTTGACTCGAGTTCGGTGCTTGAACTGCCGCCATCTGGCGACACGGCGCGCATTGTCTTGCCCTCCCGCCTTCCGCTGCCGGCGCTGATTTACCAGACGTGGGAAGGTGACCCGGTTTCAATGGCAGGTGCCCAACCCTCGCCCTTGCTGATCAATATTTGGGCGAGTTGGTGTCTGCCGTGCTGGCAGGAGTTCGCGCAGTGGACTGAAGAGGCGGATGCCATCAAGGCCTCGGGCCTTCGGATTGTTGGATTGAACGTGGATGACCTTGGCTCAAATTTAGAGGGCAAGGATCCCCGCGAGCGCTTGGCCAAGATGGGGTTTCCATTTGAAACAGGGAGAGGCGATCGCGTCTTGCTGGATACCCTTGATGCCTTTCAACGCGCGACGCTTGACCGTTGGCGACCGCTACCGGTGCCGACAAGCGTTCTTGTCGATGAACTGGGGCGCGTCGCGGTCATTTATCGAGGCCCCGTGGAAGTCGATCAGTTGCTGGCGGATGTCAAACTGTTGAAGGCTTCACCAGAGGCGCTTCGCGTGGCGGCTGTGCCCTTTGAGGGGCAGTGGTTTGATCCGGTGCCCGTCGCCAATCCCGGCACGGTTTCGGCGCAGTTTATTGACATGTCGATGATCGGTCACGCTTACCGATATCTCCTGGGCTACGCCGATCAATTCGCCGGTCTCGAATTATCGCCCGGTGAGCGCGGGCGGGTTGGAGATGCGTATTTTACGGCGGCGGTCTTGTTGAAGGAGAACAGCGCATTTGCTCGCGCGGCTGAGACCCTGCAAAAAGGAGTGGCGGCCAACCCCGACGATTTGCGAATCCGTTCCCTGCTCGGCGAACTTCAGTGGCGCCAAGGCAATCTTGACGAGGCTGCGCTGCATTACGGTGTCGTCGTAAAAGCGATGCCCTCTGATTTTACGACGCTCCGAAAATTGGCCTTGGTCTATCTCAAACAGAAAAAGTACGCCGCCGCCCTCCCCTTACTGGAGCGAGTGACTCGCGCCCAGCCCGGCAACGCCGTGGCCCACGTCAACACCGCGTCAGCTTGGTTGGGGTTGAAGGACCACGGCAAGGCAGTTGCCTCTTACCGTGAGACACTCAAGACGGCGCCTCGCATGCCCAAGGCCTTGAATAATCTGGCGTGGATTCTTGCAACCCACCCCGATCCAAAAATTAGAAGCGGGGACGAAGCAGTCACGGTTGCAGAACGTCTGTGCGAACTCAGCAAGTATACTTCCCCGGTAAGCCTGGATACCCTCGCTACCGCCTACGCGGAAGCAGGGCGTTTCGCGGAGGCCCTCGCCACGTCTGAAAAAGCGATTGGACTCCTTGCTCCATCGGCGGACGCGGTGCAGGTCGGTGATATGAAACTCCGACTGGAGCTTTACAAACAGAAAAAGCGGTATCGAGATCAGTAATCTGATCCTACTCCTCCTGATTGGCGGCACCGGGTTTGCGGAGAAGAAAATCCAGAAGAAGGACGAAAAACCTCTGAAGGCTCTTCTCGTGACTGGAGGTGGTTATCACGACTAGAAGAAGTAGAAGCAGAAGACGCAGAGTTCACCTCCCTGGCGCAACTGACCTGACCCGGGGATCGCTCCACCGCCGGGCGGCGGGATTGGAGCTGGAAAATTGCCGTGAAG
>JAPKCM010000080.1 GCA_028822935.1 Akkermansiaceae bacterium
GACAACGGACAACGGACAACGGACAACGGTGATCGGAGGTGCGGGTGAAATGCCCTTGGGTGCACCACCACTGAGGATCAACGCTGCCATTTCGAGAAAGCGCCCGGCTCTTTTGAACTGCGGAGTGGTATTATAACGAAAAAATCACTGATCATAAATGGCTCAAGGGTGGATCCCGTCTGCTTATCCGAGTGCCATTCGAATTAGGGCGTCCTTCTTACTGAGGCAATACCACGTCATATAAAATATGAGTTTTTATTTGACAGAATAATCGAGAATTGGCAGCGTCGCCTTAAATACGTGAAACGATTAATTAATCGAGACCTTATCCTGTATACTAAACCAAACCTAGACATGAAATTAAAACTTACTTTAACCGCTTTGGCGGCTCTAACATTTACCGCTCAGGCTACCACAATCAGCGTGAACTTTGTTGAGACTTCCGGCGGCCATCCGAATCAGCTATTGGCTGCAACTACTTTCGCTGGAATCGACAGCCAGTCGAACTGGAACAACGCTCCCACTCCGAATGGAACCCAAGCCCTGAATAACTCCGCTGGAATCGTGAGTGGAGCGAGTGTTAGCTGGTCATCAGGTGGCGTCTGGGGTGACGGCGACGCGAACAATGACGCCACCGCTGGCGTAGGCAATGCACAGCTGATGCGTGGCTATCTCGACGATGGGGGTGCTGGCGCTGACTGGACAGTCTCCACTATCCCTTATGACAGTTACACCGCGATCATTTACTACTCAACCGACGCGGCTGGTGGCCTCTACCGTCCCATCACGGTGAACGACACGGAATATTCAACAACTGGAACCAAGGCTCGCTATCTCGGTCAACCGAACTGGGATGCGACCAACTCCATCACAGTTACCGGACTCACGGGAGACTTGGTGGTGAATAACCTCGCACGAGACGGCGCAAATCGCGCGTCCATAGCAGGTTTCCAAATCGTCCAGGTACCTGAACCGAGCGGGGTCGCCCTCCTCGGGCTCGCTGGACTGGCGTTTATCTTCCGTCGCCGCAAGTAATCGACGAAACAGCATTATTTTAAAAGCTGCACCAGCTAATGCTGGTGCAGCTTTTTTCTTTCCCCCACATTAGATCAATGAAACCTCTGCCCGTTTTCACGATCTTGTCGGCCGCGATATCTGCCGGCGCTCCGCTTTTCGGGCAGCTCCTTTTTGAGGAAGTTAAAAATCAGGGCATCGAGTTCCGGCACCACTTCTTGGAGGATCATCCTCAAGCTTACCTCTACCAGTCGGGTTTCGCTGTTGGAGCGATAGCCCTCGGCGATGTCAACGCCGATGGACGCTTGGATATTTATCTCGCAGGCGGGCCAAGGAAAAACAAACTCTTCATCGCGACTGGAACGAAATACGAAGCCATTGAATTGCCAAATTCCGGTGCGGATCGTTGGGGAACAGGTGCCAGCCTCGTGGATATAGACAACGATGGTGACCTCGACCTCTATCAGTGCAACTACGCTGCGCCCAACCAACTCTTTCTAAACGACGGGCAGGGAAACTATCTCGAGCTCGCTGGCGCTGCCGGCCTCGACGTGATTGACGCATCACTCACGCCCTCCTTTGCAGACGTCGATAACGATGGCGACCTCGATCTATTTTTACTCTGCAACCGGCACTATGACCCAAATGGGAGACCAGTGCGGCCACCGATTAAAATGATCGGCGGGCTTATTCAAATCCAAGAAAAATTCAAGAAGTCGTTGAAGCTTTCCCCCACCCCCGATGGGAATTTCACGATCGATGAATACGGCCGGCCTGACTATCTCTTCCTCAACGAGGGCTTGGACGAGAAGGGCTTGCTCCACTTCAGAAATGTTAGTGATGAGTCAGGTGTTCATCTCGATGGCTACGGCTTGTCTTCAGTCTGGTGGGACTACGACGCTGACGGCGATCTTGACCTCTACGTCGCCAACGACTTCACTAGCGAGGATCGCCTTTTCCGCAACGACGGTATCGACGAGAAAGGAATCCCTCGCTTTGCCAACGTCATCGATTCCGTTTTCCCCCACATCGCGTGGTCGAGCATGGGCAGCGATGTAGCGGACGTGAACAACAACGGACTCCAAGATCTTCTCAGCGTCGATATGTCTGCCACCACCCACTTCAAATCGAAGATCAATATGGGAGAGATGGGAGGAGTGAGGAAGAAGGTGCTCGAGAACGGATGGCCCCGCCAGACGATGCGCAACCATCTGTTCATCAACACAGGGGGAGCCATGTTTCAGGAGGCAGCTTACGCTTATAAAATCGCCAGCACAGATTGGAGTTGGACTGCGAAATTTGGTGATCTGGACAACGACGGCCTACAGGATGTGTTCGTCGCCAACGGCATGGCTCGAAATTTCACAGACTCTGACCGCAATCTTGCGATCGGAGATAAAAACAAGGCCCAGATCGGGCGTACCCTTTGGGATCTTCATAAGGACGGCAAACCAATGCTTGAGGAAAACCTGGTTTTTCAAAACCTCGACGGGAAACAATTCGAGCAACGGGACGACTGGGGACTGGGTCTTCTTGGCATGAGCTACTCCGCCGCCATGGGAGACCTTGACAACGATGGGGACTTGGATCTGGTCGTCTCTGATCTGGGCAAAAATGTAAAAGTTTTCAAAAACCGTGGCAGTGGTCTCAACTATCTCCGAGTAAAGTTAACCGGGACACGGAGTAACCGGATGGGCATTGGAAGCAAGGTGGTCGTGACTGATTCCGATGGGAAATCCCGCTCTCGCTGGCTGAACCCGTGGACCGGATTTCAATCTCAGAACGACACCACTCTACACTTCGGCCTCGGTAGGTCGACCGCTCGGTCGATCTCGGTCGTGTGGCCATCCGGTCTATACCAAGAACTCGCTATCGAAGCGGGCCAGAAGGAAGTCTCGATCACGGAGGGCGGGACTCGCAAGGCACCAACGAAGACGGTCCCCGACGCCCGCTTCAACTCAGCCAAAGCGCCCGCCTTCGTCCACAAGGAGAAACCGTTCGATGACTTCAGATTGCAGCCCCTCCTCCCCAGCAAACATAGCCAACTCGGGCCATGCCTCACCAGGGGCGACATCGATGGGGACGGCGACGTCGACTTTTACGTTGGAGGCGCCACCGACCAGCAAGGAGCTGTCTTCCTTAACGACGGGGCCGGCAGCTTCGTCGAGAGCCCCCAACCCGCCCTCGCCGGCCCCGCCCGATATTCCGAAGACAACGCGGCAATCTGGTTCGACGCCGACGGGGACAAGGATCTGGATCTACTGATCGTGACCGGCAGCAGCGAACACGTGAATGCTGACCCCCGCTATCATGATCGATTATTCCTCAACGAGGGCGAGGGCGGCGAAGTGAAACTGAAAGCCGCTCCGGAAGGCTCCTTCCCTCGGCTCAAAGACAGCGGGAGCTGCGTCGTCGCCGCTGACTATGATGCTGACGGCGATCTAGACCTCTTCATCGGATCACGCCTTGTCGCCGGAAAGTATCCGCTGAGTCCCAACAACCGCCTACTCCGTAACGACAGCGAGGGCGGTAACGTGAAATTCAACTACGCGACGCCGCCGGAGTTAAAATCTTGCGGCATGGTCACAGATGCGACGTGGACCGACCTCGACGCAGACGGCGACCCGGATCTAGCCCTAACCATCGACTGGGGGGCCGTCATGATTTTCAGGAACGACAACGGCGTGTTAGTAGACATCACCGGCACCACCGGCACCGCTGACAAGCGAGGCTGGTGGAGCGCTATTCACGCCCTGGATGTGGATGGCGATGGCGACATCGATCTCGTCGCCGGGAACGCGGGAACCAACACCAAATACAAGAAACTCAGCGATAAACAACTCGCCATCATTTACTACGGAGACATGGACGGCAGTGGGATTCCTCGAATCGTCGAAGCTAAGAGCGGCGTGGGCAAAAGCCGACCGCTTCCAGTGCGCGGTCGAAGCTGAACCTGCCGCGCGATGCCCGCCGTGAGCGAGCACTTCAAAACCTACCGCCAGTTCGCTTCGGCAAGTCTAGTCGACATCTACGGCGAGCACTTAAAAGATGCGTTCAAAGTCACTGCGAATCACCTCGAGAGTGGCGTCTGGCTCAACGAGACTAAGGATGGAGGTGCTATCCAACTCAGTTGGCAGCCACTCCCCTGGGACGCCCAACTGTCCCCGGTCAACGCCATCGCATCTGGCGACTTCAACGGCGACGGCCGCACCGAGCTCATACTTGCCCAAAACCATTATACCAACCAAGCCGAGACCGGCCTCTGGCGTGGAACGCCCGGCTGCCACCTCGAATGGGACGGAGACAGATACGAGACGGTCCCCTACCCCGTGAGCGGCGTCGTTACCCCAAACGATACCAAGGCAATCATCAGCCTCGATGTTAATGGCGATGGCTGGCTTGACATCCTTGCCGGACAAAACAACGACGCACTGCTCTTCTTCAAGAACGTTGGGGGAAACCGCAATCCATCTGGATCGCGATAGGTGCTTCCAGCGTCTCGAAATCGAAGGGGAAATGCGTCCAGTGGTGCGCCAGTCTGGGGTGAATGGCACTCCGTATTTCAAAAGAGACGAATGATGTTTTTAAATAGTTAGGAAATAGCGCTGCGCGTTCGAATGAAGAGCCGGGAGAAACTGAACAGTTCAAACACCGGAAGACACTCTCCTTGGGACCCGGGAGATGACATTTCGGGTCTTTCCGGTGCGGGTTCATCAACATGGCCAACACCTTGGTAGGATTTTGACCCTTTTCGAATTCAGTTGTCGGAAGCTTGTTTTTAGCGGAAAACTTCAGGGTATTTTCTCATGAACTTCCCTGAATTAGCCAAGCTCCTCGAAGCCCGGACTGCGGTGATTGCCGATCATGGATTCCGTGACCGAAATCCTGAGGCTCACCTTGAAGCTCTGAAGAGTGTGAGCGAAGCGATCGTTTCCTGGCATGAAGCGCACCGGAGTGAGATTGATGGAAATCTGGACCACTTTCTCACCGGAGCCAGTTACCAAAAGGCCCTTCTCTATCTTGAGACAGGGACGCGGCGGCCGTGTGGGGAGTAAGCAGCAGTCGATTGATCGTGCTGGAAGGAAAGGCTTTTCCTCAGAGAACTCCTTCCACCATAGCATTGGAGGCCCCCGCTCCTTAGCGCGGGCCGCGTGCGCCGAAGTTGCGGTTGCGTGATGCCGGGGCCTTTTTCTGAGGGCGGGGAACCTTTGCGCCGAGTTCGGCTTCCGGGAGTGGGGTGTGTGGTTCGAAGCCCGCGAGCTTGCGCCGTTCGATGAGTTTCTGGGTGAGCTTCTCGATATCGACGAGGAGGTGGAGTTCGTCTGCGGAAACGAGTGAGATCGCTTGCCCCGTTAATCCCGCACGACCGGTCCGGCCAATGCGGTGGATGTAATCTTCCGCTTGCTCGGGGAGATCGTAGTTCACGACCTGCGGGAGATCATCGATATCGATTCCACGGGCTGCGATGTCCGTGGCGAAGAGGACCTTGACCTTTCCGGCCTTAAAGTTGCTGAGTGCTTTCGTGCGGGCGTTTTGACTCTTGTTGCTATGAATCGCGACCGCGCTGATCCCCTGGCTTTCGAAGTAGGTCGCAAGCTTGTTCGCGCCACGCTTGGTTCGGGAAAAGACGAGGGTCTGAGTCCAGTCGTTCGATTTGATGAGTTCCACGAGGGCGTCGGCCTTACGGGTTCTCTCAAGCGGGATGAGGTATTGCGTCACGGACCCGGCCGTCGAGTTCCTTGGGCTGACGGAAATCTCGGTCGGGTTGTTGATCAATCCCTTTGCGAGCTTGCGGATGTCATCAGAAAAAGTCGCGGAGAACATGAGGTTCTGGCGATTGCGGGGAAGCTTGGAGATGATCTTCTTGATGTCGTGGATGAATCCCATGTCGAGCATGCGGTCCGCTTCATCGAGAATGAAAACTTCGAGCGTGTCGAATTTCATAGCCCCTTGGTTGATGAGGTCGAGAAGGCGACCCGGGGTGGCGATCAGGATGTCCGTCCCTTGACGGAGTTTTTTCAGCTGTGGGCCGGCGGGGACGCCACCAAAGATGACGTTCGAGCAAAGTTTCACGTGCTTTCCGTAGGTCGTGACGCTCTCGGCAATCTGCGCTGCGAGTTCACGAGTCGGAGTGAGAATCAGGGTGCGGACTTGCTGATCGCGAGCGCGCGCTCCTTTGATGAGCCGATTGAGGAGAGGAAGGGTAAAGCCCGCGGTCTTGCCGGTTCCCGTTTGCGCCGCCGCCATGACATCCCCCCCCGCCATGACCGCCGGGATCGCTTGAGCCTGAATGGGTGACGGCGTGGTGTAGCCTTTTTCTTGAATGGCTCTGAGGATCTGAGGATCGAGACCAAGTTCGTCGAATGTCATAGGAGTGAGGTCGTAGACCTCCTTGAAAGGAGGATCATTCCTCCAGACCGTGGCCTTACTGCGGCACCTAAGGGTCAAGATGGCGGAATTAGCAAGGATGAGATGTCTTCCGGTAGTTTGAATTGCATGTTCCGTCTGGGCTTGCTCGAGGTGCCATGACAGCGCAACTGGACGCAACACCGTTGGTGTTGGGCCTAGTCTTTGGCTTCGTTAGTTTCCCTCACTGGCCCGATACCTTTTTCCAATCGTCACTCAGCTTGATCATCGAAGCTCTCTGAGCTTTGGCATCCAGTTCCTCCAGCGTGAATCGGGAGCACATGATGTAGGGCGACTCGCCCTGGGTCCAGTGGCCGTAGGTGACAGTGACGAAGGTGCCGTCGGGGAGGATTTCGACTCCGGGATAGGTGGTGTCGTGGCCCTTCTTGTTGTCCATGACACGCACGACATACTGACCGGGAGCGCCTTTCTCGAGATCGTCCCAAGTCCCGACCCAGCCGGACCAGTCGCCGGCGTTTGGCATAGGGCCGGAAACCTCTCCGGTTCCCATCACCTTGTTACCGGGGGAAATGCCGCGGAAGGAAATGAAGAGCCGTCCGTCGGGGCCGTATTTTCCGGTGTGCCGGTCGCCGGTGAGCGAGATCGGGAGCTCGCGTGGTTCGCTCCAGCTTTCGCCTTCGTCATCCGAAAAAATGAGGTGGGAATTCTTCTTTCGGGAATTCTCGCGGAGGAGCACCGCGAGACGTTTTCCGTCCGGCGAGCGGATGATTCCCGGCTCACAGAGATGAATGTCCGAGGATTCGTAGATCGTTTTTGGATCCGACCAGCTCAGGCCCCCGTCGGTGGAATTCGTCTGGAGCAGCTTGAAAACGACCGGACTTTTTCGCTTCCCGTTTGGTTCAAGGAAACGACCATCGTCATGAAAGAGGCAGAAGTAGTGACCGGGTTTCCCTTTCACTTCCGAGTGACAACCCATTGCGACGATTCCTCCAAAATCGCCGATCGCTTTCAGCTCGGACCAGGTCGCGCCCTCGTCTTCGGTGACAGACATCCGGATCGGATGTAGGCCGGAGAACATGATGATACGTTTTTTTCCATCGGCATCCGTAACCCGATGAAGGGTCGGGACTTCTCTCGAGGTCAACCACGACTTCGGGGTTGGCAGCCGCTCGGACCAAGTCAGGCCGCCGTCGGTCGACCGTTTGTAAACGATTCCGCCGCGGCCGTGACCCTTTGGCAAAACGGTTAGAATGGTCTTGCCGTCATCGAGCAGGCAAGTGGTGGGGTGACCGAGATACTGGCCGGACTCGTGATCGACCAAGACCTGGCGGTAGTAATCGTCGGCGAGATCGATGAAGGGAATCTCGTTAGTGATCGCGGTTTTCTGGGCAGCGACCGAGGCCACGATCAGGACGGAGGCGGTGAAGAGTGAAGTGAAGAATGACATTTCTAATTTTTGAACCTCCAGCAAGAAAAGACAAGCCCGCAAAAACGTGGCCCGCGCTCTCGGGGAGGCTGGAAGTTTACTAAGCCAGGATGTCGTGGGTCCATGCTTGAAAGAGCTTCGAGCTTGAACACAACACCGTTGGCTTTATACCAAGTAGTGTTTCAAAAGAGACGAATGCCGGAGTGGTATTAGGACAATCTCGATTGATCCCCCGCTCTGCTTGCCACCCCTGATCGAGTCTCGCTCGCGCTAATTCCGCAGCTCCAGCACGATCGGGTAGTGATCCGAGAGCTGCGCGGTAACCTCATCGCGAACCACTTCCGCTGAGATCACCTTCGCGGCGAGACCCGCTGGCAAGAACACGTAATCGAGGCGGCGGTCGCGGCCCATCTCCTCTTCCCGCCGCAATTCGGTTGGAAAGGTGCCGGGGTAGGGCGAGCCGGCTTGCCGCTGCCTGTGGACCACGTCGTCATAGCCGGCCCCGAGAAATGCCTGAATACCGCGGTAGTCGAGTTTGCCCTCGTTGAGGTTGTTGCTGCCATTGCGTTTATCGAGCATGGTGAAGAAGCGCGCCAATTCGCCGCCCTCCTCGAGGTGAGCCCTCTCGTCGGGCGAGAAGCCGTTGAAATCGCCGATAAAGACCACCTTCTTCTGCTCGGCCGGGGGCAGCTTTGCAACGTCCTCAAGCAGCAGCCGCGCCTCGCGGATGCGGGCCGACCAATCGCTCGGGTGGAAGTGGATTACATAGACGGTGAGCCCGCCGGTCTGGCAGCGCAGCAGGCCATGGTGGAAGCCATCGAGAATGCGCGCGACGTCGGTGATCGGGAAGCGCGAGCTCAGCCCGGTGGGAAAACCGTCCTCTTTCAGCAGGGCGCTGTGCGGGTGGCCCCAGGCAGCGGCGTCTTTATCCAGCTGTTCAGCAGTGTATCCATTGAGCTCTTGAAGGGCGACGATGTCCGGCTGCTGCGCCGCGACCCACTTCAGCCACGCAGCCTTACGCTTGGGTTGCTTGCCGAAGCCATACCAGACGTTGTGGCTGAGCAGGCGCAGGGTCGCGCCCGGCTGGTCTTCATCCAGCGCCTTGGCTGTCTCCTCCAGCGCGGCCATGAGGATTGGTGCCACCTCCGGCGAGCACGAATTCATCTCGCCATACTGCGACTTGTCGCGCCCGTAAGCGTAGGGCTTCTTGTTGTCCCACTGGCGCTTCGGAATGATGTAGCCGATCTCGTCGTTGGCCAACCCGATCAGCATCCACGGTCGGTCGGGGAAAATGTCCGCCACCGTCTTCTCGAGCGGCGCCTGTGGGAAGTCGGCTGCCGGATCAGGAGGCTCCTGGAATTTGCCGTAGACCAGCTCGGGGTAGAGTTCGCCGGGGATGCCGATCACGTCGAGCCCGCCGAGCCGCAACGCGTTGAGTTCGGTGCGGATCGACATCGTCTTGAAGGTGTCGGTGATCTTGAATGGCTTGCCGTGCCGCGCGGGGTCGCCGCTATCGACATAAGAGTTACGCTGCAGCACACCAGCAGTGAAAGCGGCCCGGTAGTAGGGGTTGCGCACCGGCAGATAGACGTCACGGCGGGACGATTTGAAAGGTGTCAGTGCGAGCGGTTTGGCCGCGGCGATGGCCTGGTCTGCGAGCGCGGCGACAGCCTCGCCATACAAGCGAGCATACTCGAAGTCACCCTCCTTCAACTCCTTGCCAGCGGCGTTGTGAATGCGCCCGTCGGGAGGTGCCATGAGCCCGCCGACCGCGCCCGTGAGGTAGACGACGGGGCACGCGTATTTCTTCTTGAGCGCGGCAACTGTCGCGGCGGGGAAATCCGCAGTGAGTTCGGTATTGCGCGAGCCCATCGCCTCGGGGTGGCAGTTCCACTGCACGATCAGGCCGGCGGGATTCTTGTTGCCCCCGTCGGCTTCGGTAACACCATCGGGATCGAGATCGGAGAATTTCAACACACGCAGGATGCCGTCGTAGGCCTTCGGCAAACGGCTGTCGCCTAAGAGCGACTCGTCTTCGGCGGTCCCAAAACTCGCCGCTGCAGGAGCAAGCTTGGTTCGCGCCTCGCGCACGCAAGCAGCGATTTTCACCATAATTTCGGCGAGATATTTCTCATCGACGCCGCGTTGGGTCGGGGTCCGCCCCCAGATCCCGATGACATCCGGGCCCTCGTGGTTGTGGCTGCTGCCGATGATGAGGTGATCGATCTCCGGCAATTCCTTGCGGATCGCGTCGGCCTCGGGGAGTTGCAGCCCAACCAGATCAGCACCGACGAAGGCAAAGGTTTTCGTCCCATCGCTCAGCACCGCGCAGCGCGCCATGATCGGATCGTGCACCGCTGTGGCGCGCCGACCCTGGCCGTAGCCAGCGAGCCAGACCGGGCGATCCTGCGCGAGGGTCGGTGTGATATCGACCTCGGCGAATCCGACCTGGAGCCCGGCGGCCCGGGAGTGGGACGAGAGGAGAAATGCGGCGAAGACGAGGGCGAATCGGAGGACATGCGGTTTCACGCTAGCAGAATGTGCCAACTGAGCGTTTCTGCAAGCCTGTGGGTGCCGGGGTCGGGGGGCACCCGTGCTCGGTATAGAAAAGTTCGGTAGAGAAATGATCTATTAACGACATCGCATACACCGACGGACCAGGAGGAGTTCGCCACCCGTGGCAACATCGCCCGTTTCACCAAACAGCTCAAATCACTGGAAGCGACCGAGAACCTCCTCATCAGTGAGTTCCCGCCCCAACGCGGTTAGATCGAGTGTCATGTTGTTCGCTGACTGGTCGGCCGGAGTGCTTTTAATTTCCTAGCCACGCCTGATCTTTGATCCCTCGAAGAAGACACTGATCCGGTAAACCGGCTTCTGACTGGTAATGATCTCCCCGGTCGTCAAATCCACCCGTTCCGGTGTTTTCTGACGCTGCACATCCACCATCGCCCGAAACCCACGCTCAGAAAAAACGTCAATCAACATCGCCAACGCACCCGGATCATCAAAGAGGTGATCCTCCGTGCTGATTCGCGCCCGACCACTCACCGCATAGCGCTTGATGGTCGGCATCATCTTGCTCTGGATGAACTCTACCACCGCCGCGAACTGCGCCGGATGTTGCACCTGATACCCGTCCAGCCGGTTCACCAATTCCTGACGGGCATACAGCACCACTTCGTCGGCGAGCGGAACATGCCGCAGCGTGTCGTAGGTCCGTGGGTCCAACTCCAACGAGCTCTGATACTCGAGTTCTCGAATGATATTCTCCTGCACCACCTCGATGGCGGCTTGGGCGTTGATGAAGTGGTAGTGGAAAATCTGCTTCAGCGAAACGAGCGCATCGAAGGTCTGCTCCTTGAAGGTCCGATAACGGTTCTGCGCTAAGTCCGGATCAAAATCAGTGGCCCGCTCTTCGTCCAATTCCCCCACTCCCGACTGCCGCACCTCGGCATTGTGCGCCTTGGCCTCATCACCCCGCTTCAACTGCCGCGCGACACTCTCAGCCTCGTCAACAAAGAGGACCATGATATGAAAGGTCGGCTGCTTGAAATGATACGCCTGCGGGGTACTCGAAAACTCCCGACGCAGAAGAACCATCTCGTCGTAGAACATCTTGAGACACTCCACCTGTACCGTTGTCCGGGGAAAGCCGTCCAGCAGAGCATTGTCATGATAGCTGGGATCCAGAAGTTCGTGGAGCAGGAGCCGCAGCACCTCCTCGTCTCCCACCATTCCGCCACTGGTCTTGATCTTCTGCGCTTCGGGGCTGTCGAGAAGCTGACTGATGACGACCGGCTTCGAGGCAATCCCGCGCACTTTCTGGATGAAATCCGTATTCGTTCCCTTTCCGGAACCCGGAGCTCCTCCGAGCAGAATCAGCTCCTTCGGAAAACGCAGGCGCTCCCGGCCCAGGTCCTCTTCAAGACCCTTCCAGACCCGATGGAAAATCAACTGGGCATCCTTGATCTCAAGATCCGCGGGGAGAGGTTTGGCGGGACTTCCTTTCATCTTGGGCGAAGGAACTATACTACGCCCTCCCGTGGGTCGAGCGGTGAAATCTCCCGAGCACGTTTCAAGCTACACCCAGCTCCCCCCCATCCCTCCAAGCCAGGCCTGGCCCTCGAAGATTCCTGACGCGACCCGAAGAGCCTCGAAAACGTAAAGCACGTCAGGCATGTTTTACCACCAAAGGCAAAAGGACCGGAACTGATTCCCTTCCGATTGACAAGGCGTGAGCATGTCATACCAATCCAAATATTTGTTGCTGACTGTCGTTGTTACCTCTATAGATGGTCGATATGACTGTTGGAATTCCGACTGAAATTAAGGCGCAAGAAAATCGGGTTTCGATGATCCCCAGTTATGTTTCTGACTTGGTGAAACGCGGTCACCGGGTGGTGGTGCAATCAGGAGCCGGTGAGGGCTCGGCTTATGCCAACGATCAATACGTTGCGGCGGGGGCGGATCTGGTGCCTGATGCCAAGTTGGTCTTTCAAGAAGCTGAGTTGATCGTGAAGGTCAAGGAACCACAGGATTGCGAGATCGAGATGCTCAATGAGCAGCATACTTTGTTCACCTACCTCCACCTTGCGGCGACCAAACCGTTGACTGAGAAATTAGTCGCGACGGGCTGCACCGCGATCGCTTACGAGACGATCTCGGTGAATGGCCATCTCCCATTACTTGAACCAATGAGTGAAATCGCGGGCCGGATGTCTTCGATCGTCGGCTCCTATCATCTAGCCAATCATCGAGGTGGACGCGGGATTCTCCTGGGTGGTGTGCCAGGGGTGGCACCGGGTCGAGTAGTGGTGATCGGAGGGGGCACCGCAGGCGTGAATGCGGCACGAGTTGCCGCTGGAATCGGGGCGGACGTCACCATTCTGGAGGTCGACTTTGAGCGGATGCGATTTCTCGATATTACGATGGCAGGCACCAACACTCTTTTTTCGAATGAAGCCAATCTCGCTGAGCTTTTGCCACGAGTCGACCTCGTCATCGGAGCGGTCCTCGTTCCCGGAGCGGCGGCGCCGAAGCTCATCACGCGTGAGATGCTTCGCCAAATGCAACCCGGCTCGGTCTTTGTCGACATCGCAGTCGATCAAGGCGGCTGTGCCGAGACGACACGCCCCACCACTCACGACGATCCGACCTTTGAAGAGGAGGGAGTGCTGCACTACTGCGTCGCCAATATGCCGGGCGCTTACGCTCGGACGGCGACGCAGGCTTTGAACAATGTCACCCACCCCTGGACCGCGATGATCGCAGATCAAGGACTCAAGATGGCCTGCGAAACCCGCCCTACTCTCACAGCCGGGATCAACTGCATCAGCGGAAGACTCACCTGCGATCCGGTCGCGAAAGCCCATGGGATGGAGCTTCACTATCCGGAAAGCTTGCTCAGCTAATTTCGGGAGAATGCGCGGGCGGATGATTTTGAGCTGTCATGCCATTGCTCAGCAACCGAAGAGCAGAGGTGCCGCTAAAATTCCAGGACTCTGAAATACTGTTTGGCGTTGCCAGTGGTATTGAATGGCTCGATATGCTGCGTGGTCACACCTTGGCTTTGAATGTCGTCCACGAGTTCGATCCAATCCACAAGATTGTCCGAAGAAAATAAAGAATATATCCGGTTCGGCCGCGAATTCCATTTCAGGCTGACCTCACCAAGAGCGTTGTTGACCGTGATGTCGGTGATCTGGAATGGAGTGGGTGAGGAGGGAGGGCCGATTGGTGTAAGCTCCCCGCTCGCGAGGTCGGCAATTTGTTGGGCTGTCAGGACTACGTCCCAGACGGCGACGTCATCGATCTGACCCAGGAAGAAGTTTCCCGAGCCGTCCTGGATTCCGTCTCCTCCGATGTTGAAGAAAAACGCGGAAGAGGGGGCGCCCCCGGAACCGCCCGAACCGGATTCCACACCATCAAGGTAAAGTTTGCGCTCGGTCGGGCTGTTCGTCACCAAAATGTGAGTCCACTCAGCGGTTGGGCCGAATGGGACACCACCCGCTTGCAGGACGCCACCCTGGGCCGACCAGTATTCAATCTGGGTGGGATTGATCATGCCGAACTCGATGGCATCATTCTGACCCCACAACCCCGTTCGGTTTCCCAATTGTTGCGCGTCCATTTTAGCCCAGCCCGACATCGTAAATTCGGCAAGGCCATTGAGCAGCGACGCCTCGGTAGTCACCGAGTCATCGATTCCGTCAAACTCGATGGCAAAATCTCCCGGCTCCCCGGTGTGCCCAACGACAAACGCCGCCCCACCATTGACAGTTGCGTGGTTGAGGTTGGGCGACAAATCGGTGGTTGGCGTGGTTTCGTCATCGAAAGACCAGTATCCAATGACGGGAGGAAGCAATGGGAAATCGCCTCCGTTCGTCGGATCGGTTCCGACCTGGATCTCGACATTGTCCGCAATGCCATCGCCGTCGGTGTCGGCAAGGTTTGGATTGGTTCCGGGATTGCTCGCATCGACGAATATCAAGGTATTCGTTTCGACACCGTCCTCCAGTCCGTCGCCATCGCTATCGACGCTCAAGGGATTCGTACCCGTGTTGCTTTCGCTGACCCAGGTGCCGGTGTTGCTTTCGACATTGTCCTCGAGCCCATCGTCATCGGAATCCCGATCGCTGGGAGAGGTGCGATTGTTGTATTCGTCGAGGTTGCTCACGGTGTCGCCATCGAGATCCCCTCCGGCGTCGTCGCTTCCGCTGGCCAGTCCGTGCAAATCTTCATACCAATCAGGCATTCCGTCGCCATCCGAGTCTGAAAGTGCCGTGCCGGTGATTACGATGTTATCAAAGTTGGCTCCCTCGCCACCTTCAGCCCCGTCGGTGCCAAACTGAAAGCGGAGGGTCAGTTTTTCTCCTTCAAATTCGGAGAGATCATAGATCCCCTCAACACTGACCACATTGGAAAGGTTGGGCGAGAACCACGCCGTTGCCCCAAGTTCGGGCGATGAAGCTCCATGAACCGTGATGTTGCCGTACTGGAGAGGAGACGCCGCGGTGGGGTCCAAAAGGCCGACGGGCGGAGCAAGTAAGCCATCGGTGCTCGCGACGAGATTGACACCGTCAAAGGCGTTCTCGATTCCGCCGGTAAGATCGAAGTGAAGTTCCCCCGGGGCAAAGCGACGGAGGTCGAGGACCACTTCATAATAGGCGTAACGGTTTTCCGAAGGAGTCCCGGCACCACCCAGATCCCCGTAAGCCACCGAGTGTCCCATCATCATCGTTCCGTTGTTCAGAGTGGGATGATCATCATTGATGCTGAATGACCCGGAGGTGGTTTCATTGGCACCGAGGCTGGTTTCAAAATCCTGCTCAAAAATGGTCACTATCTGTGGAAGGGCCACCAGGTGTCCCCGGATTTCGCCCCCGCCATTGGTAGCGGTGTGCACATTGATATAGCTGCGCCCGGACAGAACGTCGGCGGCTTCCCCCTGGGTCAGACTGCGCATTCCGATAAAGCTTCCGTTGCTAGGGCTGGTGCCGAAAGTTGGAAGACCTTCCAGAACGCCCCCGTTGTCGGTGAATCCGCCGGGTGCCGCATCGGCCGTGGGCCCATGGATGTGCAGGTTGGTGACCGGGCTGCTGAGGTCGGTAAAACCGTTGCCCGATCCCCAACGAATATCGATGGAGATCTCGTTGGTGTCAGTGTCGAGGGTGATTCCGCCTGGTCCTATGCCGCCGGATCCCGGTGTGCCATTAACGGTTCCGTTAACGTTGGTGGAGAGCAAACCCCCACCACCGCTCCCATCGAGCTTGAATGTGATGATGTCAGCTTGGGCCGTCACTCCCATGTGAAGGAGGCCGACGGTGGAAAGAATGAGATTCAGTTTCATGTGTGGCACGGAGGATTAAGTATGGATGGGCTCGCCCCAAGAATGGCGGGCGGCAATAACGACCTTTAGATCTAACTTGTTGTAACACAAACGCGCGGGCCCCGGCAACGGTGAATTTGCATTCACCTGGCCAGAGCTTGCTCAGCATCGCCGGGGAGGTTATTTTTCTTTTTTCTGTCCGCTTTGCCATTCCGGCGGCGATCTGCTTACGCAGAAGGACAAGAGAACAAGCCGCCCTGACAATGATGACTGATCAGGAATCGACGGTGTTTACCGATGGAGTTGATGAAGCGCTCGAAAGTCTCCCGGAGGGGGATCGCAATGTCATCCTTCTTCGATATTTCGACGAGCAAAGCCATCGGGCTGTCGGTGATTCATTGGGAATTTCCGAGGAAGCTGCCCGGCGCGCCAGTGAACGGAGCCGTGGCGCCCTCGCCGCTTGTTTGCGAGAACCCTGAAAGATTGATCCAGGTAGGTTGGTCCTCGCGGTGAAGCGGCGAGGGCGCCGCGACTCCGTTCTCAAAAACCACCGATTACTTTTTGGGGATGGGCGCTAGGGCTTCCTTTTCTATTAGTTCGTCCGTGGCGGAAATTCCGCCTTTGTTTTCACGCTCGTCGTGCTGCGCCTCTCAGTTTGCCACGCCTTGGGTTTTGTTTCGAGGACAGTGGTGTCGCCGTAGCCTTTTTGCAGTTCGAAGAGTTTCTTGCGGATGTCATCGATGAGTTCCTTTTTCTCGGGCTTGCCGTAGAGGTTTTTTAGCTCATCGGGGTCCGTTTTGAGGTCGTAGAATTCCCATTCGCCGAACTCATAAAAGTTAATGAGTTTGTAGCGGTCGGTGCGGATGCCGTTGTGGCGTGGAACCTGGTGGTAGGAGGGATACTCGTAGTAGTGGTAGTAGATCGACTTTCTCCAGTCGGCGGGCTTGCTTCCCTTCATGAGTGGGACGAGCGATTGGCCCTGCATGTCTTCGGGGACTTTTGCTCCGGCCATTTCGAGGAAGGTCTGGGCGTAGTCGAGATTCTGGACGAGATCAGTGTTGCGCGATCCGGGCTTGATGACGCCGGGCCAGGAGACGATGAGGGGCATCTTTAAGGATTCTTCGTACATCCAGCGTTTGTCATACCAGCCGTGGTCGCCGATGTAAAAGCCTTGGTCGGAGGAGTAAACGAAGATGGTGTTGTCGGCGAGGCCTTCGTCTTCGAGGGTTTTGCGGAGGCGGGCGAGGTTTTCATCGACTCCTTTAATACTGCGGAGGTAGTTCTTGGCGTAGCGTTGGAACTTCCAGCG
>JAPKCM010000127.1 GCA_028822935.1 Akkermansiaceae bacterium
AACGTTCAGTGGCTTTCTGGATGGCTGCGTAGCTTCGCATCGCCTGGCCGTAATTTCCGCCGCTGGCCCCTCCCAGCGTCATGGCCTGCACGACGAGCTTGTCGTCATTGAGGAGCTGATCGATCAGCGCTTTTTCCTCTTCGCCCTGTTGCGCAAACCCGGCCAGACGCATCGGGGTGGCATGCGTCAGCAGTGCGAATCTGGCCATAGTGGCCAGCGCTTCCTCGCCGCCGAGAAAGGCGTCAATGTCCTTCATGACAGCTCTGGCCGCCGTAACGACCTCTTTCTGTTTTTCAGCAAAGGCCGGGTTGCCCGGTCCGTATTTCACGGAGCGTTCAGTGCCCATGACGATCTTGGTCACAGGTGGGACATTCTCAAGCGCGCCGAACTGCTTGGTGAATTCGGCCTTCTTCTTTTCGTCCACCTTGGGTTCCAGGCGCGTGATCTTTTCCTTTAGATCAGCCAGCATCTTGCTGTAATGTGCCTCGAGCTTTTTCCCTTCGGGGCTCAGGCTGACCGGCGCTGGTTTCCCCGCGGCAAAGACGGATGTCGATAGGACCAGGATCGTCATGATCCATACTCTCTTGATGATGTCGTGTTTCTTCATTTTTGTGTCTCCATTCTGTGTTGCTTTAGCCAGTCATTTAATCTCTCGTGGGTCGACTTGTAGACGCTCGGAAGCTCTGCTTTGGCTGGCTCAGCGGCGCGCTTACGCATTTGGACCGCCTCGTCCTTGCGGCCAAGCTTGTCGAGAATCTCGGCCTTGGTGTCCCACAGTTCCACTAGGGTGTCGTCCGGGTGTTTGACCGTCACCGTGGCAGCTTCCTTTCGCCACTGCTCTGGGTTCTTGTCTCTTCGACCCCGGAAGTAGCGTAATTTCTGGGCGTCGATCGCCTTCTCGATCGACTCGAGCGCGGCATTCCAGTCCTTCAGGCCCATGTAGGCCAGGGCCTGCCCATGGTATCTCGGTCCTCGCCAGCCGAAACGATCGGGGTTCCAGGGAAGATAGGGGCCGCCGAAGACGTGTGCCGCCTCCTTGAAATCGCCCTTCTTCAGAGCCTCGTAGGCCGTCTCCATTTCACAGGTCTCGATCTGGACTTTCGAGGCGAGCATGTTGACAAATTTCTCGCTATCTTCGTATGGCAGTCCTGATGCGTGCCACGCGATGGAACCGTCCCGGCGGAGCAGGAAGACGTTCGGGATACGATCCGCCGAAAGCACGCCCAGTTGGCGCACCATTGGGTTCGCGAGGCCGCCCGGCACGATGGCGGCCTGGCAGGTCAGTCCCCTTGTTTTCATCAGGGCATCGATGCGTTGCGCATCTTCGGACAAAAAGGCCGCGATCGTAGTGACGTCTTTGTTGACGTGTCTGTCCGCCAAGTCGCACGCGAATTGGAGATAGTGATGGTGTGGATTTTTGTCCTCACCTTCCCCGACGTCGATGGGAAACTCCGCATTGGGTTCCGCAGACGGCTCGACAAAGACCAGCAGCGTCAGTTTGCCGTTGGTATCCTGCGGGAGGCTCAGCGTGCCGCCGTCGAGGGTCTTGAGCGCTATCTCCGGCAGGCGGTCTGTTCTTGGCGCCCCACCGGGATTGCTAATGTATCCGCGCATCGACATCTGGCGTTCGTGTTGTCTACCCTGTGAGATTAAATTGGCCCTCAACAGGTCGTATGTATGCACCCAATCGCGCAGAAAGGCGACAACCGGCCACAGCCTGGGATTATGGCCCTCCGGACCAGTCAGCAATGTGGCGCGGATGCGCACGTGAAGATCGCGTGCGTTGGCGTCCAGCGCCAGAATGGACGCCGCGGCAACGGCCGACGCAGGTGCTTCGGCCCCGCCACAGTCCGCGAGGAAAGCGGACACAACCGCCTCCATTTTCACCGCCTCCCTCGTGCGAAGCGTGTCCTTCGCCAGACAAAACCGCGCGACCACGTCCGCGCCGGGCGGCAAGGTCATCGCGAGCGCCGCCTTCGCCTCGTTAACCGCTTCGGCCAGATGCACCGGCTCACCGGACAGGTTCCACATGCCCATCAAGGCAATCATCCTTCTGTCACGAAGCGCTGCGATGTCTGCCTTTGGCTCTGTCTTGATGGCGTCAGCGCACAATTTCGCGGCCTTCGTGTAGTTCGCGAGGGCCTGCTCAGGCTTCAGCCGATAGCGAAAGGGCGCGGCAATGAAACACTCTTGGATAGCTGCCAACTTCGGTGTCTGCAGTTGATCGGGCTCTGCCGTCACCATGAAATCCCCAATGAAGAGTGACTGCAGTTGAGTCAGGTAACGCTCATCGGAGACCCGCCGGGCATCGAGCTCGAATTTTGCTCCCAGCGCCTCCTTGGGCGACAGCGCAGCGCGCCCGTAGGCATTGACGAAGATGCCAGCCGGATCATTTTGTGCATAGCTCCGGAATGCCGGATGCTTTCTTCCGCCCGGCAACCGCATGACCGTCCAGTCCAGCTCCAGCTTGCGCAGTGTCGCCATTCCGCCGTCCGGCAATTCGTCCAGGTTGAAGCTGAAGACATCGAATCGGCCCGGATACTGGACCTCCAGCTCCTTGACCTGCTTGAGGTAGAGATCGACCCCCGGCGTGTCCTGCGACCAGAACACCATGATGCTGAGGTGCCCCATCAGATCGAGCGGGAAACTCAATGGCACACCGTCCACCCGTTCGAAGGATCCCGCGAACACGACTTCCAGCATAGCCGACCCGACATGTTTCCGACGCCACTGAATGACCGCGTGGTGAGCGGGAAAACGTTCCCTCATGGTCGTAAAGAGGGTCTTCCTCAGGTCGAGGGCACCCAGTTTGGACGCGATCTGCGAGGCCATGATGAGGCTTTTGGCTTCAGCCGTCGTGCCCTGGTAACGCTTGATCAACTCCTCCAGTGCACGGGTTCGCGCTTGCACATCCGCACCTTTGGCTGCGAGGGATTTTTCTGAAAGGAGCAGGTCAGCCTCAAGCCGAAGCTCTGCTTGTTCGGCAGGCGCCTGAGCCAGTTTGGCGCAGGTCTCAAGAAGGGCCTCACGGTTGCGGTCGGAATTATCGAGACCGAGCAGGCGCGTACGGGCTTGGAACACGATCCCCAAGACGCGCCATCGGTTGGGAGCTGCAAGGGAGCTCTCCAGCAGGTCCTCCCCATCTCGGGCGACGCTCTTGTAGGCCCGGCGTTTTCGAATCGATGACGAGGCTTCGCCAGCATCCGCGAGACTCTTCTGCAGGGCACCAATCTCATTCTCGGCAATGACTTCGGATGTCGCTCCGGCTGGCTCGTCGGCAACCCCCAAACTGCCGAATGCCAGCAAAGCCGCCACGCAGTAACCTTTCACCAATCGACTTGCCATCATCTTGATTTTGAATGCATGCTTGCCTTGAGAAAAGCGCGATGGTCTTTGGATCGAGTAGTTCATTGCGGCTTCTTCTTGGATGCTTCAGCGGGTGCCTTGAGTGTTGAAATCAGGTAGTCGATGGGAGTCTGGTTTCTCACATTCTCAGCTCCCGGGTACATGACATGACACTCGACTCCCAACTCGGTGCAGCGCTTTTGCAGGCCAACACCAAAGGTGACGCCGTGGATAGAATCTGAACCGACGCCCGAAACGGGCGGTTCATTGCCATAAGTCAGGCAGACCGGTGGGTCCCCGGCGCTGACAAGTGCGAACGGCGAGTACTCGGCAATCCACGGAAGCAGCTTCTCCCTGTCAGCCAGGAACTTCTCAAAATCCTTACCGTATGCATAATTCCCAAAGGCATGGCCACCATAGCCGGGGTTGGTAAACCACTTTTCCAACTGCTTCGGGTCAAGCGTCGTCTGCGCGCCGGAACCAGCGGCACACCACAGCCGGGTTGATTCGCGGGCGACCGGATCCTCGCTCTTTGGATCGGCCATATCGTCATGGTAGGCCAGCCACAGGCTTGAACAGCCGCCTGCCGAATTCCCGATGGCGCCAATCCGCTCTTTGTTGATGTTCCATTCGCGAGCCTTACTGCGGACGAACTGCACCGCCCGAGCGGCGTCGTGGAGCGTCGCCTTAACCGGCGGCGTTACGCCCTCGGTATGCTTCCCGATCAAGCGATAGTCGATCGCCACGACCGAAATGCCCTGCCCCACAATGGCACGGAGATTGGGAAAGCGAGGGCTGCGCGAAACGTTCGCTTTGCTGCCGGCGGTCCAACCACCGCCGTGAAGGATCATGATGACCGGGGTCGGCGTCTCCGACTTGGCCTGCCAGAAGTCGAGCTTGTTTCGTTCGTGTTCGCCGTATGAAACATTGGCAAAGGTAGGGGCCAGCGGATTGCTCTTCGAATTTGGCGGATAGGTTTTCGGTCCAACTCCTGTGTTCGCGTGACCGACCTCCTCCGCAGAGACGGCGACGGTGACGGCCAGCAAGCTGACGAAGCAGCAGACCGCCATCGTCAAACCCAACCTGCCAATCGTGGTTCTTCTGTTTATCATCTCAGTTTCGTTTTTCAGCCTACTCAATTCTTAACTGCTTCAACTTTCCGTGGAACGCCTCGTAGACGCTCGAGGGCTCTGTGCTGACCGGTTCTTCGGAGCGCCGCCGCATTCTTTCCGACTCCTCTTTGCGCCCTAGTTTATCCAGGATCAGGGTTTTGATACCCCAGAGTTCGACCAGGATGTTGTCCGGCCGTTGCACCGTAATCGTGGCGGCTTCCTTTCGCCACTCGGTGGTGTACTTGCTTCTTCGTC
>JAPKCM010000128.1 GCA_028822935.1 Akkermansiaceae bacterium
GAGGAAGAAGTTCCCGCTGAGGAAGCAGCCAAGGACGCTGAATAAATTAATTTTCACAATTTTCACTTAAAGAATCATGGGAACAAAAGTAAATCCGATTGGATTCCGCCTCGCGGTCAACAAAGATTGGCGCTCCAAGTGGTATGCTGAGGGCAAGGACTACACCAACAAGCTTCACGAGGATCTTACAATCCGCCGTTATATTGCTGGCCGTCTTCAGGGAGTAGCAATCTCTCGCGTCGTTATTGAGCGCGCATGGAACAGTGTTCGTATCACTCTCCATACCTCTCGCCCTGGTCTCGTCATCGGCCGTAAAGGATCGGAGATTGAGAGAATGACCAACGACATTGCTAAAATTTGTAGTGGTTCCCAAGTGAAGATCGATATTATCGAAATCCGCAAGCCTGAGCTCGATGCCCAGCACGTTTGCGAAAACGTTGCCGTGCAACTTGAGCGCCGGATCGCTTTCCGTCGTGCGATGAAGCGTGCTGTCCAGACTGCAATGGAATTTGGAGCCAATGGCATCCGGATCCGCTGTGGTGGACGTCTTGGAGGAGCAGATATTGCTCGTGCCGAATGGTATCGCGAAGGCAAAGTGCCTCTTCAGACTCTCCGTGTTCCCATCGACTATGGTTTCGCTGAAGCCAAGACCGTTTACGGGATCATCGGTGTCAAATGCTGGATCAACAAAGATTCTGACGCGGACAAAGGTGCTCGCCCTCCCGGGACTGATCGTCCACGCCGTGGTGGTCGTGGTGGTCCCGGTGGTGACCGACGTGGTGGTGGACCTGGTGGAGATCGCCGTGGAGGTGGTGGAGATCGCCGCGGAGGTGGTGGAGGCCCTGGTGGTCCCCCTCGCCCCAATAATAATTCTGACAACAAGCCTGCCGAAACCAAGGACGCTAAGCCAGCATCCTAAGCAGGCGACCCAATTTAACTTAACTTTAGGAGGACAATACTATGCCTTTAATGCCCAAAAGAACCAAGTTCCGGAAGACCCATCGTGGGAGCCGGAGCGGCAATGCCCAGCGTGGAACAGATGTTAGCTTCGGCGACTTCGGTTTACAGGCGCTCGGTCGTGCTTGGATGACCAATCGCCAAATCGAAGCTTGCCGTATTTCCATCAACCGCTTTCTTAAGCGTAAGGGAAAAGTCTGGATTCGCGTCTTTCCTCATAAATCCATCACCCGTCGCCCGCCCGAAACTCGGATGGGAAAGGGTAAGGGTTCTGTCGATGCTTGGGTAGCTGTGGTTCGTCCCGGCACCATGCTCTTCGAAGTCGCGGGTGTGCCTGAGTCCCAGGCTCGCGAAGCGATGCGCCTTGCTTCGTATAAGCTTGGTTTTGAAACCCGCTTTGTTGCACGTGGCTAATCCCACTATTGAAAACTTTTACTAGGAACATCTCGTCATGCCCCAGACTAAAATTACCGAACTTCGTGAGCTAAGCTCCGATGAACTTCAGACCCGCCTGCGCGATCTCAAGCAGGAGGCCCTTAATCTCCGTCTTCAGCAGGCCACCGGTCAGCTTGAAAACACGGCCCGTCGTCGTCACGTTCGTCGTGAGGTTGCACGTGTCATGACTCTGCTCACTGAGCGTAAGTCTGCGTCCTAAGCTACCCAATAATAAATACTACTTCCGACATCATGAGCGAAGCCTCCGATAAGAAAGATTTTGTCCCTTCAGAAAACGGGGAAAGAAAAAACAAAAAGGTCCGCGTTGGGCTTGTAAAGTCCACCAGTATGGACAAGACCATCGTCGTCGAATACATCAACCGTGTTCCGCACCCGCAGTTCAAGAAAATCGTTAAGCGTTCGAAGAAATTCTACGCACACGATGAAGAGGGAGCCGCAACAGTCGGTGACAAGGTTCGTATTCGGGAAACCCGTCCCTTGTCCAAGCTTAAGCGCTGGGAACTTGTTGAGGTTCTGAGCCACTAATGGGTCCCTCAATTCAATTAATAATTTAAACGATATTTATCTGCCATGATCCAAATGGAATCCAAAGTCGAGATAGCCGATAACACCGGTGCTCGTCAGGCTAAAATGATTGGCGTTCTTGGGACTCGTTCCAAGTCTGCTTCGATCGGTGACGTCATCACTGCTCACGTTCGTGAGGCTATCCCAACGGCTTCTGTCAAAAAGGGTGCTGTAGTAAAGGCTGTCGTCGTTCGCACCACCTATCCTGTCCGTCGTCCTGATGGTTCGGTTCTCCGTTTCGACGGAAACGCAATTGTTATTATCGACAAAGACGGTAACCCAAAGGGGACTCGTATTTTCGGGCCTGTTGCACGTGAGCTTCGTGAAAAGAACTTCATGAAGATCGTGTCTCTTGCTCCCGAGGTTCTCTAGACAAAGAAACATTTACTCTTTTCAGACATGAAAATCAAAACACACGTGAATCCGGGCGACGAAGTTAAAGTCATCTCCGGTAACCACAAGGGGAAGCAAGGAACTGTTCTCTCCGTGAATGCCGACAAAGGTCAGGTCATCGTCGAAGATGTCCGAAAGATCAAAAAGGCCATGCGCAAAACCGAGCTGAACCCAGATGGGGGAATCGAGGAGCAGGACGGCCCTATCCATATTTCCAACGTTAAGAAAATCTAGTTAGTTCTGAATAGATCTGACTGAGCGCTTAAGCAACCCGCTGACCCGCCAAAAAATGAAACCAACACTACACAAGCTCTATGAAGAGCAACTTATCGCTGACCTTCAAAAAGAAGGTGGTTATAAGAACGTCAACGAAGTGCCATATCTCGAAAAGATCGTGGTGAATTCTCACGTCGGACATTATGTCAACGAGCGCAAGGCCGCTGTTGAAGATGCCGTCGCTGAAGTCTCAAAAATCACCGGACAGAAGCCTGCGGTTGTCTTCGCTCGTAAGAGTGTCGCAAACTTCAAGGTGAGAGAAGGGGAGCAAGTCGGAGCCCGTGTCACCCTTCGTGGAGCACGCATGTGGGAATTCCTGGATCGCTTCATCCACATCACTTGCCCGAACATTCGTGACTTCCGTGGACTTCCTTTTAAGTCCTTCGATGGAAGCGGAAATTACGCGGTAGGTTTTCCCGACCAGTCCATTTTCCCCGAAGTTGAGCTTGATCAGATTAAGCGTCAAATCGGATTCGATTTTATCTTTGTTACTTCATCCAAGTCGGATGCGGGTGCCAAAGCCCTCCTTAAAGCCCTCGGCATGCCATTTCGCGATAAAGCGAAGGCTGAAAATGCCGCCTAACCCATCGAAACGTAGAAATAAATAAATTCATGGGAACTCTCACTGATCCAATCGCCGATTTTCTGATTCGCCTCAAGAATGCATCGCGTGCAGGTAACGATACCTTCACTGCGCCTCATTCAAAAATGAAGGTCGAACTCGCCCGCATCCTCAAAGAAGAGGGATACATCATCAGCTACGAAGTCAATACCTCCGGGCAATTCCCCGAGGTTCAGGTGACTACGAAGTTCGTTGATGGCGTTCCCGCACTGACCGACCTCAAAAGGGTCTCCAAGTGTGGTCGCCGGAAGTATTCCGCTTCACAAGACATTCCACGTGTTCTCAATAACATGGGTATCTCGATTATCTCCACCTCTCGTGGAGTAATGACCGGTTCCCAAGCTAAGAAAGAGAACATCGGTGGAGAAATCATCGCCTTCGTTTGGTAAACCCCTCGTAGAAAACAGATATCATGTCACGAGTAGGAAAAGCTACCATCGCCATCCCTGAAAAGGTCAGCGTTAAGATCAACGGCGGAAACGTTGTTGTCGACGGACCGAAGGGGAAACTTGAACTCGATCTTCCAGAAAGCCTACAGGCTTCTGAGGAAGACGGGCAACTCACTGTTGCAAGAGCTTCCGAGCTTCGCAACATCCGTGCCCTTCACGGCACCTTTCGCAGTCTTCTTAATAACATGATCCAAGGTGTAAGCCAAGGTTATGTGAAGGACCTTGAGATCCAAGGTGTTGGTTTCCGCGCTGTTGTAAAAGGCAAGGCGATCGACCTCAGCCTCGGTAAGTCTCACCCAATTCTCCACCCGATCCCAGAAGGTCTGACTGTAACGGTTGCGGACAATACCAAGATCAAGGTTGAGGGGATTGACAAGCAGCTCGTTGGGCAATTTGCCGCTGAGGTGCGTTCTTATTATCCGCCTGAGCCCTACAAGGGCAAGGGAGTCCGCTATGTTGGTGAATACGTCCGCCGTAAGGCAGGTAAGAGCGTGAAGTAACCTGAATCTAAAAAACTATTCTACTTCCATGAGTACTCTCAATCGTAAGAAAATCCGCCAGAAGGTGCACCGCCGTATTCGTAAGAAAGTGAGCGGCACAGCGACCAAGCCACGCCTCGCGGTTCATTTCTCGAACAAAAACGTCTACGCTCAGGTCATCGATGATATCGCTGGCCACACCCTCTGCGCTGCCTCGACTCTCGATAAAGAGATCGAAGCCACAGGAGCAAGTAAAGCCACTGCTAAGTCAGTGGGTAAACTCATCGCCGATCGTGCCAAGGATGCCAAGGTTGATGCTGTCGTCTTCGACCGCGGTGGTCATCTCTTCCATGGTAAGGTCAAAGTCCTCGCCGATGCGGCCCGCGAAGGTGGTCTTAAATTTTAATTATCGCTCCAAATATAATGGCAACTAACGAAACTCCAAAGCCCGCAGGTGACGCAAAGCCCGCAGGTGACGCAAAGCCCGCAGGTGACGCAAAGCCCGCAGGTGACGC
>JAPKCM010000081.1 GCA_028822935.1 Akkermansiaceae bacterium
GGAAATCCCTCATCACCACCGTAAGCAATTTACGAGGGACCTTTTGGCCCACGCCAATCGTGCGCGCCTTCGCTCCCAAGACGGCTCGACATTTAGAAGAAAATTACCGCTTCCACGAGCCACCGACCCTCACCCTTAATGGTGCCTTTACCGGAAAAATAGATCGCCCGCAGGACACCGCCTTCAATATCGCGATAAGCACCAAGGACCAAACCGATTACCCCTTCCTCGGTCGCATTCTTCCGACTACCCAAATGCGAGCAGACGTCACCATGCGAGGCTACGATCTCGAGATCGAGCGACTCGCCTTCGCCACTCTCGAGGGGGTCGTCGGCGGAAAAGTGAACGTACAAATCAGCCCGAAGAACATGACCCGCTACCAAGGCGAGTTGCAATGGGATCGTATTTCTTTCCCCGAACTTTCTAAGGTCTACCGCTTCGATGAAGTGGAAGAAGGCACCCTCAACGGACGCATCAACTTCTCCGGTGGCGGTGGGGAAATCCGAAACTTCAATGCACGGGGAGCTCTCGGGTTACGACAAGGAAACCTCGCCTCTCTCCCCGTTCTCGGCCCCCTCTCACCACTCATGGCAGGCATTCTCGGAGACAAACGTATGGGCTACGAGCGCGCCAAAGATGCCTCGGCCAGCTTCATCGTGAAGAAAGGTGTCTGGCAATCCAACGACATCGTGGCCGAGTCCGCCAGCATCGTCCTCACCGGCGACGGGCGGATCGATCTCGGTAGCAATAAGATGGACATGACCATCCGGGTCAACGCCCGCGGGCTGCTGGGCATCATCGCCATTCCACTCACCCCTTTCAAAGGCCTCTTCCAATTCAGGGGCACCGGTCTCTTCACCGAACCTCTCTGGAAAATGTCTCCCTTCACCAGACCTCGGAAGGGTAACGACGACGCCATTTTTAATGCGCCAGGCAAGCAACCCGCAGCCCGCGGAAAACAGGGGCCTTGATCCTAGTCCTTCGTCCAAGTCCGAAGATATGCCTTTAACCCCCACCCGGACGTGATCAGCCAGGTTGAAGGAAACAAAGAGATCTACTCCATAGCTGGGAATGCCTATTCGGATTAGTCCCATCGGTGGTGTAGCGAATCTCGGCTTCGGCAGGCGCTCCAGATGCAAGTCTGATGACCAGACTCGGGCGTGAGGTCAGGAGCTGGCTTTCCTCGTCTTCGGGGTCGGTGATTTTCTTGACTTCAACTTTGCGCTCAGCTTCGCGACCGGGAAGCTCTTGGAAGGTTTCTTTTTCGAAAAAGACGCGTATTTTTTGCGACTTCACCGCGTTACCTTGATAAGGTAATGATAGTTGTCTTCTTTTAAGAGGACGGGTTTTGCTTTAGGATTGGCAGCGCACAGGCCCTCGAAGTGGGTGTTGGTGAGATAGTATGCCATGGCCGCAAGGAAAGCCGGCTACTGATTTGTCGACTCGCCAGCTCGATAACCTCGCACCCCTCCATCTTAAATCACAATCAAAGAGGCGACCCAGAGCGCTCAGTTCATACCTGCCAGGGCGTTCTGTGGATCTATCGCAATGGCACCCTCGAACTGTTTCTTTGCCTCATATCTAGCCGCCCAGTGCCTGCCAACATGGCACCAAAGTCGATGTGGATCGCTGCTTCCGCCGGCGAAAATCGAAGCGCTTCCCTGTAGTGGTGTTCTGCCTTTCCCGCGTCCTTTGCTTCAAAGAACTGCCGAGCGAGCGAGCGGTGCTTCCGGCCGAGTTCGGATTCGAGATTCCCCCAGTGAGCCCATCGCATCTCAACGCGAGCTTACCGCCACACGCACATACAATTTTCCAGATGATCCAAAAGACGGCGCAATCGCCCAAGTCTCGATGGCGGTTCCGTCACCCTGGCTCGTCGAATCAATCATTGTCGCTTGAGCAGTCGTCCAATTCCTCAAATCGGTTGAACTTTGAACTTCGATGAGCACGTCGTCAGCGGCAAGATTTCTAGGGAACATAAACAGCAATCCACCCGCGACGTCCGGATCAGCGCTTGCCTCGATCTCAGGCGAATCGACTCCCAAAGCGTGCTCGAGGAAGTTCGATAATCCATCACCGTCGTCATCTCCATCAGGATCACCCGAGAAATCGACGCTGTCACTCGATCCCGGATTGCCACCCACTGCGGTGCTCGATCGCCAGTTGGAACCCAGTGCATGATCCGGGTTGGTGCCCGGTGCGATCAGAACCATACTGAAACTAGCTCCATCAGCGGCGGTCGGCCACGGGAGAGTGTCGTCGTAGGCGAACCTGCGGATATCGCTATTCGAAGCATCAATCAGGGCAATCAGCTCTCCGCCGTTGGAAAGTTTGTTGGTATCAGCGATCCCATACTCGCCGGGGAGAAGCATCGCGGCACCCCCTGGATGGCGGTTGAGGAATCCGGCGCGGTTTCGGGCGATGAAAACCCTTCCACCAACCGGGATAACGCTTGCCGGTAGCGCATAATTGATGCCGCTGGTGAACTGTGCCCCATTGAGGTCCACTTCGCTGCTTCCGATGTTCATCAGCTCGATGAACTCGAAGGCATCATCGGGGAAGCCCGCTGAAATCTCGCTTGGGGTCGGGGAACTCGGATGATACATGATCTCCGAGATCGCAAGATTCGCCGCCGAGGCGGGTTCGATGGAACTGGTATTATTGACAGTGATGGTGTCGGTGCCGATGACTTCCCCTGAGAAATTGAGGGCCTCGATCGTGATGGTGTTGGCGCCAATTGCGACAGGGACGGTGAGTTGCCAACTATTATTGTCAGTCCAGGTCGCACCGAGTTCACCGCCACCGGCGAGCCTAAAGCTGCGCACATCGACCCAACCCTCGCCGGCGAGGGACGCGGAGCTGCCATTCACGGTGTGCGGATTCGCAGTCGTGAAACTGAACGAGATCGGCGCTACCCGACTGTTAATCTGACTCAGCACGTTGTTCGAACGAGAGGTGATGTAGCTGAGGTGCGAGTTCCACGGCTGTGACGAATCGAGCGATTGCAGGTGACTCGTCCACATCGACATATAGCTGTTGTTGTAGGTGCTGCTGATGATGTCGTGCAAGTGGCCAAGGTAGATCCGGCGGCGGCCCGGGTCTGTCGTCAGTTTCGAACACTGACTGTTGGCAAAGATCGACCGCCCGGCGTCGAAAGCGAAATCCATGTCGTGGGGCAAGAACATGACGCGGCCGTCCGGGCGGGCGTAATACATGCCGTTGTGTTGGCTGTTTGCGCCCGCGTTGTCGCCTGCACCGGAGAGCACCGCGTAGGCCATGCCGCGCAGCCAGGCATCGACATCGACGACCTCTTCGAGACCCTCTTCGAAAGCCGCGCCGTTCTGGCTGAATTTCTTGTTGTAGGCGATGATGGGCGCGAAATCATCCGCGTCACGATTGTTCTTCTTCAGGAAGAACCAACGGTATTTCTCCTGGTCGTCGCCGAGGTTGCTGACGTTCACGCCAACTACCCCGTCGGGGTTCGGTAGTTTAAAGCCGTTCGCATCGGCATTGTTTGGGGTATAGAGCAGTTCATACTCGTAGAGGTTGCCGTCCGAGCCGTCCTCGAACTGCGAGTCGAGGAGGACATTGTCGTAGCGCGCCATCTGCAGGACAGCCGAGCGCGTGTGCTGGTTCTTCGGCGTAATCACTTTAACGAAGTCGTAGTAGCGCGAGACGATGCCGCCGGAGTTGGCGATCATGAAGTCGAACAGGATCTCGAGCTGTCCCTGGCCAACTCCCTCAGAGCGGTCGATGGCGAGCGATTTGTGGATGCCCCGGTAGAGTTGGTCGGAGCCGAATCGCATGTTGAAGCCGACCCGGTTGGTCTGGTTGCGCGCGCGCTGGCTCCCTTTGAGGCGAAGTTTGACGTCGTAATAGATGTCGTTCTCGCGGTCGATGATCGTCGCCCCGATGCGGTCGTTGCTCATCACCTGGATCGGCAGGTGAATAAAATCGCGCTCGGCGTTGGTGACGACGATGCGGAAGTTGTGCTGGCCGTTGGTCGCAGCAAGGCCGTCATCAACCTTGAACAACGCCCGGGATTCCGGGCCTGTGGCCGGGAAGCTCGCGCTGGCCCCAAGGCTGTCGCTGCCTTGGATGTAGAACTGCACCAACGCGGATGCGGCCTGTCCGGGGATGCTTCCCTCGTAGAGACCGCCGGAGCCGATACCCATGGTGGTATTCTGGAACGCGCCACCGTTCACCGAGTAGAACAACTGCATCGTGCCGAGGCCGTCCGGATCTACCGGGCGGGTGGTTACTTTGACCGCCTGGTTCACCGCCGGGACAGCTGGGGCGTGGCGCGTCCCGGTAAAGGTCGGGCCAATGTTAGACTCGGCTCGTGAATTTTGGGCCGAGGGCGTCCCTACGTGCTGTGGGCGATCGATCACGGACACGTGAGGCATACGATTGAAGTAGAGCCGCGTGTGCAGTTGGCTGGACCCGCTCACCCAACGTGCGCGAAACGAGATATCGTAGGTTCGGCCATTGACCGCGGCACTCAGCAGCGTGGTCTCAATCTGATTCGACATGTGACCGGTGCCCCCGGTGGCGACGAGGCGCAACACTTGGTTACCGGGTGCTTCGGGATCATCGATAACCTCGCTGTGCCGGTGCGTGCCGCGGAATCTCCACCCGGTGTCGCCACTGCTAAAATCGATATTACTGAGTTTTTGCGTCGAACCGTTCTCGATCACGCTGATGTCGTCGATCAGGAGTTCGCCGTCGCCGAGCAGGCCGATGTTGAATTCGCTCCACTTCGTGTCCGGACCACGGCTTCCGGCGAGAATCCCGCTGTGGGTGTAAGTTTTCCATCCTGTCTGGTCGGTCTCGTCACTGGCAGCCCATGAGGCACCGTTGCTGGGATCGGCATCAAGGTCGCGAAGTTCCAGGCTGGCGCCTCCGCCGTCCGGGACGTCCGGCCAACGCCCACTGTCGAAGTAGCGCATCTCGCAGGCAGGGTTGTTGTTGGCGTCGCGTAGCAGAAGATGCTCGCCAGTGCGCGAGAGGGTTCCGCCGAACTCACCGAGCAAGCGTGCACCTGGGAACGCGACGGAAAAATCGACCGCGTTGCGTGCGATACAGGCATATTCCCCGGCAGCAAGGCTGGTTCCAGGTGGGAATTCGAAGCTGATCCCGTCGCCGAAATCCCACCCGCCCAGATCGACAGGGGCTCCGCTGCGGTTGGCGATTTCCAGCCACTGGTTGTCAGAATTGCGGTAGGGCGCACCGGGGATGAATGGGGTCGTGGCAAAGCGCGCGTCTAGTTTTAGTCCGAAAACGAGATCGCTCGAACCGGTCGACGATTGGTGAACCTCCACCGAGATGCGGTTGCTTCCTACGATCAGGGCGTCTGCTGAGATCGCGATAGTCTCTATCGCGGCGTTGCCTACGCTAGGATTGGCACGAGTCTCGGAGCCGGCTCCACTTGATAGGTTGAAGGTGCCGACTTCGACGCCGTTGACGTAAAAGATCGCACCATCGTCGATCTGGTGGGTGATCACCATCGAGTCGGCACTCGCAAGTTGCTGGGCGGTCAGATCGAACTCTCTTTCAAAATAGTAGGTGATGGTCGACGAGTCGTAAGTCGCATTCAGATCGGTGACGAGGGGTTCGTCGAGCGCTCCAAATTCGCGCCCGATTGGGGCACCGGCGGATTTCCAGTTCCCACCAATTGCGTGGGCCGTGCTCGCCCAGTTCGACGCTAGATTTTCGTCGCCATCGTTGTAACGCCAATCGACGTTAAACCCGAAGAGTTCGACATTGTCGAACGCCGCAGGTGTATCCGGGATTGCCGTGAGGGCAGGCGGATTGTAGGCGATCTCACTAATGACAATCTCATCACGTAAGGCAAATACGTTCTGGGCGCCCGGTGTGGCGCTCCCGGGATAGAGCCAGGCAGCGTCCTTCTCCGAAGCGCGACCTCGCAGGCGACCGGTCTGCTGTTGCCCATCGAGCACGATGCTCTTAGTGGCATCATAGAGGAAAATATTCTCAGTATCTGCGGGACGGAATCCAAGGGTGGCCTCGTCGAGCAGCAGCAGTTCCCCGGCCGCGAGCGATTGCGCAGGGAGCGCATGCTCGCGCGCTGGATCTCCACCGATCGAGAGAACCATGCCGCCGATTTCGACTTCCACACCGCCGGTGTTGACCAGCTCGATCCAAAAATCTGCTTCCGTCGTGGGCGGGATCTCGTTGATCGCAATCTGGGGCGCAGAGCCAAGAGTGGCGTCTTCGATCACCATGTCGAGCTCCGCACCAAAGACAATATCACTGCTGTTGCCGCTGGGCTGGTGGACTTCGACCGAAAATCGATTCGTCCCCGCAACGGCAGCACCCGGTGGCAGCGGGATCGGGCTCGATAACACGGCCTCGATATTTTCGGTGGCACGCGTCGCAGAAGTGATGACTCCTCCGGGAAGATTCGTGCGCAAGACTTCGGTTCCGTTCAGGTAGAAAACTGCCCCGTCATCGATCAGGTGCCGGATAGGCAGGGATTGCAACGCGATCGCCTGCGCTGCGCTCAGTTCAAATTCTTTTTCGAAATAGTAGGTAACGCGATAGGGAAAATTAAGACCGGGGAAGGCGAGGCTCGTGTTGATCGTCTCCGCGAGGCCGCTTTCGCTTGCCAGGACGGCCTGCCCCGAATCCCAATTGCCGCCGATCGCGTGGGCGGTCGCGGCCCAGTCCACACCGAGATCATCGCCAGCCTCATTGAAGCGCCAAGTCGTATCGAGGCCGAAAAGTGGAATAGTCGTGGTCGCTGGTGGCGCGTTTTCATCAGGGAAATTCAAGGCGCCGGGTGTGCCGCCTACCTGCTCGGAGTAGGACCAGTTCTCGTTCGGCTTGTTTGCGAAATACGGATTGCGTTTGGCAAGCGTCGCGCCGGACCCGTCGGCCTCGACCGGCCAGCGACCCGAGTCGTTGTAATCGAGCTCGTCCATCAGTCGATCTCCCTGGTTGATCAACTCGAGACGTTCGCCGGCATTATCGAGGCTACCGGTGAATGGCCCGAATTGTCCGGCACCTGGATTCTTCGCGACCACGACGTAGTCGCCGGGATCGACAACCGTCCCCTGCGGGAAGGTGTAGTCGATGCCCTTGATCCGCCAGCCGGAGATGTCTGTCTTGATCCCCATCTGATTGAAAAGCTCAACCCACTCGCCGTCTTCCGACGAACCCGCCGGATTATATTGAATTTCGTTGAAAACGACGATTGCGTCAGGCGAACCCGCAGAGGCGATCTGAGACAGGGAAAGCGAGACAAATAGGTAGGGGAATAGGCGGCGGAACATTCGGGATAAGGGAGTGGAAAACTATAGTTCGCCCCCAACCTGGATGGCAAGGGCTAGTTGGAGCGCCTGAGGGCCGCTCTAGTTCTGGCTGACGCGGTAGAAGACCCGCGGGGCGGAACCGGCAAACTGGGTATCGACGTAAGTCGTCGTTTCGCCTTGGGAAGGGTAGCTGTCATCGAGTTCGATCCAGCCCCCGGGTGTCCCAGCGTCCTTGAGGTCGGCTGAGGCCTCGACCATGTAGTTTCTTCCAGGACGTGAGTTGAAGGTCAGGGTCACCGATGGGTTGACGGGCGGCCCGTCTACGCTGATCGCGGTGATTTTGAGTTCCGACGAGCCGATTCCGAAGTTGCTGAAGTTGCCGCCCATGATGTCGATGATCTGACTCGCTGGCAGCTCGCCCGAAAAAAGTGCGACATCGTCGAGGCCGCCGGTCAGCGTCGTGAACAGGTCGCCACGGCTACCGAGGTAGAGCGGGCTGCCGTTTTGGTCGTTGAGGAAGTTGGCGGGCGCCGCCCCGGATCCGGTCGCAACGCCGTTGATGTAGAAAGAATACGTCCCACTGTTGGTGCCGCTAAATGCGATGTGGGTCCAAGTGTCGGCTGCAACCGCCCCGCCGGCGTCGGCGATGTTCGTGAAGGTGTTCGCTGCAACCCCATCTTCCCAGAGGAGATTCATGACCCCATTGCCATTTCCGAGGCGTAGCTCGTAGTTGCCGGGGTAGTTAACGGCACTGATATCGCTCGGGCTCTTGGCGAGGATTGCTCCCCAACCGGACTCGGAGCGTTTGACCCATGCGGTGATGGTGATGCCGGCGCTCATGTCCAGGCTCGCAGCATGTGGCACTAGAACGTGTTGGGTGCCGCCGGCGAGGTCGAGCGATTGCCCCCCGCCGAGAGCAGTTGGAGTGTCATCGCTCAACGATGCCTCATTTTCGAAGGTGCCGTGGTTCTCGTATGCGGAGCTGTCTTCAGCGGTGCCCTCGAAACGCCACAGGCCAACCAGTTGCACTGCTGGTGTGGAAGCAGGGTCGTTGGGATCACTCCCCCCGGCGACCTCGATGGCGTCACTGAAGCTGTCCTCATCGGTATCGACGAGCGTCGGATCGGATCCGGTATCTTCGGGACCGTTGTCGATCCCGGTGTTGGTCTCCACTCCGTCAGTCAGGGAATCGTTGTCGGTGTCGGGATTCGTGGGATCGGTCGGTGGACGCGAGCCTGCCCCGGCAATCTCAGCGCCATCGTCCAGCGTGTCATCGTCACTGTCTCGTTCCGTCGGGTTCAGATCTGGAAATTGGATCCGCAGGTCGTATTCCTCGAGATCGGTGAGGGAATCGTCGTCTGCGTTTGCATCGTCTAGGCCGGAGAGCACCGAAAGATTTCCGACTCCCGCCCACCTCTCCTCCCAAGGGTCAGGAAGATCATCGGCATCCGAATCGGCAGTGGCGGTGACGAAGAGAGCTCCCTCGAATTCTTCCCCGGAAGGAGAACCCGTGGACTTCACCCGTAGCGAGAATTCAGCCCCGTCAGCTGAGGTGCTGAAGTCGAAAGGACCGGCTTGAAGCTCGTCGCCGGCGATTTGAAACTTCCCGTTGTCTGCGTCGCCATCACCCGCAATCAATTCATAACTGAAGGTGTCTCCCTCGTCTCCGCGCGGAGTGGAAAGATCTCCGACCGTCGTGCCTTGAATTGCCGCGGTGGAGATGATGGCAGGGGAGAGGAGAACAGGACTCGATGCGCCGGTGAAACGCACTTCGCTGAGGCCCACGAAATTGTTGTCTCCACCGTGGTTCGAGGTGATGCTGAATCGAACCAGGCGCGCATTGGCCGCTTCCGGAATGGCGTTCAGGTCGATGGTCTGGCCGAAGTCCTCCGTATCCAGCCCGGGTGCTACCGTGAAAACGAAGTCCCCAAGAGAAGTGAAGGGGCCACCTTCGCTGCCAGCCACAAGAATCTCGACCTCGTTCGCCCCTCGCAAAAGGAGTCCAAGGTTGTCCGGGAGGGCTTCGTTGTAGTTCCAGACCGTCAGCGAACCGAGATCGTAGTTGGCTTCCAGGTCAAAGGTGATGATTGCTCCCGGCACATTCGGGTCGTTGGGGTCGGTAAAGGTGCCGTTGTTGAGCCACATGAATCCGTCGGGCACCAGAGTATGGGACCCGAGGTCTTCGTCGAATTCGTTCCCATCCAGGAGATACGCCGCCTGGCGATCAAAACCGCCAACGAGTTCGCTGGAAACGTCTTCGATGGTAACTCCCTCAATGGTCTGGCTCCGGGCCGTCTGCAAAGGGATAGCCAGGAAGGCAATCGGGAGCAGTCGGGCAATCCGTTGAGCGATATCCGGAGCACCACGGGACTCCCGGGATTGCTTGATCAACGAGGGCCATCGCTTGTGCTGTCTTCGGATTGTTGTCTTTTTCATTTGGTCTTTATGGGTGACTTCCCCAATCCTCGCCTGGGGCAAGGATTGGCAATGGAAGTGAGGAATGTCTCTGGGGTAGCCAGGGTCTCGCAACCATCGTGCCGCCAAGGGGAGGAAGGTGATCCGTGAGCCAGAGCGTTTAACTCCAGGCCGGAAGGGAAGATCAGCTCCGGCTCAAGGTCTAAAGCCGACGTCGGCGCCCGAATAGAAAGGCTGTGGCGAGGGCGCCCAGCAATGTCGTTGAAGGCTCCGGGACGACAGAGTTTACGCCGTTCTCGAAGATGGAGTTGACCTGTGTGGCGTCGAGCGACTCGTTCCAGATGGAAATCTCGTCGAGCCCCCCGTTTATGGTGGTGAACAAGTCGTTGCGGCTGCCGAGGAAGAGCGAGCTGCCGTTTTGGTCGTTGAGGAAGTTGGCGGGCGCCGCCCCGGTTCCGGTCGCAACGCCGTTGATGTAGAAAGAATACGTCCCACTGTTGGTGGCGCTAAATGCGATGTGGCTCCAGGTGTCGGCTGCAACCGCCCCGCCGGCGTCGGCGATGTTCGTGAAGGTGTTCGCTGCAGCCCCATCTTCCCAGAGGAAATCCATGACCCCATTGCCATTTCCGAGGCGTAGCTCGTAGTTGCCGGGGTAGTTAGCGTCACTGATATCGCTTGGGCCCTTGGCGAGGATTGCTCCCCAACCAGCAGCCGGGCGTTGGACCCAGGCGGTAATGGTGATCGCTCCCGAAATATCAAGGCTGGAGCTGTCGGGAATCAGGACGTGCTGAGTGCCACCGCCAACCACGAGCGACATTGCTCCGCCGCCGGCAGGAACATTCGCTGATGCCCCTGCGCCGTTCTGGAAAGTGCCATTGTTGCCGTTGCCAGAACTGTCATTGGCAGTGCCATCATCGAAATTCCAGAACCCGACGAGGGCGGCTTGGGAAATCGCGACGCTGGCGAATAGAGTGGAGACTGTGAGGATTAGTTTTTTCATATGAATGGGTTGTTGTGGAGGTTCCAAGCGCCCTAGGATGCGGACACGAAGGTAAGATGCGCATTTCTCACATTTCCCGCGAGAGATTTCGCCATTGACACCTGTACAAATCTGCACACGTTTAGCTCATGCTCGAGTTCATCATCCACTCCCCTTCCGAGCAGGTCGCGGCGCACCTGCGCGGGGAACTTCTGCGAAGAACTTGGAGTGGGGAGATGCCCGGAACACCACAGCTGGCGACGGAGTTGGGAACCGACCGCAGAATCATCACCGCGGCTCTGGATCTGCTCGAAAAGGAGGGGCTGCTGTTGGCGCAGGGGAAGGGTCGGCGACGCAAAATCGTGCTGCCGAAGACCGCCGCCACGTCTGCCTTGCGAATCGCGATTCTGGAATACGATAAAACCTTCGGAGGGGATGGATATACAGTCGAGCTGCTCCACCTCCTCAACAAGGCGGGGCACAATGCAAATTTTGCCCCCGGGAACCTCCTCGAACTCGGCATGAATCCAAGCAGAGTCGCACGCCTGGTGAATCAGACCGAGGCCGACGCCTGGGTGGTCTCAGCCGGGTCGCTCGAGGTCTTGGAGTGGTTCTCGACGCAGCCGGTGTCGGCCTTCGCCTTGTTTGGGCGCCTGCAAGGGCTGCCAATTGCGGGAACCAAGCCGGACAAAGCGCCCGCCTTTACCGCAGCCACGCGTCACCTCGTCGGCCTTGGCCATCGTCGTATTGTCCTGCTGGCCCGCCAAGAGCGGAGGCTACCGGTGCCGGGACGCAGCGAGCGTGCCTTTCTCGAAGAACTCGAAGCCCACGGCATCCGAACCAGCCTCCCCTACCATCTCCCGGACTGGGAGGAGAGCGCCGAAGGCTTCCACCGCGTTCTCGATTCCTTGTACAGAGCTACTCCGCCCACAGCTCTGATCATCGAAGAGGCCAACTTGTTTTTCGCGGCGCAGCAATTCCTGTTGCATCGGGGACTCCGGGTTCCGGAGGACGTCTCTCTGGTCTGCACCGACAGGGACCCTTACTTCCTCTGGTGCAAACCGTCCATCGCCCACATCCACTGGGACAGCGCCCCGGTGGTGCGCCGCATCGTAAGCTGGGCCGCCAACGTGAGCCGCGGCAACGACGACCGTCGCCAGACATATTCCAAGGCCGAGTTCATCGAGGGCGGGACGGTGGGACCAGCGCCGCGATAGCTGATGGTCCAAGCTCAACACCTGAACCCCGCCCGCCGGGACCGGCTACGCTCAAATGCGAAGCCTAAGTAACCCCCTTTCGCCCCCCTCCGCTCCGGTCCAAAGGCGGCTTCAAAGCCCTCCCGCCAAAAGCAAATTCCTAGCAGTAAAAGGAAAGCCAGTGTTGGGAGAGTCGAGTAGGGGAGAAAAGTGGTGGCCCACCAACATGCTCTAGTAGTCCCCAGCCAATGCTGTAGGTTTAAATCATCCTTAGATCTTCCCTTGCTGGGGTTCTTAAAAAGAAAGGTGTGCGTTACGTTACTTTTCTTACGTAAAAGAGTCCAGATTAAAATGTGGATTCTGGTGCAATGAAAAAGGAGAGTAGAGTCTATTTTTTTCCGCCGAGATTGAGGAAAACCTGCAAAATACCGTTGTTTTGTGAGATAGCGAGATCCTGCCAGCCGTCGGCGTCCAGGTCGATGACAGCGGCTCCCCGGGCATCTCCCGGGACCGCAATCCCGCTCTGCTCCGGCCAGACTTCACGGAATGTGCCATCGCCATTACCTAGCAGCAGGGCACCCAAGCCACCCGACATACGCCCGGTCTCACGCTGCGGGCCGTAGAAATTCTGTGAGACGTAGAGGTCGGCCTTGCCATCGGCGTCCGCATCAAGGAAGGCGAGCCCGAAACATGGCGCGACCTGCGCGAGGGGCGGCAGTGGAAGGAAGGTGAACTTCGCGTTCCCGTCGTTGAGCAGGAGACCGCTGGCGAGCTCGTTGGCCTCAAATCGGAGAGCATGCTCGAGCTTTGGCTCGCTGTAGATTTCGCTGAGTTCGGCAATCGCGAAGTCGTGGTATTTGCCGAATTTGGAGGCGATGAACGGCATCGCATTACTGGAACAACTACGGCCACGATTGGGAATAAAGGCCCCATCCGCCCCGGCGTGGGCCTCGATGATATTGGCGCGCCCACCCTCCTCGAAAACTCCATAGTAGAGCAACTGCGGGTGCTCTGGAGTTGGATGATACTTTGTGTTGTGACCAAAGTTTCCGACCGCGTAGTCGGTATCGCCATCTCCATCGACATCCGCAGCTGCGATGCAGTTCCACCAGCCGAGACGTGCCGTGAGCCCCGCCGCCGCGGTCGCGTCGACCAGCGTGCCGCCGTCGTTGCGAAGAAATTTCACCGCACCGTATTCGGTGGTCACCAGCAGATCGAGGTCACCATCGCCATCGGTATCTGACCACAGGGCGTCGGTGACCATGCCGAGATCGAGTTTGAGCTCGGCACCGGCATCGGTGAACTTTCCCGAACTGTCGTTGAGCAATAGGCGGCTGCGCTCGGACTTCGGATATTGCCCTGGGACTAAGCGCGCGCCGACGAACAGATCGAGGTCGCCGTCGCCGTCGACATCACCCGTCGCGACGCAGCCGCCGCTGAAGCGCATGTCGGGTAAACTGGTTTCGGCTGCTGCAAATATGCCGCCGCTATTCTGATAGAGCCGGTCCTGTAGGGCCTCGGCGCCCGGAGCCGCTTCGACGCCACCGCTCACCACGTAGAGATCGAGATCGCCGTCGCCGTCGGCGTCGAAGAGTGCAGCGTCGATGTCTTCGCTCTCGGCGCTCGGGGCGAACACCTTCGCCTGCACCTTGTTCAGCTTGCGCTCGGAGGGTTGAATCCACAGCTGCGCCGCGCTGCCGGCGCCGCCGCCGAGGAAGAAGTCGATCGCACCGTTGCCATCGATGTCGCCCCAGGCCATGGCCGGCCCGAGCTGGGAGAGCTTGTTTGGCAAGAGCGGTTGCAAAGCGAAGTCGTCGAAAGGCCTTTCGATATGGCGCGCCGGGGTCGGTATCGCGCCGAACATCGGAATGGGCGCGGGCTCGACTGCGGCCGGTGGGCTCGATTTTTCTGCAATCAGGTAGCGTCGTCCAGCTTCGAGATCGGAGACGGTCTGCTCCGAACCCGACGGCCAGCGGATCAGGAGCGATTCTACCAAACTCGCTTCACCGAGCCCGAAAACGACTTCGGCGGGATCGCTCCCCATATATCCACGCACCGGTTGCAGCACGCGCACCAACTCGCCCGTGTCTGTTTGCGCGCGCAGCTCGGCCCCGATCGCCTGTCTGTTTGCACCCGCTCCCTGCAGCACAACTTTGACAACGTTGCCAGTCGCGGAGCTGTTGCGGTAGATGCCGGCGGCGTCCTCGAAATTGTTCATGACCAAATCGAGGTCGCCGTCGCCATCCAGATCACCGACTGCGGAGCCGAAGCTGGCCGTCTCCTCTTCCAGCCCCCAAGTTTTCGAGACATCGGCAAAGTCCATTTGTCCGCGGTTTTGGAACACGCGATTGCGCTCCTTCAGGGGCTGGTAATTGCCCCAGGGATTTTCGCCGGTGCGCTCGTTGATCTCGCGGACTTCGGCCCGGAGGTCAGCGTTGAAAAAATCGCGCGTCATGCCATTGGAGAAGAAGACGTCGTTGCGCGCGTCGCAGTCGAAATCGGCTATCCTCACGGCCCAGGTCCAGTCGGTGCTCGAGAGTCCCGCCATTTGACCAACCTCGAGGAAGCGTGGCGTGCCGGTGTTAAGGTAGACCGCATTGCGCATGTATTGGCGCGGCGTGCCGGATTCGAGGAACCAGCCATCCTTGTTCATGTCGCCCATGTTGACCTTCTGTTTATAATGTGTGCTGGCGGCCATGTCGGCGGCGATGAAGTCGAGCTTGCCGTCGCCATTCAAGTCGCCAGCGTCACTGCCCATCGAGAACCATGGTGTGTTTGGCACGGCCTCGGCGATCGAGTCGGTGAAGGTCCCGTCCTGATTGTTTCGGTAGAGGTGGTCGGGGCCGAAAAAATCGTTGGCAACATAGAGATCGATCCAGCCGTCCGAATCGTAGTCCCACCAGGTGGCCGAGAGCCCTTGCCAGTGGCCGATCAACCCAGCGCTTTCCGCCGTTTCGACAAACTTGGGGGTGCCTGGTTCGGATCCTTGGTCATTGCGGTAGAGCCGGTCCCGCTGGCCCGCTTCATACTGTTCGAGCGTCCCGTCCGGTTTGAGCAGGGCTCCAATCTCATCCCGGTAGGCCTCTGGCGTGATCACTTCGCCACTCGGCAGCAACTTGAAATCGATCTTCTGCGGCCTCGGCTCGCCGATAAGACGGTTGGTGACCAAGTGGGCATCGAGGTCGCCATCGCGATCGTAGTCGGCGAAGCTCATCATGATACTCGCTCCAGAGAAGCCGAGACCGAATTCATCCGCCCGCTCTTTGAATTTTCCCGTGCCAGTGTTGACGAACAGGCGGTTGGCCGAGCGGTAGCCGCAGACATAGAGGTCGAGCAAACCATCGCCCTGAATATCGACGAATGTCGCGCTGATCGACCAGTGTCCCGAGAGCTCGGTCGCGATTCCCGTTGCCTCGGTAATGTCTTCGAACTTGAACCCTCCCAGATTTCGATACAGGCGTGATTTGCCGTCGGGGTGGGTGAGGAAAATTTCCGGGAGCCCGTCGTTGTCGATGTCACCGAGAGCCACGCCGCCACCCGCGAATGAGGTAGTGATCAGATCGCGCTCGCCCTCATCGCGCGGCTCCCAGCCGTGGACAAAGTCAATTCCTGAATCCTCTGCGCTGACTTTTTCAAACAGGTGATCGGAGTTGCCTGAGTTCTCTCGCTCCGCAAGGGCGACTGAACTGATTGCTCCAGCTTCAACCCCCGGCACCAGGATCGTCAAGGGCTCGGGCTTTTTCGCGACTTCTTTTTTGCCGCAGCTTACGATCAAGAAGGATGCCATTAGGAGCGTATGGAGGCGTAAGAACACGACTAAGAATGCGCCGCTAAAGGGAATCTAACAAGGCACGAATACCGTCCCGGCACGGTGTATCCGCCTCGACCCCGAGTTGCTCTGGCAGTGGCGGCAAACCTAACAACCGTTATGAATGGCAAAAAAAGAGAAACTACCAAATTCTACGACACGATCAAACCCGGCATCAATGCCCACGCGAAGTGGTATGATGTAAACGGTAGAGCTGTTGCCCGTCAGGAAAATGTCAATCTTATCGGCTCACTCGCCCACTCACGCAGGAAGCCGCCGGCTGGGTCATGCGCATCACCCAGCTTGCGGGACACTCGAAGTCGGCTCAAAACGTGCCCGCCACCCATCTCGATGGCGTCATTCTTGCAGAAATTCAGACCACCAACGTCGTTCAACTCGGCCCCCAACTCGTCGCCCTCCAGGCTTGGAACGAACTCAATCTCACCTCCCTGTTAGAGTCTTGCGGGATGAAAAATCCGACCATCGCCACCGCCCGGCTCATGATCATCAATCGCTTGATCGAACCTCTCAGCGAGTGGGCTTTGATCGATTGGTCGGAGCGCACCGCCCTCCCTGAATTGTTAGCCGCTCAAAGACGGTCGCATCATCAACCTCCGCAAACCCAGCCTGCCCGACGCCGCCCAAGCGCAGGTCTACAAACTGCTCGACATCGACTGGAAAACCGCGTGCCCCTCACGCCAGACCGAACTGAAAAAAGCGCCGACTTCAACGACATTGTAGTGCCTTGCGAAGGAAACTCTAGGTTCCATAGGCCCTCCATCCGATCAGTGCGAAACTTGGGCTAATGATGACTTTGCGGCGTATGCATGAAAAAACCCCGCCTTTCGGCAGGGCTTGTTGAGTGTTTCTGAGAAGCTTCCTTCCCGCTATCGACGTCGGCGGGCCATGAGGAGTCCGGCCAGGCTCAGCAGGGCCAGCGAACTGGGCTCAGGGATGGCACCGCCACCGACGGCTTCGGCGAAGGTGGTCGCGACGCGGATCTCGTCCACGTTAGCAACCTGGGTCTCGCTGATGTTGAAAACAGCCAGCGAACTCTGTTGGAGCTGCGTGAAGTCAAAGGTATCGGTGGCGAGGGCAGAGCCCTCGTTCGGCTCGGCGGTAAGATCAGTGATGTCGAAGACGAAGATCTCGTCCGGCGTGCCG
>JAPKCM010000031.1 GCA_028822935.1 Akkermansiaceae bacterium
GTTGCCGACGACCTCTGCATCGTCAAATCCTGCACCACCGACCAATTCAACCACGCCCCCGCCCAACTCTTCCTCAATTCCGGCTTCTCCCAACCCGGCCGCCCCTGCCTCGGCTCGTGGACCCTCTACGGCCTCGGCTCCGAGACCGACAACCTCCCCGCCTTCGTTGTCATGTCCACCGGCGGCGGCCTCTCCGGCGGCTCCGCCCTCTGGTCCTCCGGCTTCCTCCCCACCACCTACACCGGCGTCCAGTTCCGGAAAGGAAAAGACCCCATCCTAAACGTCGGCACCCCCGATGGGTTCTCCCCCGAACTCCAATCCGACACCTTCGACCTCGTCAACAAGCTTAACGCCCAGCGCCTCGCCACCATCAACGACCAGGAAATTGCCACCCGCATGGCTTCCTACGAAATGGCCGCCCGCCTCCAATCCTCCGCCCCCGAGCTCATGGACCTCAAGTCCGAGTCTGACGAAACGATCAACCTCTACGGCTGCGACCGCGACAAGCAGTCCTTCGCCCGCGCCTGCCTCCTCGCCCGCCGCATGGTCCAGCGTGGTGTCCGCTTCATCAACATCTACCACAGCGGCTGGGACGCCCACTCCGACGTCAAAGGCTCCACCGAAAGCAAATGCGCCCAGACCGCCCATGCCACCGCTGCCCTCATTCAGGATTTAAAACGACACGGCCTCCTCGATGAAACCCTTGTCGTATGGGGCGGCGAATTCGGCCGCACCCCCATGGTCGAAACCAACCCCTCCTTGGGCCGTAAAGCCGGCCGCGACCATCACCCCCAAGCTTTCACCACCCTAATGGCCGGCGGCGGCAGCAAACCCGGCACCTACGGCGAAACCGATGACTTTGGCTTCCACATCACCAAGGACAAAGTCCACGTCCACGACCTCCAAGCCACCATTCTCCACCTTCTAGGATTCGACCACGAACGACTCACCTACCACCACGCCGGCCGCGACTTCCGCCTCACCGACGTCCACGGCCACGTCATTCACGACCTCCTTGCCTAAAAGAAAATAGGGTCGAGCAGCCCCACCATCACTTGCTGGATCAATCGATCACTCTCGGCGGCTTGCGCTTCACTACGCCTTGTCATTCTTCCCGGCAATTTTATTTCATATTATACCAAGTAGTGTTTCAAAAGAGACGAATACCAGAGGGGTATTACGGGTCATCGCCCATGCTGGGCGCACGAGTCGCGGCGCCCCCGCCGCTCAGCCACGCGCGTTGTCCGCCGTAGCCCGAAGGACGCAGGAGGAAGCTCCCACAACCATTCACATCAATCCGCGGATAATCTCCTCATCCCACTCGCTTTGCCAAAAAGTCACAGCGACATTAAGTTGGTGCGCGACTCCCATGACCTTTTGGACAAGAGTTCTTCCACCCCATGTTCCGCCAGCTGACAATCCCCTCCTTGCTTAAAGAGGGCAAAAAAACCGCTGTCCTCGCGGTGCCGTTGGTCATTGGGCAAGTCAGCCAAATGCTCATGATTGTAGCGGATACTGTCATGGTCGGAAATGTTGGCGTCACTGAACTTGCGGCCCTCTCTTTCGCTAATGCCGTTTTTGCCATTCCCTTCGTCTTCGGCATCGGACTCATCACCAGCATCTCCGTCCTCAGCTCCGGCGCGGCAGGAAGAAAAGACGAAGCCGCAGCACGCGCCACCTGCCGTAATGGCTTCTACCTCGCCCTCGCTTCCGGCCTCGCGCTCTTCCTCCTTTCAGCCTTCCTCATCCCCTTTCTCTCCTTCTTCGGACAGCCCGCCAATGTCACGGCAGCCGCGCCCCCCTACCTCTTTCTTATTCTCATTTCCCTCGTCCCGGCCCTAGGGTCGATGGGCCTAAAAAATCACGGCGATTCTCTCGACCATCCCTGGCCTTCTTTCTTCATCTTCCTCGGTGGCGTCCTCCTCAATATCGCACTCAACCAACTCTTCATTTTCAACCTCGGCTACGGCTTGGTCGGCGCCGGTTGGGCCACTCTGATTTCACGCATTACCATTCTCGTCGCCATGATGATCTGGCTCGATCGCTCAAAATCGCTTAAGCAATTCACTCCGAACCGCTGGCTCGCTCGACCTGACTCCACCACTCTCCGCAAACTCCTCACTCTCGGCATTCCTGCCAGCTTCCATCTTTTGGCCGAAGTCGGTGCCTTCTCCGCCACGGGTTTTCTCATCGGCTTCTACGGTGAAATCTCCCTCGCCTCTCACCAAATCGCCCTCACTACCGGAGGCACGCTCTTCATGATTCCTCTCGGCCTCTCCATCGCGCTCACCATGCGCATGGGAAATGCTGCCGGCGCTCAGGAGAAAGAGCGCTATCCTGCCATCATCCTCTCCGGATGGATCATCACTCTCCTCTTCGCCACCCTCACCTCTCTCTTCTGTGGCCTTGGAAAAGATTTCATTGCTCCCCTTTACAACGATGACCCCGAAGTAATCGCCCTCGCCGCCAAATTTCTTCTCGTGATCGCCGTCTTCCAATTTGTCGACGCCATCCAGGTCGCCTCCGGTGGCATCCTCCGTGGCCTTGAAGACGTCACCATGCCGGCCTGGACGGCCGTCCTATCATACTGGTTTTTTGGAATCCCCCTCGGCTGGCTCATCGCCACCAAGGGAGACCTCGGCCCCATCGGAGTCTGGTGGGGCCTCGCCATCGGACTCACCGTTGCCTCCATCATTCTCACCGCTCGCGTCTTCAAAATTGCCCGTTAAAAAAACCACCTCCATCTGGCAGGAAAATCCGTGTAATTAATTCTCAATCCGTTAAAATTTTCCTTCGGTTATCTCCATTGTATTTCGGTTGTAATCAAACTCCCAGATCCACCTCCCAAGAAAAATTCCATCCCATCCATCCGTGTTTAAAAATTTCCTCCTCAGTTTAGTCTTTCTCCTCCTCTCGAATTTAGGATTTTCGTCTTCTAAACCAAACATCCTCGTCATCATCGTCGATGACCTAGGCTACGGCGACCTCTCCTCCTACGGAGCCACCGACCTCAAGAGTCCGCACATCGACTCCCTCATCAGCGAGGGCCTGCGCTTCTCGGAATGCTTCGCCAACTGCCCGGTCTGCTCCCCGACCCGCGCTGCGCTTCTCACAGGACGCTACCAAGAACTCGTCGGCGTTCCCGGCGTCATCCGGACAAAGCCGGAACATAACTGGGGCTACCTCGCCCCTTCCGCCACCATGCTGCCCCAAGCGCTCAAGCCCCTCGGCTACCACACCGCCGCCATCGGCAAATGGCACCTCGGACTGGATCACGAAGCGCACCCCAATACGCGCGGTTTCGATCACTTCCACGGCTTCCTCGGTGACATGATGGACGACTACTACCACCACCGCCGTCACGATCAGCACTACATGCGCCTCAACCAGGAAAAGGTGAACCCCAAGGGCCATGCCACCGACGTCTTCACCCAGTGGGCCCAGAGCTACCTTACCGAACGAAAGGACCAAAAAGACCCCTTCTTTCTCTACCTCGCCTACAATGCGCCCCACACCCCAATCCAACCACCCGCAGATTGGCTCAAAAAAGTGATCAAACGCGAAAAAGGAATTACCGAAAAGCGCGCCAAACTCGTCGCTCTCATCGAGCACATGGACCACAACATTGGCAAAGTCATCGCAACCCTGAAAGAAACCGGACAGTGGAAGAACACCCTCACAATCTTCGTCTCCGATAACGGCGGACAGATCAATGTCGGTGCCAACTGCGGAAATCTTCGCGGCGGAAAACAAGACATGTATGAAGGCGGACTCAAAGTCCCCGCCTCGGCCACCTGGCCTGGAGTCATCAAGCCCGGCACCCGCAGCGATTTCTCCTTCCTCACCATGGACCTCTTCCCCACCGCCATCGAAGCAGCCGATGGTACCGTCCCCAATGGAATCGAAGGCCGCTCCATCCTCCCTCTCCTAAAATCCGGCAGACAAGCGCCCTTCCAGCGCGACAACTTCTTCACCCGCCGCGAAGGAAACCAACGCTACATGGGCGACTCCTCCTGGGCCCTCCGCCGCGGACCCTGGAAGCTTCTCAAAAATCGACCCGACGGACCCTGGGAACTCTTCCACCTCGAAAACGACCCCCTCGAAACCACCGACCTCTCCAAAAAGGAGTCCCAAAAATTCCGCGAACTCACCACCGCCATGCGCGCCCAGATTCAACGCGGTGGCACCGTCCCCTGGCAAAAACCAGAAACCACCAAAAGGAGGTAAAAATCCCCCCCATCCCCCGGTCACTTTTTTGCTCAAAATCAGCAAATCATAGCATCGCCATTCCCCCTCCCCCCATTTATCCTCACGCACGTGAGAATCACTTCCGCCAAATTCATCAAAAGCGCCGTCCAACTCGACGACTGCCCTCAGGGAGAATTCCCCGAGTTCGCCTTCATCGGCCGCTCAAATGTCGGAAAATCCTCCCTCATCAACCTCCTCACCAACAAGGACGGCCTCGCCCGCGTTTCCAAAACCCCTGGACGCACCCGCGAAATCAACTTTTTCAAAATCAACGAAGCCTGGAGCCTCGTCGACCTCCCCGGCTACGGATACGCAAAAGTCTCCAAAAACCTCCGCGAGCAATTCAACGAATTCGTCTCCGACTACCTCGTCAACCGCGAGAACCTCCTCGGCACCTTCGTCCTCATCGACTCCCGCCACACGCCCCAGAAGATCGATCTCCAGTTCCTCCAATGGCTCGTCGAGCACGACCTCCCCTTCGCCCTCGTTTTCACCAAGTGCGATAAAACGAAAGCCGGCGCCCTCCAGAAGCACATCGACCTTTTCAAAACCGCCATGAAAGAGTGGTCCGACGGCGACCCCATCATCTTCACCTCCTCCGCCGCCAAGCGCCTAGGCTACAAAGAGATCAAAGCCTTCATCGAGCAGGCGATGGAAGCCTCGTAAAAAAACATCCATCCCATCCATCCGTGGTTAAAAATCTCCTCCCCAGTTTAGTTTCTCTCCTCTTCCTTCAGAGTTCATCTTCACTCCTCGCTGTTCAGAGTTCGCCGCCTCCCAACGTCCTTCTCATCTGTATCGATGACCTCCGACCCGAGCTCAAATGCTTCGGCAAGGACTACATCCACTCGCCCAACATCGATGCCCTAGCCGCCCGCGGCCGCGCCTTCACCCGCCACTACGTCCAGGCTCCCACCTGCGGTGCCTCCCGCTACGCCCTCCTCACCGGAACCTACGGACCTGCCGGAAATGGCGCTTTATTCCAACGCGCGCAGAACCCGAAAGACCCAACTCTCCCCGCCCACTTCCGCGACAACGGCTACACCACCGTCTCCGTCGGAAAAGTTTCCCACCACCCCGGTGGACGCGGAGGCTCGGACTGGGACGATGACTCAAAACTCGAACTCCCCAACTCATGGGACCGACACCTCCTTCCTGCCGGAAAATGGCAGCACCCACGCGGCTGGATGCACGGCCTCGCCAACGGCGAAATTCGCAAAAACGCGAAAGACATGGATCTCTTCCAAGCTCTCGAAGGCAGCGATGAAATCTACCCCGATGGCATCGCCGTCGACGAGACACTCAAGCAGTTAAAGCTCCTCGCCGACGATAAAAAACCCTTCTTCCTGGCCACCGGAATCCTCCGACCCCACCTCCCCTTCGGCGCTCCCGCGAAATACTTGAAGCCCTATAAGGACGCCAAGCTCCCACCCATCTCTCATCCCAATAAACCCGAAGGGAAAACCACCTGGCACGGCTCCGGTGAGTTCATGAAATACAACCGCTGGGGAAAAGATCCGAACAAGGATGACGCCTTCGCCACCGAAGTCCGTAAGCACTACGCCGCCTGCGTCAGCTACGCCGATGCCCAAGTCGGTAAAATGATCCAGCAACTCAACGACCTCGGACTCGCCAAAAATACCATCATCATTTTATGGGGCGACCACGGCTGGCACCTTGGCGAACACGCCATCTGGGGAAAACACGCCCTCTTCGAAGAATCACTCCGTTCTCCGCTCATCGTCGTCTCCCCCGAGGTCAAAAAACCCGGAACAAGCACGAAATCCGTGGCCGAAACCATCGACCTCTTCCCCACCCTCTGCGATCTCACCGGCCTCAAGAAACCAAGTTACCTCCACGGCGACTCCCTCCTCCCACAACTAAAGGACCCCGGCGCGCCTTCCGATAACGCAGCCATTTCCTACAGCAACAGGGCACGCACACTACGCACCGCAACTCACCGCCTCATCGCCCACAAAGACGGCCACCTCGAACTCTACGACCACACCACTCCCGAAGGAGAAACAAAGAACCTCGCCAAGGAAGAACCCGGTCTCGCCAAGAAGCTCCTCACCAGACTACAGAGCCAATAAGGAGAGTTATACCCTCCCCCCTACGCCAGGATCTCTTCGATCACCTTCCCATGCACATCGGTCAGGCGAAAATCCCTTCCTGAATAGCGATAAGTCAGCTCTTCATGATCAAAGCCTAAAAGATGGAGCATCGTGGCGTGGAGATCATGCACGTGCACCTTATCCTTCACCGCGGCAAACCCAAAGTCATCGGTCTCGCCATGAACATACCCCCCTCTCACACCCCCACCCGCTAACCAAGTGGTAAAACCATAGTGGTTATGATCACGGCCATTGATCTTACCCGCATTCGAACCCGGCTTGGGCATTTCCACCACGGGAGTTCTCCCAAATTCACCGCCCCAAACAACAAGCGTCTCATCAAGAAGACCACGCATTTTTAAGTCCGTGAGCAGAGCCGCAATCGCCTGATCACACTCACCCGCAAGCCGCCCATGATTCTTTTCCAAATCATCATGATTATCCCAAGGCTGTCCTGCCCCGTGCCAGACCTGCACGAAGCGAACCCCTCGCTCAATCAAGCGACGAGCAATAAGCATCTGTCTTCCTTGTAGGGTATCCCCGTAGAGGTCGCGAATATACTGAGGCTCCTTGGTAATATCAAAAGCATCCGTCGCCTCCAGCTGCATGCGATAAGCCAACTCAAAACTCTCCAGGCGCGCCTCCAATTCCTGATCGCGCCCCCGCGCTTCCACGTGCTGCTCATTCAGCGTCCTTAGAAAATCAAGCTGCTCGCGCTGACGCCGTTTTTCCAAATGCTTTGGCACGATGTGCTCGATCAACTTCTTGGGATCGGCATTTTTCGTATCAACGTAATTTCCCTGATAAGCGGCCGGCAAAAATCCCGACTGCCAATTCTGCGTCCGCGAAATAGGATAACCACCCGGGCACATCGAAACAAAACCAGGAAGATTCTGATTCTCAGTTCCCAATCCATAAGTCACCCAAGATCCCACGCTCGGTCGCGATAAGCGCGAGTCCCCACAGTTCATCAGGAGCAGCGATGGCTCATGATTCGGCACATCCGCATGCATCGAACGAATGACACACAGATCATCCGCACACGCTCCCACCCTTGGAAACAAATCCGAAACCTCCAATCCGCTTTCGCCATATTTCTTAAAGGCAAAGGGCGACTTCATCGCCGCACCCGTCGGACGCTCCGTAGTCAAATCGAGAGGAATCTTTTTCCCGTCATACTTCGTGAGCTCCGGCTTTGGATCAAAGGTGTCCACTTGGGAAGGCCCCCCATTCATGAAAAGATGAATGACCGCCTTCGCCTTACCCTGAACCGGTGCGAGCTTGGGCAACATGGGATTCGATCCCGCCGACAGCTGCCCGGGCAAACCACCCATCGCAAGCGCACCCATCCCCATCCCGCACTTCGAGAGAAATTCGCGGCGCGTGCCGATGTAGCCGCCATGTCCTGCTTCGTGATGATTCATCTTAGTCGATGTAGAAAAATTCGTTGCTCAATAGTAACACCTGCGCGAGCTGAGCCAAGGGCTCCAGTCCGGGGCCGCTAAATTCTGTCGAGGCATTCGCCACTTCTTCATCTCCCTTAAAAAGAAGCGGGGCCCAGCGAAAACCATCAAATCCTTGATCACCCCGGCTATCGACGACAAACCAAAGTTGCTCTCCAGCCTTGACCTCGACCTTCGGAAGCGACGTCGCCACTTCCCCCGCTCCCTCGGAAATCCACTCACCCAACATCTCCCCATCCGGTCGCATCACTCTCCCCCGCACCCCATTCCCCTGGTCGCTCCCCGTCTTCAAATCCCCCTCCACACGCAACTCCCCATCTTCCACCGCCGTCCAAGAAAGCGCCACCGCCTTATCTAACTCTGGATGCCCCGCGTCATGCATCCAGAAAAGATACCCCAGTTCCGCATCCGGAAGCTCCTCCCCACCACTCCATCGACCATTCTTAAAAAAGGGCAACGCCACAAACTCCAGTGACCCATCTCGCAAATATCCATACTCCCATGCACCCGCCGTGCGTTGAAGCCTCGCCCGCGTCAGCCAAGCGACAGCCGCTTTTGCCTCCTCTGGACTGGCCTCACGTTGAAGCACTCTTCCATAAATTTTCTGAACGCTCTCCTCCGAAACCACCTCATGAGGCCCGGTAGATTTCACCACTCCCCGCGCTTCCCCATGAAGGAACGGGCTGTTCATGAGATAAAGCGCCTGCATCGGGGTCGTGGTCTCCGAGCGCTTCATCAAGGCCTCTTCCGAACCTGGGAAATCAAAAGCCCGCATCACCGAACTGAGATAGCCCCGGCGAATCCGACCATAGATCGTTCGACGCGGAATATAAGGTATTTTATCAATCTTCACCGGCTTCCCTCCCAGCCTGCGGTCCAATCGACCACTCACTTGCAGAGCCGAATCACGCCACGCTTCGAGATCTTTTCTGACCCGATGAGCCCGCGCGTAGTAGTAATTCTCTGGATCTTCTTCGATCAATCCGGCAGGAGCAACACTGCTCCGACGCCACGCCTCCGACGTCACAATATGCGTAATGAGTTCCTTGGTGGACCATTCCTTCTCAAGGAGGAAGAGCGCCAGATGATCCAGCAAGGCCAATTGCAAGGGTGCCACCGTCTCGTATCCAAAGTCACCTGGAGAGCCGACCAAAGCCGACCCCATCAGGTGCATCCAAACACGATTCGCCCAAACTCGTGCGGTGAGAGGATTCCGTTCATCAGTAAGACGATGAGCCAGTTCCAGACGACCACTCCCATTTTGAAAGACCTCACCTTCCTTACGCAGAATCTTGAGAAATTGACGAGGGACCGCCGCCCCACGGGCTCGAGGATCTCCTCGCTCAAAAATGACCGGATTTATCGGCGGCCGCTCTTTCAGCACCATCGCGCGCGGAGGCGCAAAAGCCGAATTCACTTCCAACTGAGTGATCTCACCAACCAAGCGACGGAACTTCTCCCGCTCCATCTGATTCAACTTCCCGTTCGCCTTCCCCAGATTGAAATTAAAAAGATCCTTGGGCGTCTCGTATTCCAGGACCACTTCCTTCACATGGGCATGAACCTTCCGCGCAAGCTCCGTTCGCTTCTCCTGGAATTTGCGATAGCCCGGCGAATCAGCGGGCTCTTTTAAAATCGGCAGCTTTTTGGGAACCCGGGCGCTATCAAAAACCCCGTAGAGGCTGTAAAAATCAGCCGTGGGAATCGGATCACTCTTGTGATCGTGGCATCGGGCGCAAGCCACCGTAAGCCCCATAAATCCGCGCATCGTGACATCGATCTGATCCGCGATCACCAAGTTTTGCTGCCCACCCTGATAGGCCCTCCCTACCGTCAGGAAGCCCAGCGCAGCCAAGTTTTCCTTCGGCGTTTCCATAAGATCAGCCGCAACCTGAAGATGAGTGAATTGGTCGAAAGGAAGATCCCGGTTGAAAGCATCGACGACCCAATCCCGATACGTATAGGCATAAGGATACTCTTCACTGTCGGTAATCGCCGCCCCCTTGGTATCAGCATAGCGGGCGACATCCAGCCAATGCCGAGCCCAGCGCTCGCCAAAGCCAGCCTCCGACAAAGCCGCCTCACTCAGCGCCCGAACCCACTCCTCACCCTTTCGCTTATCGGAGAGCCATTTATCCGCTTCCTGAGGCTCGGGCAGAAGCCCGGTCGTGACATGCCACATCCGGCGCAGCAAAACCTCACGAGAGGCCTTCCCCACGAGGTCCATTTCATGGGGCGCCAACAACTCATCAATCGCATGCCGATCCCCCTTCAAATCAGAGGCTTGAGGCATCTGAAAGGCCCAATGAATCCCTTCGCTCTTTTTCTGAGGCACCGGGCTATCAGGGAATGCCGATGCCATACCCAAAATGAGCAGAGAAAGAGCACCGGCAAGTCGCATGCTTGGATTACGAAGTATCGCTAAAACATCTTTCTACGAGCTCAAAAGGAGCTTCATTCAACTTTAACACGATAGAATTTCTCCGAGTCACTGCTGGTATGGCTCGTAACAGTGACCGGGCCAGTCGCCGTGATCGTTTCAATGTCGAGCCAATCACCCTTCATCGTGGTACTTGTCTGCAGGATGTAGACCTTCCCACTGACAGACTCCCAACTCAAGGCATACTGATTTCCAGAGGCACTCACGGATACTATAAGCGCCTTCAGGAAGGAAAGCGCACTGAGCGGATTCGTTCCCGCCGCAACTTCCTCGCCGTCCAAGAATCCATCTTTATCAGTATCAGCAACCAGAGGGTTCGTTCCGTAAGTTTCTTCTTCAGAGTCGCTGAGTCCGTCGTTATCCGCGTCGGAAATCGGTGCCGTCCCCGGAGTACCTCCAGTAATGGAAGCCCGCCAGTTGAGCGGATCATTGTAGTTCCCCTCGCTATCAATCACCTCCAGAGAAGCTCCCTGCCCATCAGCCTCAAGAGGCCAGGGTGCCAAATCGTCGTAAGCGAAATCGTGAATCACGTTCCCCAGCGGATCCCGCAGAACTATCGACTCGCCGCTATTCGAAAGGGCGCCGCCAGTCCACTGACCCAAGATGGTAATGCCAGGCCCATACTCCGCCTCAAAGGCGACAGGATCAACCACGAGAACCCCCCGTGCGCCCGCGGCCAAGGTGACATTTCCAAAAGTGAATTCCGCAAAAGGTTTCGTATCATCAGTGGTCACCGATTGAATCAACAGCGGAATACTTCCCGTGTTCAGGAATTCGAGATACTCCAGCGATCCACCGCCCGTGGGGTTATACATGATCTCGGTGAGTCGCAGATGGTCCAGGGTCTCACTGCTGGCTTCCGGATCCACAAGCAGGGCGTAGTCAAACTCCAGACGAAGCGACTGCGCCGTATCCGTCGCGGCAAAGATTCCGCCCATTTCTCCGATACTTCCTCCGGGAATCGACCGATCGTAAAACCTCGTCCATTCCCCCGGTTCACCCCGGTATTCAAAATAGAGCTGATTCGAGGTTCTCCGGATTCGAATCACCGCATCACCCGCAGACCAGTTGATATTCGCCAACTGGGTGTATGAACCTCCCGTTGACCGCTTCACCCGAAGAAAATCCCCGTCTTCCATTCCGATGACATAACGCACCGACGTGCCGTTCTCTCTTACCTCGGCGATCAAGCCCGTGATAAAGTTGCCTTGCTGTGCCGTCGCCAATCGCACATCGGTGTGCAGAGACCAATCGCCCTCGCCTGGCAACTCGCGCCAAATAATCGGATGGTTGGGAGAATTCATCCGTAACGGCTTGGCGCTGTCCTCCTCAATCTTCAGAGTCAGACTATTTGGCACGTCATCCAGACTGTAGGAAGCCGATGGAGAAGAATTATCCCGCAGCTCGACGTCCTGCAAGGTCCACTGGCCGGATAGAACAGGCTCATTGAACGACGTCCATCCCGCGCCCGAGTAGACAGCCACCTCACGCGTCTCCACCGTCTGCTGATTATCACCATCGGTCGCCGTCAGCGTAATTTGATAGAGGCCGGCTGTCGTAAAATTGAACGATGCCGAAGAAGCCGTTGGTTGTGTGAACGAAACGGCCGGAGTGATACTCCACGAATAGGAAAGAGCCGTTCCCTCGGGATCATAGCTGTCGACCGCATCAACAATGAATGGCTTACTCACGGGCGCATTGAAAGAGCCCGGGTTGCCATCGAGATCGACCACCGGGAAAGCATTTCCTGTCTTCGTGATCGTGAAGGTCTCGGAATCGACGACCTTGCCTTCCTCATCCATGGCCTGCACCACCACGGAATTCGTTCCCTGCTTCAACTGGATATTGGATAGCGACCATCCTGTTTGACTACTAAAGGACCACTCCGCTTCCGGATGATTGAGAGCCTCGATTTTGAACGCCTTGTAGGAACTAACCCCCCCCAAGGTGTAGGTGTCGGCGGAAGTCGTGGCAGAGGATCCGTTTCCAGAGGTGACATTAAAATTCGTGTTCAATGCCGAACCCATTTCCGAATTCGCCCGCGAAAGGCGCGAGTTGTTCCAATTCGTGTATGTCCTGGTGTTTGCGCCATAGGAATTCGAAGCTTCTTCTTCGCACTGGTGCCACGCGGAAAGTCGCGCCGAGTTCGCGGTGTATTCGTTGACCATCTTCCCCAGGTAATAATTCACCCGCTGACGCACGTAGGGTTTATTGAAAAAGTTGCGTACTCCGGAGAGATTCCCAATGAACGCTGCATTGGAGTCTCCAAAAGTTAAATCGGAATCCCACTGCACCAACATCCATTTTCCGTCCGTAGCCCGGCGCATGAAGTAGCCATTCTTTCCGCGATTCCGCGTTAAGGTATCCCAGTCATCACACCATCCACGGACCACCGCGTTTGCCGCCATCAAATCGATATCGGCCATCCGCTCAATCTCATCACGATTGAAGGAATTCCCGCCCACCTTTTCAACCCAGCTCGTGAAGGACGAATAGTCATACTCACTCTCGCGCGAACGCTTAATCCACTCCGAGCTGTAGCGCTCGGGCTCTTTCGTTCCTTTGTAGGACCAATCGGCGTTGCGGTTTTGGCGGCCCCAGTTGTCGTCAAACCACCATTCATCATCGATACGATACAGCTCACCCTTTTGCCCGTCTTTCCAGTTCCGCTTCATGAAGTCGGTCGCATTGGGTTCGACATCCTCACGGACCGAGGAACTCCCGCCATTGACCATCACGCGAATGAATTCGTTCTCGTTCGCAGCGTGCCCAAAGAGATAAAGCCAGTATCGAATGATGCGATTGTGATAAGCCCTGCTTCCTCCGGCGTCGTTATCGATGGCGCGCTTCGAATAACCCCGGAAGCGACGATCGCCCGGAGTCTTCCACTTTGCCCGGGCAAAATCGGCCCCTGACGAACGCGTCCAGGGGCTTCCACTTTTTCGAAACTCACAGTTATAAATAATCTCTCTTTCGTCTCCGATAAAGGTCGCGTTGAAATAGTGATTCGAAAGGCGCGGGAAAGCGTAATTGAAGGTCGACGAATCACCGGACCCTCCGGACGCACTCACATCCTGAGCCGAGATCACAAATCGCTCGGTCCGCAGGTCACTCGCGTGGTTTGTGTTATCAACCACCCACATCGCCGGTTTCCCTGGAGCCACCGCAGGCTGAACGGTGGTTTCGCCCGCTGAAGTTGCTTCGACATAAAACTGCACAATAGAATTGTCCGATTGATACTGAGTCAGCGTGACCGAAAAGATGCCATCATTTGCGCGCTCATCACCACCGGTGCCAGCGTCATTCATCGGCGTGGATAACCAGGATCCGCTTCCGCTGTTGTTGTCCAAACGATGACGGAGATTCACCGTCGTTGCTCCGGAAACCTCGGCAGTGACCACGACCGAATCACTCGATGTAGGAACTGCAGGGCTGTGAATGAGACCGGAAACAACGGGCGCTGCGTTCGAAATTGCTGCCGAGTTGGCCGCACCGGGAGTCCCCAGGTTGTTAGGAATCGGAAGATGGAAAATTCCGCCAAACGAACGATCCCAGGTCTCCACCAAAATCGTTGGTTTCCCGGAAATCCAGCGCGCTTCAAAATTAAAGGTCAGCACATCATTTCTAGAAATCTGGGTGACATCGATCTCGCAGCGATTCGCTTTCACGTCACCGTGACCATCGGAAATGATGTGGAATTCGCCACCCGAGTAATAGCTCGAGTAATGCGTGCCCTGGCACAGCCAACCCGTCGACGCATTGCCATTCGTCACCACCGCGTTGCCTGCATTGGGAAGCATGTTGCCGCTCCCGTTTTTCGTAAGTGACATGTTCTTCATCGCCAGATGGCTATCGCCCACGCACTGAATATGCAGTTCTTCGTAGTCAGAAGCAGATCCTCGGGTCGTCAGTTGAAGATAGCTCTCCGTGAGAGAGTAGGATGCAAAAGTCGACTTGTTCGACTCATCCGAATCCGCCCAGGCTGTCCCGCGCGAATTATCCATCGAGGGATGTCGCAGCTCCATACTGCTTCCCAAACCTCCGGCGAGTTGAGGCCAGGTTCCCCCGGTGTGATAGTGCACCTCATCGGCCAGGTTCCCCCAACTATCACGCAAACTCAACAGCTCACCCCCGTTTGACAGTTCCCCGTCGTATTGCCCGATGACATCAGCTCCTCCATGAGCCGAGGAGGTCAGGGCGGCATTCGCGGCAACCACAAGATAACGACCCGATCCCAAACTGGTGCCCGCAGGGAACACAAAATCGACTCCCTGGTCGAAACTCCACCCGCTGAGATCGATGCTGCTTGCTCCCTTGTTATAAAGCTCAATAAACTCCCCGTCACGATGCCCGCTCGGCGGATCGACCATGAGCTCGGTAATGACAATATCCTGTTCACGGGTGGGATTGTTGCTGGCATTTCGAGTGCCTGAAATTGAAGCAAAGAACTCGCCCGAACCATCCGGGTAAGCTGCGTAGTGATCCCGCGGTGCCATTTGCTCCAGCGCGATGGCATCGAGCACATTGTTCGAGGAATCGATAAGATATAAGGTGCGGTCTCCCCCTTGATCGATAAACGAGGTCTCCCAGGAAACATGTCCTTCCGAAGAAATTGCAGACCCAAGGGGAATCTTGTCTGAGAAATCCGTGAGGCTTGCGATGAAAAGACCCGAGGTGCTCACCGAAGCTGTTCCCGGATTATAAAGCTCCACCCAATCAATCGTGTCGGACGAATCAAGATGCACTTCGTTGAGCTTCAGTGAAAATTCTGACGAAGCACTCGAATTTGAAGAGTCCTGCGACGGCTCGGTAAAAAGAAACCAGGAACTGCTGCCATCGCCCTTCCGACCCAGCGAACGACCATCAAGCGGAATGGCAGCGCTAATGGCGTTGGAGACCGAAGTACCATCGGCTTGCGTCAGGTAGACGCTCGTATTTGCCAGCACTGAAAGACCCGAGGCCGTGAAGCCCACCGAGACGAGACCTGAATTTGGAACCATCAGGTTGCCAGGAATTTGGTGCTTCGTGAGATTCCCCGGCTCGTCACTCAAATACCAGCCTCCGATATCAATGGGAACCCCGGTGGGATTGAAGAATTCCACAAAACCGGATGCAGAAGGAAGAACCTCGTTAATCACGACACTGGGCACCGAAGGGGCTGCGATACTGAGACGCGCTCCAAAAACACAGTCGGAACTCGAATCATTGGTCTGATGCACTTCAGCCGAAATCACATTCGTCCCAACCACCAGAGCGGAACCATTGTTGCTGGCAACACCCAGCTCCTCGGTGGCATTGGACACTGTCCGCGTCGCGCTGTCCTTCCAGTCTCCATTGGCCGTCGCTCCAAGACCTCCAATCGGATTTCCGTTCAGGTAAAAGTAGGCACCATCGTCATTGATCATATCAATCGTGACCGTCGCGCCCGTCGTCGCGCCCGTATAAGTGAATTCCTTGCGGAAATAATACGTCAAGTGATTCGCATCATCATCGCTGTTGAGCAAGGCGGTATTAAGACCCGGTTCGGGAAGAGATGAAGTTTCAAACCCGTAGAGCCCTCCCCTATTTCCCGCATCGTTTGCCATCGTCCAGCCACTGTGCGAGAAGTTGTAATCATTATCCTTCCAGGTCGTTCCAAGGTCCACGTTTTGGTCATTGAAACTCCACTTATCGGCATACTGCACAAAAGGAATTCCGGAAGACAGGTTGACTTCCGGATTGGGAAAGGACTCTTCCGCTGAAGCAGGTTCCGGAGACCCTGGAGTTGGATTGGCGCCGGCACTTGCCCGCCAAACACGATAGTCATCGATCGCCCGGCTCGTGTCCGCGAGGACCAAACTATGCCCCGCTCCGTCAGCCGAAACGGGCCAGGGGTGCCGGTCATTATAGCGCATCGTGCAGCGAACCACATCATTCTTGTCCTTCAAACTGACACGCTCCCCCGCATTGGCGAGCTGCCCGATCCAGGGACCAAAAACGCGAATCGCATTGGGAAGGCCGTAAGCAGCCCGGAAGGTCGCGGGATCCGTTTCACAAATAATGATGCGTTCGAAGGCTTTCAAAAAGCTCTCCGTCGCAATTCCGGCGTTGAAGGTGGGGAAATCGTAATCCGCCCCGCCGCTTAATCTCCAATCGGCAATATCAAAAGGAGTCGCCGTAAGATTCTGGACCTCCACAAACTCGTATCCACCCAGTGGCGGGTGATACATGATCTCGCTGAAAACGATCTGCTCAGCTGGGGAATTTGTGACAAGGAGGGTCGAGACGACCGCTAGGAATCTAGAAAACTTCATATGGGGGGAACTAAATGAGCGCCGTTGGATGGGAAAAACATCCGCGCAGTTCCTCCGGTTACTCGTTATTGCACGATTTCACAAGGACCAAGCTCCTATCAACACGGGCTAAATCATCTTCCCTTAATCTTGTCAAAGCGTCTTCAGGTAAGCCACGAGATCAACAAGCTGTCGTTCGGTCAGGACCCCCGTAAACGATGGCATCGAGGGCTCAAATTCCTCCGCCACGACCGCTGCTGGATCGCAAATCGACTGTCGCAAAAAAATCATCCACCCGGCTCGCGATCTTCGCCAGGCCAGGACCCACAAGCTTCGCGCCATCGAGCGGAGCGAGATGGACAGGAGCGCACGGGACGTGCCGCGGCGCGACCGGAGGCGGCTTCAAGCCCCTCCCGCCAAAAGCAAATTCCTAGTCAGTCAACCGCTAAAAAAAATCCTTGGCGGGGCGGGAGGGGGGGCTAAGATTAGGGCAATAAGCTTTGGCACGTCTCCCACCCGCGACGAAGCCCTCCAAAAAGAAAATTCTAACAATCATGAAAGCAAAACCACGCAATCCCTTCATCCCAGCGTTGTTGGCGATGAGCCTCCACGTTTTAGTTCAAAGCGGATTTGCCGCCGTCTTGTTGTCTGAAGACTTCACAGGCGGTGACGGCGGATTCACGCAAACCACCAGCGGCGCTCCTGCCAATCCGTGGACGTTCAATGCCGAAGGGGCTAACTGGTTTACCGCCGGCGAAGCCAATGAGGACGCATCCGTCAACCACTACTTGGGGACCTCGGCGATCAGTATTCCCACCCCTCTCGAAAGTCCACCCGTTCTCCGCATCAGCTTCGATCATCGCTACAGCATCGAAACAGGCGATTGGGATGGAGGCGCTCTTCAATACAACGTCAATGGCGGAGCGTTCATCACGGTTCCAAAAACCGACTTTTCCCAAAACGGATACAACAACGCCATCGGGCTTCAGGGAGGCCATGACTTGGCCGGGGGCGATGGCTTTGTAGCAAATTCTCAGGACTTCGCCGCAGGAACTCTGATCACAAGTGTTGCCGAAGTCAGCGGCCTCTCCGCTGGGGATGTAATTATTGTTCGCTTCATCGCCGCATTTGATTCGTTTGCCAAAGGAGAGTTCCTTCCCAACTGGGAGATCAAGAAAGTGGTCGTGGAAACGCTCGACGACAACGACGGAGATGGCATCCCGAACGAGGTAGAGGAACAGCATGCGTTTCTCGACCCAAATGACCTCGCAGACGCTGCTCTCGATGAAGATTCCGACGGCCTGAGCAACCTAGGCGAGTTTGAAATGGGGACCATCCTCGACAATCCTGATTCTGATGGCGACACGCTTCTCGATGGGGTCGAAACGAACACGGGGACCTGGGTCAGCGAATCCGATCGGGGAACGGACCCATTGAGCCCCGATACCGACGGCGATGGGCTGGTAGACGGCGTCGAGAACCATGACTTGCCTTACGATCGGCAAAATCCTGAAACACAGCCGGGCAGTGATCCCAACAATGCCAACACCGACGGTGACGCCGCCCTCGACGGATTGGAAATAGCGAACGGGAGCGACCCGACCGATCCCACGAGCTTTCCGGCATTCACCGAGTTTCTCGAATTTCGCTACCAGTTCGATACCGAAGCCGCGGCCCTCGTGGACACATCCGGGAAAGGCCTGGCAGATCTTCGGGCTCCCAGCAATGGCCCGGCCCATCGATTTGAAGCACCATCCCTCGTGGGTGGAGACGGCTTCTCCATTGGGCTCGATGCACCCGGCACCACCCACACTACCGGAAGCTATCTCATGGTTCAGGATCCTCCGCACCCAGACTCGTTCAGCTTTTCTATCTGGATCAAACCAAACAAGCCTGGCGAGCAGAATCCGATCTTTTCACGTGAAAACGTCTGGTGGCCATCACCTGGTGCCTTCTATTCGCTCTTTATCAACGGGTCCGGAGCACTGGTCTGGATCACCGGTGAAAACCAGAATATCGAAACGGAAACAGGTTTGATCGTGGACGAGGAGATTTACCACATCGTCGTGACGCATGCGGATTCAGATGGCCCCGAAACGTTTAAGTCCGACCGGGGTCGCCTCTATGTCAACGGCGTGCTAGTCTCTGAAGTAGAAAACCCTACCGAGGTGCCTACCTTGGAATCTAAATCTGACGCTACCGAGATCTACCGGAGCATCTGGCTCGGATCCAGATCCAGTGGGCCTGGCTACAAAGGCGAGTTGGACGACTTCCAGATGTATAGTACGGAACTAACTCCAGATCAGATCGCGCAGATGTACTTAGACCCGGGATCAATTGCCAGTTTCGTTCCGCCTCCTCCATTCGAGATCACCAGCATCGTCCACGACGAGGCTGCGGACTCAGTCACGCTGACGTGGAACTCGGACGCCGGCAAGTCGTACGGCATCGACTCATCGACCGACCTGACGCCCGGCCAATGGGAGGAAGTGACCGACAGCTGGGAATCCCAGGGCACCGAGACCAGCTTCACCCAGACGGGGATCGACCCTAGCACGCTCCGACGTTTCTACCGCGTCCGCGAGGAGTAGGCCGAGCCGCTTAGGGGAGCCATAAAATAACTGTGCGATACAAGTGACTCCTGAGTAAGAATTGAAGCAGAGCCTACTCCGCCTGATGCGGTCAAGGTTTCCAATCCTTACTCAGCCGTTGAGCTTTGCCAATTTGCGGGGCAGTCATTTTCTTTTCAAGAATCTCACGAACCTTTTTTGCCTCGACACCTGAGGCCGCCGCAAGGCGGGCCCACATATAGGCGATCACATCATTCTTGGCCACGCCGTCGCCTTTAAGGCGTACCCTCTGACTTCACGACCAAGCCCGTATTAAAAAAGGGCGTTTCCAGCTCCAGAAATGGAGCCCACTTTCACGTTTCCGCGAAGTCCGGCAAGAATCGAAATCCCAAGAAAGATAGAAAGCCCTGAGTTTATCATCATGCGGGGAGCACCATACCCACCAAACGAAAGGCCGCAAGCCTCCCTCAACGATGAAGAGCCCCGCGCTAATTGGCTGTCTTTTCGGGGGATTCATGTTTAGCACTTCCGCGATGACATTCTCCGACCTCAAGCTCCCCAAGCCCATTCTCGATGCGATTGAGGACACCGGATATACAGAGCCCACGCCCATCCAGGGCAAGGCCATACCCATCATCATGCGGAGAAAGGACGTCATCGGCATCGCCCAGACCGGCACCGGCAAGACCGCAGCCTTCACCCTTCCGATGCTTGCTATCCTTGGTGACATCAAACCAAAAGCCCCTGGAATCCGCGCCCTCATCGTTTCTCCCACCCGCGAGCTGGTCGCCCAGATCCGCGACAATATCATCGACTACTCACGCCACCTCAGCGTGAAGCTTGCCACCATCTACGGAGGCGTGGGCGAGCAACCTCAGATCCAAGCCCTCCAAAATGGAGCCGAGATCGTCATCGCAACTCCGGGCCGCCTCATGGATCTCATGGAACAAGGCCACATCGATATGCGCGGGCTCGAAATCCTCGTCATGGATGAGGCCGATCGCATGCTCGATATGGGCTTCCTCCCGGCCATGCGCAAGATCGTGAAAAAGATGCCCAACGACCGGCAGACCCTCCTCTTCTCCGCCACTCTTTCCGGCCAGATCGAACAGCTCACGCGCGAGTTTCAACAGAAGCCTTCAACGGTAGAAATCGGAGACCGCACCAACCCCGCGAAGACCGTTCGCCAGTGCGTCTACGAAATCCCCCGCCACCTCAAGTTCCCCCTCCTCCTCCATCTTTTCAAAAGCCCCGAACTCTACACCGTTCTCATCTTTGTCACGATGAAGCACCACGCCAGCCGCCTCGCGAAACATCTGAGTCAGTCGGACATCCCCGCCGAAGCGATCCACGGCGACCGAACTCAAAACCAACGCCAGCGCGCCCTCGATAAGTTCAAACAAGGCAAACTGCGCGTTCTCGTCGGCACCGATGTCGCCGCCCGTGGAATCGATATCTCCGGCGTCACCCACGTCATCAACTACGACTTTCCCGACCAAAACGAGGACTACATCCACCGCATCGGCCGCACCGGTCGCGCCAAGGCGGAAGGCGACGCCATCACCTTCGTCACCGAAAGCGAGCACCGTGCGCTCGCCGATCTCGAACGTTTCATCAAACGCGACATCCCTAAGAAATACGAGCGGGATTTCAACTACGATATCCCCGCCCCCGTCCGCGAAGGCGGCCCTCGTCCGCGACGCAATAATGACAAAGCAGCAAAGCCAAAGTCCGATCGTAGATCACCCGGAAAAAAGCAGGTCGGTCGCGGAAAGAAGAAGCGCTAAAGACGCTCCTTCTTCTCCTTCCGAAGAAAGACCAGGGTATTCTCGCTGGAATCCTTTTTACTAAAGCGATAGCCCCCCGTTTTGAACTTCTTCAAGTCCTCGGGATCGGTGATCCCGCCCCTGACAATGAAGTCAGCCATCATCCCGCGCGCCTTTTTGGCGAAAAAGGAGATGATTTTATAATTTCCGTTCTTCTCATCCTTGAAGACGGGAGTAACGAGGTCGCCCTCCAACTCCTTCTTCTTCACCGCAGAGAAATATTCATTTGAGGCAAGGTTCACCACGAAGTTTGAGTCCGACTTCTTCAAATCCTGATTCAAAAGATCAGTGACTTGAGAGCCCCAAAATTCGTAGAGGTTCTTCCCCTTGGCGTTCTTGAACTTCGTCCCCATCTCTAGTCGATAAGGCTGCATCAAATCGAGCGGACGTAGCACGCCATAAAGTCCCGAGAGAATACGAATCTCTTTCTGCGCCGTCGCAAAGTCGTCCGCCGACCACTCCTTCAGCTCCATTCCTTGATAAACATCACCCGTGAAAGCGAGAATGGCCTGGCGACTGTTATCCTTGTGAAAATCCGGCTCCCAAGCCGCAAAGCGCTCGTGATTGAGCTCCGCCAGCTTGTCGCTAATCGACATCAGCGTCCCCACCTGATTCACCGAAAGCTTCCGCAGACCCGCGACTAACTCAGCCGACTCATCAATGAAGCGGGGCTTCGTTTTTTTCTTCGTCAGCAGGGGCGAATCGTAATCCAAGGATTTAGCAGGAGAAAGAAGGACAAGCATATTTAAAAAACGGTGCCCTAATATGGATTCATTCCCGAAAAGGGCAAGCGCCACTCAGCGACTTCGGAAGCGCGCCACGCGATAGGCATATCCAAAGCAAAAAAAGACTCCAATGATCATCCCCGGAAGCATCGTCGCCAGCAGCTCCGGCGTGCCCGCCAGCGCATGCGCTCCCCAGATCATGGAGTAAAACACCACCCAACTCGCCGCACCGGTGATGACGGTCCCTGTTTTGAAATGGCGAAATCTCCTCTCCAGCCAAACGATCAGCTCTGCCGAAAATACCGTCGAAAACAAACTCACCACTCCCTGGGTCACTGCCACCTGAATCCGCGAAGCCAAACCATACTCCCAATTCACCCAAAGCCCCCAAAGAATAAATGCCACCATCGCCAGCAACCCCATCCAAAGAGAATCCTTTGGCCGTTTCAGCTCATTCATTTCAGCGTCCTCATTCAATATAAAAACAAGATGGCGCGCCCGACCATCATCTGTCCAGAACTCTCCAAGCCAGGAAATTTGAATCACGATAGCAACCCGTCTGCCGTCAATTTGACGAAGAAGTCCAATAAGACGCCAAACCAGATATTCACGAATTCTTCGGCAGTCTCATCAAAGAAACAATACCAAGTAGTGTTTCAAAAGAGACGAATGCCGGAGTGATTTCTTGAAAGGGCAAGGCGGGACAAAGGCGTGGTGCGTCTTTCGTTGACGTGTTGGATTTCGTATCTACTCGCATACTCATCGCCCACACCCAGCCTCGCTGGCGGTTCATGTTCTTACGGTCGTGCCTTTGATCACCACTCCGACCAATCTGCGTTAATCCGCAGTTAAAAAAAATCCCCAACCCAAGTTTCGTCCATTTCGTGGTTCCCTAACCTCCACAACCAAGCCTCCCAAATCAAGATTTACGTCCATTCTCAAGATTCGCAGGCCCTTTCTCACTCACCTAATGAGCTCTTCCAAAACGCCTCCTCTCCGCCCTCTCCACAAAACCGTTCCAATTTCTTATTGCTTCAATCACCCATCGGATAGTAAAGAGCGCCCCCAAGCAGACACGCCGAGGTTTCTTCCACAGACAGGAGGACGGCCCTGCCAAATGACCTAACAGGAGACAGACCGATGGCATTCACACCAAGCAAGGACCACAAACGCATCGCACGCGAGCAGAAGAAGCTCGAAAAGCGCATGGCCCGCGAAGAGGCGAAAGCCCAAAAGATCGAAGAGGAGCGACTCGCTGAGATCGCAGCTGAAGAAGCCGCGGTCATCAAGGCCAAGGAAGACGAAGAGGCCAGAATCGAAGCGGAATTCGAAGCGGAGCTGAAAGCCGAAGAAGAAGCTGAGGCCAAAGCCTAGGCCGTCTTAAGATTCCGGCCTTCCCGCATTACGAGCTTCCCGTGCGGCCGCTTCGCGCAACTTGTCTTTCTTACTCTTGCGCTTCCCCTTGATTCCACCCGTGCCAGTCGATAGAGCAGGCGCGGGATCAGTAGGCTCGAAACCCGCGATTACCTCGCGAGGAAGAGACAAGCCGTTGCGTTTCTCGATTAAATTGAAGTGCGCCGCCGACTCCGCGGTCACAAAACTGATCGCCTCCCCTTTCTCCCCGGCACGCCCCGTCCGCCCTATGCGGTGGATATAATCAGCGGGCGATCGCGGTAGCTCATAGTTCAGCACCACCGGCAGGCTCACAATATCCAGCCCGCGCGCCGCAAGATCGGTCGCCACTAAAACCTGGATTGATTCGCTCTTAAAATCGCGCAAGGCCTCACTTCGCGATCCCTGACTAAGATCGCCATGCAACGAAAGGGCTTTAAAGCCATGCCGATCCAACTTGTCCGCCACAAGATCCGCCGTGTATCGCTTCCCCACAAAAACCAGCACGCGCCCCCACCCTTCCTCGGCAATCAAATGACGGAGCAAAGGCGTCCTCTTAGCTGTATCCACCCGAATGGCACGCTGTAAAATATCCGGCTCCTCTTTCGGTTCAGATTCGATTTCGATCCGGCGAGGCTCCCGCAGAATCTCTCCCGCGATTACTTCCACCGCCTTCGGGAAAGTCGCAGAAAACATCAAATTCTGACGCCCACTCGGCAACATCACGAGAATCCGGTTCAGCTCAGCTGCAAATCCCAAATCCAACATCCGATCCGCTTCATCCAGAACCAAGGTGCTCACGTGATCGAGCTTCACCGCATTCTTCTCCACCAAATCAAGTAACCGTCCCGGAGTCGCTACGATCACATCCGCCCCACCACGCAGAGCCATCATCTGAGGATTAATGGAAACCCCGCCGACAGCACTGACCACCTTGATCCGCTCAGGGAGATGCTTGGCATACTCCTGCACCACCTCCCTCACCTGCGCTGCGAGTTCACGAGTGGGCACCAGGATCAACGAATAAACCTGCTTAGGATTCGCTCGAGTCGATCCCAACCAGCGCTCAAGAATCGGCAGCACAAAAGCCGTCGTCTTCCCCGATCCCGTCTTAGCCGTGACCAAAAGATCACCACCGGTAAGCGCCTCCGGAATGGCAGCCAACTGCACCGGAGTGGGCTCATCAAATTGAGCAACCGCTTGAACCAGCGGCGCCGATAAACCAAGAGCAGAGAAAGACATAAAGGCTTCTAGGGACGATCCCACAACTCAGCAACTCCCATCCCACAAAGGAGTCGCAGCGTCTCGCCACTTAGCTTCGCAAGCAACGTAGCCTCGGCGGAGGAGGAAGAGGAGGAGGCCCCCCAACCTAATCCCATCAATCCCGTTAATCTGTGGTTAGAACCTCCAGCTCCCAAACCCTTGATTATTTCACCGGAGCCAAGTCCACACAAATCAATTGATTCTGACTTCGCATCACCAGCTTCCCGTTCGAAAAAGCCATCGGCGCCCAAAGCTGCTCACCCGTCTTCTTGCTGAAAACCTTGCCCTTCGCCAACTCCTGATACTTGTCTCCCGGCTTGATCAAGCGCAGCTCGCCAGTGTCTCCATCCTGACTGACAATCGTGCCTCCGATATTGAGGATCGCGCCACCGTTCAAATAGAGTTCCTTCCCGGTTGACCAATGAACCACTCCGTCCGGAGCAAAACAAACCATCCCCGACGCTGGAGATTGCCCCGTGTTCGAAGGCTGCCGGGAACCCCGACGTCGACCGCCGCGATCAGCCGTCATGTAGAGTTTCCCCTCGATCATCAGCGGAATGTGAAACTTATCCCCGAAAGGAAGTTGCGCCGTTTTGGTGATCGTTATCGCTTCCTCGGTTCCCGTGAACTTCAGCAGACGGGACCCCTTTCCATAACCTGCCGTAAAAACAGCGGTATCCTTTCCAAGCATGAAGACGTTCGGAATCGCATTGAATATCCCTGTTCCAAAATTCTCTAAATAATTAAAGATCGTCTTTCCGCTACCCGGATCGACACCAAGCAACACCAGTTTCTCCCGATTAAAATCACCCGCCATCACGAGGACCTCTTTCCCCAGAATCTTCAATAGTTGGGGCGAGGAATGAGAGCTCCCAATGGACTCGCTCGTCCAAACTGTCTTCCCCGTCTTGATGTCGAGGGCCGCCAGCCCAATCTTCTCGGAAGTCGGCGCAATGAAACAAAGATTTCCTTTGATCACCGGATGAATGGCATAGCCAAATCGAGGAGGTGTCGCCTCAAAGCGTTTACAGGTATCAATGATCCAACGGGTCTTGTGAGTCGCACGATCGATGCAGTAGACATGACCAAATCCACTCGTGGCATAAACCGCATCAGAGGTCACCGTCGGCACCCCTCGTGATCCAGGATGGGAAATGCGGCCAGGCACGTCATGCTTCCACGTCCATTTAACCTTCCCCGTCTCCAGCTCGCGACAAGTGATCACGTCGAACTCCTGATTCACTCGATCCAGATTGAAAACCTCATCACCCACGATGGCCGCACCGCCGTAACCAGGATTGACATCCGTCTCCCAGACCAACCTCGGCCCCCCTTCAGAAAAGGAAGTCACGATCTTCTCGTCAGGAACGCTGTTGTTCAAATTGGGCCCAAGAAAATGCGGCCAGTCCGCTGCGCCAAGTGAAGAAAAAAGACAGAAGGCAAGCGCGGCGTTTCGAATGAACATGATCATGACAGAATAAATTACCGTAATCCTACGCCAAAAAAACCACTCCCCTAACTAAAATTTGCGTCCATTCGTGATCTGCTCATCCCAAGCGCTCGAACATAGACCTTAAAAAAATTATTTGTCTCTTCTGTTTTGCGGAGTGGAATTACTACCATCACCTCCGAAACCCACCTTGGGGAATTTCCAAGCCTTTCCATGACAGATTTTTTACCCGATGAAATGCTGCAGCGAATTGATCGAATTCGCTCTCACATGGTGTCCGAAAAGGTCGATTTTTTCATCAGCTCGGATGCCGCGAGCGTCCGCTATGCCAGCGGATTCCGGGGGGAACCGCGACTCCTCTTTATTTCCCGGGACGAGGTGGTTCTCTACACCTCCTTCCGCAGTCTTCCGTGGGCGCGCCAACAAACAAAAAATGTCGAACTCCTGACTTGTGAAGATCCCTTGCATGAAATTTACAGTCGTTTACCCGGAACGGGAATCGTCGGAGTCGATCACAATGTCGGTTTCAATCGCATGCAGGAACTTCGCAAGCGGATCTCTCCGCACGACGTTGTGGCATCGCGGGCCATCGACCTTGCCCGCCAAATTAAGTCCGAGGCCGAGATCGCACTCCTTCGCCAATCTCAGAAATTAAACGAAGAAGTTTTCACCGCAGTCCTTCCAAAAATCGGTCCCGGCATGAGCGAGAGAGCAGCTCAAGGAATGATTCTGGCTGAAATCGCCGGACGGGAGGACCTTGATGGATATTCCTTCGCTCCCATCGTAGCAGCCGGCAGCAACGCTTGGGAAATCCATCATTTACCGGACTCCACTCTCCTGAGGAAAAATGACATGGTCATCATTGATCTCGGAGTCGTTTTCCAAGGCTACGCCTCGGATATGACCCGCACAGTCTGCTTGGGAAAACCCACCGACCGGATCCGCGAAATTTACGAATGTGTCGCCCTTGCCCAAGATCGAGCCTTCAAATTAGTAAGACCCGGCGTGACCAACCGCGAACTCGATACCGTCGCGCGGGAAGTGATTTCGCACGCCGGGTATGGCCGGGGATATACCCATGGACTGGGACATTCCATTGGCCTGGAGACCCACGATCCCGGGCTCAACCTTTCGCAAAGAGCTGCGGAAGTCCCGCTTGAGACCGGGATGACCCTCACCATCGAACCTGGAATCTATCTTGAAGGCGAATTTGGAGTCCGCCTCGAAGACACGATTGTTATCCGCCCCGGGGGACACGAAAACCTGACGGGCCAATCTTTAGACCTTCTCTCACTCGACCTGTAATTCACGATGCCGACGAAGCTTTCTGCACCGGGACGATGGGCGAAATCATCGCCGTGACACAGATCGACGAAACTCACTTCACCCTTCGTAACTCAGGGCAGGTAACGATCCAAATCGCTCAACTTTATCAGGAACTGACGCAGGCGGAAGGCTACGCGATACTTGGGTGAAGCTTTCCGCTGATTCGAGTCACTTCTTTATTGCAAAAATACCCGACAAATCTCCGTATCTGATCAAATTAACCAGTCTTGGTTTTCACTCAAATTGCTGTATCGCTCAAAGCGACTTTCTCACCGTTCCTCCAATTTCATCTCATGCGTCATCTCTTTCTGCCCGTCCTCCTCGCTTCCACCCTCTTCGCAAGCGCTGAAATCTCTTTCAACCAGGACATTCGCCCCATCCTTTCATCCAAGTGCATCGTGTGCCATGGACCCGATGACGGTGTCAACGCCAAAGGAAAACCCAACCGCAAGGCCGGCCTCCGCCTCGACACCCCCGAAGGAGCCTACGCTCTTAAAGACGGCATCCAGGCCTTCAAACCCGGCTCGCTCGCCGACTCCGAAGCCTGGTCCCGTATCACGGACACCGACGACCCCATGCCTCCAGACGACGGACACGCCAAGCCACTCAGCTCCGCTGAAAAAGCACTCATCAAAAGGTGGATCGAAGAAGGCGCCGAATACGAAGCCTTCTGGGCCTTCGTCCCTGCAAAAAAACAGAACCCGCCTTCGGTAAAAGATTCCTCCTGGCCCAAATCCGACATCGATAAATTCATCCTCGCCAAGATCGAGGCCAAGGAAAAGTCACCCAAAACCCACGCCGATAAGCGCACCCTCATCCGCCGCCTCTCCCTCGATCTCACCGGCCTTCCTCCCACCCTCGACGAGATCACGCAATTCCTCGCCGACGAATCACCCAACGCCGACGCCAAGCTCACCGACCGACTCATGACCAAGCCCGCTTACGGCGAGCACATGGCCAAGTTCTGGCTCGACCTTGTCCGCGTCGCAGACACCAACGGCAACCACCACGACCACTTCCGCGACCACTCGCCCTACCGCGATTGGGTCATTCAGGCCTTCAACAAAAACCTCCCCTACAACGACTTCACCAAGTTCCAAATCGCCGGCGACCTCTACGAGAACCCCACTCAGGGGCAACTCATCGCCTCCGGTTTCAACCGACTCCACCTCATCATCGACGTCGGCACCGCTCTCCCCGAAGAATCCCATTTCAAAAACGTCGTCGACCGCGTCTCAGCTGTCGGCACCACCTTCATGGGCCTCACCCTCGGCTGCGCCGTCTGCCACGACCACAAATACGACCCCATCACCCAGAAGGACTTCTACCAAATGTATGCCTTCTTCAACAATTTCGACGGCAAACCCGAAACCGGCGGCCGCGGCGGCTCCGACTTCTACCGCGGCCTCCAGCCACCCTACATCGAACTTCCCACCGACCACCAAAAAACAAAGCTCGCCGACTACGATTCTCAAATAAAAGCAGCTCAAACCAACGGCGCTTCTCTCAATAAACAACAAGCCGCACCCACACCTCCCGCCATCCCAAACCCCGCTCCCAAGCCCGACCTCAAAACCCAGATCGAAAAAGCCAAGAAGCAAGTCACCACTCTTCAAAAAGAACGCTCCACCTACCTCCACAACGTCCGCGGAGCCATGGTCATGCGCGAGGCTAAGGCCATCAACCCCGCCCACATCCGCATCCGCGGAGACTACGCCCAAATCGGCGATGTCGTTCCCCGCAACACCCCCCACTTCCTCCCGCCTCTTAAAAAATCCGGCGACGTCCCAAGTCGCATGGACCTCGCCAACTGGCTCGTCGAAAAAGAAAACCCCCTCACCGCCCGCGTCGCCGTAAACCGCTTCTGGCAGCAACTCTTCGGCACCGGCCTCGTCAAAACTTCCGAGGACTTCGGCGCTCAAGGCATGTGGCCCAGCCACCCCAAACTCCTCGACCACCTCACCCTTCAATTCATCAATTCCGGTTGGGACATCAAAGCCCTCATGAAGGAAATAGTCCTCTCCCAAACCTACCAACAAACCTCCTCCGGTAGCTCTGTCGACTTCGAGACCGACCCCGAAAACCGCCTCCTCGCCCGCGGCTCCCGCATCCGCCTCGACTCCGAAGTTATCCGCGACCAACTCCTCTACGTCACCGGCGTTCTCAACTCCGAAATAGGCGGCCGCAGCGTCAAAACCCCGCAACCCGACGGACTCTGGAAAGGAGTCGCCCTCCCCAGCTCCTTCCCTAACAAGTTCGTCGCAGACCCCGACCCCGCCTCCAAGCGCCGCTCCATCTACTCCTTCTGGAAGCGTGGCATGTCCCCACCCCAAATGACCATCTTCGATGCCCCCAGCCGCGACGCCTGCATCGCCCGTCGCGAGCGCACCAACACTCCCCTCCAGGCCCTCCTCCTCATGAACGAGAGCGAATATTTCAAGGCCGCCCAGCACAAAGCCAAAACCCTCATGGCGAAGGAAGGCACCGAAGACGAAAAACTCATCCGCCTCCACGCAACCATCACAGCCCATCCCCCAACCGAAGAAGCCCTCAACCTCCTCAAACAAGGCCTCACCACCTTCCGCGCCGCAGGCGACGACCACTTCGCCTGGACCATGATCATCCACACCCTCCTCAACCAAGACTCCTTCAAAAACAGAGAATAGCCCGCTCAACCAGACGTTCACCCTTCACCACTCTCCCTTCAAATGTTCGACATCCAAACTCGCCGCCAATTTCTCAACGCCACCGGCATGGGCCTCGGCGCCTCCGTCCTCGGAAATCTTACCGCCCCGGGCGCTGCGGGAACACACGGATACCACCTCCCCAAGGCAAAAGCCAAACGAGTCATCTTCCTCTTCATGGCCGGCGCCCCCAGCCAGCTCGACCTCTTCGACTACAAACCCGACCTCCACAAGCGCTTCAAAGAAGCCCTCCCCGACTCCGTCACGAACGGCCAGCGCGTCACCGCCATGACCAAGGGCAAGGAAAAGCTCGTTGCCCCCTCCATGTTCAAATTCAAGCAACATGGTCAAGGTGGCACCCACCTTTCCGAGCTCCTTCCCCACCTTGGCTCCGTCGCCGATGACATCGCTCTAATCAAGTCCACCTCCACCACCGCGATCAATCACGATCCCGGCAAGACCCTTTTTTGCACCGGTAGCGAAATCCCCGGAAAAGCCTCCATCGGCGCCTGGCTCTCCTACGGCCTCGGCCGTATGAACCAAAACCTCCCCGACTTCATCGTTCTCAACTCCGCCTACTGGACCGGCGGAAAAGGAAACGTCCAAGGCCTCTACTCCCGCCTTTGGGGCTCCGGCTTCCTCCCCTCCAAGCACCAAGGCGTCTCCTTCCAGCCCTCCGGCGATCCCGTTCTCTTCCTTTCCAACCCCAAAGGCGTCAGTCGCGAAACCCGCCACAAGATGCTCGATCTCGTCACCAAGCTCAACGAGGAACAACTCGCCAAAGTCGGCGACCCCGAAATCCAAACCACCATCGCCCAACAGGAAATGGCCTTCCGCATGCAGGCCTCCGTCCCCGAGCTTACCGACCTCACCGGCGAAAACGAAAAACTCAACGAAAAGCTCTACGGCCCCGAAGTCCAAAAATCCGGCTCCTTCGCCCGCAACTGCCTCCTCGCCCGCCGCATGGCCGAGCGCGGCGTCCGCTTCATTCAGCTCTTCCATCGCGGCTGGGACCACCACAACACCCTCCCCACCAAAATCAAAGGCCAGGCCTTCGATGTCGACCAACCCTGCGCTGGCCTCATCAACGACCTCAAACAACGCGGCATGCTCGATGACACCCTCATCGTCTTCGCCGGAGAATTCGGCCGTACGGCCTACGGTCAGGGCACCCTCAAGCGCGACCAATACGGCCGCGACCACCATCCGAAATGCTTCTCCACCTGGATGGCCGGCGGCGGCATCAAAGGCGGTATCTCCCACGGCGAAACCGACGAATACTCCTACAACGTCGTCAAAGACGAAGTCCGCGTCCGCGACTTCAACGCCACCATTCTCCACCAGCTCGGCATCGACCACGACCGCCTCACTTTCCCCTTTATGGGCCTCGACCAAAAACTCACCGGCGTGAATCCGGCTCAGGTCGTGAAAAATATCATCTTGTAAAGAGCCAAACTTCAGCGCTTTTCCAAACTTACCCGGAAAAATAAGCGCTCTTCATTTGCCTCCCGGGTCATCTGCCAAGTTCGCTTCACCAGGCCACCCCCAAGTGCCTCCTGGGCCACCAAAGTGAGCCTATCCCCGAACCATCCATTCAAATTTGAAGACCACTCCGGAGTCAATTCGACATCGTCAGCACCAGCTTTGAACAGCACCTCAAAGCGCACAATCGATGCTTCGCCCAGTGTGATCTCTTGTCCCCCGATCACATAGTCCACCAGGCCTTCTCCCTCTGAGTAAGGTACGCGATCACTCGTGCCCGGATTTCCTCCGGTCTCCACGCTCGGTCGCCACGAACCCGGATCACTGATGCTTCCGCCCGCATAAACAAGACTCCGACCCTCCCCATCCGCCCCCGACGGCCAGGGAGCAGCATCCGCGTAAGTCATCGTCCACAGCACATTCCTATCAAGATCCTCCAGCGAAAACGAATCCGACCCGTTCCCCAATCCTCCGTCGTAATCCCCGTCAAAATTCACCGCCGGATAAACCAGCGAAAAGACACCCGCATCCCGCACCAAGACAATCCGTTGCCCCGGTTCAAGCGCAGACACACTCGCTCCACTGAAATCAAATTGAATCCCTCCCCTAATCCGAAGATCACTCAAGAGGTGCCGCACACTTCCCCGGTTCGCAATTTCCAAAAACTCCGCGCCCCCTTCCGCCGGATGATACATCAGCTCGGAAACGTAAAGGTCCTGCGCCCGATCCCCCGCAATAAACAAGGCCTCACTCAATGCCGACCACTCCCCGGCCTCCAGGACCCGCGATTTGATCAACGTCCCACCGGTAATATCAATCCGCCCCCCCACTCCCGGAGTTTTCCCGGTAAGCTCCAAATCAAATCCCAAATCTGAGGAAATATCACTCGCTTGATGAACCTCCGCCGAGAGGACATTGGCACCTTCCTTCAGCATGCCAAACGGCACCGTAAATTCCACCAGGACGCGCTCTCCCGACCCTACGACATCCTCCGCAAGCGTCTCCGCCGTGACCACCCCGATTTCCCCGGGAAATCCCGACCGGGCCACCTCTACCCCGTTCAAATAGATCACCACTCCGTCATCCCTCAACACCCGCATCTTTAGCGAAGAAATATCTCCCGCATCGAGCACCTCGAAACTCTTCCTAAAATACGTCGTTCGATACCGCATCGACACATTGTCACCATACGAGACAATCGTTTTTAACGTTGTCCCGGTGATCGATCCATAACCCAGCGGAGCTCCCCCAATTCCCCACCCCGCATCATCAAAGGATTCATGCTTCCAGTTCCCCGCTCCATAACCCGGCTCCCCCAACACCACATCACTCCCACCCAAATCCGATCCATCATCCAAAAACTTCCATTCGCCCTCGAAGCCGATCACGACTTCATCCTTAAGGCTCCCCGCAAACTCAAGCACCGATCCCGAAAGGCCGCCACCCGCAAGCCGCGGGTCGCTCCCATCCAAGGTATAATAAATCGTCCCCATCGGATCAGCTATAAGCGTCACTGGAGTTCCGGCGGTCACCTGCCCACCATGCTGCGGCAGAAAGACCGGCGCATCCACATCCGGATAAAGCCCATCATTTCTAAACTGCCACAAGGTAGTCATTAGGCGCTGGCTCAAATAATTCCCGCGCAAATTCGAAACCTCACCCAACCAATCACTCCGATCGTAAGGATTACTTGGGCGCAGTAAATCGCCCCACCGCGCCGACTCCCCCACAACGGCCCGATCAACAAATCCGGCGTGAAAATCCAACACCTCACTCGTCTTCCCAAAGGTCAACGCTCCCTCATTAAAAAAATGCCGCTGCACCCTGTCCGCAAACAACTGCCGATACTCGGGGTGTCTTCGCAGAGCCACATGAATTTCGGCACACGTATCACTCACATTTCGATCACTGATATCCGTTCCCACCGACAAAAAACTCTCCTCTGAATCCCAACAATAAAAACGGAATGGCTCCCCTGCCAGGCGCCTCCGCATCGAATAAACATTGTTATCAATCCAATCGCTGTTCCCCGCAAAGTGGTTCACCACGATGTAGTCCGCGAAATTCTCCAAATCCAACAGCTCTTGAATCGCCTCAAACGTCGTGGAATTGAGAACATTCCCCCGCACCAATCCGATCAACTGGTTCCACGCCACATCATCACCCGCTGATACCTGGTGCCCCACTCCGCGCACCCACTTAATCACGTCATACTCATCCTCATCACCCCCAAATCTCGCCGCCGCAAAGTGCTCCGTCGGACGCTCGACCGGATTGTAGAGCCCCCAATAATGCCCATTAATATAGAGATGCATAAAGGTCCCCGGAATCGCGTGATTCCCCGTCGCCGCCTGAAAATCTCTCAGAATCTGATCACGCATGTAGGTCACCCTTGCCAAGGAGTTCCCATTCCCCGACAGAGCCCGCCATGGACTCGCCCACGCCTTGCCGTTTCCCGACCGCAGAATCAGCCGGTCAAACTTCTCAATCTCCGATCCCGGAAACATCGCATACTCCAACTTCGAATCTCCATACTCTGATCGGAAATAAAGCCGAAAAGATTTCTTCAACATCTCCGGAAAGCGATTCCACCCGCCGTGCATCCGCAGCCCGCAGTTCGCCTGCACCTCACTCCCCATTACCGGATCAATCACCTCAAAGGAAACATTCCGCTCCCACGCCCGCCCCCGCCTTCTCGCATTCACATGCAAGCCATCCACCGGGTCGAACATGACCTCCGCATCAAAGACCAGCGAAATACTCGGAATCGAAGTCAGCGCCTCTTCCAGCTCAAAGTCCACCCCCGCCGAATCCGTCATCGGCAAGCTCGCAAGCACTCCTTCATTCATGCCAAAGTGCGAAAAGGCCGCGACCGAAGACTGCACCCCATTCAGGCTCGGCACCCACCGCTGGGGAAAGCCACTTGGCGCCGACGACTGCCCACCCACCTGACTCGCGAAAAGATAAGTCTGCGTATCCACATCAGTGGGTTCCCATCCCTCGCGAAACGCCGCTGCTCGTATAACTGTCGTCCTAGAAATCATCAAGGCTCCGTCGTAAAGTGAAGCCGCCGTATTCTCCGGTCCCGGCTCACTCCCATCCGACGTGACATAAATGATCGACTCCGGCGTCGCACTCGTGATCGTCACCATCTGCGGCACCTCGTAAAACCCCCGCTTCACCGAAAACTGCGTATCCGCCACAAACCCTTCCACGGCCCCACCTCCATTCACCTTTCCAGGACTCGAGTTCATAAAATAGCGTAACTCTTCTCCTCCAAATTTCCCGTAACTCACATCCGAAAACTGCTTCGGATAAACGAACGTCTCTAAAACCTGCGAATCCGGCCCGCTCAACACCAATCTTTCCCCCGCCCCCCTACTCAAACCAAAGCCCGTCGCCAAAATTCCATCGAGCGCAACATCCGCCGCATCCACCACCAGATAACCTCCCGCCGGAATCACTTCCTCGGAAAAGAGAAACTTCCTCGCGTCCGCCCCGTCATCGCTCAAGCCATAACCCGCCGCATCCAAATCAAAAGGATTCGGATTCCACAACTCGATCCAATCCGGCGTCGAGCCATCACTCCGCACCAGGCTCTCCCCATTCGAAGCCATCAATTCACTTAGCTGAAGCGGCAAACCCACGCCATCAACCACCACGCCCAGAGCTTTCTTCACCGCTCCCCGAGCATTCGTCGCCACGATCTCATAAATGACACTCTCCGCGGGATTCACTACCATCGATCCATCAGCCGAAACGATCTGCCCTCCCGGATAAAGGCGCACCTCATTGGCATCTCCGGTCGACCAGCTCAGCGTCACAGCCTGACCCGTCGTCACCTCTCGTGAAGAAGCGGTAAATGATGCCACCTCCGCAAAAGCCTCCTCCTGCGCAAACACGCGCACCTCCCCGAAGTGAATCATCGACGTATTTTGCCCCGGATTTTTCCCTCCGTTTTCAAAGCCCACCCGCACGCGCTCCATTTTGATTCCCCCCGGAACCTCAAAAACAGCAGTCGATCCAATTCCCGGATCAACCAAATTCGCCGAAAAAACCGACGCGCCACCTTCATCAAATCCTCTCACAACCGTCCCAGTCATCCGCCCAGCACAGCAATCCCCCCGCATCTCGACCTCAATCCGCGCCACTTCATATTCCTGATCGAGCACGACCTGCCACCAATTATTCGGCGTGGTCGTATTCGTATGCGAAAAAGTCGCGGAACTCCCGTCATTCGCATTTCCCGCAGGAAATTGCCCCCCGTTCCATTCACTTGTCTGGCTCGCGGCACCCAACCCCGCCACCTCCACCAGCCCCCCAAACGCGAGGCTGGAACCCAGTGACAAAAAACAGGCCAAGATCCTCCCCGCCCGTTGTTTTGAATCAAAAATCATGATGCGAGATCAGGGTAACCAAATAGACCTGAGGTGCCTATGCCAATCTGATCGACCGATTTCAGACGCCCAGTTTTACCTTGACCCAAGGCCGTGAAAATCCAGCCTCTTACCCTATATAAAGGCGATGACGTCTTTAGCCCGACCAGCACCGCTACCTTCAATTCTCTTCCTCCCAGCGAGACGCCGAAGCTCTTCTTTTACATTGAACAAATCGGCGTCATCGACTGATCTCCTTTGCCCCGAACCTCAGCACCCAACTCCACCCACATGTCACCTCACCGCGCCATTCTCCTCTCCCTGCTCTTGGCCCCGGCAGCAAGCGCTCTGGACTGGGACAAAACCTTCAAACCCACCAAAGGATGGCAGACGAGCACTGTCGCCAACGCCCGGGAGAAAGACATCGCAATCCAAGCCTCAGGAAAACCCTTCTTCCTCACCAACGCCGCCACTCCTAAAAAAGCAGGCTACCTCCAAACTCTTGGAAAATTCGGTGACTGCACCGTCGAGGCCGAGTTCCTCATTCCCGAAGGATCCAACTCCGGCATCTATTTTCAAGGCCGCTACGAGATCCAAATCCTCGACAGCCACGGTAAAGCGAAAGTCACCGACGGCGACATGGGAGCAATCTACCACCGCTGGGACAACAAACATCAGCCCAAAGGCTACGAAGGCCACGCTCCCCTCGTCAACTCCGCCAAGCCCGCCGGCCAGTGGCAAAAGTTCCTCATCAAATTCCGCGCTCCCCGCTTCACAAAAGACGGCACCCTTCTCGAAAAGCCCCGCTTCCTCTCCGTCCACCTCAACGACGTCCTCGTTCAGAAAAACATTTCCCTCAACGGCCCCACCCGCTCCGCCCAGCGCAAAGGATTCGTCGCCCAAGACCACATCTTCATCCAAGGCGACCACGGCCCCATCGCCTTCCGGAAGTTTCAGATCGTCGCGGAAGACTTCTCCAAAAAGTAAACCGAGAATACCGTTTGCACCCGAACAATGCTCGGCTTTCATGAAACCATGATCAAAAAAATCACCCCGGACGACTTCCGTAGGACCTTCCAGTCACCTTGGTGACGTTCTAGCTGATGAGCTTCGCAAAGCGTTGATAAGCCTCTTCCCATTCCTTGGGATGCTGCGGCTCGAAGCGCTTCGTTTCGAACGAGTTGCGAATCAAAGCACGACCTTCCTCAAGACTGTCGAGACGACCACAGGCCACTTCTTGCATCATGAGGTTTCCCGCCGCGGTCGCTTCATAAGGACCGACGATGACAGGCCGGTTGATGCTACTCGAAATGCTCATATTGAGCTGATCGTTCTGACCTCCGCCTCCGATGATATGAAGAATGTCGATGCGCCGGTCGATGAGCTTCTCGAGTCGATCAAGCACAAAGCGGACTTTGAGCGCGAGGCTATCCGTGACCAAGCGTAAGATCTGCGCCGGGCCCTCAGGGACGATCTGCCCGGTCTCGCGACAGTATTCCGCAATCTCGGCCGGCATGTCACAGCGCCCCGCAAAACGAGGATCATCGGGATCGATAAATGACTGAAGACGCTCGGCACTCGCTGCCATCTTGGCGAGATCGAAATAACCCCAATCGTTCCCTTCTTCTTTCCAAACGCGTCGGCACTCCTGGACCAGCCAGAGGCCATTGATATTTTTGAGCAAGCGGATGGTATCGAAGACGCCCACTTCGTTTGTGAAATTATATTCGCGAGCAAGCTGAGTAATGATCGGTTCATTAACCTCGACCCCGAGCAGAGACCAAGTGCCCGAGCTCAGGTAAGCAAAATTGGATCCAGATTCGGCAGGCACTGCCGCGACCGCCGAGGCGGTATCGTGGCTTCCAACAGTCACCACCTTTGTCTCTGAAGAGAGCCCCGTTTCCTCAACGATCTCGGGAAGAATCATCCCAAGAGTTGCGCCAGGCTCGACCAACTCGGGCGCAACATCGAGGGAGAGGCCAAGCGCTTTAAAAAGCGTCCGGGACCAATCCTTCTTCACCGGATCGTAGAATTGGGTCGTCGAGGCATTTGTGCGCTCGCACTTCGCCACGCCCGTGAGACGATGCGCGATCAAATCTGGAATCATGAGAAATTGCTCCGCCTCCGGGAGGGCGGAATCAGGATCCTGCATCACAGCACCCATTTGCGTGAGAGTGTTGATGTCCATGAACTGAATGCCGGTTTTCTCAAAAATGGTGTCAGCGGAAACCCGCTGAAAGAGGTCATCCATCACACCCTTGTTACGGGGGTCACGATAGTGGCGAAGGTCGGCAAGGAGCTTTCCATCGGCATCTAAAAAGCCGTAGTCGACTCCCCATGTATCGACTCCAATCGAGAGAATTTTTTCCGCTCCATAACGATCCACCGAGAGCTTCAGCCCTTCAAGGATTCCTTTCCAGAGCGCTTCGAAGTCCCAAAAGAGCCCGCCTTCTTTTTCGATGGGAACATTCTCAAAGCGATTGACCTCCTCAAGAGAGAGCTTCCCTTGACTCATGATGCCCGCGATGACACGCCCGCTTCCGGCTCCAAGATCAACGGCAAGATAGATGGCTGAGGCGTCGGACATTTCTGTTAGAGGAGATTAAGGTCTGCCATCGCCTTTTGATGAATGTCGAGATAGCGGTCGCGGGCTGTGGAAGTCTTGAGGTCCTGATCCCAGTTGGGAATCATTTCGCTCATGCGAGATTTGCCTTCATCAGATTCGAGAAGCTCGGGCAGACAGCGCTGAATGCACTCCAGCATGACTTGCGTCGACACGGAAGCCCCTGGCGAAGCACCCAGGAGCGCGGAAATACTCAAATCTTCACTGGTCAGCACCTCAGTGCCGTAGTGGACGATTCCCGGTTCTTCTCCAGGCTCCTGCTTGATCGCCTGCACCCGAATGCCCGCATCGATGACCTCCCAGTCCTCGTCCTTGGCATCAGGATAGAAATTGTAGAGTTCCTGCATGCGGGAGGACTTCGACTGAAGGCCCTGCTCCACGAGATACTTCACCAAGTCGAGGTTGTGAATCCCAACCCGCATCAGCGAGACGATGTTGCTGGGCCTCACCGACAAAGGAAGGTCGGTATGACTTCCACCATTATGGAGAAATTTTCCAGTCCAAGCCGCGAAGGGACCGAAGAGAAGGGAGCGCTCTCCATCGATTACCCGGGTATCCAAATGCGGCACCGCCATCGTCGGGGCAGCCCCAAGAGCCTGTCCGTAAACCTTGGCAGTGTGCTTTTTCACGACCTCAGGATTTCTCGTGATCATCCACTGACCTCCGATTGGGAATCCTCCATAACCTTTGACTTCGGGAATCCCGGATTTTTGCAGCAAGGGAAGTGATCCACCGCCCGCACCGATGAAAACGAAGGCCGCTTCGATCTGGCGCTTCTCGCGAGTTACCTCATCGCGCACCGTGACGAGCCAACCTTTCCCCTTCTTTTCCAAGTCGACAACGCGATGCCCAAAGTGGGTCTCGCAATCATTCTGTTCGTCGAGCCACTCGCAGAAGTTGCGGGAAATCTCACCGAAATTGACATCGGTACCCCCGTCCATATGAGTCGCGGCGATCGGTTGATTTTCATCACGCCCATCAACAAGAAGCGGTGCCCAGGATTTGATTTCCTCCCGATCCGACGAATGCTTCATCGATTCAAAAAAGTGGTGCTTTTTCAAGCCCTCAAAGCGAGCCCGGAGATAAGGAAGCTGCTCCTCGGTGTGAACCAAGGAGATATGCGGGAGAGGATTGATGCACTCCTTCGTGTCCTTGATAATCCCCTTTCGCGCAGCGTAGGCCCAGAACTGGAGCGAGTGCTCAAAATCCTCGAAGACCGAGATCGCCTTGGAGACATCGACGCTTCCATCGGCCTCCTGGTGAGGCGTATAGGAAAGCTCACAGATTCCGGCGTGCCCGGTCCCGGCATTATTCCAACCATTCGATGCCTCCTGCGAAGGCCTATGAGACACTTCGAAAAGTTGAATCGAAACACCCGGCTGCAGCTCCTTGAGCATGGCCCCGAGAGTCGAGGACATGATACCGGAGCCGATGAGGAGAACGTCGGTTTTCATACGGTTCTTTTTAGCGAAGAAATGCTTCGTGAAGTCCTCCATCAACCGCCAGCACTTGGCCGGTAGTCTTCGATGATGTCTCACTCAGCATGAAGAGCATTCCGTTCGCCTGGTCTCGTGGGGTAATGGGAACCTTGGTGAGCGTGCGGTCTGCGTAGAACTGCGCAAGCTTGTCGCGGAGTTCCTCGGTGCCCTCGTCCTCGCTGAAGGGAAGTTCATACTTCGTCAGGGAAGCGATCACGCGGTCACGGGGAAACATTCCACTTCCCGCCACGACAGTTGCCGGAGCGACGCCATTGACGCGCACGAGCGGCGATAGCTCGATCGCAAGTTCGCGGACAAGGTGGTTCGCGGCGGCCTTCGAAGTATCGTAAGCAACCGAACCTTTCTTGGAAACGACCGCGTTGGCACTGGTCGTCACAACCATCGAGCCACGGAGCCCCTGCTCATTCCAAATCTTAGCAGCTTCATCAGCGACAAAGTAAGGCCCGGCAACGTTGATCCCAAAGGTGAGTCCCCATTTATCATCAGGGATGTGACCGGTGCGATCGGGTGGCACGAAGATTCCCGCGGTCACGGCGATGTGATCGATGCCACCGTATGCATAAACAACTTCAGCAAGCATTGCCTTGATCGCCTCACGATCGGTGACATTGCAGGCGAGCCCGATGGCATTTCCACAACCGGAAATCCCAGATCCCGCGACGCCGATACCCTGACCCACTTTGGCAATGAGTTCCTCGGCCGTAGCCTGAGCAGTTTCCTGATTCAGGTCGGCACAAACAACATGCGCGCCCTGATCAATCATGACGTGAGCCATCTCCTTGCCGATGCCACTTCCGGCACCAACGACGATGACCACCTTGCGGGCAAACTCGCGCTCGGGTGGCATACGCTGAAGCTTCGCTTCTTCAAGTGCCCAGTATTCGATGTCGAAAGCTTCTTTCTGGGGAAGACCAATATATTCATCGATCGCTTCCGCACCGCGCATCACCGAAATGGCGCAGTTGTAAAACTCAGCGGTCACACGGGACTCACTCTTGTTCTTTCCGAAAGCCACCATCCCGATACCAGGAATCAGAACGACCGTTGGGTTCGAATTACGCATCGCGGGAGAATGAGTCTCCTTGTTCGCCTCGTAGTAAGTGGCATAGTCGGCGCGATATTTTTCAAGACCAGCGGTCAGTTTGGTGCGAAGCACATCGAGACCTTCGTTCTGAGGATCCCAATCGACATAAAGCGGCTTAATCTTGGTGCGAAGGAAGTGATCCGGGCAGGAAGTCCCTAGTTCAGCCAGTCTTTGAGCCGCGTTTGAATTCACGAACTCAAGAACCGTATCCGTCGTTTCCACCGTTGCAATGAAACGATTCTGCTGACTGACCTGACCACGAAGCCAAGGCAGGATTTCGGAAACGAGTTCGCCCTGCTTCTCATCGGAAAGTTTGGAGAACTTCTGTCCTTCAAAGGTCTCCGCTCCCTTATCGCGTTCCTCAATATAGCGACCCGCGCGTTCGATGAGCTCAAGAGTCAACTCGTAGCACTCCTTGTCGTCATCGGCCCAGTTGATGAGACCATGCTGGCCCATGTTGATTCCCTTGGCATTGGGATTCTTTTGGCAAACCTCCTGGAAAAGAAGACCGAGATCAAAGCCCGGGCGCTGCCAGGATGTGTAAACGATTTCGTCGCCAAAGATCTCCTTCGTGATTGCCTCGGAATTCCTCGTCGCACAGAGCGAGATGAAGGAATTCGGGTGCATGTGATCAACATGCTTGCTTGGAATAAAGGAGTGCAGCGGGGTATCGATGGACGACGCCCGCGGGTTCAAGTTAAAGGTCGTATGACGATACATTCCCACCATGTCATCCTCAATCTGAGTCTTGACGCCGTTCGGGCTCGTGTCGTTGTAAATCTTTTGAAGGGCAATGAGTTTATCCTGATAAAGAGAGGAAAAGTTCTCAATTTTAGAAGTCCGGAGATCGCCACCGGATCCTTTGACCCAAAGCACTTCAGTTTCTTCACCGGTGAGCGGATCGACCTCCATCGCCTTGGAAGAAGTGTTTCCACCTCCCGTGTTGGTGATACGCTGGTCGGCGCCGAGGATATTGGAACGATAGGAAAGGCGCTCGACAGCGCTCATGGAAGCGACTTTTAAGTCGTCCCAGCCGTAGTTGACATGGCGGTATTCTGATGGGGTAAATGACATGGTTTCAGGAGAGGTATGAGTATTCTAAAAGGAATTGATTTACTAGGCGTATCCGCCGCCGCCGGTAATTCCGAGCTCTTTGCGTCGGGCTTTTCGGTCGATTGAAATTTTTTCAAGATAGCCGCTTTCACGGCCTGGCCCTATCGTGACTGGGTCGTGAAGGCCTTCCAGAACGACATGCCCTACGACCAATTCGTCACCTGGAACATCGCCGGCGACCTCCTTCCCAATGCCAACCAAGAGCAGAAACTCGCCGCCGCTTTCAACCGCTTCAACCGCATGACGAACGAAGGCGGCTCCACCGCGCTTGAGTTCCGCGTCGATGGCGTCGCCGACCGTGTCAATACCGTGGGCACTTCCATCCTCGGCCTCACCTTTGAGTGCGCAAAATGCCACGATCATAAATACGATTCCATCCTCACGAAGTGACTACTACCAGCTCTACGCCTTCTTCAATTCTATCAACGAAGACGGCCTCTACATCCACCAAAAAATCTCCCCGCCACCCAGCGTCCTTCCTTCCCACATCAAAGCAGGAAGCCAATCTCGCAAAACACCAGATACCCATCGACGAACTCGAGAAACAACTCGCGCAAATCGTCGCACAAGCCAATCCAGCCTTCCAGGAATGGAAATCTAGATTAACGCCTGAGTCACCACTCATCATGGCAGACCAAACGGCCCTCGTTGACTTCAACAAATCGAACAAGAAGCCTCTCGAATCCCGAATCCAAGCGAAGGACGCTAAGCCAATCTCCATTTCGCTCAAGACTCCCAACTATGTCGAGGGCTCTCTTCGAAGACTTCTCCACACGCGGATGGGCTTGGGTCTTCCTAAATTCCTGGTCTATCGACTTCGGAAACTGCCTCCTCGTCAATGAGGCCTTCGTCTCATATTTGAGAATTCCTTGGTGGATCGCACGTTTTGAAGTTCCAGCGAAAGAACCTATGAATCCTGGGATGCCTCATCTTGCTGTTGACGAAGAAGGAGGCCTACACGCCTAATCCGACACACAACCCTCTCAAAGAGCCTTCTTCCAACTCGAAGTGGATGTCACCACGGAAGTAATGGAAGAATAGATCCAGTTGCGTTCCCTCTTCCATTTTCCCATAAATCCCCCTATCTCCCGCGCGCGAGGGTCCTCAAAACCCTTCGCGTCTTTGCGTCTTTGCGGTTAACCTCCCGCCAGCCACCTACCATGTCCGTCGAACTCACCCGTAACTTCTCCATCATCGCCCACATCGATCATGGCAAAACGACCCTGTCCGATCGCCTCATGGAAGAAACACAGACGATCACCCAGCGCGAGTCCCAGGCCCAGCACCTCGACTCCATGGACCTCGAGCGCGAAAAAGGAATTACCATCAAATCCCACCCCGTCACCCTTGCCTTCAAGTCCAAGGACGGGAAGACCTACAAGCTCAACCTCCTCGACACGCCCGGGCACGTCGACTTCTCCTACGAGGTCTCCCGCTCCCTCGCCGCGTGCGAAGGCGCCATCCTCATCATCGATGCCGCCCAAGGCGTCGAAGCCCAGACCATGGCCAACGTGAACCTCGCCATGGAGCAGGAACTCGCCATCGTCCCCGTCCTCAATAAAATCGACCTCCCCGCCGCCGACATCCCACGCTGCCGTAAGCAGCTCGAGGAAATCCTCGCGATCCCCGGAGAACACGCCATCCCCGCCTCCGCCAAGATGGGCATCGGCATCCAAGAGATCCTCGAAGCCGTCGTCGAACTCGTCCCCCCACCCGTCGAAAACCCCGACGGTCTCCTCCGCGCTTCCGTCTTCGATTCCCTTTACGATCAATTTCGCGGCGTTATTTCCTACGTCCGCATCGTTTCCGGTGAGGTGAAAAAAGGCGATAAAATTAAGCTCTTCCACACTCCCACGAACTACGAGATCAAGGAGACCGGCATCTTCACCCCTAAGATGCAAAAAACCGAAGGCCTCAAAACCGGAGACGTCGGCTACATCATCGCCAACATGAAGTCTTCCGCCGAAGTTAAAATCGGCGACACCATCACCCACAAGGAAAAACCCTGCCTCGAGCCCCTTCCCGGATTCAAAGAAATTCGCCCCATGGTCTTCTCCGGCATCTACCCCATCGACACCTCCGACTACGAGGCCCTCAAAGTCGCCATGGGCAAACTTCAGATCAACGACGCCGCCTTCACCTTCCAGACTGAATCTTCCACCGCGCTCGGCTTCGGCTTCCGCTGCGGCTTCCTCGGCCTCCTCCACATGGAAATCATCCAGGAACGACTCCGCCGCGAGTTCGACATGGACGTCATCTCCACCTACCCCTCTGTCATTTACGAGGTCACCAAGACCGACGGCGAAGAACTCATCATCGACAACCCCTCCTACCTCCCCGAAGCCCAGACCATCGAAGAAATCTGCGAACCCATCGTCCGCATCTTCATTATGGTTCCCGGAGACTACATCGGAGACGTTATGAAGCTCATCATGGAAAAGCGAGGCGAACTCGAAAACACCGAGACAATCGACGAATTCCGCGTCATGCTCACGGCCAAAGTTCCTCTCGCCGACATCCTCGTCGACTTCAACGACCGCCTCAAATCCATGACCAAAGGCTACGGCTCCATGGATTATGAGCACGCCGGTTACCGTGCCGCCAACATGGTCAAAATGGACATGCTCATCGCCGGCGAACCCGTCGAAGCCTTCTCCACCATCGTCCACCGCGACAAAGCAATCGGCCGAGGCCGCGATCTCGCCGCCAAGCTCAAGGAAGTCATCCCCACCCAGATGTTCGTCGTCGCCATCCAGGCCGCCATCGGAGGAAACATCATCGCAAGAGAAACCATCTCCGCGATGCGTAAAAACGTCACCGCTAAATGCTACGGCGGCGACATCTCCCGAAAGCGCAAGCTCCTCGAGAAGCAGAAAAAGGGTAAGGCCAAGATGAAGCAATTCGGCAAAGTCAACATCCCCCAAGACGCCTTCATCAAGGTCCTAAAATCGGGAGATTGATTCGACAACTTCAAAGGAGGTGTCCAAGACCTTTCGATAAATCACCACTACAACGCTTACCCGTCTCACAAGGTCGCATGCCTCTTATACCACTCGGTATTTCAAAAGAGACGGATGATGTTTCTAAATAGTTAGAAAATAGCGCGGCGCGTTGGAATCAAGAGCCGGGCGCTTTCTCTAAATCAGCTCCGTTTCTTAGTCCACCTCCACCCGCAGCCATACCTTGGAAAAATCCTGCTGCCGCACATCGGCCTTATACGCCCAAAAAGAGAAGTTTCGGCTGCCAAAAATCTCCGGCGCTTCTTCAGTTTCCCTTTCATCCATCTCGTATTCAAAGAGTAAAAACATCTCGCTCTCTGCGGCCTGGATTTCTTCGAAGTTCGCCTCGTCTGCCCGATCAGGATCCTCTCCCATGATCTGCTCACGACATCTGAAGGCATACAACGCTCCATCAGCAGCCCCGGAATACCCCCCAATGTGCCCGCACGAAGCCCCTCCCTCGTCATCTTCGGGTCCCGATTCCAACTCCTCGATCAAATCATCCGATAATTCCACCTCTTCAAACAAGGGATGATCCGTAAAAGGGAGGGTCTCTCCTTCCTCAAAACTGAGAGGTCGGGCCTTAAAGACAAAGCCATCATTCAAATTTTCAGGTATCTCGGAAACAGCGGTGTCGCCCGCCGGGGTATCGGCGACCCATAAGACCTTCCAGCCTGCCGCCTCGGCGAGATCAGTCCCCCACGGTCCGTTTTTGAAATCGTAAAAGAAAAGGAGAACACCATCGCGTGGGAGCCAATTGTGAAGAGCCGGCAACTCCTCCAAATAAATGGCAGCGAGAAGACTCAAAGAATCGCCATCGAACTGAGGCCACTCAAATTTCAATCCCTCGGGAGGCCATCCCCCCTAGATGAGCGAAGCCCTCCCTGCACTTCCTTCATTCCAATGGCACCTTGCGCGTAGGAATTAAGTTGTTTGGGGACACTTCCAATTTTGAACATTCCAACTCTTAGTGAGTAGGTCTCCTCCCAACAAGACCTTAGAAATTTCTGGCTTCTGGAAACGGTCAGACGCTTAAGTCACCCCCCGATTTTCCAGGCGTCTTGAGGGTCTCATCAAACTTTTCACTCCATTTCTGCTCAACATCCAACGCGAGCGCATAGGGAAGAAATTCCTCAAAAGTCTCCGGCGTTTTCTCAGGAGGATTTTCAAAATTCAGCCGCTCCGCCTCGGCCACCTTGAGATACTCGCGGAAGCCTTCAATCTCATCCATAATCCGACGCCCCTTTTTCGAGGGCCGCTTCACCAGCCTGATAAAGGTGCAGATCGATGAAATCGTGACGGCTTAAGAAAAGTAAAGTCTCCGGATGGGCCATCCTACCGGGAACTCAACAAAGGGAACTGAGTCGCTGACGAATTGTTTAAAGGGTGACCGCAGCTCCATTTTAGGTTCAGCCCTTCTCGGAATAATGAGGCAATCGCATCTGTTTGAGAATTTGCCCTTTTGAGGTCTTCCTTTTTCGTGGTAGGGTCCAAACTCAGGCAATTGACCCCTACTAGCTCTGTTTTTCACACACACGCAATGAAGACCTCATTTTTATCCCAATCCCCGACCGCCCTCCTCAGCTGTCTCGGTTCCCTATTCCTCGCCACATCGTCTCTGGCCGAACAGGTGATCTTCACCGAGATCCAATACAACGCCCCGGTTGGACAACCCGATTTCATCGAAATCACCAACAATACCGGTACTCCCTTCGATTTCGGCAACTGGTATTTCTCCAATGGAATCACCTTTACTTTCCCTGATTTCAACGCCGGGGACGCGGACGCCCACATTTTAAAGGCTTTTGAGCGCATTTTGGTTTCGGAAGTCGATGAAACCGCCCTCCGCACAGCTTACCCCAATATTCCAGCAGAAGTGCGGGTTTATGGCCCATACACCAACTCGCTCAGTAATTCAGGAGAGACTCTTTCCTTGAGCGACAAGAACGGAATCGTGATGACGACCGTCGACTACAACGATGGCGGAAAGTGGCCTGCGGCACCAGACGGCACCGGCCACACGCTGACCCGCATCAATCCAAACCTCACGAACGCTGAATGGCGCAACTGGATGAGCAGCGCAGCGCCTGGGGGCACACCGGGCAGGCCTTCTGCCAGCGAAGACGACCTGCCGACCACCACCACGCAGATCTTCCAGACTACCTCGGTCTGGAAATACGATCAAAACGTGGCCAACGCCGACCGCGGCACTACCTGGCGTGAGCCTGATTTTGATGATAGTGGCTGGCTTGAAGGCCCAGGTCCTTTCGGTAGAAATTCTGGTGACCCATTTGCTACGCCATGGACTACCGGTGGACGGACCACCTACTACTTGCGCCAGGATTTCCAATTCAACAATGCCTTTTCCAGCGCTGCCATCAACATTGATTCCCACGTCGACGACGGCCTCGTCGTCTACCTCAACGGCCAGGAAATCACCCGCTTCAACATGCCAAACGGTGAGATCACCTATAATACCACGGCGAGCAGCGGCCGCGAATGGGACGATCTGGCCGAAATCGCCTCCGGCATTGACATCAGTGCCGCCCTCCTGACAGGGATGAATGTCCTCGCCGTCGAGGTCCACAACTCGGCCGCCGGTAGCTCGGACATCGCTTTCGGTGCGAATATCAGCATCACCGCGGCCGCGCCCCCCTCCGGCGCCCTGCCAAATCTCATCATCAGTGAAGTCCACTTCGGAATAGACGGAAATATCGATTGGATCGAACTCCATGCTCCCGGAAATTCTCCCATCTCTGCAGCAGGCTTAAAACTCTCACCCAACCGCACCCTCACTGACACGGTTGATCTTACCGGAAACATTCCCGCCGGAGGCTATCTCAGCTTCCCTGTCACTTTGCCCATTGATGAAAATGGAGACATCGACCTCTTCCTCATTCAAGGCAGCACTGTCATCGATGCCACTCGCTTGGACCGCGACCGCGGCGAGGAAGGGTTCCAGTCTTATCCGGTGGGCCGGGAATGGTTTGGAGGAATGGGGCACACCCGCGACGCTCCCAACGATCCTGCCTCACGACAAACCAATATCGTCATCAATGAAATCATGTATGACGCCCCCTCCGATCAAGGAACCGGCGAGTATATCGAACTCTACAACAGAGGCAGCGAAACCGTCGATCTGAGCGGCTGGAAAATCTCGAAAGGAGTCAAATTTGACTTCCCCGCCGGGACTTCTTTAGTCGCAGGCGCCTATCTCGTCATCGCCGCCGATGCTCAATATCTCGTCGATGGTCACGGCACTCTTCCTGTGATTGGTAACTGGAGTGGTTCTCTCCGCGACCGGGGCGAACTCCTCCGCATCGTGGATGCGAATGGCAACCTCGTCGACGAGGTGGATTACATGCCCGAGGGCGACTGGCCCAATTTCGCCGATGGCGACGGCAGCAGCATGGAGCTCCGCCACCCTGACATGGACAACAATATCTCCACCGCCTGGGGCGATAGTGAGGAAAGTCAAAAATCCACGATGCAGTCCTTCAGCTACACCGCTGAATTCCTCCGCTCAACATGGCTCCCCCTCAGCGCGGGTCAGGAACTTCAGAGCCACTTGGTCGGTGACTCTCACGTCATCCTTGAAAACGTCTCCGTGAAAAAAGACGGCGTCGGCTCCAATCTTGTTCAAAATGGAGGAAACATGTCCTCTGATGAAAAAAGCAGCGGTGGCTGGGTCTGCCAAGGCACCCACTGGGCCAGCTTTTTCAACAATGGCCAACTGAACCTCGTTGCCGATGGCCACGGAGATAATAAGGCCAACCGTGCCGAGGTCGATATGACCGCTCCCATCGTGGGCAATAGCTACACCCTGACCTTCGATGCCCGCTGGGTCAGCGGCAAATCGCGTATCATTTTCCAAACCCTCGATCATGGATTTGGCACAAGCTTCCTCATTCCAATTCCAGCGAATCTGGGAACCCCGGGAGCAGCCAACTCGGTCTCCTTGGCTAGCGCCGCTCCCACTGTCACCGGCGTCATCCACAGCCCCGCCGTTCCGGGCACCGCCACTCCAGTCACCGTGAGTGCGCGCATTGACTCCGCCGACACCCTGACTTCCGCGGAGCTTGTCTACCGCATCTCCAACGACAACGGCAATGGCACTTGGGTCCGCAGCACCCTGTCAAACGACGGATCAGGCCTCTTCAGCACCACCGTCAGCAACTTCACCAACCAAGGAGACATCATCCAATTCTACGTGGAAGCGAAGTCTGGATCGACCACCACCTTCCAGCCCCGCTACGGTCCGGACCGTCCTGCGATGTGGATTGTCGACGGACGCGACATGCCCGACCAACTCCTCCGTGAGCGCTTCATTGTCTCGGACTACGACCGACGTGCTCTCAACACCAACACCGGTGGAGGCGCTGCCTTTGATTACAAATTCCCGCGTATGTCGAACCACTTCTTCAATGCCACCTTCATCGCAAACGAGAGCGAAATTTTCTACAACGCAGAGATCCGCAAGAGCGGAAGCCCCTTCACCCGCTCCACCAACTCCGCGATCGACCACGGCAAATGGAAGCTCCCGGGTGATCGTCTTTTCCGCAATCGCCGCCGAAGTGTCATCGACGCCTCGGGAACATCACAGGGCAGTGGAACGCCACGCTACTACGATGACCGCATCGCTCGCTACTTCCTCTACCAGCTGGGTCATCCCATCAACGAAATGGAATTCGTTCACTCGGTCGTCAATGACGATGCCTTCAAGCTCCGCGAAAATCACGAGCCCATTTCCAACGACTTCATGAATCGTAACTTCCCCGGAGGGAGCGATGGCACCCTCCTACGAATCGACGACGAATGGCGCTTCACCAGCGACAATGGAGATTCTCGCCAAAGCCGCAATGCCGACTGGTCCTACAAGGGCACCGACAATCCCACCGCTTATCAAAGCGAGTGGATCATGCGCTCCCGTGAATCAGATCACGACTTCAGCAACTTCATCGAATTCACCCGCGTGATCGCCAGCAGAGATCACGACGCAGAGACGCTAGACCGCATGGCCGACGCCAACATGATGGCCCTCAATGCCGTTGTGCGCGGATACGATGCCGACTGGGACACCCTCACCGTGAATCGCGGGAAGAACGCCTACATGTTCCGCCCGAAAGAAGGGAAAGGCTGGATGCTTCTCCACTGGGACGGAGATCGCGTCTTCCAAAATATTGGCCAAGCCATCATCGGAGGCAGAACAGGAGTCAGCACCTACTTTAGGAAACCCCACGTCAAGCGGTTCATGAATTACTACATGACCAAGCTTCTCAACGAGCACACCAAAGGCTCCGCCCGGACCCAGGCTTGGATGCAGGCCGAGTCCGATTCCGTTTCGGGCACCGGGGTCATCATGCCCATTTCCCACTACACGAACTGGTTCAACAACCGGGAAACCCTCGCTCGCAACTTCATCACCAACACCGTCGCGAACACCAACTTCGCCGTCACCACCAGCAATGCCGCCACCACGGATGATCTCTTCACCCTCGAAGGAACCGCCCCACCCACCATCTTCAAGGTGCGCGTGGTAGATGCTTCGGGCACCTCCTTCACGTGGACCGACACCACCACCTGGAAGCTGACCAACATCCCGCTTGTGCAAGGATCCAACTCCCTCGCCGTCGAGGGACTCGATCACGATGGAAATATCGTAGAGCAACTCGCCTTCACCATCACCAAGAGCAACAACGCCGCACCAGTTCTCGTGATCAACGCCACCCCCAGGTCGCTCAATGTGAGCCTTGCTGAAACGCTCGATCTCGATGCCTCAAACAGCTTTGACCCCGAGGGCAATTTGCTCACCGTGACTTGGCAGGTGACTCCCGCCACAGGCGCGCAAGTGACCGCCGGGGTAAATAGCGCCAGCATCTCCTTCAGCACCCCGGGCTTCTATCTCGTGACTGCCAGCACAACCGATAGCAACGCAAACACGAGCACCAAAACCCTCGGCGTTTCCGCTTATCGCGCTGACCAATTTGCCACCTTTGGAAATCCCGAACTCGATCCAGTTTGGAGTCCCTTCAAAACGGACAAGCACGGCAATTCTCCGAATAGCCCTTACTACTCGTTGCAGGATAACGAAGGTCGACTCACCATCCATATTCCGGTGAGCACAACTCCCCTCGGACTCCCCGCACTCACTCTTCCGCCCGCCGTTCAGTATATCGACTTCGGCGACGTGTGGAAATATGACGACTCCAACGACGAGCTGACGGGCATCTTCGCGCAACCCGCTTATGATGACTCCCTATGGCAGTCCGGCCCCGGCTTCCTTGGCTTCGGTGAAACTATTCCCATAATAGACCCAGAAATTCCAGACCTGCAAACTAGTAACTTACGGAGAGATCGGAATGCCGGTCTCGTGACCTACTACTTCCGCACCGAATTCGAATTCACAGGTGATCCCATCGGAGCCCAACTCATAATCGATCACCTTGTCGATGACGGCGTCCGCTATTATCTCAACGGTCAGGTAATCGGAAGCATCCGTCTTCCCGATGGCGTCATCGATTCAAACACCGAAGGCGTTAAGCTTCCCCTTGAAGATATCGTGGAAGAGGGAGTCCTCATCCTCGACGTTTCAAGCTCCCTCTTACAAGGCACCAATGTCTTCGCCGCCGAGGTCCATAACGAAAGCGACGGAAGCTCCGACCTTGTCTTCGGCGCCCGCGTTAAAATCGCCGCCAACCCGGTTGGAAACAACGAGATCAATCTCGATGACTCCCTCCACCCTTGGGTCCGACGAGCTCTTCCCTCCGGCGATTGGACCCTCCAAACCGAAGTGAAGTTGGAAAAAGCCCAGTTCGGCGATTTTTACGCCGGACTCCTCGTCGAAGCGAACCAAGATGGAACTTCCTACCGCTACGGAGTGGGAATCGAAGATGGCACCAAGCTCGCGACCTTCAAAGTGAATCCTTCCGGAGTCTCAGAAACGATGGTCAGCGGCCCCGACCTCCTGAAAGACATCGCAACCCTTCGTCTCGTGAAGAAAGAAAATCTCCTCACCTTCTACTCGGTCGACAACGGAGCCCTCACTCAGATTCAGCAAATAACCCTGCCCGCCGGAACCACCTTCAGCAACGGAGGAGTCTTTGCCTCAACCGAAACCGAACAGTCCCTCGAAGCCAGCTTTGACTACGCCATGCTCATCGAACCCAGCGTCGACTTCGTCGCCTGGATGCTCGAAAATGGCTTCTCCGATCAAGACGCCGAGTTCGGCAGCACTGGATTGAGCAACCTTCTCGCCTACGCCTTGGGAGCTGATCTCAGCATCGATGTGACTCCAAACGTGAGCTACAATGGAGGCGCACTCACCTTCAGTCACCGCCAGCGCCTTCCGTCCTCTGAACTGACCTACAGCGTCGAGAAATCAACCGACCTCATCACATGGGAAGCAGCCGGCGACCTCACTCCTCAGGGCAACCTCCAGCCAAACCCCGATGGCACCTTCACCGTGAATCTCCTAAGCAACATTGATCCCGAAGTAGCGCTTGAGACCTTCTATCGTCTAATCGTGACCCTTCCTTAGCCAGGGAAGGGCCCATCCGGGGAAGGTCGCGCTCAAATTTTCGTCGCCTGGCCGCGATAACTTTTAGGCGTCATCCCCGCGACTTTCCCAAACTGACGGGTGAAGGAACTTTGATCGCTATACCCGCAGGAAAGGGCGATCTCACTGAGACTCTTGTCGCTTGATTCAAGCAGGTGACAAGCAGCCTCAATCCGACAGCGCGTGATGTATTGCTTGGTCGAAATACCAAAGAGCCCCTCGATGCGCTGACTGATCTGGTAAGTCGATAATCCGGTCGCTTCGGCGAGTTCACCAAGGCGCAAAGGCCCATCAAGATGCGCCCGAATATAATTGAGGACCTTCGCCAGCGCCTCCAAATCCAGCGGACTCGATTTTGCGCCATCGACGTCTCTCGAAATTCCGGAGAGCCCGACAATCTTACCTTCTTCATCTCGTAACGCACGCTTCCAGGTCAAGCACCATCCTTGCCGGCCATCAGGGTAAATGTGGAGCTCCAACTGACTACGAATCGCCGCTCCCCCTTCGAGGATCCTCCGGTCCTGCCCCTCAAATTCATCGCCCAGTGGGCTCGGAAAAACTTCTGCTGCTGTCTTGCCCAAAAGGTCACTTTTGAGCGTCTTGCCGCAGCGCCCTACCAAGGTCGTATTCACGAAATGGTAACGCGCGCCAGCATCTTTGACAAAGTAGGTCGTGTCAGGAATCTCATCGAATAGTTCGTCTCCGCCCAGGGGACGATTCAGCGACTCATTCAATTCACGCGGCATGGCTGGCACCAGCTCACGCCATTTTAGACGAAATAAAAAGGAAACACTCGTATTCCAGACAAGACGAGCGAACGCATTTTGTGCATTCTCTCCGCCATGCCCAACTCCTCTGCGCCCATCTTCCAAGGCTGCATCCCCGCCCTCATGACTCCCTGCAATGCGCAGGGAGAGATCAACTACGAGGCTCTCGTCGCCACCGCACAAGAGCTCATCTCCCAAGGAATGCGAGCCGTCGTCTATTGCGGTTCCATGGGCGACTGGCCCCTCCTTACCGATGCCCAACGCCAGGAAGGAGTCCGCCGTCTTGTCGAAGCCGGTGTCCCGGTCGTCGTCGGCACTGGAGCCCAGAATACCAAAATCGCGGCCGAGCACGCCGCTCATGCCCGTGAGGTCGGAGCTCACGGCCTCATGGTCATCCCCCGGGTCCTCTCCCGCGGCTCCGCACCTGCCGCCCAGCGAAATCATTTCAGCGCCATTTTAGAAGCGGGAGGAGATCTTCCCGCCGTCATTTACAACAGCCCCTACTACGGCTTCGAAACGAAAGCGGATCTCTTTTTCTCTCTCCGCGAGCAGTTCTCATCCCTCGTCGGCTTCAAGGAATTCGGAGGAGCATCCTCCCTGAGCTACGCGGCCGAAAACATCACCTCACTCGACGAATCAGTCATCCTCATGGCCGGAGTCGACACCCAGGTCTTCCACGGCTTCGTCAATTGCGGAGCCACCGGAGCCATCACCGGAGTGGGCAATGCACTCCCAAAAGAGATTCTCCGCTTCGTCGCACTCTGCCAATCAGCCGCAACTGGAAATCAACAAGACCGACGCTGGGCCCTCGAACTCACCGAAGCACTCACCGTCCTTTCAACCTTCGACGAAGGCCCTGACCTTGTCCTCTTTTACAAGGAACTCATGGTCCTCGAGGGTCACGGCGCCTACTTGCATCAAATCTACGGAAACGACCAGCTCAGCCCCAGCCAAAAGCAGTTCCTCCACACCCAGTGGCG
>JAPKCM010000032.1 GCA_028822935.1 Akkermansiaceae bacterium
GGCATGAGAAGACAAAGTGAACTGCTCGGCGTGGCGCGCTCTTCGGTAGACTACGGACTGGTCGTGAACAGGAAGCGTCTGCAGCGCTTGCGTCGCGAAATGGGAATCGCAGCCATTTACTGCAAGCCACGCACGAGTATCCCCGATGACGGACACCGCAAATACCCCTACCTGCTGCGAAATCTCGCGGTGGAGCGTCCAGATCAAGTTTGGTGCACCAATATCACCTACTTGCCAATGCCTGGCGGACACGCCTACCTGTGCGCGGTGATGGATAGGTATTCGCGCAAGGTTCTGGGCTGGGCGGTTTCCAACACCATGGAAACCGGGTTATGTCTTGAAGCTTTGGAAAAAGCCCTCGTCGCTACGGGCCGCACCCCTGATATTTTCAATACCGATCAAGGATGTCAGTTCACATCGGCAGAGTGGACCGGACGCTTGCTGGATCTTGGTATTCAAATCAGCATGGATGGCAAAGGCCGTTGGATGGATAACGTCTTCATTGAGCGTCTGTGGCGCAGCGTGAAATACGAGGAAATCTAGCTTTTCGAACATCCCACAGTCATCGAACTCTACGCCGGGCTCGAGAAGTGGTTCGAGCGGTATAACACTTGGCATCCGCACGAAGCCTTGGGCAACCAAACTCCAGCATTAATCTACACCCCACCAACCAGAAAGACGGTATGAGCGAGACCTCATCAGAGCATCAATCCGCCGATCCGCCTACGATGATTGATTACCACTCTCTTGCACCCCGCCACTATAGCTTAGCTTAGCTCCTCAGTGGCCGGACTTTCGGGTCCACCTCACAAGAGTGCAATAACCTTGCCAGAGGTTGGCAAAAATTTAACAAGTTGCCAATCATATGAATAATAAAACCATCTCCTTTTTTCTCCTTCTCAATTTCATCGGCATCTGCGTATTGGGAGCTTTTTTGACTCTCCAGCATCAAAAAAATCAGGGCGCTTATCTTCCTGGATCTTCTGATCTTTCCGTCAATGCCAAACTCTCTTCACTCGAACAGCCTCTCGCTAACATCACTTCAGAAATTGAGAAACTGAACGCCACCGTGCAACGCTTTAGCACCTCTTCCGTGCAATATGACTTCCTCAAACGCGAGATGGATCACCTGGCCGTCGTCGATCAGACCATCGGTGTTCAAACTCAGGCCACAGCAGCATCCAAAACCGAGAAAAATGCGGCACAAGTCGACGAAGCAATCGGAAAGCTCAGCAACCTCTCCCAGCATGTCAAAAGCCAGTTACAAACCCGTCGGAAAACGATGCTCCAACTGATTTCCGGTTTGGAAAAAGAACTCGCTGAGATTTCCGGTAGTTCTACCGAAGAGATTCCAACGACACCAACCCCCGCAATTAAGCCCCCCTCAGAATAAACATAGAGGAACCCAGCTGGTGATCTATGGTAATTCAACTTAGATTTTTCACTTCCTCAACGATGGTAATGAGGGTGCCGCGGGACTAATTACCGACACCTTTGGCGGAAGACAGCTCGCTCAGCTTTAAAGTGTGGCTACCGGCGACTTCGTTATCGATGTTGATGATGCTATATTTGATCTGAGGATCTTCCGATGTCGTATCAAATTCCAAAAATCCATAGGAGCAGTTCTCGTTGTAGCCTATGAGAAACTCGGAGCCCTTGGCGTTTTCCATGAGGCCGTGAGTGTGGACGTTGGTGAGACGGGAGCTCATGACCTCGTAGAGGCTGTAGCCGTTGGGCCGCGTGATCCGTCGAAGATCGGAGCGGTGTCGATCGGCCGCCATGAGGAGGACGCCGTTGATTTTATGTTCGGCGAGGAACGAGAAGATTGCTTTCCGTTCTTTCGGGTAACCATCCCACGTGTCCTTGCTGCCAGGCTTGACGCCGGGGCTCCAGGGGACCGAGGAGGCGAGGACTTTGAAAGTCCCGGTAGACGACTTCAAGGTGTCGAAGAGCCACTTTTTTTGGATCTTTCCCAACATGGAACCGCCTTTCAAATCGCGGTAGTAACGGCAATCGAGCATGATAAAATGAACGTCACCGATGTGGAAGTCATACCAACATCCGGGCTGCTTCGCGCCACCCCCGTAAGCGGGGTTGTTCCAATTATGGGTGAAGGTCTCCCAGACGGGAAGCTTCCATGCGGGCTTATCGATGTCCGGTCCGGGAACACAGTCGTTCATCCCGAAGTCGTGATCATCATAGATTGTGAAGATGCTGGTGGAGGCGACAAGTTGTTTCCATTCCGGCTGGCTCTGGCGTCGATAGTAGCAGTATTTCTGCGTGAGTTGATGTTCGGGATCATCGATATAGACGTTGTCGCCCAGAAGTATTACTGCGGCTGGATCGCGCTTGCCGATGGTGGTCCACATGCGCTCGTATTTTGGGGTGAATCCAGCGCCGCCTCCGAAGGCGATGCTAAAGCAGGTCGGCTTGCCTTTTGGTGAATAAGTCCGGAAGCTTGCCGGTGATCCGACGGCTTTGCCCTTCACGTGGAGGCTATACTGATATTCTTTGTCGGGAGAGAGCCCCGACACAGTGATGGTGCCCGTGTAGTCCGCGTGTGCGGAAGTAGTCGTTTTTTCGGTGAAGCGCTTGGCTTGTCCCGTCGGCTTAATGACAACCTGAACTTCAATCTCGGTGGCGGTCCGCACCCAGAAACTTGCCGAGGTATCCGTGACCGAGGTCAGCATAGGACCGTGCAGCAATTGTTGCGGCTGTCCTTCGGCCCATTTCTTGAACCCGTCGTAGTCGTAGAGCGGCTTTAGGATATCACGCGGTCCGGCGTAGAGGCGGCTCATGGGTAAGCTCTGCTCCACAGACTGCTTGGCGTAGTCGAAGGCGGCGGCGGGATCCCCGTTCTGGCATGCCGCCATCGTGAGGACGAAGAGGCGCTCGGCCTCGCTGATCGGACTGTTCATCTTCTTCGGATCCTTCGCCACTAGTTTGACAGCGTCCACGGTTTGCCCTTTGGCCAAAAATCTTACGGAATTTCGCCCAGGATCGTGCTGGGCAAGGGCGGAGAAAGAAAGAGTTGTCAGGATCAGGAGGGAAATTTTCAGGGAATTCATGCGAGGGATTATCTTGGGGGTCGAGTAGAAATGTTATCGTCGGAAGAACAGCGGATTTGACGGGTAGAGGAACTGGAAGAACTATAATCAGCGTCTACTCTCGCAATCTAGATCGAAGATCAGTGACTTGGTTTTGGAGGTCGGCGAGTTGCGTCTCGATTCGCGTTCGCCAGTCGTCGTCATCTTCAATCGCCGACACCGGGGACTGTTCGTGAGACGGCGCGCCGACCGGGTCTGCTTCGGAAGGCTCCGAAAGAAGATGCCTGAAAGTTTCGACCCGGCGTCCGGTGCCCACGGGAACGCGCCTGACGAGTGGACCGTGTGGATACTCGATGAACCAAGTGAGCGTTTCCTCGATCTCATCGAGAGAGTTGAAATGGTGCATGCGTTCGGTGCGCTGATTGATCTCACCGGAGGATTGCTCGCCCCGGAGAAGGAGGACGGTGAGAACGGCCTGCTCGCTGTCCTGCATGCTTAGGACGCTGGGCAGGGCGTGTTCATACTTCGGAGTTCGCCCACCAAGGATCTTCACAATCAAGTACTTTTGCGAGAGGCCTCGGAGAGCGTCTTCCACCACTTCGCTACTGAGGAAGGTTACCGGTTCACGGCTCGAGGTCTGGTTGCAGGCGAGGATGAGAGAGTTGAGAGTGAGCGGGTAGGAGCCAGGTGTCGTAATCTCTTTCTCAAGCAAGCAGCCAAGGACGCGGGCTTCTTCGAAGGTCAGCTGAATGTCAGGGAAGTGATCCATGGTCGGTGTTGGAAGAGTAGGAGAATCAAATCAGCTGTCCCGCCTATTATGGTGGCGAATGAAATCGCCTCCATGCAGGTTGCCCAACAGTCCTACCACTTCCTAGAGAGCTGGAACGCCAATGGCACTGTTCTCTACATCGGAGATGGCCTGCTACTGCTGCGCCCCTCTTTCTCCCATTCAGATCCCCTCAACGACGTGCCCAAGCCCAAAAGCAACTTTCCAGCAATTCAACTTGAGATCATTACCATCGTCGCAAGCAGTTTAGGCTCACTGCCCGTTTTAATCACGAGGTGGCAGCACAACATCCCGTGGCCCACGAGGCTGGCTTGGTTCTGTCAGAGGCGCAGCCCACACACCAGATGTCTGGAGAATAATGTTGGAAACAGGCTCTTCCCCATCTTCTTTTTCACTCATCAAAGTGAAGACTAGGACGCACTTTGGGAGTCTGAAAGCCAACCCTCACCGCAGCAGAAGTTCCTTGTTGGCTGGTCAATCTTCCCTTTTGGTTTGGCCCATCTTCTAACGCAGATTGCTTGTCGTTTTCGTGATCATTCATGGCATCCCCCCCGGCGATGACTACGTTCAGGTTCTCAAAGACTCCTGACTCCGCTCGCAGAGATCCCAAATAGCCGCTGCCAAAACAATTCTTGGCATGCCGAGAAGGAGGACTACCATCTGGGGTCATGAATTTGCGTCTTGAAACGCCCTGCGGCCGAAGGCACCCGGATTTTTCACCTGATTCTCCGTCTCACCATTCCCGTTTTCCCAAATCTTGGCTCAATTCCAGCACCTCTTCCCCCTGCCTCTCTTTCTCCAACCCCCACAACGGCGCATCCAAGCGCCCTATCCAAAAAGAAAAATCCTAGCAGTGCAAGCAGATCATAATCTGCTCGAATTCGTGATCCGCACGCCCAAAGAACCCTTTCAGGTAGCAATCAAGCACGTAATGCACGCTCGTTCCAAGATCGAAGAAAGGAAACGGTCATGAAAATTTTGTCCCTTTCATTTTGCGTCCTCGCCGCTCCCTTGCTCAAAGCAGAGGAATACTTCACGTCGAAGGTTGAACCTCTCTTAAAGGAGCGATGCTTCGAGTGTCACTCCCACGAGACGGGGAAAATGAAGGGAGGGCTCTCCTTGGACTCCAAAAGCGGCTGGGTCACAGGAGGCGACAGTGGACCGGCGATCGCTCCGGGAAAACCGGACGAAAGCCTCTTGATCCAAGCCATTCGCTATCAGGATAAGGATTATGAAATGCCTCCCAAGAAGCAGCTCCCCGATGCCGAAATCGAGATCCTCGTCAATTGGGTAAAGCGGGGTGCGCCCGACCCACGGGAGACAACGAGACCGCCGCTCCCCAATTCTGATTGGTGGTCGTTACGGAAGCTCGTCGCGCCGGAGCTGCCCGGCGGAGAGCATCCAATTGATGCCTTCATCAGACATAAATTGACCGCATCAAAACTCGAGCCGACCAAGCGGGCAGATCAAACGACGCTCGCGCGACGACTCTTCGTTGATCTCCATGGTTATTTGCCGACCCCGGACGAGACCGAGTCATTTGTGAACGATGAAGATCCGCTGGCCTACGCGAACCTCGTCGATGAACTCCTCGTTTCTCCCCGCTATGGCGAGCGTTGGGCGCGGCACTGGTTGGATACGATCCACTTTGCGGATTCGCACGGATGCGAGCACGATGTGAAGCGACCGAATGCCTGGAGATTTCGGGACTATGTCATCGAGCGCTTGAATGAGGATGTGCCGTGGGATCGATTCGTCCGGGAACAACTGGCCGCGGATGTCTTCTTCCCTGAGGAGCCGCAACTGACCGCCGGCTTGGGATTCATCGCGGCGGGCCCCTTGGAGGCGAGTCGGGCGGGAACGGCTCCGGTCACCTTCGATTACCTTGATCGGGACGACATCGTGATGCAAACGATGGGAGCCATCGTAAGCACAACCGCGAGTTGTGCCCGCTGCCATACCCACAAGTTCGACCCGATCACCCAGGAAGATTATTACTCGTTGCAGGCGGTTTTCGCCGGAGTCGGAAAAGGCGATATCGAATACGAAACCTCCACAGAGGTCATGATGCTTCGCAAAGAAATGGAGAGCTTGGTCGCGGCGGCTGAAAGTCGGAACGCGAGTGTCCTTTTTCAGAGCAAGGATACCGCGATTATCAGTCAGTGGATCTCTGATCGGAAGAAGAATCTCGTCGAGTGGAGTATCCTAACACCCGAAGTGTTTATGGCCTCGGGCGGGAGCAAACTGACGAAACAAAAGGATCACTCCATTTTTGCCGACGGCCCAATGGCAGACCAGGAAACTTACACCGCGACTGCGCAGGTTGACTTAAAGCGCCTCACCGCCGTCAGAGTGGAAGTGATGAAGGACGAGCGACTGCCGATGGGCGGGCCGGGAAGGGCTGGAAACGGCAATCTTCATTTGGCCGAAGTGGACTTGCAATGGTTTGCGACCGGATCTGACACTTCGGTCCCGCTAAAAATCGCGCGCGCCTCGGCTGATTTCGATCAGGAGGGCTGGACCTCGGCACATGCGATCGACGGTGATCCAGTCACCGGGTGGGCCATCTTTCCGAGGATCAATGAATCGCACCACATCGTGTTCGAGCTCGCCAAACCCATCGATCTTGCAACTGGTGGCAGGCTCGCGGTCACGCTGAAACAACTGCATCCCCCGAAACACCTGATCGGTCGCTTTCGCCTGTCCGCGACCGATGCGGAAGGCGGGGCTGCGCAGATCTTGCCTTCGGAAGTAATCGAGGGGCTCAAGAAGCCAGAGGCCCAGAGAACCGATGGAGAAAAAGTCATCCTAGCCGCGGCCGCCTTGGAAACTTACGCAAAAAAACGACTCGGCACCTTGCCACCCAAGGCCACCGTCTACGGCGTTTCTTCCTCATGGTCGCATGCCAAGAAACTGGCTGCTCCACAGGAGCCCAAGGTGGTCCACCTCCTGCGCCGCGGTGATATCGACAAGCCTGTTCGCGAAATTGCACCAGGTGCGATCTCCGCGATCGGCCCCCTCCCCGGTCGCTTCGAACTTCCCGATCCGAAGAACGAATCGGCAAGACGGGCGGCCCTCGCCGACTGGCTGATCCACGAGGATAACCCCCTCGCCTGGAGAAGCATTGTAAACCGGGTGTGGCACTACCACTTCGGTCGTGGTCTCTGCGATACTCCAAACGATTTTGGTAGAATGGGAAGTCAGCCGAGCCATCCCGAATTGTTGGACTGGTTGGCCGTTTGGTTCCGCGATGAAGCGAAAGGCTCATTGAAGGAATTGCACAAGCTGATCCTGACCAGTGAAACTTGGCAGCAGGCCAGTCAGGTGCCACCCAACGCGCAGGACTCGGGCAATCGCCTCTTGTGGCGTATGAACCGACAGCGCATGGATGCCGAGGTGTTTCGTGATTCGATTCTCCGCCTGTCGGGGCGTCTCGACCTGAGTATGGGTGGGCCGGGAATTGAGCAGTTTAAAAAATCGCAAGGACCGCAAGCGACCCCCTCCTTGGATTACTCGATTTATGATTGGAATTCGCCCGGCGCTTCCCGCAGGAGCATCTATCGCGTGGTTTGGCGTGGAATCTCCGATCCCTTCATGGAGGCCCTCGATTTCCCGGACTTGGGATTACTGGCACCCAAGCGTGGTTTCTCGGTGTCAGCACTTCAATCCTTGGCCGTTTTCAACAATGACTTTGTCCTCCATGGAAGTGAGTGGCTCGCGCAGCGGGTCGAGTCGGAAGGGGGCGATTTGAATGAACAAGTGCAGCGCGCCGTTCGCCTCGTGTGGCTCCGTCCCCCTTCCGCCAGCGAACAAGTAGAATTTACCAATTACGCGCGAAAGCACGGATTGCGCGCCTTTTGCCGTGTCCTTTTAAACAGCAATGAATTCCTATTTATCGAATGAAACGTAGATCATTTTTGTGGGATGTTGGAGGAGGCATGGGCGGTGTCGCGATGGCACAGATGCTGACGCGTGATGCCTTGGGAAGCCCCAAACCTGAGTTAAACGGTGGCATTCATCATCCGGCCAAGGTCAAGCGCGTCATCCAGCTCTTCATGACCGGCGGGGCGAGTCCAATGGACACCTTCGACTACAAACCGGCACTCGAAAAACTGCACGGACAGAAGTTGGGCCCGAAGGAAAAGCCGGAGGGCTTCACCGCGATGCCCGGAGCCTTGCTGAAGAGCCCCTTCGAATTCAAACAGCACGGGGAATCGGGTCGCTGGGTGAGCAGCGTGTTTCCGCACCAGGCGAAGTGGGTCGATGAAATGGGATTTCTGATGGCGATGAAGTCGAAGACCAACGTTCACGGACCGGGGACCTACATGATGAATTCCGGCTTCCTGCTGCCGGGCTTCCCCTGCCTTGGAGCATGGACCTCCTATGCCCTTGGCAACCTGACCGACAACCTCCCGACCTTCGTCGTCCTGCCCGATTCAAAAGGGCTCCCTTACAATCAGCGAGGTCCCTTTTCCTCGGGCTTCCTCCCGGCGGTCCATCAAGGAACTGTCATCAAGGCCGGTGGCTCGAATCCGGTGCCCAACCTTTTCGCCAAAGAGCGCTTCGACTTTGCAAATCCAACTGCCGAACGGGACGGACTCGCCTTGCTTCGTCAGATGAACACGGGTCACGCAAGCAAACGTGCCGACGACACCCGCCTGGAATCGCGGATTCGTTCCTACGAGCTGGCGGCAAAGATGCAGCTCTCCGCACCTGAAGCCTTTGACTTGAGAAAGGAAACGGAGCTCACCCGAAAGTCTTATGGCCTCGACGACAAGGTGACCGAGGACTTTGGAAAGCGCTGCTTGCTGGCACGCCGCCTCTGCGAGCGAGGAACCCGTTTCGTGCAAGTCTGGAGTGGACCGCAAGGAGCGGTGAAGAACTGGGACAACCATGGCAGCATCTCCAAAGAGTTGCCGCCAATCGCCGCCAGCGTTGACAAGCCGATCGCGGCACTGATCGAAGACCTGAAGGGCCGCGGCCTCTTTGAAGACACCCTTCTTATCTGGACCACCGAGTTTGGACGCACTCCGTTTGCGCAAGGAGGAGACGGACGGGACCATAACGGTGGAACCTTCGTGACCTGGATGGCGGGGGCGGGAATTAAGGCCGGCTCATCCTACGGACAGAGCGACGATTGGGGCTACCAGACCTTAGAAGGCACCACCTACTGCTACGATCTGCATGCCACTATCCTGCATCTCATGGGAATCGACCACGAGCGCCTGACCTTCCTGCAAAACGGAATTGATCGCCGCCTCACCGACGTCCACGGGCATGTCGTTCATGACATTCTCGGATGATATTTAGTGAACCCCTTAACATCTCTCTTTTTGATCATTCTGATTGTGGCGTATTGACTCTTGACCCCTCACTTCCCCGGAGCTTTCACGGTCGGCACCACCAACTGACGAGCCCAGATATTGCGATAGCGAACCGGGTTACCATGGTCCTGAAGTTGAAGTCCGCCTGCCCCTTGCTTCCCGCCTTCCTGAACCGCGAACTGTGTCACGATCCCGTTGTGCAGCACCGTGATCGACCCGCGCTGAATGACTTTCCCGTCTGCTTCCTTTTTCTCACGGATGCAAATGATGTCATAGGTCTGCCATTGACCCGGTCCACGGCTGGCATTCACCAAGGCAACACTCTTTTTGTAAAGCGAGGAAGCCTGTCCATCGGGATAGGTATCGTTGTGAAATGAATCGAGCACCTGCACTTCAGGATAACCGCCGATAAAGACCCCGCTGTTTCCGCGCCCCTGGCTGTTCCCCTTCACCTCCGCAGGCGTGCACCACTCAATATGCCATTGGCAATCTCCTTCCACCTGGTCCCGGGTTTGGATCACGCCAGTCCCTCTTGCCACCTCCATGCGTCCGTCCTTCACGACCCACTTCGCGGCATCATTTCCGTCTTTCCCTTTGCCTTTCCACTTTGAAAGGTTCGTGCCGTCAAAAAAGACAATGGCATCAGAAGGTGCTGTACCAGGCTTGACGGCAGTCGTATGACCCGGAGGGGTAATAACAGCCGGACGCTCGGCTTGAACCTTCTCCTTACTCCATCGACCGGCATTAGAAACAGAAGCCGGTTCCTCGGCATGAAGCGGGGCAAGACTGGCAAAAAGCGTGGCGGTAAAGAGTCGGCGATAATTCATGGCGGGGAAGGAATGGCTAATTTTTAAGTTAAAGTCTCAAAGACAGCTTTTTATTACGTCCAGACTTACCCCCGCTTTTCAGAGAAAATCGGGTAGACGGTAGGTTCGAACTACCGTTCCCACACCACCGGTCATCCGGGTTTGCCTTCGGCTAAGCTGAAATGACTTCGTGGGGATGGAGATGTTTTGTCGCACGGCGGTTCCAATTCGCCACTTGTTACCCTTGGCTCCCTTTCGGGCCGTCTGGGTAACAGGCGATCGAAGGGAGATAACATGCACGAAGGGCTGCCCTCGTTTCTCAAGTTCGTGGTCCAGCTCATCGAGCAGGATGTTGGCCAATAGCGGACAATGGAGCGGAGTGAGATAGACAGCCACAGGGTGAACGGAGACTGAGGCCTCCAGAGGAGGAGGAGGAGGCCGAGCCAAACCACCTTGAAAGCATTCTCACCTTTGCTGGCCAGGCGTGGCTCAGCCGGAATAAGCCCTGACTATTTGAACGGGGCGGGACGCCCCAGCTCCTTTGGTCAATAACCTCCGCCTATGGCAGCACGCGAATACGAAGGTTCTTAAATTCAATCGGAGAGCCTTCTGACTCAAGACAGAGGTAACCATCCGCAGGATCACAGTTAGTGCCTCCTGAGACCTCTTCGCCATTCACCCAGAGACGGACTTCGCCATTGATGGCGCGGATGTAGTAGTGGTTCCACTCGTTGATGCCCTTGGTGAGATTCTTGGTCGGGAAGCTGCGTCGACCATTCGGCGCCACAGGTGGAAAAGGCTTCATCTTGGCGGGTCCCGTTGGGAAAACATCACCGTGCGAGGTGAACCAATCCGACGGCTCGCCCTTTTGTTTTTCCCAATTGGTTTCATAGCCAAGATCAAGGACTTGAACTTCGATGCCATCCGGGAGAGCGCCTTTTCCGGCGGCAAGCTTATCGATCGAAGCCTGACTCGCCCAGACGAAGACCCCTGAATTTCCGGCATGCTTTTTATGCTTCCACTCGCACACCATTTCAAAATTCTTAATTTGCTCCTTCGAGCGAATCACCCCGACAGGCTTGCCGGTGCAGTGAACCACTCCGTCTTTCCAGGTCCAGGTGTCAGGCTTGCAGTTCACATTGATAAAATCAGCCTCAGTGAGATCCCGCCATCCTTGGCCGGTGCCATCGATCACCGCCTTCTTTATCGCTGGAGCGGCTTCCCCGTGGTGATCAGAAAAACTTTGATTCGTGAAAAGAGCGAAACCCAATCCGGTCAGGGAAAGGAGGGTGAGAAATGACGAGCGATTCATATTTATCGTTTAGTTGAATAACGAAACTTAATCGATGAACCCCAGAGGGCAATCACCAATGAGACCAAGTCGCAGGAAAACGAACGCGAATAAAACGAACCGAGTGAATTTTGGCTTTCCTTCTAAAATGGGTTCAAAAGTCATTCGGATCAATTCGCCTGATTCACACTCAACTCTCTTTTCAGAAAGCTCTTTGCCTTCCCTCTGGACCTCTCCATTAAGTCGCATTAGCTTGGCTCCGATGATGGTGAGCAAGATCGACCGCTACCTCACCCGACAAGTTCTGGTGAGCACCCTCTTCGCGGTGATGGTGCTCAGCATGGTGCTCATCCTCGGAAACGTTTTTAAGGAGGTTCACGATCTCCTCGTGAATAAAAGAGCACCGATCTCTTTTGTGGCAATCTTCATTCTCCAACTCCTGCCCTACTCCCTCGTTTTCACCATTCCCTGGGCCTTCCTTGCCGCCGTCTTGCTTACCTTTGGCCGACTTTCGTCCGATCAGGAAATCACCGCCCTCCGCAGCAGCGGGATGAGTCTTTATCGCATCGCCACTCCGGTCCTCCTTCTCGGTCTTGGATTCTCTTCCATTTGTCTCTGGCTCAATGCCACTCATGCCCCCCGAGCCAAGGCTGCGATCAAGATGCTTCTCTACGATGAGATCAAAAATGATCCCCTTCGCCTTCTCGACCCCGGCGTCGTCCAGTCTCGCTTGAAGGGTCAAAAAATCTACATCAACGAGCGAGAGAGCGAGCAAACTCTGGGAGGCTTCCACGCCTACCAACTCTCAACCAACGATCGAAACGCCCCTCCTCTCGGCTACCTTTACTCGAACCGGGTCACTCTTGACACCGAATCAAAGGAGCAGCAATTCGACCTCCAGCTCAACACGGGCTACGGCGAAATTTACGACAAGAAAGGAAACCTCCAGCAGTTCTTTGCCGACAAAGCTGAACCCTGGGTCCTGACTTATCCCCTCCGGGGACGGCAGCTCAAACCAAACACCCTCGACAACCAGGAGATCGCAGAAATCCTAAGGAATCCCCCGCCCGAGATCGCTCCCGAGAGACTCCCCATGTATGCCTTCGAACGGGACAAGCGCTTCGCCTTTTCCCTCGCTCCCCTCGCTCTTGCCTTTGTCGGAATCCCACTAGGAATGAACTCGCGTCAGAAGGAAAACTCATCGGGAATTGTGATGAGTATCGTCATCGCCTTTGCTTATTTCCTTCTTCTGATTCTGGCCGAAGAAACCCGCGCCGATCACCTTACCCTTTCCCAGTCACTCCTTTGGCTCCCCAATATTCTCGGGGTCTTCTTGGGACTCTGGTTCCTTCATCGGGCATCCCTGAAGAGCTGAGGAATGGCGAGGAAATTAATGAGTTGTTTGCGCGAAGAGGTCGGGCCTGTCAATGAGGCTGACTTTTATCTGTGTAATGAACTACTCAAAGGAAAGTCGAACGAAAGTGACGGGCTTGAGATCGAGTGCAGTCGACTTATTTATTCTTAAATTGTTCCTAATTGACCCTTCTCTCAAACCTTGCCTTGCCGAGTGACTAAGGCCGGTCTTAGTCTGGGTCCATGAAAGGAAAAGGCGGTCGAAAACTTCGCTCCGTATACCGCTCCTTTAAAGAATGGTTCGCTGAGACCCCCCTACAGATCTTCCCCTTTCGATCCTCTTTAAAAGGCTACTCGCGCGAAACGGCCAAGTTTGATCTCAAAGCTTCGGTCAATGTCGCCCTCCTCGCCATTCCGCAAGGGATGGCTTACGCCGCGATCGCCGAGCTTCCGATTCTCTACGGCATCATCTGCTCGGCCGTTGCTTCCATCGTCGCTCCTCTCTTCGCGAGTTCCCGCCAAACCATTCTAGGTCCTACCAATGCGACCTCGCTCATGGTCTTCAGCTTCTTCGCCGCACAGGGCCTGGCGATGGAAGAAAAACTCGCCCTCATGCCCCTGCTCGTCCTCATGGTGGGGATCATTTGTCTGATCGGAGCTCTTTTAAAAACGGCCGATCTATTGCAGTATATTAGTCAGAGCGTTCTTGTCGGCTACATCACGGGAGCCGCGATGCTCATCATGATGAACCAAGGGAAGCATCTCTTTGGCGTGGCTGACACCGTACAATCGGCGAGTAATTTTTTTGGTATGCTCGACAGTTTGTTAGCGGTGTCGTCATCGTTTCTTTGGCAACCCGCTCTTCTCGGAGGAGCCACCCTGCTCATCTACTTTGCCATCTCGCGCTTCCTCCCAACCCTCCCAAATTTTGCGCTGACCCTGTTTCTCGTCGCTCTGGGTTCTGCCATCGCCGCCAATTTTCTTCCCGGATGGTCCGAAACCGTCCCCAACTTTAAGGCATACGCCCTCAACGATCTTCAGCCGAAATTCCCCACCCCTTCTGAAAACGGTATCTTTAATGATATTTCCACCCTGATGAGCGTGGCTCTCGCCATCGCCTTTCTCGCCTCACTTGAGAATACCGTAATGTCAAAGTCTATCGCCTCCCGCACCGGGCAACGGGCAGAAATTAACCAGGATATGCTTTCCGTCGGAATGGCCAATATCGCCTGCGCCTTCACCGCCGCCATGCCCGCTTCCGGATCTCTCACCCGTTCCGCACTCAACTACGAATCAAAGGCCCGAACCGGTGTGGCCTCCCTACTCTGCGGGTTTTTCTGCCTCATTGCTGTATTCGCCTTTGCCTTCATGGCCCCTAACCCGGTGTCCTTTGTCCCCAAAACGGCCCTTGCCGCTCTCGTGGTGGCCGTCGCGGCATCCCTTATTAAGTGGAAAAATATCCGCATCTGCCTCCTCTCCACTCCCGATGATGCTGTCGTCCTCGTGATTACCTTCGTCACGGCCCTCATCGCTCCGCTTTATGTCGCGATCTTCTTCGGCGTGGCGCTCTCCATTTTCCTTTTCCTACGAAAGGTCTCCAAACCTCATCTCGTGGAATACGAAATCTCCGACGAAGGTGAACTCCGCGAGCTGGACAATAAGAAGGCCCGCCCGATCCCCGCGATCTCGATCGTCCACGTCGAAGGCGCACTTTTCTTCGGAGCCAGCGAACTCTTTCGGACCCAAATTCAGCGACTCGTCGTTGATCCCAATCTTAAAGTCATCATTTTACGACTCAAGAACGCGCATCACCTCGACGCCACCAGTGTGATGGCGATGCGCGATCTCATCCGATTTGTCCGATCCCAAGATCGCCACCTCATCGTTTCGGGGGCTACGAGAGACGTCTATAAGGTCCTCAAAAGCTCGGGCGTTTTGGAAACTCTCCAGAAAGGCTGCCGCCGCGAAGAAGGCGAAACCAACCTCTTTTTCTACGCTCCCAGCAACCCAAACATCTCCACCCGCGACGCCCTCATCCGTGCTCAGGATCTGCTGGGCACGAAGAAAGCCGATGTGAAGATCTTCTACGACCCCTCTCACGATAAGGCTTAGAAAGCAGATTTTCGAGAAACGATCTGCCCACCGTTGGGGTAATATTGCTCAAAGAGAGATAAAAGTTACTCCTAGGAACAATGCTCTGCTTTGAGTCAGTGGCCCTTCAGTCGCCTTAGCGAACGAATTAGATCGCGTCCACAATCCCATTAAAGGTCGCGCTCGGACGCATCACTTGGACTAAGGTAGCCTCATCCGGCGCGTAGTATCCTGAAAGTTCCACCAGCTGTCCTTGCACCCTATTCAACTCTTCCAAGATCGCAGTCTCCTGCTCAGCCAACTTTTCCGCCACAGGCGCGAACTCCGCCTTGAGATCGGCGTCATCATCTTGAGCAGCGAGCGCTTTGGCCCAGTAAAGAGCGAGATAGAAATGACTCCCCCGGTTATCGAGCTGATTCACTTTCCGCTGAGGCGATTTATTATTAAGAAGCGCTTCCGTGGTAGCGTCATCCAAAGTTGCACCCAAAAGCTTCGCCTTGTCAGATCCGATGTGATCCAGCGAAACCGCCAGGGCAAGAAACTCGCCCAGTGAATCCCAGCGGAGATGATTCTCGGCCACGAACTGCTGCACGTGCTTCGGAGCCGATCCACCGGCACCTGTTTCGAAAAGACCGCCACCATTCATGAGCGGGACAATCGAGAGCATCTTGGCGCTCGTGCCCACTTCGAGAATTGGAAAAAGGTCGGTGAGGTAGTCACGAAGGACGTTTCCGGTAACCGAAATGGTGTCCTCCCCTGCTTTCAGACGCTCAAGGGTCTCCTCGGTCGCTTCGACAGGAGAAAGAATGCGTAGGTCCAAGCCATCGATATCGTATTCAGCGAGATATTGACCCACCTTGTCGATAAGCTGCGCATCGTGGGCACGATCTTCATCGAGCCAGAAGATGGCTGGATCACCAGTCGCCCGTGCACGCGTCACGGCCAGCTTCACCCAGTCCTGAATTGGAGCATCCTTGGCCTGACAGGCACGCCAGATGTCACCTTCCTGAACTTCGTGCTCCATGAGCATCTCACCTGCAGAATTCACCACGCGGACCATTCCGGCAGCAGGAATCTCAAAGGTTTTATCGTGAGAACCGTATTCCTCGGCTTTTTGCGCCATGAGGCCAACATTGGGAACCGTGCCCATGGTAGTGGGGTCAAAAGCGCCGTGCTTTTTGCAAAACTCAATCGTGGTGTCGTAAACTCCGGCATAGGAGCTGTCGGGAATGACCGCAAGAGTGTCGCGGACTTTGCCCTCCGCATCCCACATTTGGCCGGAATTCCGAATCATCGCCGGCATGGAGGCATCGATGATGACATCGCTCGGAACGTGCAGGTTCGTAATCCCCTTATCAGAATCAACCATCGCTAAATCAGGGCCCGCTTCGTAAGCAGCCGCAATATCCGCTTCGATCGCGGCCTTCTGGTCAGCGGGAAGTGATTGAATCTTGGAAACCAGATCTCCAAAACCGTTCTTAAAGTCGATTCCCAGCGGCGAAAGAACCTCACTGTGCTTCTCAAGAAGGTCCTTAAAGTAAACCTCCACCGCATGGCCAAAGATAATCGGGTCAGAGATCTTCATCATCGTCGCCTTCATGTGGAGCGAGAAAAGTGTCCCTTCCCTCTTGGCCGCCGCAATCTGTTCGCCGAGGAATTTGACCAAAGCCGCTTTGCTCATGCAGGTGCCATCAAAAATTTCACCTTCCTGAAGGGCGATCCCCTCCTTAAGGACCTGAGTCGAGCCATCGGCTCCCGTCCACTCGATCTTCACCTCAGTCGCTTCCGGCACCGTCACCGATTTCTCGTTCGAGGCAAAATCGCCCGCAGCCATCGTGGTAACGCTGGTTTTTGAATCAGACGCCCATGCCCCCATCGAGTGCGGGTTGGCTTTGGCAAATTCTTTGACCGCTTTGGGCGCCCGGCGATCCGAGTTTCCTTCACGAAGCACAGGATTCACCGCACTGCCCTTCACCCGATCATAACGAGCCTGGATGTTCGCCTCGTCATCGTTCGATGGAGACTCAGGGTAATCAGGAAGCGCGTAACCTTTGGCCTGCAGCTCGGAAATAGCGGCGACCAACTGAGGAGCCGAAGCACTGATGTTCGGAAGCTTGATGATATTGGCCTCAGGCGTCTTCGCCAGTTCACCTAATTCAGCAAGTGCGTCCTCGGTCTGCTGATCCGCCGGAAGACGATCCGAAAAGACCGCCAAAATACGACCTGCGAGAGAAATGTCGCGCGTCTCCACTTCAATCCCCGAAGATTTCGTAAACGCCCTGATGATCGGCAAAAGAGATTGCGTTGCGAGGTAAGGGGCTTCGTCGGTCTTGGTATAAATGATCTTGGACATGCTTAGGGCGGGCGATTGCTGTTCTTCCTGTAGTTGAAGAGCTCCAAACGGTCAAGAAGCTGACGATGCTGACCGAAAGATTTCAGGCCAAGGCTCAATTAATCCAATTTTAGGACACCTGAGTCCTAATACCACTCCGCATTTCAAAAGAGACGAATGATGTTTTTAAATAGTTAGGAAATTATCCTCATCATCATTCGTAATCTTCTCATGAGGAATGGAAGGATTATCGAGCTTCTCAGGGGGTTGCAGGACGAGGAGCACGCCACTGGGCAAACAATTCTTGGCTCACCTCGGCAGGAGGTGGGCAATCTTCGTATTCCTCAAACATCGGACAAAAGATGATAAATCTAGCCTTCTCTGTCTAGTCAAGGAGACTCTTGGAGAAGCGCCCCCAGCCGGGATTGGCTAAGCTACGAAACAAAAAAACGGAGCTCCCAAAAGAGCACCGCTTTTTAAAATTCTTCAGTGAAGAGCTTAGCCGCCGATCTGGGTGCGGCCGGTGAGGCTGGCTCCCTCTTCCATGCTGAGCATCTTGGTTTTGATGTCGCCATTGAGAATGGACTTCCCTTTGAGTTCACAGCGATCAGAAGTAATCGTGCCCTCGACTCGACCGTAGAGTTTGACTTCGCCCGCCTTAACGTCGCCTTTGATATTAGCGTTCTCGCCGATGGTCACCTTGCCCTTGTCGGAGTGGATTTCACCGTCGATTTTACCATCGATGATCATGTCGTTCGAAAACTTGATCGAGCCAGTGATCTCGATTCCCTGAGAGAGGACGTTGGTTGCGTTTGCCATTTCAGGGGGAATTCCAGCAGCTTGAGTATAAGGTGACAATTCAAAAAATCGTAATCTTTTTGACAAAGAGGCCTACAGGCATGATCCCTCCCGCGTGAGTTTCGCAAGCCAGTTCGAGCACTTAATGGAGGAACCGACCTCTTTGATGCGACGCTTCGCACAGTTGATCGCTCCTTGCTCGAAGGGGCAACTGGAGGCTCGCGCCAAGCAAAGCCAGCAAATCACCCGCCGGCACTTCGGCAAGACGATGCGGCTTTTCGCCCCCCTCTACCTTTCGAACGAGTGCGTCAATAACTGCAAATATTGCGGTTTTTCCCGCGACAACCCCATTTTTAGAACGACTCTCACGGTCGATCAAGTAGTGACCGAAGCTCAGCACCTACATTCTATGGGATTCCGAAATATCCTGCTGGTTGCCGGTGAGCATCCCAAATTTGTCTCGGACGGCTATCTCCAGTCCTGCCTCGATGCGATCAAGGACTTCGTCCCCACCATCGGGATCGAGGTCGGCCCCATGGAGGACGATCAATATGGCGAACTCGTCTCCCACGGCGCGGAGGGCCTCATTGTCTACCAAGAGACCTACCACCGGGAAACCTACGAAACTCTCCACACCGCAGGGCCGAAAAAGAACTTCGACTGGCGACTCGATTGCCCCGAACGGGCCTACGCCGGCGATTTCCGGAGGATCGGAATCGGAGCCCTCTTCGGTCTCGCTGATTGGCGTCACGAAGCCATCGCTCTGGCGACGCACCTCGACTACTTGATGCGTCATTGCTGGAAGGCCACTTTCAATGTCTCCTTTCCCCGCATGCAACCTCACGCGGGAAATTACGAATACACTCCCGATCCCAAGCTCTCGCTCAACGATCGCGATCTTGTCCAGCTCATCACCGCCTTTCGTCTCTGTTTTCCTCAGGTCGGCATCACTCTTTCAACCCGCGAACCTGCGAGTCTTCGCGACGCCCTCTTCCCGCTCGGCGTCACCCACATTTCCGCAGGTTCCAACACCGCCCCCGGCGGATACACCGGAGCGGGCGACGATGATCTTCACCTCACCGTCAAAGGCCGCCGCGTCGAGATTGAAGAAAAGGATGCTGCAGGCTGCTCCCGTGCAACAGGACAGTTCGAGATCGACGACGAACGCCCGGTCGGCGACATTGCCAAGGTCCTCCGTCAAAAAGGATTTGATCCAGTTTGGAAAGACTGGGACGCAGCCATCCTCACAAAATGATGACACTCACTATCAACGGCAAAAACCACGAAGCAGCCGATGGGCTAACCATCGTAACCCTGCTCGAATCGCTGGGCTTCGGTAACAAGCCCGTCGTTGTCGAACTCAACGCCGAAGCGCTCTCCCCCTCCGAGTTTGAACGAAGGCTCAACGATCGTGACAAGCTCGAGCTCATCACCATCGCCGCTGGAGGTTAGGCGAATGCCAACGCTCCATCTTGAAGCGAAACTTTGATCGTATCTCCTTCCGCAAAGGTTCCTTCGAGGAGATCGGGACTGAGCGGAGCGCGAGTTGTTGGGCACTTTGAAGAGCCTCTTGAAGTTTTGTGGTAATCTTGTTCATTGCTTTAATCCTAAAACTATGACGAGAAATAGTAACTTTTTGTTCACTAAAAATGAAGCCTCATTTTGTAATGGCCGGCGTGTTAGCTTGAGGCATGAAAGATGTTCGTTGGGTCATCAAAGTTGGACTGTGGCTCTTCGGAGGCTTCTCCTTATTCGCACTTGGCATGAACCTTGGAGTCAGCCTAAAGAAATCAACCGGGAAAAATCACGAGAACCCAAGCGACCTCCAAATGTTAGCAAATCTCACCGGATCGAATTACTCATTCGCAGAAGTCATCAAACAAACCAGCGGAGTCCTAGTCCTCCCCTACGAACCTGCAAATGAAGCGCATCTGGCCATCCACTCAGCAGTCACACACGCCAGTGAATTGGTAAGAAAGGAACTGAGCCAAGTCAACTCCCCCATCCGAACTAAACGCCGCATCAACGAGGCCTCCCGTTTTTTCGAAGACGCCCTCCTTACCCAGCTCGACTCGCTCCCGAACTTCAGCTGCCAAATCCCCAAGACCAGCGAAGGAAAAGAGCAACGATCCGGCTATCCCGATCTCAGAGTCGAACATCTCCCCAGCGGAACCGTAGCCTATCTCGACCCAAAGCTCTTCGAAGAAACATCGATCAAATCGAGCTTTCGCACCTTCTACTTCGAACCAAGCAAGCAAATCAAAGTCACTGAAGATGCCCTCCATCTCCTTGTGGGCTTCCCGCACGATGGGCGCGCCCGCGAGTGGACCTTTGCGACCGCGGAACTTGTCGATCTCGCGGATCTACAGGTCAATCTCAAGGCGGAATTCTCGGCCTCCAACCGTGATCTCTATCACCAGGAAGACGAGAAAGGCTTAACCTCTAAAGGCCAGCTTTAGTTCACGCACACTGGTCACCTTGAGCGCAAGCACGCCGAAGGCATAGACCACGACTCCCAACCCAATCAAGAAGCTCATCCCGATGACTTTTTGCCAAAAGGCTTCACTCATCCAGGGGGTGAGAATGGGTCGAGCAAACCAAAGAGCCACCGCCATGACACTGCTGGCAATCACCATTCCAATGAGCCGCCGCCAGTTTTCGCGCTTGAGATTCACGAAGTTACGAAGGCCAAACCAAAGGAGGAAGACATTGACCCAAGCAGCTACCGAAGTGGCAAAGGCGAGACCGACGTGCCCATAGAAAGGAAAGAGTGCGAGACTCACGACAATATTTACAAGCACCGTAATTCCCGCCATCCACATCGGGGTTTTGGTATCCTCACGCGCAAAGTAACCAGGCTGGAGCACTTTGATCAGGACATAACCAGGAAGGCCGATAGCAAAGGCCCCAAGCGCTCGGCCGGTCTGAAGCGAATCGGATGCCGTGAAATTATCCCGCTCAAAGAGAACCGACATGATCTCGACCGGAATCACCATCAGCGCGATAGCCGCCGGAACCGTGACGATCATCGCCAGCTCAAGTCCACTCACCATCGTCTTCGAAGCGGTTTCTTCCTCCCCTGATTTCAAAAGACGGGTAATCTCAGGAAGCAAAACCATCCCAAAGGCAATCCCGATCATCCCGAGAGGAAGCTGATAAACCCGATCCGAATAATAGAGATAGGAAATGGCCCCCTGCTGAAAGGAGGCGATCACCCCGCTGATGAATAGGTTAATCTGCTGAATTCCAGCCGCAATCACACCGGGCCCCATCAGAATGAAGAGCCGTTTCATTCCATCATCGAAGACCGGTTTTTTGAGGGCAATCGGAAGCCCTGCCCGACGACAAACCGCCCAGAGAACGCCCAGCTGGACCACGCCTGCAATCGCAACACACCACGCCAGCACCTCCCCTTTCGCATCGGTAAACTGCACCACCCCAAGGAGCCCAATTAGGAACACGACATTCAAAAGGACCGGCGAAAAGGCGGGAGCGGCAAACTTTTTCAGAGTCGTCAGAACGCCACTGAGATGGGCCACCAGTGCCATGCAGAGCAGGTAGATAAAGGTGATCTTTGAAAACTTCACCGTGAGATCAAACGCCCCGGGATCATTACGAAAGACCTGAAACTTTCCTGACCCGCTCACGGAGCCGGAAAGAATAGCGTAATCGTGATCTTCAGGGAGAGGAATCCGGAGTGAGCCATCTTGAAAATTCCAAGTTCCAGCGGTGAAGATCCGGGACTTCACCTCCTCTTCTAGTTCCCCCTCCTTCACCTCGCCTGGGCGGTCCAAGGCATCGTCGAGGACGGACTCGATCATCACCGTTTCGCCCACCGCTTGGGTGTCACCTCCAAAGAGTTCTCCGAGCACCTTCCCCACCTCTGGATCTCCGCGTTCGATCAAGGATAGATCATGGAACTTCACCGCCGAACCTTCACTCGATTCAAAATAAACGGCACGTGCCCCCCGAAGCGTGACTTCAAATTGCTGGGGAGTATCTGAAAGAGACGTATCAACTTTAGAAAGGAAGCCCGGCACCACCGCGAACATGACAAAAGCCATGACCGGAATGAGGAGGACAGTCAGCACTCCTAGAACCAGGAAAAGGACCGAGAAGGCATTGTTCGCAAAACCCATCGCTGACTGAGTTCCTCCCTCAACGACTCTCTTTCCAAAGAGGGGCACAAAGGCAGAATTGAAGGCCCCCTCGCCAAAGATTCGACGGAACATGTTCGGGAAACGAAACGCCGCAAAGAACGCATCAGCGACCACCGTGGCACCAAGAAAACGAGCGATGAGAATATCACGAGCAAATCCCAAGATTCGGCTCATCAAAGTGAACCCGGAAATCGTCATCAGAGAGCGGAGCATCTGAATAGAGAATGGCGACACCCCGCCTTGATCTCAAGACATTGCGCAGCTTTGGAGTTGCGAAAGAATAAAAGGAGCATTTTCGAACCGAGATCAGGTTCGACAGCAAGGCAGGATTTTCTTTGTGTAGCGGGCTATTCAGAGAGAATCTGAACGAAGGTGGCGCTCCTGAGATTAAGTGGGAATAACACCTCAATCTTTGAGCGATTCCTTAAAAAGGCCACCAGTTCCGGCGCACCTTTCTCTTATACTTACCGTCGCCCACGCTCAGAACCTCCACCCTAACTTGGACAAGACCTTGTTTCTTAAAGCCCAGCTTACCCGCCGCTCTTGGAGTGACATCAATGATCCGTCCAGGAATGAAGGGCCCACGGTCGTTGACCCTGAGTTTGACCGACTTGCCGTTCTCCAGATTCGATACCTTCACCCGACAAGGGATGGGGAGAGTCTTATGGGCTGCCGAAAGGGCAAAAGGCTTCACCTTCTCCCCAAGAGAAGTATCTCCACGAACCAACCCGAAGTACCTGCTCTCATCATACCACGAGGCCTCGCCTACCTCATCGTATCGAAGCGCATCGTCAACCGACATCGGCTGGTAATACTGTCCCCTGATGGTATAGCCAAATTGTTGGTATCCCTTGTAACCGCCCCCTCCACATGAAGTGAGGAAAGCGGCGAGGAGCAGGATGAGAGGAAAAAAATCGTTTCACTTAGCCTATGCGGCTTTCCAATTCGGGAAGAGTGCGTGCGACTTTTTCTTTAAGCGCTTTCCCGACTTGAAACTTTACCACAGCCCGGTCTGGGATAGGAATCGTCTTATCCGGATCCTTCGGATTTCTCCCGGGCCGCCCCCTCGCTATCTTTGTTTCAAATGTCCCGAAATCTCTCACTACAACATTGTTAGCATTCGCCAACTCTCTTGTAATGATTTCTAAAACAAGGTGAAACATCTTAGACGACATCGTCTGGGTCAGACCCAAACGATCGCTTACTTCTTGAATAATTTCTTTTTTTGTAAAGTTAGGCATTCCTAAAATCTTATGCTTGCGCAGGCACCCTAGTCAAAATTGCCCTTTTGTCAAAAGGTCGCCTACACCTAATTTTTGATTCAAGGCGTCACTCCCATGGAAAATTCTCATTCAATTTCCAGAAACTCTTGACAGACAAAATTCTTCTTTTTCTCTTCAATAGATCCGCACGCTAGTAAATGGCTCTAGGAACCGATCCGCTTAGGGATGATCCAAATCCCTCTCTCTCACCCTGGAAAAATCGATTTCAGCAGATGGGAATCACACTATTTAACGTGCCAAATTTATCATTCATCATTAGAAGTTCATTAAGTATATTTTATCATGGCCCCTATATCGGAGACCAAAATCATCTAATTCACTCGCCAGCTCACTCCAAAAAGTTAGCGTTTCACTCGCTAAATAATGGATAAAAAAGCAACCACCAAGGGACCACTCTCAAAGCGCCCCGCATTTCGAAAGGCTCTCATCAAATGGTTTGAACAAGGTGGAAAATTTTATCCTTGGAGAGCAACTGACAATCCATGGGAGATTCTAGTCTCCGAGATCATGCTTCAGCAGACCACCGTAAGTTCCGTAATCGCTAATCGGAGATTCGAGCGCTTCCTCGAAGAGTTCCCTGATCTGGAAACAATTTCCAAGGCTCCAGAAGATCAACTCCTTCGCGCTTGGGAAGGACTCGGATACTACAACCGGGTCCGAAATCTTCAACGCGCAGCCGTTGCAGTCCTCTCCGACCACCACGGCGCCTTCCCTAAGGATGCCGCTACCCTCGAATCCCTTCCCGGAATCGGAAAATACACCGCCGGAGCAGTGTCGTCATTCGCTTTCAATGAGCCAGCCCCCATTGTCGACGCGAACATCGCCCGGGTTTTGGCACGCCTTTTCAATTACCACAGCCCGATCGATTCCACCGCAGGCATTCGCCAACTTTGGGAATGGGCCGAATCTCTCTTGGACCGAAAGCATCCTCGTATCTTCAACTCGGCCATCATGGAATTGGGGCAGACTTACTGCTCTCCCAAGAGCCCTGATTGCCAATCATGTCCGGTCCGGAAGTTCTGCCTCTCAACCTCTCCCGAGTCCCTTCCCCTGAAGAAGCCCCGAAGGAAAGTGGTAAGAATCGACGAGCATGCGATCTTTTTCGAAAAAGATAGATCCATTCTACTCGCGCAAGAATCAGGCGCCCGAAGGAAAGGTTTTTGGCGCCTCCCATTGAGAAGCGAAGAAGAAGTAGCACACCTCGAACCCGAAACTAAATTCACTTACGGCATCACCCACCACCGGGTAACGCTCTATCTTTATCGCAACGAGGTCACTCCGGCATCTGCGGAAACCTTTGTTCCGCTAAGCAAACTCGATTCGCTCCCCATCGCCTCCCCCATTCGCCGCGCGATCGAAGCGAGTCTTTAAAACTTTCTTAGATCCACTAAAGCCCAAGTTGCTCCTGCAAACTCTGGGGCACAATCTCAACAGGGGTTCCAATCCTTGTCTTCCGATAGATTAAAGGCTGTGCCTTTTGGTAGGCCCGAATGCATCCAAAGCTACTCCGGGTCCTCTTCTTAAACTTACCGACATGCATGCCCACGCCATCCCAAGTAAGCCGCATCCAATAGGGCATTGCAATCCCCTCATAGACGCAGCCCTCAGGCACCTCTCCTGAATGCTCCCAGGATTTCTCGACTACAACTTTTCCTGTCGCCTCATTGACATATTTCCCGTAGCGGTTGGACCTCTTGCTTTCAATCCGCTCCAATACCTCAAATATTCCTTGCGGGGTCTCTTTTCCGGGCACTCCCGTGGCGACATCTGTTTCCAGGACAGCCGCTCCTCTTCCATTCAGAAGCCACGCTTTCTGATCCCATAGAGAAATTTGTATCTTGGTCTCCTTCTCAGAAGTCGCCCGATATTTCATCCACTTCACCCGATAGCCCGGCTTGTTCGACTCACTCGCCCCACATGAGACAAGAATGAGCGGAATCAAAAATAGAAGAAGTCTCATAGGCGCTGAGACTAGCCGCAAAAATCAGATCTTTTGAAACCAAAAAATGAGACCCTTCCAAAGAATTCCTTCAAGTGAGCCCTTACTCAGCGGTGATCACCCAGCGAATGTATCCATTGGGAAGTCCCCCTGCGGGAGCAAGAGCCTTTAATTGGCCTCCTGTATCGTTGATGACAACTCCAGCAGAAGACCAGTTCACCATATCTGTGGACCATTCAGCGGAATAACTAATCCCCGGGGCCATCGAACCCGCAGGAACCGCCAAGCAAAGACTCTCCCCTTCCTGGGCGAGCGAGAATGAGGCGACACCATCATCTGCATGAATCGGACTCGTCCCTAAGGCATATTCCTCCCCGTCACTGAGGCCATCTTGATCGAAATCATCATCGAACGCACCTGCTGCCGGGTAGGTCAGCTCGGCCCAGTGATCAAAATTAGTCAACGGCGAAGACCCTCGTACTTCGATCTCCTTTACCGGACTCCAAGCGAAGGAAAATCCCGCAATAATTGGTCTGACGCGCAGATTGTAAGTTTCCCCCATTTCCAAATTCACCCCAAGGCCCTCCTTACTGAAGCCGACCTGCTGATCAGCCGCATTCACGATCGCGGACAGCGAAGCCGTCGCAATCTCAGTTTTTTTGAAGATGATGCCATCGATGAAGATTCCAATTGGAAATTGGGGTCCCTGACCGACAAAGTTGAAGCCAGTTAGCCCATCAGATTCATAACTATGAAAAAAACGAATGCGAAGACTATCAGAGACCGGAAGCTGGACTACCTCCATAGAAAAAAAATCGTCGAAATCTTGATTGATACCGCTAACTCGCGAATTCGATTTCATCCACGATACTCCTCCATCGGTTGAGAATTCCACATCCATGTGGGTGGTATTTGTCATTATACCTCGGCGATACTGGTATTCCATCTTGGATTCGTTGGTCGTCGCATAATTATGATCTAGCTCAAAATATTCAGGCACATTATTTTGTGCCGCAAATGCCAACCGGAATGACCTTGTTCCTTCAAAAAACTCATCTTTGATGCCATTATCTGATTTCCACTCGTGCGCAGCCATGAGGTCATAACCAATATTAGTACCATCGATGATCTGAGGGTTTAATTCCGCTCCTTCAACCCCGATTAGCTCCCCACGCTGTGAAACCTCGAACTCAACTTGATCTGCCCCTCGAACCGGCCCGAAATAATAGTTGGCTCCTGAAACAGGGGGCGACTTTACTCCCACGAGTTCGAGATCCAAAAGAACATTGGGATCGATGATCGTTACCGTGTAAGAATGGCTCGACGGTCCCCCACCCTGAATATTATCGACGGTAACCTCATAGGTGACATCCTTTGAAAAATCGTCCGTTAATCCACTGGGCACCCAGGTAATCGTGGCGTCGCCATAGATTTTTTCGTCACCCCCACCCGCTGAGCCCTCACCACTTCCACCCTGACTATTGTGAGGAACCCCCATACTTTGAGCCACCACCTTCAAAATCACTGGACCATTTGGCCCCGTCATCGTCACCATTGCCTGCGAGAAATCTGCACCAGGATAGCTTAGCGACCACAAGTCGGACAAGATCGGTGCAGGACAGAAACCATCATTAGGCCACGCCACGAACTTTTCTTCGCGATCGGAGAAATCACCAATTATATAGAGAACATTGGCTCCTGGGCGCTTCAGAGAGCCATTTCCATCAACAATAGTTGGAATGTCCCCCGTAGCCATATGTGCTGAAGCGGTGAAAAGCATCCAGCGACGGTGACCCACATAGCGGTTGAAGAGATTATCTGTGGTCGTTCCGGGTTCATTCATGTAGGCATCGATCGCTCCAGGCCCCCACAATCGGCCCGCAAGGTTGGAATAAAACGCAGCATTCCACGCGGCTGCGGTGAAACCCTCCCACATTGGGTCCAATGCGTGGGTGAGTTCAAAACCTGGCCTTTCATCTGAGCCACCGTATTTCTGAATATCAAACACCAGCGCTGCCGCTCGTGCCGCCTCAGATTTAGTGGTTCCAGCGGGGGCCATCCAAAGATCTTCCTCTTCGCTGAACACTTCCTTTTCTTCAAAAGAAATGTCAGCGCGGAGACCGACTAAGGCGCGGTAGAAGTTGACACGACGCTGAACGTCTTTGGTGAATTCAGCAGGAGGAGCAGTCACAGAAAAGTTATCCAAGTTAATAGCCCCATCCCAACGATTCTCATACCCTTCGGAGGCCTGATAATAGCGGTGCCAGAACGCCACGACATCACTGCGCAAATAACGATTCACCTTGAGCATCGTCGCCTCTTCACTCGCAAAAGACGACCCAATCACTAAAAGGAAACCACCGAACAATAGCCCCTTTTTTAAAAATCCCCCCAGATGAACTATCATATTTTATTAATGTCATTTTAAACACCTGAAATCAAGAGATTTTAGATAAATTTAATACTTCAAGATATCCGAGCGTCGCCTTCGAAGTATCCGAAAATATTACTTAAGATAAAGAATGCTGCAGTTTCAACACGTAGCACCAACTTGCCTAAGCTTACGAAAGAAAACCCTTCTGCCTTGGCGAGGTCATATTCCACTGTTGATAAATCGCCTTCTGGACCAACGAGGACCCTGATGGATGAGATGTTTCCAATTACCGAAAGGTACTTACACAGAGGAACGGCACAATCTTTGAGCGCGCCCACCAACTCTACTTCTGCAAACTCTCGATTTCTCATCCAATCCAAAAAGTGCTGTGGTTCAAGCACTTCCGGAAGCCAATCCTGCCCACACTGTTTACTGGCTTCGAGAGCCAAGCGATTCCACTTCGATCTTTTTTTCTCAAGATCCTTGGCTTCGATGCGCACCATCCCTTGCTCTGTAATGAGAGGTTGGATACGGGAGACTCCTAATTCAACCGCTTTTTGAATGATTAAGTCGAAGGTTTTCCCCTTCGGAATTCCCACTGCTAACTCCACCTGGAGCCCGGGATCAGACCTTTTCACGTCGCCCAAAAGCTCCAGTTGAACGTTATTCGAACCAAGAGCAATGATCCGCGCCCCAGCATGATGCCCTTGACCATCAAAGATTTCAACGACATCTCCCACCTGCTTGCGCATCACTCTTCGACAATGGTGCGCCTCCTCATCCTTCAAAGAAAAAGGTGACTGCCACTTCGCAGGAGAAATCCAAAACCGGTCCATTGCCCGAAATCTTACAGGTCAAAGAAGCCTTTGGCTTTCTCAAAAAAAGATTCCTGCATCGGTGAATTTTTATCCCCAATCGATTCCGTAAATTCTTTGAGCTTCTCCTTCTGCTCTCGATTCAGCTTGGTGGGAACTTCGACCTGAACTTCAATATTGAGCGATCCCTTACCACGACCGGAAAGGCTGGGCATTCCCCGATCACGAAGTCGGAAAGTTGTCCCGCCCTGGGTCCCCGCTGGAACTTTAATGGTGGCACTTCCAGTCAAAGTCGGAACTTCTAGCTCCCCACCCAGGGCTGCTGTCGAAAATGGCAAGGGGATCTCACAGAAAAGCTCGTCACTTTCGCGCTGAAAGACTTCGTGCTCTTTTAGATGGAGAAAAACATAGAGGTCACCTGCAGGACCGCCGCGAAGACCCGCGTCTCCTTTTCCAGTGGAACGAAGTCGGGTGCCATCGTCGACTCCCGCTGGGATTCGGATGGAAACACGCTCGGCTTCCTGCCTGCGGCCTTCACCATCGCAATCACCACAAGGATCTGAAATCACTTGACCCGCGCCCCGGCATTCCGGACAGGTGCTTTGCTGAATAAAGATGCCCGCTTGACGCGCAACCGCGCCACGTCCGCCGCAAGTGGTACAGATCTTCGCTCCCCCACCCTTACTCTTTGATCCGGTTCCTGAGCATTTGCTACAAGAAGCGGATTTTTCAATCTCCAGTTCCTTTTCAACGCCGTTGGCAGCCTCCTCAAGCGTGATCTCAAGATCATAGCGAAGGTCACTCCCGCGCTTTTGCCCTGACGAGCCTCGTCCTCCCCGACGACCTCCGCCGCCGCCTCCGAAAAGATCATCGAACATACTTCCGCCGCCGCCGCCGCCGAAGACCTGGCTAAAGATATCCATCGGATCGTGGAATCCACCACGTCCACCACCGCCGCCACCACCTTCAAATGCGGCATGGCCATAACGATCATAAGCGGCTCGCTTGTCCTCATCGCCAAGCGCTTCGTAGGCCTGACCGATCTCCTTAAATTTTTCCTCTGCTTTGGGATCATCAGGATTCTTATCCGGATGATGCTTCATCGCGGCCTTCCGGTAAGCTTTCTTGATGTCACCTTGAGAAGCCTCCTTAGAAACTCCCAGGACCTCGTAATAATCTTTTTCAGCCATTACTTGGAGTCCTCAGATTGGGGTTCAGGAGCCTTGGCGACAATAACACCCGCAGCTCGAATCAAACGATCATGCAGAGTGTATCCCTTCCGCTTCACAAACAGGATTTCACCCGCCTCGGCACCTTCCTTCTCTTCCTCCGCAACCGCGTCATGCAGATTGGGATCAAAAACTCCCGTAGTAGATACTTCTTTGAGACCTTGGGCTTCGAGAAAATCATCGAGCTGGCCCTTCACCATCGCCATCCCTTTATAAATCATGGAGTCTTGCTCCTTCTCTGCCATTTGTAGGCCCATCGAAAAATTATCAAAAACCGGAAGAAGCTCTTCAACCAAACCCGCCCGCGCAAAGCGTAAATCCTCGGAGCGCTCACGTGCCATGCGCTTTCGGTAGTTTTCTAGGTCAGCGGCAGTCCGCAACGCTGTCTCTCTCCATCTCTCGGCCTCTTGCTCAGCTGTCAGGGGAGATTCTTCCACGATTTCAGCTTCCTCTTCCGAGTTTCCGATCGGAGTTTCTTCCTGCTGTTCCTCCGAAAAATCGGCCTGCCCATCAGTTTGGGCGACACCTTCTTCAATCACTTCAGGTTCCTGAGAGCTTTCTTGCATGGCCGAACCAATAGCGAGCTTCTCCTAATCGTCAACTCCAACGTGAATCAGGAAGCTTTCAGAACCAAATTTTACTCCAGCGAGATTCACAGGTTCATGAAGGGCAGGACCACTAATTTGAAGCCCCTTCTCCGACTCTCTTGCAAGAAAACCCGGAAGGAGTTTTCCATAGCCGTCTTCCACCCAACCCGCTTGCGGCATCATCGTCGTTGTTTCGTAATCAGGATGAGGAATCGAATAGCTCAGCACGCGCCCCTTCTTTACCAGTCCTGTCTGAAGGGACTGACTGGAGGCACCTTCGAACACCAAATATTGGATCCTTTTTCGGCGAAGCTTCGCAAGAAGGTCAGCACGCTGGGTCCGCAAAATCACGAGATCAATCCGCTCGCGGGAAATAATGGAAAGGAAATCCTCATCGCTTCCCTCGCAGAAGGCCACTCGGGCATCGGTCAACTGAGGCCACAAAACCCCGAGAATTCCGCACTCCTCGGCACCTTCCTGCCAATCGATCAGGATGCGTTTTTTACGGCCCGATAAATTCACCTGATTCAGCTGGAGGGCATTGGCCCGCATTTGCTTTCCGTTTTCATCATCAGCCCAGCATCGTGCCATCATGTCACTCCATCCATTCGGAAGATCCGTGAGAACTTTGGGCTCTTGACAACACGACGACTTCATTTCGTGGGACCGGGCCGCAACCGTCTGAGTCGAGAGACGATGAAATTCCTCAGCCAGCTTCGGTCCACCGAGTTCACTCACATCTTGCGCTTCACCATAGGCCACCGTGATCCCGTAAGGAACCTTGCGGGGTCCCTTTTTGAGAAACTTACTTCCTTCAAACGACCACATCGATCCCCACAGGCCATCCATGTAGGCTGCCACGACCGGACATTTTGCTTTCCGGGCAATCACTTCAAAACCCCGCTTAATTTCCGAAAGCCCACCTGTTCGGGAAAGCTGACCCTCGGGAAAAATGCAGACCACGTCCCCTTCTTCGAGGGCCTCTTTGGCCACCCGGATCGCCTCTTTCGCCTTCGTGGGAGAAACCGGCACCGTTTCAAACAAGCGGACCGCTTTTCCGATAATCTTGCGATCAAAACAGGTATCGAACATCAAAAAACGAATCGGACGCGAGCAGGCCGCCGAGAGCACGATTCCGTCGATGTAAGTCAGATGATTGGCGACAAGAAGAACGCCTCCCTTCTCAGGAATCTTTTCCTCTCCAATCGTCCGAATCCGATAAAACGATTTAAAAATTCCCAGCCCTAGAAGCCGCACAAAATCCTTGGGCAAAAGCCGGGCCACGTAAACCGTCACCACCAAACAGGCACCACTCACCAGCAAGAACTGCGCCCATACCGGAAGAAGCATGCCCAGCACCAGCTGCAGGACCACCGCTAATGCACCACCCAGATTGATGCAGAGGTTTGAAGCCGATAACACCAGCCCCCGCTCGTTCTCCGACGCCCCGTCTTGCAGATAAGCATTCAGTGGAACCAAGAAAATCGCGCCACCCAAGCCCGTGAAAGCGAGACAAACAATGCGCAGACCGTCGGCTGAAATCGCAAACGCCAGGAGGAAGGTCGAAAGCGCCATCAAACCGCCACCGAGCACCACCAGTCCCATCTCATTGCGCTTCCGGCAAATCCAACTCACCAGCAAACTTCCCACCACGATTCCCACCACCACCGGCGTCCAAAGAACGGCAGTCTGATAACCCATCCCCACTGTTCCCCCGCTCTTCTCTTGCGCAATTTGGATAATGAGCAGCTGCAGGAAACCTCCAAAACTCCAGAAAAAGGCAATCCCCAAGGTCGCACGCCACAGCCCCTTCTGCGCTTTCAACTTCGCCAGATCGACAAAGTGTCGAAAGGCCACCTTTCCCGAGTAAGGCCCTGCGCCCTTCGCCTTGGTCGGCTGAATCATATAAGAAAAAGCGAGCGAGACCACCGCACCGATGAGGACCCACAAAACCGGCACCAGCGCCGCCTCCCAAGGTCCTTTCCCCAGCGCGACCCCCCAGGAATCAAACCACAGGCTCCCGACAATTTGCCCCACCAGAATCGCCAAGATCACCGTTCCCTCCATCACTCCATTAGCAAACCCAAGCTTTCTTGATCCCACCAGCTCCTTCACCACCCCCATCTTCGCCGGACTCAGTAAAGCCGATTGCGATCCTAGTAAGAAGAATGCAAACATCGTGATTCCAAGTGCGATCGCGGCATTATCTTCCCCGGATCGCACCCCTAGCCAAAGGGCCGATGCCATCACTAACAACACCACCAGCTGAAACCAAGACGACCAGCGAATCACCCGGTGCTTTGCAAAATGATCCCCCAGCCACCCCGCACTCGGTGCGAAAAGGATAAACGGAAGCACCAAAAGCGCCGCCAAAGCATATTGAACCCCCTCAAAGGCCAACCCCATTTTATAGAGGGCCACTCCAAGCGGGATCAGGAGAAATTTCGCAAAATTGTCGTTGAAGGCATTCATCGTCTGCATCCCGACGAGACCATAAAACGACCGCCATTCACGCTTCCCTGGATTCACGTCCGATTCATTCACCGGCTCACCATGCACAACTTTGCTCATTCTATTAAATTGATTATCACAAGGATTTCATCGTTTTAAATGATTCTCTCCCTATTTCAAACATTTAAGCAGCCTCAGCACACATAGAAAGAACAGAGATCAGCCTCTTCATCTCCAGCTGCTTCGTTCTATCCGCAATTTGAAAAATCCTCTCTCGCCTGCCTCGGAACCGCCTTCGTCTTCCTCACAGCTATCGCGGTCTTCATCAATTCATGCCTGACAAAAACGGGTAAAAATCTAGCCTCACAGATCCCTCCGGAGGCTAGGAAGTAAACCGCAAACCGCAAACCGCTAATCGCCAGGATCGAATCAACACCCAAACTCCTTTTCCGATGCCCACCCTCTTATCAGCTTCGAAGCAAGTTGCACTTGGCAATTCCCCCACTCTGGGCCTATTTTATCGCCCTCTTGGCAAGGGAAATGCTTCAAGGCATTCGCCCCCTTCCCGAAACCTACTTTTTGTTATGAGCTCTTATCACTCCAAGCACACACCCGACTCGACCGGAACCCTACACCAATGGGATAACGAGACCGCGAACTGCGGCATGGGCGCGATCGCACATCTCAAGGGAGAAAAAACCTACCAAATCATCGATTATGCAATCACTTCCGTCTGCAACATGACCCACCGGGGTGCCGTCGATGCGGATATGAAGACAGGTGACGGCTCAGGAATTCTCAGCCAAATCCCACGTCCCCTTTTTGCCAAAGCGGCCGCTCAATTCGGATACTCCGGCTCAGCCGATGACCTTGCCGTCGGCGTTTTCTTTCTCCCGGGCGATGACACTGCAGGCTCGTCTCAAATCAAAACCTTCGTTGAGTCCACCCTCGCAAAGCGCAACATCCCTTTCATCGGATGGCGCGAAGCCCCCGTCAATCCCGACGAACTCGGAAAACTCGCCCAGGACACTCAGCCCGAAATCCTTCACCTCCTCGCCTCCAAGCCAAGTGACTGGGACGGCGATCATTTCGAACGACAGCTCTTTTTAGTCCGACGCGAGATCGAAAAGGAGTTTGAGGACGTAGCAGACTTCTATATCCCGACCCTTTCCGGACGACTTATCAGCTACAAGGGCCTCGCAATGCCTGCGACCCTCAGAGCGTTCTACAGTGACTTGCAGGACTCCGATTTCCAAACAGGGATCTCTCTCTACCACCAGCGTTTCTCCACCAACACTTTCCCGGCTTGGCCTCTCGGACAGCCCTTCCGCATGATGTGCCACAATGGCGAAATCAACACCGTGCGAGGCAACCGAAACTGGATGGCCTCCCGTGAAGAATTCTTCGAGTCTGACATCTGGGGAGGCGATGTTGATCTCCTCAAGAATCTCATGCGAGCGGGCGAATCCGATTCCTCCTCTCTCGACCACGCGCTCGAGCTCCTCGTCCTCTCGGGCCGCCCGATCGAGCAAGCCATGTGCATGCTCGTGCCTCCCGCTTTCCGCTACGATCAGGACATCTCCGAATCTGTCCGCGGCTTCTACAACTATCATCGATCCTTCTCCGAGCCTTGGGATGGCCCCGCCGGACTCGTCTTCACCGATGGCATCAAAATCTGTGCCGGACTCGACCGAAACGGTCTCCGTCCCAGCCGCTACACCCTCACTCAAGACGGCCTCCTGTATATCGGATCCGAATCCGGTGCCGTTGTCCTTCCTGATGAAAAGGTGATCCGTCGTGGACGCCTCGGACCAGGGCAGATGATGTCCGGAAACACCGAAACGGGTGAATTCCTCACTGACAAGGAGATCAAAGAGAAGCTCGCCGCTCAAAAACCTTACGCCAAATGGGTCGACGAAAATCGCGTTGAACTGAAGAACTTTGTTTCCAACGAGCCACACGTTCCTTCGGTTGATTTCGATAAAGTGGAGCTCTCCCGCCACCAGGTCACCCAAGGCGTCACCGCCGAGGATCTCGACATGGTGTTCCCTCCCATGATCAAAGGTGCTCAGGAAGCGGTTTTCTCAATGGGCGATGACATCCCTCTCGCTCCCCTTTCCCGCTATCCGCGTCTCCTTTTCACCTACTTCAAGCAGCTCTTTGCCCAGGTCACCAATCCTCCGATTGATCCCATTCGCGAATGGGCCGTCATGACTCTGGGTGCCGGACTTGGACCGGAGCAAAATCTCCTCTCGGAAACTCCCGGACACGCGCGCATCTTGCAGTTAGATTCTGCCATCCTTTTCGAGCAGGAACTGGACGCGATCACCCTCCGCGATGAGCACAGCTTCCGCTCCCTCGTGATCGATACCACTTGGGCAGCATCCGAAGGTGGCGATGGCCTCAAGAAGGCACTCGAAGCTATTTGTGCTCAAGCCGAAGAAGCAGTCGATGCCGGATCTGAAATCCTCATTCTCTCCGATCGCGCCACCTCGGCCGCCCGGATTCCTATTCCTTCGCTTCTCGCCATCGGTTCGGTTCATCACCATTTGAACCGTTGCCGCAAGCGTCTTCGCTGCTCCATCGTCGTCGATACCGGCGAAGCCCGTGACACCCATCAAATCGCCTGTCTCTTCGGATTCGGTGCGACCGCCGTCTGCCCCTATCTCGGATACGCAACAGTTCGAAACGTCGTCGCCCATGACGTCAAAGGAAAGCTGGAGGGCATCTCTCCTGAAAAGGCGATGGCCAACTACCGCAAGGCCCTTGAAAAAGGCCTCCTCAAAATCATGTCGAAGATGGGAATCTCGGTTCTCAACTCTTATCAAGGAGCTCAAATCTTCGAAGCCCTCGGCATTGGAAAGGAAGTCGTCGACTTCGCCTTCACCGGCGCACACTCCCGCATCGGTGGAGTGGGCTTTGCTGAGATCGCCGAAGAATCACTCATCCGCCACCGGGCCGGCTGGGAAATCGATCCTGAAGCAGGCAAGACGCTCGACCTCGGAGATCCGGGTTACAATCGCTACCGCAAGTCCGGTGAGCGCCATGCCATCACCACTCCCATCATTAAGAACCTCCACACCTTTGTCCGGGACAACAAGAAAGAAGACTACGACGAATACGTCAAAGCCTCGCTGGACAACAACCCGATCACCATCAAGGACCTCCTTGAGTTCAAGGTTCCCGCCTCTGGCGTCCCACTCGATGAAGTGGAGCCTGCCGAGGAGATCGTGAAGCGTTTCAGCACCGCGGCCATGTCCATGGGAGCTCTCTCTCCCGAGGCTCACGAAACTCTCGCCATCGCGATGAACCGCATCGGCGGAAAGTCCGATTCCGGTGAAGGCGGAGAAGATCCTCGTCGATTCAAGCCTTACGCAAATGGTGACCTTGCCCGCTCTTACATCAAGCAGGTTGCCTCAGGCCGCTTCGGAGTATCTGCGAACTATCTCGTCAACTGCGATGAAATCGAAATCAAGATGGCCCAAGGTGCCAAGCCTGGTGAAGGTGGACAGCTTCCTGGTCATAAGGTCAATCGCCTCATCGCCCGCCTGCGGAACACCCAACCCGGCGTCCAGCTCATCTCGCCTCCACCTCACCACGACATTTACTCAATCGAGGATCTTGCCCAGCTCATTCACGACCTGAAAGAGATCAACCCAAAGGCAAAGGTCACCGTCAAACTCGTCGCCGAGTCTGGCGTCGGCACCGTCGCTGCCGGAGTCGCGAAAGCGAGCGCCGATAACATCCTCATTTCAGGACACGACGGCGGAACCGCAGCCTCCCCTCTTTCCTCAACCAAACACGCGGGTCTCCCTTGGGAGCTCGGCATCTCAGAAGCCCATCAGGTTCTCATGATGAACAAGCTTCGGAATAACGTCACCTTGCGAACCGATGGCGGCCTCCGCACCGGACGCGACGTCATCATCGCTGCCATCCTGGGAGCGGAGCAGATGAACTTCGGAACCATTGCCATGATCGCGATGGGCTGTGTCTACGTGCGCAAGTGCCACCTCAACAACTGCCCCGTAGGAGTTGCCACCACCGACCCGAAGTGGCGCGCAAAGTTCAAAGGAACTCCCGATCACGTCGTAAACTACATGATGGGCGTCGCTACTGAAGCGAGAGAGATCATGGCCAGTCTGGGTGTTCGCACCATCAACGAACTCGTCGGACGTCCGACCCAGTTCCTCGAGCAACGCATCGTGCCGGATCATCCGAAGGCCAACACCATCGACCTCTCAGCCGTCCTCGCAGATAAAGCCGACGCCGACACCGTGCGGACATGCACCGAAGAGCGCAACGACGGCATCCACAAGCCAGCCCTCGACCTTGAGATCCTAAAGAATCTTGCCGCCCACACCGGAACAACCGGGGACGAAAACCCCACCGGCCCTCTCTTGGACCGTGATCCCTTTACGAAGGAATATAATGTCGTGAACACGGATCGAAACATTGGCACCCGCACCTCGGGCCGCGTTGCTGAGATCTATGGCGACACCGGTCTCCCACAGAACTCCATCAATCTCACCTTCCGCGGGTCAGCGGGACAATCCTTCGGCACCTTCCTCTGCCAAGGACTCAACCTGACCCTCATCGGCGAAGGAAACGACTACGTCGGAAAAGGAATGGCCGGTGGTGAAATCATCGTCCGCCCGCCTGAGAATATCTGCCCTGACTTTGTCGCGGGTAAGAACTCCATCGCCGGAAATACCTGCCTCTACGGAGCGACCGGAGGACGACTTTTCCTCAATGGACGTGCTGGTGAGCGCTACTGCGTGCGAAATTCTGGTTCCACCTCAGTCTGTGAAGGAGTCGGAGATCACGGTTGCGAATACATGACCAATGGTCTCGTCGCCATCCTCGGACTCACCGGGAAGAACTTCGGTGCCGGAATGTCGGGCGGAACTGCCTATGTCTACGACATCGATGGAAAATTCCAATCCCGGCTCAATCCCGAGATGGTCGTGGCCCTTCCGGTCAAGCGCGAGCAGGACGTCGCTGAGCTTAAAGGACTCATCGAACTTCACGCCGAGAAAACCGATTCTGTTCGAGCCAAGGAAATCCTGAAGAATTGGGAAGCCAAGCTCCCCAAACTCATTCGTGTCATCGCCAAAGAGAAATACGACCTTGAACTTGCCGAACAGCAGCACGAAGACGCCGATGGTGTCATGGCCTAGTTTGCCCCTATTCTTTTACGGCACTCTACCTCCATAGGATAGCGCTCTCAAAGCTACCCCTAATAACAAAAAAACTATCGTCATCACTGTATTCCTAGCGTCTTCATCTGGCACATATGGGCGGGAAACTTTTATACAGACGCGGGCTTTTTCTGGCGTCCCACATTACGCTACTACCCTTTCGTTCGCCGAATATTGCGGAGACGAAGACATTCTTTCCATGACGTGAAGCTACAGCCTGACCACCACCGGATCAGGAGGCGTCAAGACAGGCTTGTGGAGCGATTACGCCGGAGCCGGTGCAAATAATGTAGATATCGCTGGAACCACTTACTCTGATATTGGCACTGCCAGTGGCATTGAAGTTGGCACTTCTTCTGGGACTGTTTCAGGTTACCTAACTCTGACAATCGTCGCAATTCCTGAGCCTTCTTCAGCTCTTCTTAGCATGGCTGGACTCGTGGCATTCGACCTTCGCCGTCGTCGCTAGAATCCTCGTTCCTTTTTAATCAAAAGCCGCTGCTCGTCATCACGACAGCAGGGGCTTTTTTGATTCTCCGAAGATCAGGAAAGCCGAATGCTTTGCTTCTTGCTGAGGCGGAAAATTTGTCCTGCTTCACCAGCAAAGATCGCTTGAGGCTCGGTGAGCTTCTCTCCATCAAGCTGCACTGCTCCCGTGGTGATGAATTGCTTACGGAGTTCGCCATTGGACTTCTCTATTCCGAAAACCTCTTTGAAGACCACCGAAGCCGCTTCGATGATTGTTTTCCCATTCAAATCAGAAGACGCAAGCTCAGGAAGATCCGCCGCATCGAGATCACGTTTGGAGAAACGAGTATCCCAATCTTCACGAGCTTCTTTACCAGCTTCTTCATCGTGATAACGAGAGGTGATTTTTTGTGCGAGCGTCTTCTTGGCCTCCATCGGATGAAGTGATTCGTCACGAGCTTCACCAAGGAGAAGAAGGTAATAGCGATCCATGAGTTCATCGCTAATGCTCATGAGCTTGCCATACATTTCGTTCGGCTCTTCGGAGACGCCCACGTAGTTGTGAGAGCTCTTCGACATTTTTTTCGCGCCATCAAGGCCTTCGAGAAGCGGCATCAACATCACCACTTGCTGGGACTGGCCTTCCTCCTTCTGAAGGTCGCGACCTACAAGAATATTAAAAAGCTGATCAGTGCCTCCGATCTCCACATCAGATCTTACTTCCACCGAATCCCAACCCTGCATGATAGGATACTGGATTTCGTGCAGTCGCACCTCCTGCCCTTTCGCCACCCGCTCTTTGAAATCTTCACGCTGAAGCATCTGCTGCATTGTGACCCGGGCATTGAGCTTCAAGACCTCCTCGTAAGTCATGGTGCGAAACCATTCTCCATTGAAAACTACCTCGGTCTTCTCACGATCAAGAATCTTGAAAGCCTGCTCGGTGTAGGTTTCGGCATTCGACAAGACCTCCTCGCGCGTCAGCGGCGGGCGGGACGTACTACGTCCGGTTGGATCCCCAACCGTCGCTGTGAAGTCACCGATGATCAGAACAGCTTGATGTCCCAGCTGCTGGAATTGCCGAAGCTTCTCCAGGGGAACGGTGTGACCCAGATGGATATCGGGCGCGGTCGGATCCACCCCTAACTTGATCCGGAGAGGGCGATCTTCTTTAAGCTTATCCGAGAGCTCCTTCTCGGAAAGAACCTTGGCGGTGCCACCGACGAGTTGGGCCAAAGCATCTTGATGACTCATATGAGCTGGATACAAGCGGGCTCGGACACTGAGATCAAGTGCAGGCTTCCCTTTCCCTCTTCCTTTTTCTTTAGAATCGCTTATCGAAGGCGGCATGTCTGCTGATCCTTATGCTTCTCCGGAGACTTCTGCGGCATCGTCAACTCCTCCACCCATTGCCCAGAAACCATCGCGCCTCATTGTTTTTGGAATCCTACACATCGTTGGCGCCGTCATTGGCTTCGGTGGCCTCATCGTCAATTTTGCACAGGGAGATCCCAAAGACGCCTTTGTCAAAGTCCTTGAGCGGCCGGGAATTGATGCCACTTTCAATCAGGAAGCACTCAATGCTTTGGATCCTATCGTTAAGTATAATCAACCACTGGTCATTGGCAGTTTCATTGTTGCAGTCTTCCTCCTCCTTAGCGGGATCGGTCTCATGAAGTCCACAACTTGGTCTTTGAAGTTCTCGAACATCTATTCAGCCCTTTCCCTCATTTTAAAAGCGATCATTCTAGTTCTCGCCGTCGTAGTTTTGCTACCCGCCTACAACGAATTCTTTGATCTTGTCACAGGAATGGAACCAAGCAAGCAAGAGAAGGTGAGAATCATAATGATCGGCGGACTCTTCTTTCCCCTCATCATCATAATCTACCCCATCCTCAGCTTCATCCTTCTCAACAAGAAGGTCGTAAGAGATCACCTTGGGGTTTCCTAGGGGAGCACAAAAATAAGAAAGCCGCTCTTTCCTGGGAAAGAACGGCTTTCAAAAAATGGGGCGACCGACGGGGCTTGAACCCGCGACAACCGGAATCACAATCCGGGGCTCTACCAACTGAGCTACGGCCGCCATCTGATAACGTGCGAAAGCTAGCTCCCCTTGGTGGATTTGTTCAAGTGGAAAAAAACGTTTCCTCCACCCAAGGTGTGTTTGGCCTAGAGCGGGCTGCCACGCGTGGAATTGCTAATTTCAACCCCCTGATCGAGTTTTTCGGCTCATTCCCACCGCCAAGCGGCACATAGGATAGCCTTCTAGGCCCTCTGTCATGGGCACGAGCTAAGAAATTCAAAGGAGTTTGGGTGAGGGGGAATTTAAAAAAATGATTTGGGATTTATTACGGGATGCGTCCGGTGTTGATTAAGCTAAAATTACTACTCGAGCAGGAGTTCTCAAAAAAATTGAAAATTAGGCTCCGGGGATTTTTTCAGGAAGCTCTAATTATTACGACCCCTAAAAGGGATTCGAGTTGGACTCGACAACGATCCTCGCAAATCGACTCGATTCCGGTAAGGGCACACGATACTCGTCGACATAAGATCCATCGGCTCGCTGGGTGTCCACAATCTTTATGACTCCGTTCAGGCTGGAGCCATCGAGAGGCTCCCGAGCCCAGGTGGTGAGGTTCGAGGAAAACTCCACGAAAAATTGCAGATCTTCCGTATGTTGATTGGTCTGGAAGGTGAGAGCGATCGAGGATCCTGGGGTTTGGGCAAGTGGAGCAATCTGGAGCGGGGAAGAATCTCTCTGCTTGGGATCGAGGGCGAAGGCATACTCGGCCAGGTTGTTGATGCCGTCTTGATCTGGATCATCTTCCAGGGCCGCGATCGCCGCTTCTCCCGGTCCAAACTGCTGATCTTGCCAGTCGTTGTAGGAGAGGTCGGGCTCGGATGTCGCAGGGAGATCAAAATAGGTGACCAAGGCCGCAGCTTGAGCGCGACCCAATGCCACATAGTCAGGACCGGTGATCCACTCGTTGTCCGTGATCCGGCGGAAGAAATGCCCCTCGTGAGTGAGGGCCATGACTGACTCTCCCCAATTGTTCCAGAAGTAGGATTCGATGAAGGTGCAGGCGTTGAGTTGGGAAAACTGGGGGGCTCCATTGGCAAACAGCGGGGTCGCGGCGGCAAAGGCATCAATGTAGTCCTGTTGGATCACTTCGAAGGCCGGTGAGATCGAGGGGGATAGGTGTTTGAAGAAAAAAGTGTCGCTAAAGTTTCCTCGGGTGGAATGGAGATTGAGAGCGAGTGTGATCGGGTTGGAACTGGCCATGCGTTCGTCAACATGCCCCTTCACCGCTTCCACTTCCGGAGTTCGGATCCCGCACCATTCCGATTCGAGATCAAAGCCCTTGCTGTCCCATCGGGTTTTTCCCAGGTGCACGCCATCCACGTTGAGCAACGGAAGGACATCGAACAAGCAATGCTCGCGTAGTTGACGTCCTAGGGGGGAGTCTTCAAGGATCTGTTCCAAAAATCCCAAGAGGCAGTGGGTCGAGGTGACTTCCCCGGCGTGGGCACGCGAGTGGATCCAAACCAGGTGCTTCCCGGAGTTGGGGTAACGGGGGGTTTCGACCGTGACCAAGGGGAGGTTTCGTCCCTGGGTGGAGGTTCCCAAGATGCGGGAGTTTGCGTAAGGCGATGACCGCATCATCGTCGACACCTCATTGAAAGTCTCCTCGACTCCGAGTGGGTGAAAAAATGCTAACTCGATTTTCTGAATTCCCGGGACGATATTGAGGACGATGGAATTGCTATTCGGAGCTTCCAGCGCATTGAGTCGCCGCCAACTGCTAGTGGTGGGATCGAGGATCCGCAGAAAGGGGCGCGGATTTTCGGCGTGGTCGATGTTGAGGTTGATCGAGCGCCCAGAGACTCCGTCCATGGTGAAGCGAAACCAGTATTTGCGTGATCCGATTTCCCCGGGTTCAGTGTAAATGCTGAGATTGAAATTTCCCGTGGAAGGGGAGAATACGGCCCGAAGAGACCCGTTGTCATAGTCGGAGTCGAACGTGATGCCATCCACCGTCGAGGTAAGTTTGTTGACTTGCCCGAAGGTCAGTGAAAGCAATGCCGAATAAAAGAGGCTCACCCATATCGTTAGCAAAAATCGATGCGAGGTGTGAGAGAAAGATGGGTAGAGTGAATACATGAGCCCGCGTCCAGAATAGTTGGATTTTCTTATGGAACTACAAAAATGCCCTTTTTCTCCAGCGCGCCGGGATGAATTCACCTGAGACGTTACGTTTTACAGGAAAGAGAGGCACCACAGGATGCCGAGATCCGGCTTAACCAAGAGGCGAGTTTCTTTTCGATGAGGTCACCTTGCGTTTTCTCATAATGAAGGTGGTGGCCTTCGCTATTTTTGATAATTGACTGAAGGGCGACTGCAAGCGCCCGTTTGACTCGGAATCGATCAAGTTATTGAACATGTCGATTTTCAGCGGATCTGCGCCATGTCAAAGAAAAATCTCTCTTCCCTAGCCTTAAGCTACTCTATATCAACAGATTAACCATAAGTTGACGCGGATGCGTAGCCAATCCCAAATTCCTAGCCGGATGGCGCCTTGCTATATTCCAGATAAACATCCTCGAGCGAACGCCGAACGGGTGTCACTTCGGACACTTCGGCTCCGGAATCCACCAAGGCCGCAACGATTTCGGACACCTTCGTCTCTAAAGGAAAAACAATCCGCCCCCCGGGCATCGGCTCTCCTTGGAACCGCTTGATCACTTCATCCCGCACATGGACCGGTTCGGCCTGAATTCGAAGACCCAGACGATCATCCCTCAAATCATTGACCCGCCCCTGAAAGACGTGCTCCCCTCCTCGGATAATAGAAACCCGGTCACACATCAGTTCGACCTCGGATAGGAGGTGCGAATTAAAAAGAACCGTCAAACCGCGCTCTTCCCGCAAAGACAGGATGAAATCACGGAACCACTTAATCCCCTCGGGGTCGAGCCCATCGGTCGGCTCGTCCAGAAGCAAGACTTCAGGCTCCGGGAGAAGCGCCTGCGCCAAAGCCAGCCGTTGACGCATCCCATGGGAATAGGAGCCCACTTTTGAATTGATGCGATCCGAGAGGCCCACCTTTTCGACAATCTCCCGCGCTCCTTTCTCATCAAAAGGGCCACTCAAACCGACGAGAATCTTAAGATTCTGCCAGCCGCTCATGTAGTCGTAGAACGCTGGAGCTTCAAAAATTGCGCCGACCTTCCTGAGAGCTGCCGTATGATCCTTGAGCACCGAAACACCTCCTACCTCGACCTCGCCTCCATCAGCGGACACCATTCCCAAAATGATTCCCACGGTCGTCGATTTCCCCGCCCCATTGTGACCGAGTAATCCGTAGATTTCTCCTTTCTCGACCTCGAAGGAAACGCCTTTCAACGCTTCCTCTCCTACGAAACGTTTTCTGAGATTGCTAACGCGTAGCATGGGTTCAATCACGGGAACTGGTTTTAAAATTAATTTTGCTGGAGACCGATTGATCGGAATAGAGGAAATTTACCCCATTCTTCTTACCGTGGTAGGCTTCTTTGTCGAAAATAAGAGGAATCATCGCACTATCGGCTCTCGCCCCCATCAAGGTCAGTCGGGTCCGACGAAGATTGCTCAGGTTCTCGTTCCAAAAATAGGATGAACCCGACTCCTTAAAATGCTCGTGATCCGAGGGACATTTGAAAACGAATTCATCGCCTCCAAGGTAGGGCAACAATTCAACTTCCAGGACCGCCGCGTCTTCAGACTTGGCCTTTCTCCCGATAAACCATGGCGGCATAACATCGTTGTGGTCGAAAAGGTAGCCCTCAAGTCCTACTCCCAAATCCCTGAGCTTGCTCATACAGGTCACTCCCTGCGCCTTGCGTTTCACACTCATCCCTACGGGAAAGACAATCCCGGCCAAAGCAGCGATGATCACGATAACGATCAAGAGCTCGGTCAGGGTGAATCCTCGCTTCATGAAATCAAAGAGATCCTCCAGGGCGGGCAAAGCCATTCAACATCTCGCCAAACGCATCCATCAGGGGAGCCAAATCCATCTTCGTCTCCGCACTGGCATTTTGGTAGTATGCCGCAAGTCCCTCTTTCACGATGCGATCAATGACCTCCGGATCTTCCTCCTTGAGTCGGACCAAGTCCTCGCCTCCCTGGCCTTCCATATCCCGGAGTGATTTTTCCACGAGCCGCTGGCGTTCTTTGGGATCCATTTTATCAAATGCTTCCATCATCCGCTCCATCGACTTTGTTAACGTGAGTTCCAGGAAGTAAATACGCTCGGAGGGGTTGAGTCGTTGAAAGAGCTTAAGGCCCGCACGCGAATCTTGCAGCCGCTCTCTTTCCCTCAGATCAAGCCGATTGAAAACCTCGGCGATTTGCTCAAGTCTCCCGCGCCTGCCATCCGCATCGCCGGCATCGCTCATATCGGACGACCAATCGTCGAAGTTCGATTCCTCGATCATTTCAGCCACGCGGGCTGCGGTCGCCTTTCGATCCGACGCCCATGCTGAAACTCCCCAAACGGCAAGCCACAGAGTGGAGATAACGAGGAGGCCGATCAGAATAGGTTTCTTCTTCATGAAGCTTTCTCGAAACTAAGCGGACTTCGAAAAAGCGCAACCTCGGGAAATCTACGAAGGTGGAAGTTTCAAGAGCACGCTCAATCCACCCTCAGATCGATTAGACGCCGTGATGCGACCTTTTAGGCTCTTAATGCAGGTCTTGCAATTGCCAACCCTAGCCCGGCGCCTCCGGCCTCGCGGGTCCTCGCGATGTCCGGACGAGTAAAAGGCTCAAGTATATGCTCCAGCCAGTCATCAGAAATACCCGGCCCACGGTCACACACTTCAAGCTCGATCATTCCGTTGCGCTCCCGCACCACGATTTCGATTTCTTTTGCATAACGCACCGCATTTCGAACGACATTCGAGAGCGCCCGCCGCAGCAAATCTTCATTGGTCACCAACTTCAGAGAACCAGGAATACTTAGTTGAATATCCTCACCCGCTCCCTCACGCGAAATCACCTCGGAGCAAAAGGCTTCCAAATTAATATCAGTCACCGCCAGACTCTTGGGCTGGATTGAGGCTTTGGAAAAATCAAGCAGCCCATTCACAAGCTGCGATAGCTCTTCCACTTCACCCCAGACGGTCTCGAGCTTCTTTCGATCATCCGCATTGAGTTGGTTCTCCAGAACTCCAAGTCCCATCCGAATCCGAACCAGCGGCGAACACAGCTCGTGAGCAATATCCCCAAGAAAACGCTTCTGACCAGAACCCAAGTCATCCAGCTTCCCCGCCATCTTTTGTAAAGAGCGACTCAACTGGCCAATTTCATCCAAACGGCTCGTGGTAATCTCGACTTCAAAATCTCCTTCAGCAATCGATTCCCCGCCCTTCGTGAGAATCCCAAGACGCCGGGTCACGCGATAGATCCAAGGCACCCAGACCAAAAGGGTCAATATTCCTGCCGCTGTCACAGCCCAAACCACCGGCTTCCAAGTAAAAAACAACGAACTCCCTTCTTCCTCTCGAATCAGTAAAATAATCGACCGCTCCCACTCATCAGGATCTTCCTGAAGTTTCATGCGAACTCCAGCCACGTGACCCGCAGGCAATGTTACGATATCAAGAAACTCAGGCTCGCTCTTGGGCGCTTCCGGCCAGCCACGATGATCAGGAACCAACTCTTCGAAGAAATCACGCTCACGAGGGGGCCTCCAGGAGTTGGTGGATTCGACCTCGCAGCGCTTAACATGCAGCGCGGTTGTGACCATGGCCTACCCGGCTTCAATGATGCCCGTCGTGACATGGGAATCCGCCCCCTGCGAGACTTCAGACGCCTCACCCGGGATCGCGACACTCTCGAAGCCCTGGAATCAGTCTACCAAAACGTCGATCAACTCGACCTCTGGGTCACCGGCCTCTGCGAAGAAGATGTCCCCGAATCCATGGCGGGAAGAATCTACCATGAGCTCATCGTAGAACAGTTCACCCGCCTCCGTGATGGCGACCGTTTCTACTACGAAGCCGCCCTTCCCGAGGAACTGGTTCGCCTCGTGAATGACCAGACCCTCGCTCGAATCATCCGTCGAAATACCGAAATCGGCGATGAGCTTCCCGACAATCTCTTCGTCATCGGCGGCGATCGACGTCAGCGCGAACAAGACCGGGAACGCAGCAGAGTCCCCCGTAGCTCTACCAGACGATAGCTCTCCCGCAAAGATGGCATCCCCATCCCCGCTACTCCTGCCGCCCCGGTGATCCACTGCACAAGAGAAGGCATCATCTGGTCCTTCATTTTAAGAAGCTCCTCCTAGGTAGGCACATGCCCTTCCCGTTTCGACTTCTTAATTCCAGCCTTCAGGCCGACTTTTTTGGGCCGATCAATTTTCGCCATCGGAAAAAGGCTCTCAAAAATCACGAAGTAAACAAGCCTTCCACATCCGGAAGGTCAGCAGCGGAAGCGGCTTTTTGCCCCTTAATAATTTTCCCCTCCTTCACGAGAAAGGCTCCCGGCATCTGAAGTCCGTCGCCCGCCAGGTGCCCGACGCCACAGCCTTTAAAAACAGCGACAAATCCTCGATACCAAACACGGGGACCAAAAAGTTCAAGAAAAGTCCCCTTTCCGAGGCCAAAAGCTCGGTAGAGATCGCAGCAGGGATCAGAGATCCGCGAGACCCGGCCACTTCCCACATATTGGGTTTCTTCCCCCTCCTGCAACATGTGCACAAGAACCAGGTGGGCTCCCTGAGAATCGGCATTTTTCTGCATTGTCTCCAGTTTTCGCAAAAGCTGGCGCGTGAAGGTGCAGCCAAAGTGTCGCAAAAAGACAATCGCGAGAGTCTGCTTCTCCGAGGCTTCCTGGAGTGATTCCCCCGAATGCAATTTGAAGGACTTCATCGCTGTCTCCAGCCCCATAGGTTCACCATTGACCGGACGACCGACGGCGAGGCAGCCCGCATGCCACAGGATAATACCAAAAGGAATGAGCCAAATTAGATCATTAAAGAGAATCATCCAGCCGGCAGCCCAGGGAAGCTCGCCCTGTGAAGCAGCCCAAGCAAAACCCAGCGGACCCAAGAGTTTCCCTAAAAAGCCCACAAGGATAATTGGCCAGTGCTTGAGGGGAGCCACCGAGACACAAAGATAACCAATGCCATAAACTCCGACGATCATCCCGATGCACTGCCACAGGAAAGGATAAGCGGGCTGCTCCATCCCCAAAATACGAAACCACTCACCCGGCCAGCCGACAGCCCAAATCCCAAAGAGGATATTGTAAACGCCCGCAAGACGTAGCAGCGGGACCATCCAGAATGGCACCTGGCAGCTGCGTCTGGTGCAATGATCTTCCATTAGGCAGGATAACCCGCTTTTTCAGAGCCGCAAGTTGGCGGCAGAGATTCTTTTTCAAGACTTGCGGGTCAGAGGTTCCTACTCTTCACTTTGCTCATGCCCAACGCTGTGACGATCGCCGGAACCGGGAGCTATCTCCCCGAGAAAGTGATGACCAATGACGATCTCTCGAAAATTGTCGACACCAACGATGAATGGATTTTCAGCCGCACCGGAATCAGGGAACGTCGCATTGCGGCCGAAGGCGAATTCAGCTCTCACCTTGCCACCAAGGCTGCCGAAAAGGCCCTCGAGCAATCTGGCATCCCCGCCGAAGAGATTGATCTCATTATCGTCGCAACAATTACGCCCGACACCCTCACTCCGGCCACCGCTTGCTACGTGCAGGAGAATCTTGGAGCAAGTAAAGCGGTCGCCTTTGATATTTCGGCAGCCTGCTCTGGCTTCCTCTATGCCATGAAAATTGCAAAGCGGATGATCGAGACCGGTGCCTTTGAAAATGCCCTGATCATCGGCGCGGAAAAACTCTCCGCCTTCGTCAACTGGAATGATCGCACCACTTGTGTCCTCTTTGGCGACGGTGCAGGCGCCGCAGTTCTTAGAAAATCGGAAGAAGGTGAAGGCCGCATTCTCGCCACAGACATTGGCACTGATGGCCGCCAGACCCATCTTCTCAACATTCCAGGAGGCGGATCCGCTTGTCCCACCACCATCGAAAACGCCGCCGAAGGACTGGCCGCCCTTTCAATGTCAGGAAAAGAAGTTTTCAAACATGCCGTCACGCGCATGAAGAATTCGGCCAACGAAGTCATCGCCCGCGCCGGCCTTAAGCCCGAGGAAATTGCCCTCGTGATCCCGCATCAGGCCAATGTGCGTATCATCGATGCCATCGCCGCCCGACTCGACGTCCCCAATGATCGCGTCTTTGTGAACCTCCATAAATACGGAAACACCTCGGCTGCAGCCATTGCCATTGCCCTCGACGAAGCCAACCGTACGGGCAAGATCAAACCAGGTGACAAAATCGTAATGGTCGCCTTTGGAGCAGGCCTCACGTGGGCCGCCGCCGCGATTGAATGGTAATTCTGCAGTCTCGGTGATTGACCCAGCGCCCTGAGTTGGTGAAATGGGCTAAACCAACCGTAACATTTTGAGCCAAGAGATCCGCACCACTCCTTCCGACACCTCGGGCATGCCAACGGGCATCCCCTACATTATTGCCAACGAAGCTGCTGAGCGCTTCAGCTTCTATGGAATGAAGGCAATCCTCTCGATCTTCATGGTCCAATACCTCTGGCTCATGGGCGATGCCCCGACCGAGCAGATGTCACAAATCGTCGCCAGTGAGAACTACCACAAGTTCAATAAATGGGTCTATGCCACCCCCTTTCTCGGCGCTCTTCTCGCTGACATATTTTTTGGGAAATATCGCATCATCATGTGGCTCAGCGTTGTTTATTGCGTGGGCCATGGCTGCCTTGCAGTCATGGGAATTTCCGGTTCCGCCGGATGGTGGCTCTTCGCCGGCCTCGCCCTGATCTGCCTTGGATCCGGAGGTATCAAGCCCTGCGTCTCTGCCCACGTCGGAGACCAATTCGGACCGAACAACCAAAATCTCCTCACCAAGGTCTTCAACTGGTTCTACTTTTCAATCAACCTTGGCGCCTTCATCTCGATGCTCGCGACACCATGGTTTCTTCAATGGTATGGCCCGCACGTCGCCTTCGGTATCCCTGGAATCCTCATGGCCCTTGCCACGTTCTGTTTCTGGTTAGGCCGAAATAAGTTCATCCACATCCAACCCAAACCCCGGGAGTTTAAAAGGGAACTTTTTAGCAAGGAGGGAATCCGGGTCATCCTAAGGCTCCTCCCCCTCTACTTCTTCGTTGCCTTCTTCTGGGCGCTCTTCGATCAGACCGGTTCTTCTTGGATCTTCCAATCGCAGGATATGGACCGACACCTCATTATCGACTGGCTCCCCTCCCAAATCCAATCGATCAATTCCGTCCTCATTCTTACGCTTGTTCCTCTTTTCACCTTCGTCGTATACCCCGCGTTAGGAAAAATTATTAAGCTCACCCCGCTTCGTAAGATTGGTGCCGGACTCTTCATCACCGTTCTCTCTTTCGCTGTCATCGCGCTCATTCAGGTTTCCATCTCAAACGGAGCCACCCCAAATATCGGCTGGCAGTTCTTCGCCTATCTGATTTTGACCTGTGCCGAAATCATGGTCTCTATCGTTTGCCTCGAATATTCCTACACTCAGGCTCCCCGGAATCTCAAATCATTCATCATGGCGATCTTCCTCCTCTCGGTCTCCTTCGGCAATCAGATCACCGAATTCGTCAATTCCTTCATTCAGGTCGAGGACCCCGTTGTCACCTTCGCTGCTGAACTTTCCGATGGCGAATATGCCCATCCCGGATTCGATAACGAAATGAATACCACCGACGACATCATCGTCACCCGCAAGGAAGGAAAAACTACCAAGCGTCAACTACCCGATGAGGAGACCCTCGACCGCGCCGCTGACATCATCACCCTCTGGTCTGAGAATAACGACCTCACTCTACCCACTACCGCGGAAGCTCTCCCTCTTCTCTCAAGCCTCACCGATCAGTGGGGATCTAAGATAACCTACACCCGCCTCGCTAGTCGAACGGCCCGCATCTCCAGCCCTGGACCTGATAAGAAATCCGGAACCCAATGGGATATAGGCTACATCATGGGAGCTCCAGATAAGAGCTCCGGATCAGAGAAAAAGAGCGATCGTAAGACCTGGCTCGAAAAGCGAAAGGAACAACTCGGTGTGGTCGATGAAGTCACCGCGGCAACTTCACCCATCACTAAATCTACATACACCGGCGGCCAACCCAAGCTTGAAGGCCCGGCTTACTACTGGTTCTTCACCGGCCTCATGCTCGCTGCCGCCCTCCTGTTTGTGCCCTATGCCATTTTAACTAAGGAACGAAGCTACCTGCAATCCAGCGAATCATGATCGATTCCCATTGCCACCTCGGTTCTCACAAATTCTCTCCTGAGGAAATCCCCCAAATCATCGCGAATGCCAAAGATCATGGCATCACGCGCATGATCACCCTTGCCACCAGCGAGGATGACATTTTAACAAATCTTCACCTGGCCCGGACCTACCCCGAAGTCCACGCCTGCCTCGGTATTCATCCCTGTGATGTGCATGAGACGCGCGATGACTTCGAATCTCTCCTCAGCCCCCACCTCGATGACCCCAAGGTCGCAGCCCTCGGAGAGACCGGCCTCGATTATTTCCATCCCGCCCCAGAAGGATGGACCGATGAAAACTACCATGCCCGACAGCGCGATTTTCTGCGTCGCCATTTCCAACTCGCCAGGAAGCACGGCCTCAATATCGTCATCCATACTCGCGACAAAAGAGGTTCGGCCAGCTTCGATGACGCCCTCGAAATCTACCGCGAGTTCCACGAATCAGTACGGGCAGTTTTCCACTGCTTCCCGGGCCCCTTCGAACAAGCCGAAAAAGTCATCTTGCTGGGAGGTCTCATTTCCTTCACCGGAATCGTAACCTTTAAAAATGCCCGTCAAGTGATAGAGACCGCCCAAGCCTGCCTCTCCGGCAGCTTCATGGTAGAGACCGATTCTCCTTACCTCACACCAGTTCCTCATCGAGGAAAACGCTGTGAGCCCGCCTTCACTAAATTCACGGGAGAGCGCATTGCCGAGCTGCGAAATCAAACAATTGAAGAGGTATCGAGGGAAACAGACGATGCTTGCTGCTGTTTTTTTCGCGTTACTTAAGACAAATCAGGGAAAAGCGAGCGCTCTTCAAGGGAACCGACCGAAGTAGTTCGTTTTAGAATCTATTTCACAAATCCAAAAGATTATCCTATACTGCCCATCATGAAAGCAAACTTCATCCCGCTGCTCGCCCTCTTCCCACTTGGCTTTTTAGCCTCCTGTAACTCGCCGAAGCAGACCCCTGCAGCTCCGCCTCTCGGTGCTCCAATGTCAGAAAATCCCTACGGTGTGCCGCAGATAAACCCTTATGGCGCGCCCGGAGCAAACCCCGCTTACACTCCGGAAGCGGAAGCACCCTATCAGCCGATCAATCCTCCTGCAGGAATCGCTCCCTACAATCCGGCCACCAACGTCCCAATAGCACCGGCTCCAGCCGCTGGAGCTCGGACCCACACCATTGTCAAAGGAGAATCCCTTTGGGGAATTTCCCGAAAGTATGGCGTCACCATTGATGGACTTCGTCAGGCAAACAATCTCACGGGCGACACCATCATCGAAGGACGGGCACTGACCATCCCTGCAAACTAACGTTCTTTATCTAATATCTTCAATTAAGGCGGGTGGGCTTCGGTCAGCCCGTCTTTTTTTATCATGAAAGTAATTCTCATCTCCCTCCTTCTTGGCTCACTGCTCACAGCGAAGGAACCTCCAGATCCCCAACTGCTCATCGAACAACTCTTCGAGCAACGCGAACCCAAATCCTTCGAAGAAGCCTACAAAAAAGCAATCGCCGGCGGCGTGCCCATGCAAACTCTCGTCGAAGCTAGATTTCTTTATATTGTCGACACCGGTAACAACACCGATCTCGCAGCTTACGTCCCGGTTCTTGAAGAACAGGCCCGCAAGTTTTCACTCGATGACTCCATCGCTTTTGCCGTGCCCGAAGATTTTCTCGCCATCGTGGAATATGCCAAAGCCATCGCGGCTTTCGAAAAAGACGATCGCTCCACCTTCAAAAAACACATCACGGAAGCCTTCTGGTTGTCCCCTACCCAATCCGTAATCTTTGGAAAACTAGTCGATGAAGTGCGCCTAAAAGACGCCATGGAAAAACTGAAGATCGACATGAACCGCACTCTCGTTTCACAAGATCCAGCGAAGCCTTCGAAGCCACTCAAGGAACACCTTGGAGAGAGCAAGGTCATCCTCTTACACTTCTGGTCTCCATGGGCACGTGAGTCGATGGAGAGCATGGAGGATTTTTTTCTTACCGCAAAGGAGCTCAAAAAAAATAAAATTTCCGTCGTCTCGGTCCTTCTTTCTGGAGCTCCGGAATCACGTGCCGATGGTGATGATTTCATCAAAGAGAAAAAGACCGCCAGCGCCGCTTCATGGTTAGTCGATTCTTCAAAGGGAGCCATGGAATCACTCCTTCGCATTCAGGCCTTTCCTACCGTAGTTCTCTTATCCAAGGAGGGAAAAGTGCTCTTCAACGGTCATCCGGCAAGCGATACTTTTTGGCGCGAATTAAAAAACATCGAAGCCAAGATCGAGCAACCACCAGCGCCTGTTAGAGAGGAACTACCGACTCTCGAAACGGAGTGAATCATGCTCCCACAAGAGGCTCGGAGTGTTTCATAAAGAAAGATTAACCTTGATCTTTTATAAAATGTTCCGCTCTTTAGATGGCAGCTACATTTAAAAAGACAATGCGTATCATTCAACCCCCTACTCCTCAAGAACTACAAGTCCTCTCGGTCTTGTGGAACGAGGGTCCAAGTACGGTGGCATTCGTACATGATTTTCTTTATGGTGACACTCTCGCTTACACCACCTCTCTCGCAGTCCTCAGAAATCTTGAAAAGAAGGGATTGGCTTCACGTCGCAAAGAAGGGCGCGCTCACATTTACGAATCAGAGGTAGATCGCTCAGTTGTTCTTGAGCCAAAACTAAAAGAACTCATACAATATCCTTTCGGAGGAAGCCTCGGTGAGGCTATGCTCTCCTTGATCTCGATTGGCGTATTAACGCCGGAAGAGAAGTCCGCACTCACGCGGACTCTTAAAAAGCATAAAGCCATGCCAGCCAAAAAGAAGACCACAAAAAAGAAAGCTGCCAAAAAAGCAGCTCCCAAGAAGCCCGTTAAGAAAGCCGCCAAGAAAAAGGTAGCAACGAAAGCGGCAAGCAAGCCTGCCAAAAAGGCGGCTAAGAAGAAAGTAGCTAAGAAAGCCACCCCTAAAAAGGTCGCCAAAAAAGTTACCAAAAAGAAAGCAGCTAAAAGAGCAGCCCCTAAAAAGGTCGCCAAAAAAGCTACCAAAAAGAAAGCAGCTAAAAAAGCGGCCCCTAAAAAAGCAGCCAAGAAAAAGGTAGCCAAGAAAGCCGCACCTAAAAAAGCAGCTAAGAAAAAGGTAG
>JAPKCM010000129.1 GCA_028822935.1 Akkermansiaceae bacterium
CGCTAAAAACAATTTTTTTAGACTTCCTCCGTTCCTCCGCAAATACCCCTTTTTTCTACTGGATCCCCTTCCCGCCACCGCCATCCTCACCTTTATCCACTGTCAATGACCTGCGATCTGAACCCACGTTTCAAGGACACCATCTGCTCCGTCTCCGGTGCCTCCGCGATGGAAGTCACGGAGCACATTCAGGAACTCTGGAGCGGCTACGGCCAGATCCTCCGCCTCCGCCTCGAAGGAGCCTCCCCTTTTCCCTCCACGGTGATCGCCAAACATATCCGGCTTCTCACAACGAAAAACCAGCCCCGCGGCTGGAATTCAAACTACTCCCACCAACGAAAACTCAAATCCTATCAGGTCGAGTCCGCCTGGTATCGCCACTGGAGCCAGCTCTGCGGACCGGACTGCCGCATCCCTGAACTCCTCGCCTTCGATCAGCACGAAGGTGAGATCCTCCTCATCCTCGAAGACCTCGACGCCGCCGGATATCCCGCGCGCCTTACCTCGGTCTCCCCCACCCAACTCAAAACCTGCCTCGATTGGCTCGCCCACTTTCACGTCACCTTCATGGGTACTAAACCCGAAGATCTTTGGGAAACCGGCACCTACTGGCACCTCACCACGCGCAGCGAGGAACTCGAAGCCCTCGACGACTCACCTCTCAAGAACGCCGCATCCGCCATAGACAGCATCCTCACCAACGCCCGCTACCAGACCATCGTCCATGGCGATGCCAAGCTCGCCAACTTCTGCTTCTCTGAACCGGGCGACCAAGTCGCTGCCGTCGACTTCCAATACGTCGGTGGCGGTTGTGGCATGAAGGACCTCGCCTACTTCATCGGCTCCTGCCTCGACGAATCCGCCTGCGCACAACAAGAGTCCGAACTCCTCGACCACTACTTCGCAACCCTCCGTTCTGGTCTCGCTTCCAAACACCCGGGTATCGACTCCGCCGATGTCGAAGCCGAATGGCGCGCCCTCTTCCCTCTCGCCTGGACTGATTTCCACCGTTTTCTCAAAGGCTGGAGCCCAGGCCATTGGAAGATTAATTCCTACAGCGAACAACTCGCCCGCGAAGTTTGCGCGACGCTCTAACATTTCTTTTGATGCCGCTAAGCCCGGACCCACTCACCGAGGAAAGCCCCGACGACTCCAGCGGCCACCGGAACGTTCTTGGCATTAAACGACGGAGCGATTGTCCCCGTAGAACGTTATTTCATCGAGATGAAGGGTGAGGATCATCGATCTAAAACTTTAGAAATTCCAAATCGTCTACTAGCATCCCCCCAGATGAAGGTTCCCAAAGGTGTTTCTCCCCGAATAGCGCACATCCCTCTGCGGGAGCCTGACTCGCTAAGTGGGAATCCTGCCTGCAATCGACACAGGTGAATCTTTCCGAAAAATCCATCGTTTCTCAGTAATCGCCGCCAACCAGACTCCCGTCAAATGCCCTCTCCCGTCTTAGCCCCACCTGTCATCATCCTCGTCGAAACCCAGATGGGCGAAAATATTGGCATGTGCGCCCGCGCCATGCTCAATTGCGGCCTCGATCAGCTACGACTGGTCCGGCCACGCGACGGCTGGCCCAACGAAAAAGCTCGCGCGACAGCTGCCGGAGCGAACATCGTCCTCGATAACGCGAAGATCTACGAGCACATCGACGAAGCGATTGGCGATTGCCAGCGCGTTCTCGCCGCCACTGCCCGCCAGCGCAACCTCAGAATTCCCGGTCTCAACCTTCGCGAAGCAGTCCGTGAAATCGTCGAATCCACAGCCCCGCCAAAGACCGCCATCCTCTTTGGTCCCGAAGCCTCCGGCCTCGACAATGATACTCTCGCACGCGCTGACCGGCTCATCCATTTCCCGACCAATCCTGACTTCCCTTCGCTGAACCTCGCCCAAGCTGTCCTCCTCTTCGGTTGGGAATGGCGGCAAAGCAGCCCTCTTGAATCCGCCACCATCGTCAGCCCGGATCTCCCCGCGACTCGCGAAGAAACCAACGCCTATCTCGCCCGGATCGAGCAAGCCCTCGACAACTCTCAATTTTTCCTAACCCCAGAACGAAAGCCTAACATTATCCGAAGCCTCCGCACCTTCGTCACCCGCAGCAACGCCAGCCACAAAGAGCTCCGCATGCTCCACGGCGTGCTGACCGCGCTGATTAAAGACTGATCAATCATCTGCAGAGAAATGATGGACCGCCTCCCCACGATTGATGATCTAGGCAAGGAATGCCGCCGGTTGCTTCACGGGCGAGGAGAATACTTTCCGGGACTGGAGCACGTTGCCATCGATTGGTTCTCGCCGGTATTACTGGTAACGTTTTACGCGGAGAAAGAGAACAACACCCCGATCTTGGATCGTCTAATTAAAGCGGCGAAGGACTGCTCGGAGATCACCGCTATCGTTGTCCAGGAGCGCCACCTACCCAAGGCCCCCAAGCGCACCGTCTACGGCGAAGCCCCTGAATCTCCCCTCGCCCACGAAGAAGGCCTCAACTATCGGATCGCTCTCGATCGTAACCAAAACCACGGCTTCTTTCTCGATATGAAACCGGGTCGAGATTGGGTCCGGGGCCATGCTTCAGGTAAGCGGGTTCTGAATTTATTTTCCTACACCTGTTCGCTCTCGGTTGCCGCCATTGCGGGCGGGGCGAAGGAGGTTATCAATCTCGACATGGCCAGCCGGGCACTCGCCACGGGGAGGCGGAACCACCAACTCAACTTTGATCCGGCGACCTGTTCTCGCGCCAGCTACCTCGCGCACGATCTTTTCAAGTCGTGGGGAAAACTCAAGCGAAGAGCCCCTTACGACATCATCATCATCGACCCGCCCTCAAACCAAGGGCGCAGCTTTTACGCCGAGAAGGACTACGCCAAAATCCTCCGCCGCCTACCGGACCTCACCGGCTCGGATTCCCTGATCCTCGCCTGCCTCAATGCCCCGCATCTCGACGTGTCCTTCCTGACCTCCCTCTTCGCTGACTACAAACTCAAAACCCGCCTTCCCCGGGCATCAGGCTTCGAAGATCTTCGCCCCCAGGCCGCCCTAAAATGCCTAATATTCCGTCCGTAGGAGAAACTCATTCTTCCGCAGTCACCAAAAAAAACGTTGAGTTTTTCGGAGGCAGCGCCCCGAGCACAGCTTTTGCCATCGGCGCACCCGAATCAACTCCTCTCCCCTCTCCTCAACCGCAACGTTCAGCACCCAAACCAAAAAGAAAATTCCACGCAATTGGATTCGCAGAAGGGGCTCCGACATGCAAAAGATCCTCATCTTTCCTGCATCATGAAATCTCTCCTATCAGCCTCACTTCTCTTCATTACTCTCTCGGCTTCTGCCATTGCAGACGACTGGCCGCAATGGTTCGGCCCACAACGCGACGGAGTTTGGCGGGAGACCGGGATTATCGACAAGTTTCCAAGTGGCGGCCCCAAGGTTCTCTGGCGCACACCCGTCCACCGTGGCTGTGCCGGACCATCGGTCGCCGGTGATCGTGTTTTCGTCATGGATCGCAAGGCACTCAACACTCCCGAAGCGAAAGCCGAGGGCGCGCGCTCCGGCAAAGTGATCTGGCAAAAAGCCTACGATTGTCCCTACACCATGAGCTATTCGGCGGGTCCCCGGGTCACTCCTCTTGTCGATGGAGAGCGCATCTACCCCTTCGGCGGTGAAGGAAAGCTCATTTTCCGCGCAACCAAGGATGGCAACGAGAAGTGGTCTCATGATTTCAAAAAGATCTTCTCGGTGAAAACCCAGACCTGGGGATTCGCGGCATCACCTCTTGTGCATCGCGATCTCTTAATCTGTCTTGGAAACGGCGATGGCACTACTGCCGTTGCTTTCGATAAGGTGACTGGTAGAGAAGTCTGGCGATCCCTTTTAGCCAAACATCCCGGTGATGGAACGGAAACCATCAAGTTTCGCATCGTTCTTGATCTTTCGCCTGAGAAGTCGACCTTCTGCAGGTTCCTAGCCACGCTTGCCGAGTAGAGATCACACCAACCTTCCTTCCTTGTCGAAGACGTGGATCCCCCCGCCCTGAGTGGCGTAGAGATTGCCCTTGGTATCGATGCACATTCTGTCACGGCGGATGTCGATCTCAAAGAGCGGCTCTCACTGGCAACCCCAAATCTCACCCCCCCGCGGCCAACTACAGTGGCCAAACCCCTCAACGGCACCACCGCCACCACCATGGGTGACCTCCTCCACGGCGTGGCCGACAACCCGTGGCAGCCAATGCGCTCAATCCACTGGCTGGGGGTCTACTGGAGCATTCCCTGGAAAAATTGCTACGGTCTCACCATCGCAATTCCGCAAATAATTGACGAAACCCATCGTTGAAACAGAAACATGCCGAGTCCGAATGCTACTTGCTTAAGCGACTGCCATTCCTGCCAGTCATACTGCGGTCTCCGATCTTCGGCACAATTGCGGCCAAAGTCAGAAATAAATTTCTTCGGACCCCTTCTCTGCTACTCTTTTGAGTCCTTCAACATCATGGAAATTACCAACAAAACAAAAAAGCCTCTCAGTGTTCCTCTTCCAGCCGGAAAGAAACTCT
>JAPKCM010000130.1 GCA_028822935.1 Akkermansiaceae bacterium
TCAAAGGTGTAGTGAACCAATAAATCCGCCTGGGAGGTTCCAAAACCGAAAAGGTTTGCAACTAAAAATAGTAACGTTGATTTCAGGAGTCGATTTTTCATAAAAGATGTCGATTTAACTAGTAATAGTCTAATTTTAGAACTCTATCAATGAGTTAGTTCTGGCTGATTTTTAAAGCGCCATGATCTTGGCTAAGTTGATGTTCGCTTTGGCCCCCCTCCGGCCAAACGACATTGATCTTCACCGCAGTTTCCCCTTCTGGAATCGCAAAGTGAACGACTGGGGTCGATTGCGACAGATACCCTCCGCCAGCATAAACTTCATGGGTTGCGACCTTACCAGACGCAAATTCCAATCTTACGCGTGAGCCGATTGCCGTCGGATTTCCTTTCGCCCCGCTCAGACGAATCGCGAGATTCGCTCCCGCAGCTTGATTGCTTCTGAAAACTGAAGCCGGCCCATTGTTACAAGCCACCACAAAATCAAGAACCCCATCGGCATCGAGATCCGCCTGAGTCAAACTTGCCGCATCGCCCGGAACCAGCAAGCCGCTCCGCGCCACCGCGACCGCTTCAAAATTACAGTCTCCGGATCCAAGAAGAAGCTGGCTGAGACCACCTGCCATCCGTCCTGTTTCCACCTGCGGGCTGTGAAAATTCTGCGCAAGATAGATATCAAGGATTCCATCTTGGTTCACATCGCTCACCACGACACCAAACGAAGGCGCAATCTGAGCAATCCGCGGAAGCGCTTTGAAAACAAACTTCGGAGAACCACCGGAAGGCGTCTCATTCATGAAAATTCCAGTCTCAAAAGAAGTCGCCGCAAGCTTCATCGAATCCTTCAATTTCTCGGGTTGGTAAATGTCAGTGAGCGAAGATCCCGCAAACTGTTTGAAACTGGTGAAAGTCTTCCTCAAATGAGGCATGGCATTACTCGAACAGCTCCGCCCGCGTCCTGGATAAAGAACATCATTCTCAAACTCCGCTTCCACGATTCTCTTGCGTCCTCGATTTTCAAAGTCTCCATAGTAGAGCAACACGGGACGCTCCCGAGAAGCGTGATACTTGGTATTGAGACCAAAGTTGGTCGCAACATAGTCGATATCTCCATCACCATCAAAGTCCCCACCTGCGATGCCATTCCACCATCCCGTCAAAGTCGCCGTTCCGCTGCTCTCAGTCACGTCCGTGAGCTCACCTTCTAGGTTCTGGAAAACCCGGATCGATCCCCACTCCTCTGTCAGGAGAAGGTCGACCCAGCCGTCTCCATTGATGTCAGACCAGAGAGCTGAAGTGATCAAACCCGTCACCTTAAGATCCGCCTCCGTAAATTTTCCACCCTCATTGAAAAGCAGAGAACTCGTGGCAGCCTCCGGATATGCTCCGGGAATTTGCCGCCCTCCAACGAACAAATCAACATCACCGTCGCGATCAAAATCAGCACCAACGACCACACCACCACTGACCTTTAAATTCGGGGTGGTCCCATCAGGCGCCCTGCTCAATGAACTTCCATCATTCAAGTAAAGTCGGTCACCCAGCTCCGGGTCACCGCCCTCGAACTCATAGCCCCCACTCACCACATAGAGATCACTGAAACCATTCCCATCGGCATCAAACCAAAGGCCTCCCATATCTTCATGCCCGGCATCGTCTTGCAACGCGGCACAGACCTGAACCTTGAAGACACCATTTCCTTCATTGATCCAAATCCTTCCAGGAGAACCGGCGGCGCCTCCAAGCCAAAAATCGTCGTCGCCATCGCTGTCGATATCCCCCCAAGCCTGCCCGGGCCCAAGACGCGACATCTGATTGGGTAAAAGCGGCTGCTTTGAAAAATCATCGAATTCATTCTCCTGATGGATCGCTCCTTCGAGGGCGCTCGATTCCACAAACATGGGGGCCGGCTTCTTCGAATTACCTGGATCCGGCTGAGCGCCCTCATCCGACTGGGAAATGGTATAGAAACGGTTTGCTTTGACCCCCGTGATTTCCTGACGATCGCCCTCGGCCCATTCTATCATGAGGCTCTTCGGCTCTTCTTCTCCAAGCCCAAAGTGCACGAGGGGCTCATTCGAGGCGAGGTAGCCCCGCACCGGAACCAACTGGCGGATCTGGATGCTTCCATCCGTCAGCTCAAGCGTGACCGAGGCTCCAATTCCAAAGGTATTCTCGCCGGATCCCCGCAAAGCAATTAGCAGACGATTCCCCGCTTGGGCGTTATTACGATAAACGGTGACAGGCTCCCCCAGATTGCAAACGACCAAATCCAGATCTCCATCGCGATCCAGATCAGCATGCACGGTTCCAAAACTCATTCCCACGTGATCGAGTCCCCACTCCTGACTGACATTCTTAAACTGAAGGTCGCCCTCGTTGCGGAATGCCAAATTCTGTTCCCGCAATTCCTCGGTCCCCGCACGAACATGGCGGTCCCACTCGGTTTCCCCGGCCTTCACCAGGACGGCGGCATTGTCGGACTCATTGAAGTTCTTCGACATCCCGTTTGTCATAAAAACATCGGGCAATCCGTCGCAATCCAAGTCGCTTAACTTAACATTCCACGTCCAGTCCGAATTGGCCAAACCCGTCATGTGGGCGGCCTCCATTAAACGCTCTCCCCCGGTTCCCAAAAAAAGGGCATTCCGCATATACTGCTGGGGATTTGCGGTGCGCAGAAACTCCGCCTTGGCCCCCATTGAACCCATATTGGCCTTCTGTTTAAAATGGTTGGTGCCCGACATATCGGCGATTAGGAAGTCGGGAAGATTGTCCCCGTTCAAATCTGCAAAATCCGCCCCCATGGAAAACCAGGAAGTATGAGGCGTCACCTCTTTGACCACATCGGTAAATGTCCCATCACCATTATTTCGATAAACTCGGTCGGGATCATCAAAGTCGTTACCGATCCACAAATCCGTCCAACCATCCGAATTGTAGTCCCACCAGGTTGCCGAGAGCCCAAAGCCGACCCCGTAGATTCCAGCTTCCCGGCTCACATCGGTAAACTTCCCACCATCGTTGCGGAACAGGACATCCGGCTGGCCCACTTTTTGAATCTTAAAAATGGGACGTCCGTTTACTTCCTTCCCCGCCTGATACGGGCGAAAATAGTTTCCGAGCGTAGGATCGGAAAAACTGATCTTGCCGACTCCACCCTCAACTTTGAACCGCAAAACATCCTCGGATTTTGGCTGCCCCTTGGGAGGGTGGAAGCGATTGGTCAGGAGATAGAGATCGAGGTCCCCATCACGGTCATAGTCACAGAATGTCGGCATGTGACTCGCGCTGAGATGGGCCAGACCAAATGCCTCGGCCTTCTCGTCAAAGGTCGCGTCACCTCGATTGATAAAGAGCTGGTTGGGGGCGGCATAGTTGGCCACGTAGATGTCCAGGTCACCATCTCCTTCGATGTCGATCATCGCAGCACCCGCACTCCAAACACCTCCCCCATCAACTCCCGCAAGTGCGCTATGATCGGTAAATTTTAGCGTGCTGGTTTGCAGGAAAATCCGGTTCTTGTTCGGCCCGCTCGTAAAAAAAAGATCCGGCATCCCGTTCCCATCCAAATCACCTACCGCGACACCCCCGCAAACTTTTTCGGTGGCATAAAGGTAGCGCATCGGATGGTCCTTCACGATCGAGTTTACGAAATCAATCCCCGTCTCAGCCACCGGCAGGCTCTGAAAAAGCGTTTCCCCTTCTCCCCTCGTCGAAGATGAATTCAGCTCACGAAAGGAAACCGATCCCTGAATGAATTCCATCGCATCCCCAGAATCCGCCGGATCATTTTTGGTCTCTGCCTCAGGATCCGAACAAGACGGAAAAAGAACCAACAAGAAAGAAAACGATGGTATTGTTATAAGTAGGCGCATGGTCAAGAAACGTCACAAACGTTGATAGCAGAAGACCGATCCTCTCAGAGAGGATCGGTCTTGTAAATTTCGCTTTTATCAATATTTCTCCGGGTCGACTAGCGACGGCGGCGAAGAAGAGCCAAGCCGGCGAGACTGAGAAGACCGAGAGAGGTAGGCTCTGGAACAGCAGCCGTTCCAAAAGCGCCGATCTCTGCAGCGCTAAGCACCGAGTCATACATACGAACCTCGTCGATAAGACCATTGAAGCTCTGTCCGGCAGGATCAGCAGCATCACGGCCATGACCGCCGACGATCACAGGAAAGGCATGCCCACTCATCGGGCTACCAGCACCACGCGCAGACTCTACTCCGTTCAAGTAGACCACCTTGTCGGTCCCATCATACTGAAACGCAAGGTGGGTCCATTCACCAACCGGCACGACACCCGCGTCACCAAGATCATTACCCCAGCCACCGTAGTGGGCGTTACTTTCGCTATCAGCACGGATCCCATGGTGAAGCATCGCTGTATTTCCGGGGC
>JAPKCM010000082.1 GCA_028822935.1 Akkermansiaceae bacterium
CTTTGTTCGATGACGAAATTTTCAATTCGGGTATCGAGTGGAATGAGTGAGGTGAAGGAAGCGTCGGAGTCTTTCGCGGCTGACGTGATTGAGAGAACGGGCTCGGGTTTATTAAACACAAGAACGATGGTGGTGCCAGTGGTGGTGCCATTGAGGGTGAGGGAGTAAGTGGTGTCGCTCCCGGGGGAAACCTGAAGGAAACCGATGCCGTCGACGGTGAAAGGGAGGACGTCTTCGCCATTGATGGTGAGGGTTTCGGCTCCGCTAACATCCCAGCGAAGAGTGGCGGTTGCTCTGGTGGAGATGCGGGGTTCAAGCGCACGGAAGGAATTGATGGCAGGCGGTTCCGGAAGAAGAGGTGTTTGGTTTTCGAGGGTGATGGTAGAAACCCCGTTTTCAATGACGACGCGGTAGGTGACGGTGTTGTCATAAACGGGAGGGCGGACGAGGTTGTCACGGGTGCGGATGGCGTAAACGAGCTCCCCGGTCGATTCGTTGTAAACCGAGAGGACGGGAGCGAGTTGATATCCGGAATCGATGAGGGGGAGGAAGCCGGTAGGAATACGTCCGTCGTTGTCAGTCTGGCTGATGGTGATGGGCCAGTCGTCGAACTGGGATCCGGTGTTCGGGTAGTCCGGGTCGGCGTGGAGGGGCCAGGTTTCGAAGGTGATTTGACGGCTATTTTTTTCGATCCGAACGATGCCGTATCCGGCTCCCCGGTCGTGAAGATTGGCGGGGGAGATGTTACGAGTTTGATTGTGATATTGGTGGGGATTTCCGGCACCGAGGACCCGTACGTGATGAGGGAAAGCGGAGGTGAGGTTGGGTTGGCCCCAGGGGAGGGTGCCGCTTCCATCGAAGAAGAAGTCGCCTTTGTAGGGATTCACGACATCGATTCTTCCAGCGGAGTTGTGAATGGGGTCCCAGGCCCGCGGGAAGAAGTTGCCGATGGCGGGGGCGGTGTAGGAGAAGCCGGCATCGGCCGGGTCTTCGATTCCGTGATGGGCAAAGGTGGCGAGGTGTTGGTCTCCGGCGATCTGGAACATTCTCGTCTTTCGCAAGAGTTCCCAGGCTTCATTGCGTCGATGGGTGGGCCAGCCGTGGGTGTCGCGGTCGTTGAGTCCAAAGCCATACCCGCTGTTGGCATGAGTGTGGATGTTACCGAAGGGTGATTGGGAAATGACGCACTTTACCGTTTGGTCATCCCAGTCGTTGGCCCAAGCCCGGAGGAAACCTTTTTGTCGGGTGCCCAGGAGGAATTGTTGGTTGAGATCGGCGGGCGGGTTGTCCTTGCCGGTTTTAAATTTTCGGTCCTCGAGAATCGCGAAGCCGACATCGCCATAGATCATTCCGGTGAAGTACGGTGGGATTCCCTGCGCAACTGGAGGAGCTGGTTGAACAGGATTGTAGGGGTCGGTGTCGGGGAGATGCGAGGTCTGGGTTCGCTCGAGCATTTTCACCCAGTTGGCGGGTTCTTCGTAGCCGCCGGAATTTTGGCTGTTCGTTGCGATGCCACCTTCTCCCCAGAGGTTGCCTTGGTAGACATCGTGATCATCGGGGATGCAAATGGTGGGCATGATGCGGGTGACATCGCGGGCCTGGAGGACCCAGAGATACCATTTGTAAAGGTAGTCGTGGTGGCGGTTGAAGTCGTTGCCGCTGTCCTCCGGGGTCGGTTGTCCTTCGTAAATCTGATCGCCGAGTGCGAGAAAAACATCGGGATCATGTTTGACGAGATTGGTGAAGGCGAGGGTGTTGGGTTGCCATAGCCTGACAGGTGACCAGTCGAAGCCATTGTCTTGAATGCGGCCATCAGTGATGCGCTGGCAGGTGGTGGCAGCGAGAGTGATCTGTGCTTGATTGACGGGGTTTTTCCGAATGATACCGGTCCAGGAATAGGGGGTATTGTCGATCTCAATGGTGATCCGGAAATCGGTATCGCGGGTGTCGTCCCAGTTGGAGATTTTGAAAGTGGTCGTATAAGAGGAAAGGGAATCGGTGTTGTCGATGGCGGCGTTGGAGATCTCGTTCCAATCATCGCCGTCCCTGATTTCGAGCCGGACCGGAGGGGTGGAAGCGAGATCGAGAGGGGGGAACTGGGCGGTGAGTTTGAGTGTCTGGCGGCTCAACGTATACATTGCCCCCACGATGGCGAGATGGCGATCGGGCTCGGAGTTGAGCGCGGTGCCGGTGCCGGAGAATTCATCGAACCAGAAGCGGGCGTCGTTTCCTCCTTTGTGAGAGAGGAGGCCGAGTGAGCCGAGAAGTTGCGCGGAATCCACTTCGGCGGAGGCAGTGCTTATGGGGTCGTTTTCCGGGTCGAAGACAGTGAGAGAAAGTTGGTAGCGACCACGGGCAGGAAGGTAAGTAGCGGTGAGATCGAGGCGGGCCTCTGCGGGGAAGGAAGCGGGGGTTCCTCCTGTCGCGAGCGTGTTGGTTCCTCCTTTGGAAAGGTCTTCAATAACGGCGCGGCCATCTCCACGAAGCCCGACGAAGATGCCAAAGTCCCGTCCCAGGCCATCGTGCACGAGGAGTGAGCCACGCCAATCGAGTCCTGGTCCGGCTCCGAGGAGGAAGCCGGTGCGAGCCGAGGAGGAGAGGGTCCCGGCATGACGACCGGTGCGGACTGAAAGTGAGAAGTTTTCGCCATTGCCCCGCAGGGTGGTGTCGACCTTGTGGAGGGTGCGCCGGTCGCGACTTCCGAGGATGCAATTGACACGACCATTGTTGACCTGCCAGTCGTGGAGACGGTTTCCCCAGAATCCGGGGCCGGGCCAAACTTGATTCGGGGTATTGTCCCAATCGATTGAGAAATTTCCGGTTGGAGTGTCGGCAGACCAGAAATCGAGGCGGACGTTGTCAACCGATTGGTAGTTGGTGGCTTCCGTGGGTGTTGAGCGAAACCGGATGCCGAACGCCTTGCCCGCGTGGGCATCGAGAGTGCCGGGCTGGATCGCGAAGTTGTAATGATGCCACGAGGCAAGCGAGTTGGACTTAAAGTCGTAGGTGCGGGTGGCGATGACCTCGGGAGGACCGTCATTGTCCACGATAAATTCGGCGGTGAAATTCCTCTCAACCGGAGCGCCGCCTGCGTTGCCGCCTGCGGTGCCACGTTGCAGGGTGAAATTTTCAACGCGAGAAAATCCTCCGCCCCCATTGATGGCCTGGAACGAAGCGAAGAGGCGTTTGCCCGCGGCGGCGGCGGGAATGGGACTAAAGATGGAGTTTTGAGTTTCGTAGGTGGCATCGATGCTGGAGAGGTCTGAATCCAATGTTTGAATGATGGAAGCGGCACCGGTGATGAGGTCGGCCTCGGTCGTGAACAAAGTGACTCGAATGCGGTTCGTGGCATCGTTCCAATTGAAGGCATCCCGCCATTGGTAGCTCGCTTGAAAGACTTCTCCTTCCGCGAGGGTGTGCCCTGAATCAATGGCAAATCGGCGTTGCTCGTTGGCGGCGATGACGGCATTGCGGGAGCCATCGAGCGAGGTGTTGGCGGGGTTGAAGCGGGTGGCCTGATGGGGTTGACCGGTTGATCCGAGATTGAACCAAAGGGGGGTGTCAGCGAATGTCCGGCTATCAACGGTTGAAGTGTCTTCATTGAAATCACCATTCAAGAGACCCGGTTCAATGAGAGTAAGATCCGGGGTGAAATCTCTGCTGGGAGCGCCGTCGGAAAAGATGGCAGCGTCGAAGCGGAGCGAATAGGAGGCTCCGGTTTCGATGAGATGAGTGGTCGTTTGGGAAAGGTTTGTGCCGTCTTCAAAAGTGAGGCGCCAACCGCCGTTTCCGTAATCGGTGCGGTCGTTGATGACCTGACCGGTGCCTTCCCAGCCCAGGACAGAGGGATCGGAGACGAGGGTGCGGTCGATCCCATTGTTGAGCTCTCCGCCGGGGTTAACGAGGGGAATGGACGCGGCGTGAAGAAGAGCTGCGGGTGTGAGGAAGACGAGAAAGAGTTTCATGGGGCTAAAAGCAGTTTTTGGAAAAGCAAGCGGCCCAAATTGGGCATCTGTAACCAGATGCGAAAATCATCAATTGGCCTGAGAGACTAGGAGCTGACCTTGACTCGCCAGAATCTCTTTTGAGCGGTGCCGGGATCAGTGAAGGTGAAAGCAATCTCGCCCGGATAAGAGGTGGTGTCGGCAGTTTCATTGACTTTGATTTCGGAGACTCCTTTGGAAAAGTTCAGATCATCGGTTGCCTCAATGAGATAGGTGGTTCCGGTGTCGATCCAGCGAAGGGTGACTTCGTTAGTGGAGTGATTGAAGGTGGCGTCGGTAATTTTGATAGATTGAGCTGAGGCTCCGAGGGAGAGGGCACTGCCCTGGACAAAGAAAACTTCGTTGAAGGGAGTTGTGTTGGAGCCATTGAAGAGGAGAGTCCCGTTTGTGTAGAATTCTTCAAAGATGAGTTGAGTGGCGTCCGTGATCGTGAGGGTGCCGGCGCTGTTGAGGGGGAAGTTGATATGCCGTTGGTCGGTGATTCCGTCGAGTGAGTTGGGGTTGTAGCCCCCTGCTCCGATGTTGAGTTCTCCACCGGAGACGGTGACAACGATATTGGGATCATTTGCGCTCATGCGGAGGCTGTAGGTCTCCAGGGTTCCGCCCGATATGTTGAAGAATGTGTTGGCCTCGTCGATCGTCCGGGATTGCTGTGAGATGTAGCCCATCGTGAGTCTACCGCCGGAGACGTTGATGGTGCTGGTGTTTTCCTGGTTGTTGAAATTGATGATATTGTTCATCGTTATGGATCCGCTGGCGACATTGAGGATGAACCCACCGTCCTGTCCGCCGCCGACGGCCGCTGAAATGGCGGCGATTCCTCCGAGGTTGGCAGTGCCGCCGTTGATACTAAGAATAGCGCCGCCGTGCATCCTGACGACTCCGCCTCGTTCCCAGGTGCCTCCTTGAATATCAAATTTAGTTCCTCCCATGATTTCATTTAGGAGATATGAGGTGGAGCCATCGGTGAGGGTTCCTCCGGTGAGGACAAGATCCCAGCCATCGAGATCGTTGTCTGAAGGCCAGGTGGCATCGGACGAGATCGTTCCCTGCTGGGTCAGGGTGGGGAGGCCGTTGTCCCAGTTGAGGGCGTCAATAATGTTGTCAGGAGTCCCCGTGAAAGTGGTCTGGGCGCTCAAAGCAGCTGAGCTGAGTAGGGAGAGAATGATGAGATGTTGCCTCATGGGCCTGAAGGTTGGGAAGTATGGCGATAAAAAAGGCCCCAATGTCACAAGAGGAGCCATTTGAAACGAAGAATACGATGGCTCTTGTTCAGGAGCGTTTCCGCCGGACAAAGGCGGCGAGGCCAAGCAGGGAAAGAAGAGCGCTGGATGGCTCGGGAACGGCGAGCAGTGAGATGGTGTCGCCGGAGACCTGGAAGGTTGAGTCGAAGGGGGCGGAGTTGTCACTGCCGGCGAGAAGGGTGCCATTGGTGTAGAGCCCTTCAAATAGTGCCTGATCGGCTCCTTCAAGTTGCCAGGTGGCAGAGCCCCCCGGGGTAAAGTTGACGTTTCTTTCGTCGGTAATGCCGTCAGTGGAATTCGGGTTGTAGCCACCGACGCCGACAATGAATTGTCCGTCGCTCAGCGTGACCACGATATTGTTATCTGCGGCAGACATGTTCAGGCTGTAGGAGCTCAGAGCGCCTCCGGTAAGATTGAAGAGAGAGTTGGATTCATCGATGGTCCTAAGATCTGAAGCACCGTATCCCATGATGAGGGAGCCGCCCGAGACATTGATGGTGCTGAGGTTGGCCTGATTGTTGAAGTTGATGACGTTGTTCATCGTCATGGTGCCGCCTGATACATTCAGGCTGAATCCGCCATCCTGTCCGCCTCCGGTAGCAGCTGAAATGGCGGCGATTCCTCCGATGGTGGCAGCTCCGCTACCTACGGTGACCTCGGCGCCTCCGTGGATCCGGACGACTCCGTTTCGTTGCCAGGTACCGCCTTGGATGTCGAATTTGGTTCCTCCGTAGATTTCATTTGTGCTGAATGAAGTGGATTCGTCGGCGAGAGTTCCACCGGTCAGGAGGAGGTCCCACCCGCTGAGATCATTGTTAGAGGGCCAAGCGGAATCCGTTGAAATTGTGCCTTGATTACCAATTGCCGGAAGTCCGGCATCCCAATTTCCGGTATCAAAGATGTTGTTTGGCGAGCCAGTGTAAAGGGTCGCAGAAAAGAGGGAAGAGGGTAAAATGAGCGGGATAAAAAAAACTCTCAAAATCATGACTTCATCTTTTTAAGAAATTTCAACCCTATCGACAAGATGATATTTCCCATTGAGATCTAGCGGGAGACGTGAAGGCGGACGAAGCGGCGAGGAGAAGAGGGATGAATGAATTCGATGGTCACCTTGTGAAGTGAGGGGGCGTAGAAATCTTCTTCGATGGAAACGAGGCCTTCCATTTCATCAATCTTGTCGTCCCACGTTATCAGGTTGTTTGAGAACTGGGGAACAGGATCCAGATAGGCTGCCTGGGCTGAGAGAGGGAAGGTGACGATCGTTCTTCCCCCGGGAGTTTGGAATTGGATGGGGATATCCTGATCAGCAGTGGTGGGGTTTGATCCGATCGTGAATTCAATTCCATTTGGGAGCCCGTCTTTGTCGGGATCGGCGTTGAAGTCGGCGTCTTCTCCAGTGAGATCGTGGGTGGTTTGTGACCAGACCGTGAATGGGTCGGTGTTGCTCACGAGGGCAATCTGGTTTCCCTCAAAGGCGTAGTCGATCGAGTAGCCCGCGGGGAGGTTGATGATGGTGGCGAAGGGGCCGGTGAGAGTCCCGTATGATGCGATAGGATGGCTGGGCTCGGTGAAACCGCCGTCGAGGCTGATCAGGGTGAGTGTGGCTCCGGAGATATCAAGCTGCCCGGTGACGTCGAAACGGTCGCTGGATGCTCCGTCGATCTCAATGAACAGCGCGCCGATACTGGCGTCATTCGTTGCGGTGAGGGTGCCGGTTGATTGGCCGGGGGAGATCGTTCCCGCGCCGCGAATTTTTGCGTCGACGGTGCCGTTTCCTCCTAGGATTCCACTTTGATTCATCACGACTTCTGCGGTTGCTGAGAGGTTGACATTGGGAGCGAGGATCAATTGTCCTCCGTTGATGGTGGTGGTTCCGGTGTAGCTTGGGCTGGTGGTGAGAAGGAGGCTGGAGGATCCCGTTTTGGTCAAACCTGCGGGATTAAGATACTCGCTGATTTCGCTGTTCAGGGTGAACGATGAGGTGCCATCGCCCGAGATGAGGAGGTCGTGGTAGAGAACGAATGGGGCCTTGATTTGATAGTCGAATTCTGGTCCGGTGCTTGCCAGCACGAGGCTGGGGGGAACGTCGGAGAGGCTCTTGGTGAAGAGCAATTCGTTCCCGTCAATGGTTGCGGTCTGCGGAGCAGCGCCTGCGAATTCCCCTGTCATGCGCAGGGAGTTGAGCATAAAGGTGAGGCCGGTGGGGCGGGTGAGATTGTTACTGGCGGTGTAGGAAAAGTTGTTTGTGGTTGGGAATTCGAGGACGCAACTGGCGAAGGAGTCGAGTTTTAAGAAAGTATCGGGCGATGAAGTACCGGGATCGATCCAGGCATTTTGGGTGGCCCAGGTGAGCGCGATGGGCGGGGTGGCACCGCCTTCTTCTCCAAGAGTTCCTCGGTCGAGAGTGAAGTCTTCCAGCCGGGCGAAGCCTGAGCCGGTTTGAGCCGAGTTGAGTGAGACAAATAGCCGTTTTTCGTTGGCTGATGCCGGGACGGGGTTGAACAAGGCGATCTCTGTTTGGTAGGTCGAGTTCGCGGTGGAGAGTGCCGAGTCCAGCGATTGCATGATGGTTTGGGCGCCGGTCACGGTATTGTCGGATGTGGTGAACAGGCTGATGCGGATCTTATCGCCGCCGTCGTTCCAGTTTGAGGCGTCCCGCCATTGATAGGTGGCTTGGAAAATTTCACCCGTGGCCAGGGTGTGGTTGGTGTCCAGACCAAAGATGCGGGAAGCGGTTTCCGCGATGATGCCATTACGGGTTCCGTTGGCATTGAGCGAGGTTTGGGTGGCATTGAGGGTTCCGGCGCCGGCGCCGATGTTTTGCCAGGAGATGGTTTGATCGAAGGTTTGGGCTCCGGATCCGCCGCCGGCATTGAAGTCGCCATTGAGGAGGGTGCCTCCGACGAGGGAGAGGTTTGTGGTGAACGGGCCAACATCAATTGGTTGGGGATTTAGGATGAAATGGTTGTTGAGATTGATGGTGTTGGCATTTTTTCCCAGCCCGGCATGGCGGGGTTTGTCGGCGCCCACTTCGAAGGCGGTAAAATCGCGAAGGAGTTCTTCGACGACTTCGGAGTTGGCCGCTGCGAGGTTGGTGCTTTCTCCGATATCGCTGGAAAGATCAAAGAGCGAGAAAGGGGAAGAGGCCCCATTTCTGGTGAGTTTCCAGTTGCCTTTGCGAACGCTCACCTTTGATTCACTTCGGATGGTGAGGACCTCGTGGGGAGATCCGGGGTCGGTGCCATTGAGGAAGGGAATGAGGCTGACGCCATCGATGTTGGTGGGAGGGGTGGCGCCGGTCGCCTCGAGACAGGTGGGAACGATGTCGATTGAGTGGATGGGTTCGTGATAGATCTCATTGGAAGGGAGGCCCGGCCCGGCGATGATCATGGGGACGCGGGTGCCTCCTTCATAGACCGAGCCTTTGAAGTCGTTGAGAGGAGTGTTGACGGTGCCGATGTTTCTGGCCCCTCCGTTGTCGTTGATGAAGATGACAAGTGTGTTGGCGGTGAGGGAAACCGAGCCATCGCCAGCGGGGTCGTTGAGCTTGTTAAGGATGTTGCCGATTTCCTTGTCCATTGTCAGAACCATGGAGGCGTATTCCTTGCGGGTGTCGGTGAGGGAGGCGAGGCGCGGATCGTTAAAATCGGGGGACGGGCTGATGGGTCCGTGTGGCGAGGTGAAGGCGACGTAGAGGAAGAAGGGATCAGGGTCGGCGTAGTGTCGATCGATGAAGTCCACCGCACCGATTCCGAAGGCGTTGGTGACGTAGTTGTTGCTGGTGTTCCAGGGAGCGGTGGTTTCCAGAACGGTATCGGAGAACGGGGAGGTGATGGTTTCACGGAGTTCGCCTGATCCGGTTGTCGAGCCGATGGTGTAGTTGCGGGAGCCTTTCCAGATGCCGAAGAATTCGTCGACCCCTTGGTTCTCGGGGCGGTTGCCAAGGCCGATGTCGTTGGCGCGGGCACCGATGTGCCATTTGCCGATGGCTCCGGTGGTGTAGCCTTCGGCACCCATGCGGTCGAAGATGGTGGTGGTATCGGGAGAGAGCCCGTCAATGGCAGTGGCGCCGGTGAGGTTGTTGATATTGTATTCGTAACCAATGCGTTGCTGGTAGGAACCGGTGACGATGGCGGCTCGGGAGGGAGAGCAAACCGCAGCAGTGTATGCGTTGGTGAGAAGGGTGCCGCGACTGCGGAGGGCATTTAGATTTGGGGTGGGAACCGGGCTGGGGGCCTGGCCGGGATTCATGGCTTGGAGGGAGTCGTCCATGAACTCCCAGTCGGCGTAGCCGGCATCATCCGAGATGATGACAACGATATTAGGTTGCTGGGCGAACAGGGGAACGGCAAGGAGGAGAGAGAGGGAGGTCTTAATCATTCTGATGAGAGAAGGGTGCCGCCTGGTCCGATCTGAAGAGGCGTAGTTGGGAGTCTATGGTTTTCCCAACTTTCTGCAATCTCTCTGAAATAAGATGAGCTTTGCAGGGTAGGGAACTCGAGGCAAGTTTCTCCGTCCTCCGACTGCTGCTGGGAATTTGCCTCTGGCGGGAGGGCTTTGAAGCCGTCTTTGGACCGGAGCAAAGGGATGTGAAAAAGGGGGAGGCATTTTATAAAAAAGTTTAATTACACGGCTTTCTGTTTCTTTGTATTGAATATACGATATAACCATCATCCCATTCGTGTAGATTCTTGCAGAACTTTAAGTTTTAACATTTTTCATGCGCTTGTCTTACACATTTCTAAGTTTGATTTTCTTGATCGTCATCCAAGTTCACGGAGCAGTCGATCTAAACAGCAACGGCGTCTGCGACATCTGGGAGCAAAAATACAATGCGGCCTCTCTCGTAACCGACACGGCATCCAAGGCGGCGGACGAGGACGGCGACAGCCGGAGTAATTTCGATGAGTCCATTGCGGGCACTGACCCCCGTGATTCGAACTCCGTCCATCGTAACAGCAACACCACCCTCAGCGGAACAGATATCACGATCGAGTGCCCCACTGAAAAAGGAAAAACTTACCAGCCGAGTATCTCCAGCGAACTCCAGCCGGGAACCTGGGTTGATCACGGATTGCCTGTGCTCGCCACCGGCGACTCGATGACCACCATCATTCCCGGACAGAGTGGTGATAAAAAATTCTACCGTGTGATCGCCAACGACATCGACTCCGACGGCGACGGCATTTCGGACTGGGCCGAGGAGCAGATGGAGGGGTTCGATCCTAACAACGGTGATTCCTTTTCTTCCGGCACGCCCAACAACGACATCGCCGCGCTACAGTCCCTAATCAATGCGCTCAACGCCGGAGAAATCACCATCGCAACCACTACACCCGTGGCCTTTGAAAAAGAAGCCACACCTGCCAATCTTACGATCAGCCGCAGCGGTGACACGACCTACCCGTTCACCCTCTTCCTCGCACTCTCCGGCCATACTGATCCCACCAAGGGATCGGCCTCCCCCGCTGACTACGCACTGAAGGATGCCGCCAACACACTCCTGACTAGCAGCATCACGATCCCAGCAGGAGCCTCCAGTGTGCAAGTTTTTTGCCACCCCCTTACGGATACTCTGATTGAAGTGCCCGAGACGCTGACCTGCACCATCGGCGGCAGTTCTAACAACGCCTCGGTGCGCGTCTGCGATGCCACCAATATTCTTGCGAATACCCGCCTGTTTGTTGCCCAGCTATCTCCTGAGGACGGTGTCATCACCTCCGCCTCCGGCCTTTCCACGGTGCTCGTGCAGGGTGATAACGAGATCGGCAGCGTTAACCTAACATTCTATGGCCTGACCACTCCGCAGACTGCGGTGCATATCCACATTAAAAACCCGATCACCGGTCCACACGTCGAGAGCCTGCCGATGGGGCAAGTCACCGAATACCCGTGGAGCATCGTCGCCGCCCAGTTTCTAGTTACCGATCAGGCCGTGTTAGACGCGCTCGCGGCCGGGGTTCTTTACGTCAACGTTCACTCCTCCGACAACCCCGCCGGGGAAATCCGAGGTGACTACCTTTTATCCACCGGCTCCACCGACCTGGTCATTCCTCCCAATCCTCCCGCCATTGAGGCACTCACCGGTGACGAGCTCGACCGCGATATCGCCCGGTTTCTGACCCAGGCGACCTTCGGTCCCACAGCCGAACTGATCACCGAGCTGCGCACATCAGTGATCTCCGCGCCACACAACGGTGACCGCATCGCTGCCTACACGGCGTGGCTTGATACCCAGATGGCCACCGCCTCTCCCGATCTCGAACCCTACATTCACGCAGCCGACGCCCAGCAGATCTTTCTCTCCTCGATCCCCGGTTCGCCCGACTACGACCCCATCTACAAAGTTCGTGACCCGAACCGCCGGCGCGGCTGGTGGCTACTCGCCCGTCACGCGCCCGACCAGTTCCGGCAGCGCTGCGCCTTTGCTCTCAGTGAAATCCTGGTCACCTCCGAGGTAGAGTCTACCGTAAAGGGTCGCCACTACGGACATGCTCATTACTATGACATGCTCAAGGACGGCACCTTCGGATCTTATCGAGATTTGTTAGAAGGGGTCTCCACCCACCCGATCATGGGGCAGTATCTTTCCCATTTAAGAAACTCGAAGGAAATTATCGACTCCATGACGGGTGAAGTGATCGTCTCCCCGGATGAGAACTACGCGCGTGAGGTGATGCAGCTCTTTTCCATCGGTCTGGTTCAGCTTCACGAGGACGGATCGCTCAAGCTCAATGCCTCGGCACTTCCTGACCCGACATATCTCCAGGACGATATCGCCGCCATGTCGCGCGTGTTCACCGGATGGTCATTTGGGAAAAAGAACTCCCCCTCAGCCTCTGACACCGTGGTTGATAACAACAGCTTCACCTACGGATACGGCGCCCGTTACCATCAAGCACAGTGGTCGAACCGGATGATTAACTTCGCCGCCTTCCATGACATTCTGGAAAAAGACATGCCGACACTCGGGCTCAACATTGGCGCCGGAGGCGATGGTGAAACCGACCTTGATGCCACGATGAACCATCTGGCCGCTCACCCTAACATGGCACCCTTCATCTGCCGCCGACTCATTCAGCGCCTCGTCACATCCAACCCATCTGCCGGCTACATCTACCGCATTACCCAGCTCTGGAAATCCTCCAACGGGAACCTTGGTCTCATTTTCAAGGCGATCCTGCTAGACTACGAGGCTCGCTCGCTCAACGCCGCTGCCCCGGACACATACGGCAAGAAAAAAGAGCCCTTGATCCATACCCTAGCCTTCGCCCGAGCGCTCGATTCTAAAAGCCAGCTACCTCTCGAAGACCTCGATCCCAGCGACACGTCCATCGCCGATCTCACCAGCAACGCCTACTCGCCCAGCAACCTCGCCCGTTTTACCGCAGACCTCGCCAAGTTTCCCGTTGGCACCACCCGAATCCGCATGCCTAAAACCGACATTACCCTGGGTCAGACCCCGCTCGCCTCCCCTACCGTCTTCAACTACTTCCTGCCAGGCTACACACTCGCTGGTCCGCTGGCCGACGCCGGGCTGAGCGTGCCCGAGCTCCAACTCGCCAATGAGATATCGGTCATCACCGCCGTCAACATCCACTACGGCCTGGTTTACTTTAACTTCGGCATCCCCGGTAACTCGTTACCTAACCAGGGCAGCACGAACGCCACCTATAACCCCTATGGCTACAGCAACACCGCCGCTCACATAGCTACGGAGCTCACTGGCACCACCGCAGCTGGCCTCGCCTACCTGACAGTCATGGATACCGACGGCGATGGAAAGGTGACGTCCGCCGACAGCACCTTCGATGATGACGCTAGCATCAACGCCGCCTGCGTTGCATTGGCTAACCACTTCGACCTACTACTGTGCACCGGAAGCATGAAAGCGAAATACGGCAGTGGCCACATAGCAGGAGTCATTAGAAGTGATAACCCACGCGACATCATCATCGATACCATGGCAAAGCAATCCACCGGACTCGACGACAACGACAATGATGCCGATCAAGCCTCCGTGCTCAAGGAACGCATAAAAATCTCCGCCTACTTAATTAGCACCGCACCGCAGGCACAGATTCAAAAGTAAGCTCTAAGTTTCAACATCTTCCGCCAAGGCTATAGCGGTCAAAAATGCCAAATATGAAAAAGCATCAAAAAGAAGATCTTCGCTCGCGTCGTGATTTCCTGAGACAATCGACCTGTGCATCGCTCGGGGTTAGCGGGCTGGTGAATGCCCTGACCCAAATGCGATTGATGACAGCGGCCTGCGCTGCGGGCAATACCAGCTCCGACTACAAAGCAATCGTGTGCCTCTTCCTTGCAGGAGGTAACGACGCCCACAACATGCTTGTTCCAATGGGCGACCCCGCCAGTGATGAGGCGCGTAACGACTACGAGGCCGCTCGCGGCATCCTCGCTCTGGACCGAGCTACGCTGCACGCATTGAATGTTCCTGTTGGAGTTCCAGACACCCCCACCAAAGCTTTTGAAAAACACTACGGCAGCGTATTTCCAGAAATTGGAGTCCATCCGAACGCCCAGCCGCTAGCCACTCTCTTCGACGCAGGAGACCTCGCCTTTGTCTGCAACTGCGGCACGCTGGCCTACCCCATTCCGGATCGCGCCGCTTTCATTAACAAAACCGTTCCTGTCCCTCATCAACTTTTCTCCCACTCCGACCAGCAAACCCAGTGGCAGTCGTCTATCGCCGATAAACCCCTCTCCAGCGGTTGGGGTGGTCGCGCCGCCGAAATGCTCAACGCCTCATACAATCCTAACAGCAAGGTTTCCATGTCGGTATCTCTCTCGGGCATCAACTCCTTCCAGGTTGGCACCGCTGGAGGCGTCACGCAGTATGCCGTCACCCCCGAAGGCGCCGTGTCGCTCTCGGGATACGGCGACAATTATGAAAATGCCTACAACGTTACCGGTGACCCCGCCTCCGGCTACAAGAACACCAACCCGGGCCGTCGCCTCAAGGCCTTTGAGGACATCATGAAACTCACCCATGAAAACTTGTTAGAGGATCAGTATAACAAAATCGTGGAACGTGCCCGCGACACCGAGGGTGTGATCGGAGCCTCACTCACTGCGGCAGCATCTGCGGGTGTGGACTTTGATAACCACTTCACTGGAGCGCAGACAGCGCTTGGAGATCAATTGAAAATGGTTTCCCGGCTAATCGCCGGATGCACCCCGCTGGGTAATAACCGCCAGGTTTTTTTTGTCCAAGTCAACGGTTACGATACCCACCAGAGCTCACTCAACGACCACGCCAACCTCATGGGGGAGCTCTCCAACGCCCTGCTTGCCTTCCGCAACACCCTCAAAGACCCACTGATGGACGCCTTCGAAGACGTTGTTACCTTTTCCGCCTCCGACTTCGCCCGTACCCTCACACCGAATGGAGTGACGACAGCTGAAGGGTCGGACCACGCCTGGGGAAGCCACGCCATCGTCATGGGAGGACCGGTGAATGGTCGCAACCTCTACGGTCACTATCCACCTTTAAAAACAGGTGACACAACCGGCTCGATCGACTCCCACCGCAGTCGCGGTCGGCTCATCCCTGATAGCTCTGTGGATCAGTATTCAGCGGTTATCGCCAACTGGTTCGGTGTCGATTCCAACTCGATGGAGGCCTTGTTACCTAACATCCCACGTTTCGACGACCCACTGACTACCAGCACCCCCAATCTCAACTTCCTGTAAATTCTTTTCCTGACATCCGGCACCTATCTCCCGCCCCCTGAAATGCGCGTCTACCTAACATTCTTCCTGATTGCTCTCGCCGCGCTCTTGCTCTGGTCGATCTACCCGCAACTTACGGGCTCCGTAGCGAAGGATTCGCCTGCTTCGTCGGATTCACGGGATGGGGAGCTTTCACATACGAAGGGTGCAAACCCTTCGCTACGCACCTCACCGCCGCGCCCGCCGTCATTCCCTAAACAAACGACCCTGCTCCCCGCTGCCTCAGGAACCGACCTACTTCATTCTCCGAACACCACACCCCAAGATGACCTTTCCCTGCTGCACACACTCCTCTGGTCTCACCGTAGCTCCTTGGGAGAAAATCCTGTCGGTCTCAATGATGAGATCACGGCTGCGCTCACGGGGCGTAATATCAAAGGCGCAGCCAGTCTTCCTGCCGATCACCCTGCCATCTCAGAAAAAGGGGAACTTCTCGACCGCTGGAAAACACCCTATCGCTTTCACGCATTCTCAGGAAAACTGATGGAAATCCGATCAGCTGGACCCGATCGTCAATTTTTCACCTCGGATGATGACCTACTTCGTGAATAGAATTAAGTCAACGACATGACTGAACCGAGGAAGTCGTCCCAACCATGGTGAATGATCTGCCAAAGGGGCGAGGCGCGGGGGCGGCGGGGCTGGTAGAGAGACGGCATAAAATAACGCATTTACCTGCATTTGAAGAGTTTTTACTGTATTTCCTCAACATTTTTAAGATTAACTAGAATCCCATTAAATCCGGACACAGTTAAGGCTCAGGGGTTAACCTGAGCCTTGAAAGATGGTGGAGGCGAGGGGAGTCGAACCCCTGT
>JAPKCM010000131.1 GCA_028822935.1 Akkermansiaceae bacterium
TGTCGGAGTTAGCGCACGTTCCGCGGAGAACTCGGCGAGCAAGCGAAGTGACCGCGGAGAGATGGAATGGATAATTTCACCAAGCCAGTCGCTCACCAGTGGAATTCCAGAGGGTTTTCTGGCCATAGACGGCGATTTCGGGCCGCCTGCTCCGTTCGTCACACTTCCCACCATCCCGTGGAGGCGTTTGAGGTTGTAGGCCAGGCAAACCAGCGTCCATTCGCCGCTGACCTTCTCTTTGCCGCGCAGACTGAACCCACGAAAGCCCATCACTGCCTTGATGATCCCAAAGACCGGTTCGACGGTGTGGTTGCGAGAACTTCCCTTGCTTCTCGTCTTCTTGACTAACGAGTTCACCGTTTTCCGTCCGCTGGGTGCCATCGGAAGGTTTCGTAGAATCCTTCAGCTTGAGGTAAACCGCGATGATAACGAGCACCACGGTAAAGGCGAGTTTGAGCTTTTGCTTGGACATGAGAAAATCTTTCAAAGACCGGTGTGCCCGCGGTATTCGCGATAAGTTCCAGTAGGAACAATCACAGGGCGCCATTCTTTCTTTAGGCGACGATATTTACGAATAAATTGAGTCGGATCGGCCCAGTTTTCCTGAGACTTTACGATGCTCTCCCGCCACATCCCGATCTTAAGATTGTAGCGGATTTCGAAATGAAGATGAGCGGCATACATGCCCCGATTATTTCCCATCGTCGCGATTTTTTGACCTCGCTTCACCATATCCCCTTTTTTCACCAGCATCGACCGTAGATGACCATACTGGGAGTCGACAAACTTGACCTGCCCGGTCCCGAGATCGCGATAAGCATGACGAATGAGTATCACGCGCCCCCAACCAACACGCACATCAGCCGCAAACGTGACCACGCCATCGCCCACGGCGTAGATGGGATCGTGAAGATCGGAGTCTCCCCCGCCATTACCATTCCAGTCTTCGCCGAAGTGAACGGGCGGGGTCAGTCGCAGGCCCCGCGCCTTGTAGTAGCCATCCGCGTTTGGCTTACCCACTGGGAAGTCGAAGCCATCAGCAAGTTTCATGCGGACCTGCGCCACCATTGCTCCCTGAAAAAAGAGGCTTAAGAGCAGGAGTCGAGCGATCATCTTTACCTTTAAGAATGGGCCGCGGCGGCTCGCTTCAGTCGATCCATGATCGCAACTCCTACTCCGGTGTTGGCGACAGGTTCAGCAACGATGAGATCCAGTCCCGCCGCGTCAAGTTGACGCAGGCAGTAAAAAAGGCGCACGGCAGCTTCTGAAAGTTTTCCTTTTCCGGGTGAGAGAGTCTGAGTGGCGGTCCAATCAGTAAGATCGATCAAACAAGCTCCTCCAGACCCGCGGTAGGTAAGAAGGCCGTATTTCTTCCCCTCCTCGGGGACAAATTCACCCGGCTTCGTCACGATCATCAGAGGCGTCGCAGGCGCATAGTGGCTTGCCCTCTGCCCGGGAGCTTCCACCGTCGCACCCGGCTTGTTGCGGACTCGCTCGACTTTAGCGATGAGCCGAAGGTCTTCCTTGGAAACGGGACCAGGCCGAAGAAGGCGCAACACGGGACCCTTCTCAGTCATCGTGGGCGCGATGATCGTGCTTTCGAGTCCATCGCGGCAGGCTCCGCCATCGATGATCAATGGAATGCGACCACCGAGTTCATCCATCACCGCTTGCGCAGAGGTCGGACTGATGCGGCCGTAGCGATTGGCGCTCGGCGCAGCGATTGGCCCGTGGACTTTAGCCACTTCACACATGATTTCATGAGCACTGAGGCGGACCGCGACGGTGGGCAATCCACTAGTGACGAGATCAGGGATATCCTCATGCTTGGGAAGAACAAGGGTAAGAGCACCAGGCCAGTGGGCTTCGATGAGTTCATCAACCAGCTCCCGAATCTCCTCGGGAACAACGGCCACCTTTTTCAGATCACTTTTTCGACCAATATGGACGATAAGAGGATCAAACGAAGGCCGCTCTTTCACCTCGAAGATCTTGGCGACAGCCTCGGCATTAAAAGCACAAGCCGCGAGGCCATACACGGTCTCGGTCGGCAAAGCGACGACTTCTCCCTGTTCCAAAAGTGCCACCGCTTCAGTGACAGTTTCGCGCCAATCTTCAAAGTCAGCGACGAGTAATTGCGTATCCACGGGCGGAGACTTACAGGAGAAAGGGTTCTTTGCCAAGTGAGGCGTGAGATGGTCTTGCAGGGGGCCATTTCTGAGGGCAGAGTCGCGCCGATGATTTCCTACCAGCGCTTCGTCGATCTCCTTGCGATGAGTCGATTTGCGAACCTCCCAACGGTGTGGTCGAACGCGCTTTTGGGCACGATTCTCGGTTGGATAAGCTTTAAAGGGCACGAGATGCCCTCATTCGGACTGATCGCCTTGTCCCTTTCCTGTCTCTATCTGGGAGGCTGCTTCCTTAATGACTGGTATGATGCAGCCTATGATGCCGAGAATCGCGATGATCGACCTATTCCCTCGGGACGTTGGAAACGCGGGACGATTGGGACGCTCGCCTTTTCTCTCCTGATCGGCGGACTGGCTCTTGGTTTTCTGGTTGCCACTACTTTTGCCGTTTTTGCGGCGGGAATCGTCGTCTGCATCCTTGCCTACACGCGCTGGCACAAGGTCCATCCGATCAGCTTTCTTTTCATGGCAGGAGCTCGGGCCTTAATTTACCCCGCCTGCGCCTTCAGCTTTCTCACCTGGAAACAGTTTACCACCCTGGATCCCCAGCTCTATTTGAGCCTGGTCCTGCTGGCTCTGAGCTTGGGATCTTACATCCTGGGGATTTCTCTGATGGCTCGAAACGAATCGGCACCGTCTCCGACCTCGTCACAAAAAATCGTACCCGTCATTTTTCTTTCGGCCCCCGCCCTTTTCACCTCCGGGGTGATGCTCCTTCTCGTTCAAGCGCCTGCCCTCCCTGCCCTTATTCTTTTCCTCGCCGTCCTTTCCTTCTGCGTCAAGAAAGTGAGGCTTACGAAAGACATTGGGCAGTTTGTCTCGCGCACCCTCGCTGCCATTCCCCTTGTCGATTACCTCTTCATCGGCCCCTTCGCGCTCGTAGGCACCCTGACAGGAAATATGGCCTTCGCCCCCCTCCTCGTCATCGGCCCGGGACTCGCCCTTCTCGCACTCCTTTTTCAAAGAATTGCGCCCGCAACCTAGAGCTCTCGCTTTTCATGGCTCGAAATCGATGCTAATGATCCCTACATCATGAAACACGAAACCCTCTGCCTCCACGGTGGCCACACTCCTGATTCCGAAACCCATTCCCGCGCTGTCCCCCTCTATCGGACGACTGCCTTCACTTTCAAGGACACTGAGCACGCTTCTAACTTATTTGCACTCAAAGAGTTAGGTAATATTTACACCCGCCTCATGAATCCCACTACCGATGTGCTCGAGAAGCGCATCTGCCTTCTCGAAGGCGCTCACGAAATGGCGGGACTGGCTCACTCTTCCGGCACCGCAGCCATTTTCAATTCCATCATCAACCTCGCGGAAGCAGGCGACAACATCGTCTCCGCCCAAAATCTCTACGGCGGCAGCTACACCCAGTTCAAGGATATCCTTCCTGCTCTCGGGATCGAAGTCCGCTTCGTCGACTCCCAGGATCCCCAGCAATTCGCCAACGCGATCGATGACAAAACGCGCGCCCTTTTTTGCGAAACCGTCTCGAATCCCGCGCTCGAAGTCACCGACCTCGACGCCGTCGGCGAGATCGCCAAGGCCCACGGCCTTCCTCTCATTGTCGACGCCACTTGCTCCACGCCCTACCTCACCAACCCCCTCAATCACGGAGCCGACATCGTCGTCCACTCCCTCACCAAGTGGCTCGGCGGACACGGAACCGGACTTGGCGGTATCGTGATCGACTCCGGCCGTTTCGACTGGACTGGCGGCAAGCACCCCCTCTTCGACAAGCCCGATGGTTCCTACCACGGCCTCCGCTGGGGACACGATCTCCCTGAGATGCTCGCTCCCCTGGCTTACATTCTCCGCATGCGCACCGGCCCACTTCGGAATCTCGGTGCCTGCATCTCGCCCGATAACTCGTGGCAATTCCTCCAGGGCGTCGAAACTCTTCCTCTCCGCATGGACCGTCACTGCGAAAACTCCCTCGCGGTCGCCAAGTATCTCAAGGACCACCCGCAAGTCGAGTGGGTCCGCTTCCCGGGTCTCGAAGACGACCCCGAGTTTGCCAAAAACCAAAAGTATCTCCGCGGAAAAGGTGGCAGTGTCGTGGTCTTCGGAATCAAAGGTGGAGCCGAATCTGGAGCCAAGTTCATCAACTCTTTGGAAATGTTCTCCCACGTCGCCAACCTCGGAGATGCCAA
>JAPKCM010000033.1 GCA_028822935.1 Akkermansiaceae bacterium
CTTCTTTTTCATGTCTTAGTTTAGGTTCTACGAACCCAAACCTAACATCTCAAATAGTCCAGTTTTTGGAGGTCAGATCAAAAGCCACTCCCAAATAGAGCAGTTAACCCTCTGATTTTGCAGACAATTTTTGAACATCCTATTGCCGTGTTCGAATACCTCATGAATAGCAGCGCTATAGTGTCACCCGGTTCCTTTCCGTGCTAATTCGCGCACAAATAAATGAGACATGATTCAAAAGGAGGGACCGGAGAAACAAAATTAAGAAATCCCTATTTGCGCAAGTTCAGGAGGCGCACATCCATCACTTGCGACCCCGGGATCTCAAGTGCCCTGAGTGACAGACGTCCTTTTCCCTTCGGCAAATTAATCTTCCCCATTTTCAAGATACGGAAATCTTTCACCAGCGATTCGTTACGCACAAATCGATCTTGGGCGGCGCCAACCAAGGGAGGATCATGGGCGACGGTCACTCGCGCAGTCACTTTTTGATCTCCGAAACTCAATTCAATCGTGGAGCCAATGTCCCTCTCTGGACAGGTGTAATGGAGTTCAACTTCATACTCCCCGGCCGTCACAACATCTACCTTCCAGAAGATGCGATCCTCCGGCTTTGTCCAGTTGAGGAAAAAGGAACAGTTCGGATGAATTGACGAGCGCTTGATTCCGCCTTCACTATTGCCATCGCGACTTGGCAATTGGTTGTCGATCCCACCAGGATAGCCAACGAGGAAAGGACGAATTGTCATTCGCTTCCCCTTGTTTGGAAGAGTGCTTCTCCACTGAACCATTTCAGCGTTCAATTGATCGACGATTTGAGGGTGCTTCTTCGACAGATCTTTCCGCTGTCCCGGATCAGCAATCATATCGAATAGCTCCCCTTTATCCGAGAGTCGGTATTGGGAAGTCCTCAATGAAAAGCGATTCGCCCAAGTCGAGAAAATCGTCCGTTCCTTCCACTCCGTTTCCTTCTCCATAAGCAATGGCTTCAAACTCACCCCGTCAATCGACTTCGGCTCGTCCCGCTGAATCCCCGTGAGAGCGGCAAGCGTCGGAAAAATATCAATCGCGCCGGCAAGCTTCGCCACCCGCTGCCCTTCGGGAATCTTACCCGGCCAGCGGATAAAAAACGGCACTCGCAATCCCCCTTCATCAGTGGAGCCCTTCTTGCCTCGCATATCTCCGTTCCAGCGATGTCCGTTAGGACCATTGTCAGAAAAATAAATCACGATGGTATCTTCTTCCAATCCAAGGTCCTCAAGCTGCTTGAGCACTCGCCCGACATTCCAATCGACATTCTCCACCATTGCCAAAGACGCCCGCTTGTGGGCTTGCTTTTCTCTCTTTGCTTCCCGGTGAACCATCTTCAGATTCTTATCCTTAAACCGGTTCCAAAACTCATCAGGCACCTGCATCGGTGAGTGAGGAGTACAATACGGCAAGTAGATCAGAAATGGTTTCTTTGTCTCAGTCTGCTTCTTAATGAAGCGCATCGCCTTTGTCGTCAGGTCATCCGTGATATAGCCATCACCCTTCACCACTCGCCCATTGTGATCGAGAGCCGGACTGAAATAGTGTCCCCAATGGCCGGAGGTAAATCCGTAGAATTCGTCGTAACCCCGGGTATTGGGATGATTGGGATACTGCGTTCCATTGTGCCATTTACCAAAGGCGCCAGTTGCGTAGCCCGCCTTTTTGAAGGCCTCTCCTAAAGTATACTCATCGATATTAAGACGTTCCCTTCCCGTCGAGACTCCGCTCACTCCGGTTTTGGGATGATACCGCCCGGTGAAAAACTCGGCCCGCGTCGGCGCACAAACCGCACACACGAAGAAGCGATCAAATGAGGCTCCATCCTTGGCCAGAGAATCAATATTCGGAGTATTGATGTCGGTATTTCCGTGCAACCGCAAATCTCCCCAGCCTTGATCATCGGCGAGAAAGATCACCACATTGGGCGGCTTGCCCGATGCAAAGGAATTAGAGACAGCGAGGCACGCCACGATACGAATGAAGCATTTCTTAACCATTAGTAAAATAGGCTCAGGATAAAATATCGAGGGATCTCAGCGGCTACGAAAAACGTAAACGCCTTTTTTGTTTCCGATTCCAAGGTCGGTCTTCCCATCACCATTTATATCGGCTGCGGCAAGCTGGGTTCCCGCTCCGGAGTCGGAGTCAATCAAGTGCGGGACGAAGGAGGCTTTACCATCGTTCCGTTGAAGTTCATACCAATAAAGCACCGCGGCCCCTGCTGAATCGGGGTCGTTTCCATTGTGGGCCCAGTAGCGCTTACCGGTCGCGAAATCAGTGAGCCCGTCGCCATTAAAATCGCCAACAACCAGCGCATGCGCTTGCGTAAACACCACCCCTCCGACACCCGGTTTCTTCTCTTCAGGAATCAACATATGCCTCGTAAAGGACAGGTCATCGTTCTCAAACCAAGCCAATCCCCAGGCATGAGCGGCAATACTTGAGATCACATCATTGTCCCCATCTCCATCGACATCGTAGACCAGCATCTGCGCCCCACCTTTGACGGAAAAAAGAAAGGGATGAAGAATCCACAGCTCTCCGCTGAGTGGGTTCTTCGGCGCCTCATACCAGCCCCCTTTTTCTAAAACATCCACTCGCCCATCTCCATTAAGGTCCCCAAATCCAAGACCGTGGTAATAAGGCGACTTCGTCCGCACCTCCGAAATTGCATGAAAGGTCCACGGTTTCTCCGGCGCACTCCAATCAGGTGAAAAGAAACCTACCTTACCTCCCTGCATCGCGATCAGCTCTTCCTTGCCATCGCCGGTGATATCTCCCAACTCGGGCGACTCATTCCCCATCTTCGTCACCACACGATACTTGGGCCACTCTTCCGATGCCGTCTCCGGCTGAAGATAAAGATCGAGATGAAAGTTTCCATCGTGGGCCACTTGAAAGAGATCAGCCCTCCCATCGCCATTCATGTCGCGCACCCAGCTCTGAAACGAATTGTGCGCATAGCCTTTCGCGGGCACCGCCTCACCGGCGCGATAGCGATGGAAGGTTTTAAAATCAGGTCCCTGCCACCACAATGGACCGGCTAAGAGGTCGGTCGCTCCGTCTCCATTCACATCACCAAAAGAGGCACCCTCGGTATAAACTCCTTTATTCAGCACAAGCCGTTCAATCGGGTCTCCTCCCTCTTGTCGCGCCGCTACTAAAACTAAAATGAGCCCCAACGGGCAGAGAAGACTAACTACTTTCATTACTACTAAAATGTCTCAATTTAAAAGAACTCACGAGAAGGAAACCTTCATTTCTTTTCGACCAGCTCAATCAACACCGGAGCGGAACGATAGACGGAATTCACTGACACCGTGAACCGTTCATCATCACCTCCTGCCGGCACTTCAATCGAGGCCGCGCCCTTCTTAGGAAGAGGAATCTCCTTTTCCCCGTCGAAAAGATGCATCAGCTGCGTTTCGTTGATCTTAAGAATAACTGGACCTTCTCCGTCGCCATCAAGTCCAAAACGCGCGACTCCATAGCGATTCTTTCCCCGACCCAGAACCTTCGGCATTTCATCGGCAGGCAACGCCCCACTCACCATGCTTCCCATGGGAGCCCATTGATAGCCCGCGAAACGCTCCGCAAAAATCTTCGGCCCCATATGACCTATCAGATCCCTGGTCCGGGCATGGGGCTGCAACACTTTCCAGTTTCGCACCAAGGGCCGGGAACTCACCTGAAACTCCCCATCCTTCCCCAACTCGGAAAGAAACCGTACGAGATCGACAAATTCATCTTCACGGAGACTCGCAGTCAGTCCGGGCGGCATCATCGAGACCGGACTCACGATCTTCGATTTCACATCCGCCTTGGCAATCTTGATGAATCCACCCGCAGAATCGCGCAGCGTGATCTCCTGATCGCCCTCGCTCACCAATCCACCGGTGTGCGAGTTCCCATCACGAGTCGTCACCAAGGTGGTGTGATACCCTTCCTTGATCTTGTCATTGGGATTGAGGAGCGAAGTCACCAAATAGTCAATTGGCGCACTTCCTCCAATACTGACCAAATTCGGCCCAACTACCCCTCCACTCACGCCGATCGCGTGACACACCATGCACTGAAGTTCCGCCTTCCGGTAAACTCGCTCCCCCTTGCGAGGATCGCCTTCACCCTGAACCCGCGCCACCATCGCTTGCATCTCTGCCGCGCCCAGTTGCTGCGCCATCGGCTTGAGGTCACCTGCTTTCTCAAATGCCTTGATCAAATCCTGCGGCGGCTTCCCGGTCGTCCCCGCCTTCTGCACACCGAGAATGGCAATCTTCCGGGGAAGAGCCTTCCCTTCCAATGCCTTCGCCAAAGCCGAAGAACTCTTCCCATTCCTCAAAAACACATCCAACAGCTGTCCAGCATCAGAACTCAACTCGCTCTTCTGCAATATCTCTACCGCCCCCTTCGCCGCCCGACTCGGATCAAGATATGCCAACTCCTTAATCGCCATTACCCGCACGTAGCCCGTCGGACTTTCAGACGCCACTTTCTCAAAGAGCGCGATCACTTCCGCTCCCCCAAAATTCCGCAGCCCTTCCGCGCCTCCACGTCTAGGATACCGCGCATTGCTGTCCTGCAAAAACGCCGCCTTCAACGGCTCAAAAGCCGCCCGCTCCTTCCACATCCCCGCCAACACCGCCGCCCGCAAAAAGACCTCTTCCCTGAGAGACTGCAACGGAACCAAAATCTTCTCCTTCCCCTGATGAGGCTCCAGTTTCCGAATCTGTTTCGCCTCTAACAACGCATCCAAAATTGCGACATCAGTAGATGACAAAGAAAACAGTCTGCTCAAATCCTGTGCCGATCCCACCTTCGCAATCGTCGAGATCGCACCTGCGCGTTCCTCTCCTTTAAGATTCCCATCCTCTAGCCCTACGAAAACTCCATCGAGTTTCAAGGGCTTCTCCAAAGCCGCAATCGCGAAAAGCAGATGCTTCAACTTCCCTTTAAAAGTCAACTCACCCGACTCAAACAAAGGAACCCACTCCCGCTCGTGCTCCCGCACAATCGACCACAAAGCAAAGTCCAAGGTCTCATCCATTGGCTGATCCAGCACCCTCAGAGCAAAGGGCACCGACGTTTTACCCGGGCGCTGCGCGAGACAACTGACTGCCCAAAGCCGCACCTGAGCATTCTCATCCCCCACCGCCTTCTCAATCATTTGATCCACCTTGGGAATTTCGTGATGACGATGATACACCACCCGCAGAGCGGCCGCCCGGAAACGAGGATCACTGGAGTTCGCCAACTTCTCAACCAGCTCCACCGGAGTGACATTCAAGGACTGAAAGGTCCACATTGCTTCCACTAATGCCGACTCATTCACTTGCTTCGCGGTCCATGCTCTCAAGGCCGGAAGGACCTCCTGCCCTCGCTGTCTCAGCTCCTGCTTCGCAAAATCACGTTGAAACCGCTCGGTCGACGTCAATAGCGCCAGCAGAGCCTCCGTTTCCGCGCCCACGATCTTCACCTTCTTCACCAAAGGACGGTCCTTAAAAGTCACTCGCCAAATCCGCCCACGCTGATGATCCCGTCGCTTGTCACGGAAGTCCACTTCGCCGTGCTGAATGATCGGGTTATACCAATCGGCGATGTAAACCGCACCATCAGGTCCCATCTTAACATCGATCGGACGAAAAGCCCGGTGCGCGCTACTCAGAAAACCTTCAAGTTGCGTCGACTGATACGAACTCCCCTTCGGCGAAAGCTCATAGCTATTAATACGATGCCCTCGAAAATCCGGTGCAATCATCACTCCACGCAAACTCTCAGGCACATGACTCCCCGAGAGAATCTCCAGACCGCACAATTTTGGCTGTCCCGGGTTCAAGCCGCGAATCACTCGCTTGGCTCCTGGCGAAGTCACCCCTACTGCTCGTGGAAAGATGAAGTTGATCCCATCACCTCCTGCTCCATCAGTCGCAAATGACTGCCCGTAGTCGTCGAACACGAAGCCCCATGGATTCACAAGGCCCTTCGAGAGTACCTCCGCCTGTTGCGTCTCCGGTCGAAAATGCCAAACTCCACCACCCATCAAACGCCGCACCCCGTGAGGAGTTTCAAGATGGCTGTGGATGTAGATCGACTGCAAAAAATAAAGCATTCCGTCAGGCCCCTGACTGAAGGTGTGCACCAAATGATGGGTATCCTCGGTTCCAAAACCCGATAGCACCACCCGCCGCTCATCCGCAACCAGATCACCATCAGTATCCTTTAAAAAGAGAATCTCGGTCGAGTTCGCGACATAAACGCCCCCATCCATCGGCAGCACCGCCGTCGGGATGTGAAGATCATCGGCAAAGACGGTTCGCTTGTCAGCAACTCCATCGCCATTCGTATCTTCAAGCACCAGTAACTGATCATTTTCCTCCGCACCCGGCACGATGTGTGGATACATCCCACTCGACACCAGCCACAGACGTCCTTCCGAATCCCAATTCATCTGAACCGGCTTGGAAATCATGGGGTCGGAGGCGAAGAGATTGATCTCCATCCCCTCGGGTAGATTAAAGGAAGCTTCCTGCTTCCCGGGATCCGGATCAGGGATATCGCGCAACCCGTTCTGGGCCTGCAGCGCAATTGTCGTAATAAGAAAAAAGACCGTTAATTTCATTGCGCCACCTCCATCACTCTACTTTTGAGTTCCATAATCTCTGCTTCGCGTGACACGATGATCGCATCAAACTCGTCCAACTCCTTGGCATTCTGCCCCTGCTCGTGTTTTCGAAAAAGCCTTAAGTAAGTCTCATTGGACGGTCGCCATTGCTGAAAGAAGAGCTTGTTCTTTTCCATGATTTTCTCCCTCAAGCCATCGCGCTGTTCGGACTTCAGTGAAACCGCTTTCAGCCCCATCGCTTCCACCAGCTTCGGTGCCACCACCGCATATCCCTTTTCTCCAAAGTGAAGCCCATTCTCCGTAAGCCCCTCACTACTCCCACTCATCGCCTCAAAGAGATCCGCAAAGCGTAGCCTCCTCTTCGCCGCCAACTCACGAATTGCATTCCGATAAATTTTAAGCCGTCCGTTCTGCTCCGCCATTTTAGGCATTGGTGCCGGAAGCGTCTCGGCAGGCGGTGGCGACAGCAGAATAACTTCACGTGCGCCCGTCGCCCCTTGAATCATGTCGAGAAGAAGGCCATATCCCGCGATAAACTCGTCTTTCTTTTTCTCCCCCTCAAACGCCGCCACGGCGCCATAACAAACCATCACCACGGTCGGCTTGATCGCTGTGAGATCATTCTTAAGACGATCAAAGCCCTCCTTCGGCGGCCCAAAATAGCTCCGCGCCGTCCCAAAGACGGTATCCCCACTCCATCCAAGATTCCGAAAACGCACCTCGGTCACACCCGCAGCCAAAGCCAGCTCCGTCTCGAGATACCCGAACTGCTGGGCCCTCTCGACAAAAGTATTCCCTATAAACACGACGGTATCCCCTTCCCGAAACGAAAATTCTTCCGCCCTCGCTAAACACGAAAGCAGCAGCGCAAAACACAAAAGTTGAAGCATGAATATATCAATACGTCTCGAGCCGACTATTCCAATCGAGAATTTTCGCATTTTTTTAGCTGACGATGTTCATCTTGGCCAACTCATTCGTTTCCAGTTGCTACAGTCCCCTCCAATGCGCACTTCCGAAACCTCACCGTCCTCTGCAACAGCCCCTGCAAAGAGGTAGCTCGGACGTCCCATCTCAAATCCCTGCTCATTGATGATTCCCTTTCCATCGGAAAGCCCGCAGCGCACCAGACAACTCGCAAAGGGGCCCCACTCCGAGATCGAAAATAAGGCGCTCGCTACTCTTCGGAGCCAAGAGACTCTGGCTCAAGATGGCATAGGCGGTCCCGATGGTAGGATGCCCGGCCATGGGAATCTCACAACGAGGCGTGAAGATCCGGACCATGCAATCGCTTCACGGGTTCTTAGATTCTTGCAGAAAAGTCGTCAGGCTCTTGCCCGAATTCAAGTAAGGCTGATCTCTACCAAGCGGAAGCGTTCGTCATAGTATCCACCTTTCGAATCCTGGCAGCATTGGTAGCAGGCCACCCGGCTTTTAAAGCGGCGGACCCGCTCAATCTTAGAACCACAGGATGGACAAAGGTATTTCCATTGCCGTTTCACCTTCCGACTAGGCAGTGGCAGACGATGCGTGGCGGATTCGCCCGGAATCCCGAGATCGGAGCATGCCTGCTGCCACTGTTCTCCGTGCGGACTGCAGTTGCCATGACCCAGGCGCTCATAAGTAACCAGGTGAGCCAGCTCATGAAGCAAGGTGCGGCGCACCTCCTCCTGCGAAATATTGGGAAGATGGGTATTCAGTTCGATCAGACACACAGGCCAGGTGGCTCTTCCCGCTGTCGATCTCATGCGGGGGTTCCATTCCACTCCGACACGTGCGGCAAGATCCGGAAGGTCCAGCATGAGACAGAGCCGGGAGCAAATCGCAGTCAGTTCCTCATCGATCCCCATCAAGCGTGAACACGCTTCGGCAATCCCCACATCATCTTGAGATTTTACCTCCAAAATCTCAGAAGCCACTGGGTGGAATCCAAACTCTATCTGTCGTGCCACAGAACGCATGTCGAAGTATACTACAGAAACCTTTACTATTTCAAGATCTTAACCTTACGATTTATTCACATCTCCATCGTTGAATTTTTAGGAATTTTCGTAATCACGAAGAAAGTGTTAGATTATCCTGTTAGAACTGTCTCGATTGCATTCACCGACAATTGTGTTTAGTCACTCCCATGGCCAATTTTGAAGAGGCAATTACCCGGCGTAAAACAGGGTCTTTGAAATGGGACCGCCGTCCCGATCTCGATCCTTTGTGGGTCGCTGATATGGACTTCACCTCTCCCCCTGCAGTGATCGAAGCCCTTCGCAAAAGAGTCGACCATGGCGTCTTTGGCTACGGTGTTCCACACGCTTCACTGATCGAGACTCTCCTGGACTACTTGCAACGTCGTATCGGCGTGCAAGTTTCAGAGGAGGCAATCGTCCACCTCGGTGGACTGGTCCCGGCCCTCTCGCTAGGCGCACGCGCCTTCGGCAGCGCAGGAGACGCAGTCATGACCTGCACCCCGGTCTATCCACCCTTCCTCGGAATTCATCGTGACGCATCAATGGAACTTCAAACAGTCGACCATTGCCTCATCAACGGCTCTTGGTCCTTCGACTGGGACGCCATGGAAAAAACGGTGACTCCAAAGACGAAAATCTTCATCCTGAGTAATCCCGCGAATCCACTAGGCCGTGCCTTTTCATCCGCGGAGATCACCCAGCTTGCGGAATTCTGTGAGCGTCATGACCTCATTCTCCTCTCCGATGAAATCCACTGCGATCTCATTTTCGATGAAGAAAATACGCCTCATTTTTCGGCCCTCAATCTCCCCGACGAACTCCGCAAGCGCACCATCACCCTTCTCGCTCCCAGCAAGACTTACAACATTGCCGGACTAGGCTACGCCTTCGCAGTGATCCCCGATGAAAAAGTACGCAAGCGCTTCAATGCGGCCAAGGGTCACACCCTCGCCGAAATCAATTGCCTCGCCTACTATGCGGCCGAAGCTGCTTACAAAGACGGCGAACCATGGAGGCAAGAGCTCCTTGCTTACCTCCGCAAAAATCGTGATCTACTCACTTCAACACTCCGGAATGCTCTTCCCGGAATCGCCATCCCGGACATCGAAGCCACCTACTTGGCATGGATCGACTGTCGTCCCTTGGAAATAGAAAACCCGACCAAAAAGGCCGAAGACGCTGGACTCTATCTCTCCGACGGAGCATTTTTTGGGCATAGAGACTGCGTCCGCATCAACTTCGGCACTCAAACTGATCGACTCGAGAATGCCCTCGAGACCTTGATCGCGGCGGTCCGTTCTTGATCGAATCCTCTCTCCGCGCCATCCTATCTCCGATGAAACTTTGGGCTTTCCTCTTACTCTTCGCCTTTGGTCTTCCTGCCTCAGCAAAGAAACACGTCATCCTGTGTGGCGGCCCGGCGCTCCGCAAATGGGAGAATCTTCGCGTCGAACGTGATCGCCATGATCGTTGGTGGGCCAACTTTATCCGCGCTTCCACCATGCGCATGGACGAACTCCACCGTGCTTACGGAAAAGATGCCTCCATCACTTGGATCGTTTATCGTCCGGGATACGTTCTCCGTGGTCAGGAAGACAGCCAGCCTTACACCATCTGGATCGAGAAACAGGCCACAAAGCGCAAAGTAAAGCTCATCTGGATTAGCACGGGAGACCAGGCCATCGCCGCGATCAACCGACAGCGCGACATCATCAATTTTGATTTCTTCGGCCACTCAAACAAGCACTGCTTCCTTCTCGATTACGGAAGTGCCGTCATGGCTGTCAGCCAAGCATGGATTCATGAACGCGATCTCCGCAAAGTGCGCCGGGGTGCCTTTAATAAATTTGCCACCTGCCAGAGCTATGGCTGTCACACTGGCGAAAGCATGAGCCAGGTCTGGAAATCCCAGCTGGGCATCAAGCTCATCGGTGCCCGTGGAAAAACCGACTACGCCGCTCTCACCTTTGGTAAACTCCCCACCGTATCCGACATCTGGATCCGCTAAATAACGTTCTCTCCTTCACCGATGATCTACTCAGACCTAGAAGCCCTCTATCAGCTCCCCCTTTTCGAACTCATCCAGCGCGCGCGCTCCGTTCACGAAGAGAATTGGCCCGCCGCCGAAGTGCAGCTTTGCACCCTCCTCTCCATTAAAACCGGTGGCTGCTCGGAAGACTGCTCCTACTGTGCCCAGTCGGCCCGCTATAAAAGCGGTGTTGATGCCGAGCGCTTGATGGAGAAATGCGATATCATGAAGCGCGCCGAAGCGGCACGCGATAGCGGCTCAACTCGTTTCTGCATGGGAGCAGCCTGGCGCGGAGTCCGCTCAGGGACCAAACGTTTCGACCAAGTTCTCGATATCATCAACGACGTTTCAGAGCTCGGGATGGAAGTCTGCGTCACTCTCGGTGAAGTCGGCCCGGAAGAAGCTGTCGCTCTCAAAGAAGCCGGCGTCACAGCCTACAATCACAATGTCGACACCTCACCGGAATACTATCCGAACGTCGTCACCACCCACACTTTTCAAGATCGCCTCAACACCATCCGTAACGTCCAGGACGCCGGAATGGCCGTATGCTGTGGCGGCATTCTCGGACTCGGCGAAGACACTTCGGATCGGCTCCGCATGCTCGAAGTCGTCTCCGAGTTTAACCCGCAACCCGAATCCGTCCCCATCAACTCGCTCATGCCGATGCCCGGCACGCCAATGGCCGAAAATAAAGGGGTCGATGTTTTTGAACTCGTTCGGATCATCGCAATCGCACGGATATCCATGCCCAAAGCCAAGGTGCGTCTTTCGGCCGGACGCACCAACCTCAGCGAAGAAGGTCAGACGCTCTGTTTCTTCGCCGGCGCCAATTCTATCTTCTACGGAGACAAGCTTCTCACCGCCAAAAATCCAGCGGTGGAAAAAGATCTCGCTCTCATCGATAAGCTCGGGATGAGTCCCCAGCAACCCAACCGCAAGCAGACCCCACCAGACTCCGATGATACCCGACCCAGAGAGCCACAAACGGCCTGAAATTGATCTACGAATCGAGGTCTCGATATCCGAACAGACAGTAAAGCTATCCAAGGAAGGCACTGTCATTTTCAAAGCTCCAGTATCCACTGCAGCCAACGGCATCGGCTTTAAAGAAGGGTCGAACAAAACACCCACCGGACAATTCATCGTCCGCGAGAAAATTGGAGAGGGTGCTCCTCTCTTTACCAGTTTCAAAGGCCGCCTCCCCCGCCAAGTTTGGCAAGGCAAGTCCGGCGATGACGCCATTCTCACTCGAATTCTCTGGCTCGCTGGGCTTGCAGAAGAGAATAAGAATACCTACCTGCGCTACATCTACTTCCATGGGACCCATGCCGAAAACTTGATCGGCCAACCGGCTTCCTGTGGCTGCATTCGCTTGCGAAACAATGATATGTTGACTCTTTTCGACCTCACTCCGATTTTCACCTCTGTCACCATTTCCCTATGAAGAAAATAATCGCCTTCGATTGCGACTCCACCCTATCTGCCATCGAAGGCGTCGACGAGCTCGCACGCTTTGCCGGAGACGATGTCTTTAAGCAGGTTGAGGACCTCACCAGTCAAGCAATGAATGGTGAAATCGCCGTCGAAGCGGTGTTTGGCAAGAGATTGGAACTCATTCAACCCACTCAACAACAGTGTGAACAGGTCGGGCAAATGTACATCGATCACATCGAGCCCACTGCCAAAGCTACCATCGCCACGCTTCAGCAAAATGGCTGGGAGTGCATCATCATCTCAGGAGGATTTACAGCCTGCATCCAGCCCCTTGCCAAGGAGCTTGGCATTAACCGAGTCGAGGCCGTTCCACTCTATTTTACAGAAAATGGCAGCTATTCGGGCTTTGATTCAGATTATCCCACCACCAGAAATGGAGGGAAGCCGGAGATCATTTCTCAAATTAAAGGAGAACAGAACCCTGATGCCATCGTAATGATTGGAGATGGCGTGAGCGACTTAGAGACCCAATCTATTGTAGATACGTTCATTGGATACCTTGGCTACACTGCTAGAGAGAAAGTCCAGGAGGAAGCCAAGAATACCACATATCTCCTTTCGAAACTCTTAGATATCCTAATATAGTCGGCAATCTTTTGTAAAAGTTACTATTTCTACTTGCCCAACCCCGTGGAATAAATAACTTAAAAACATGGTTAGTAAAAAAGGAAAACGATACACCGCTGCAGAGAAAGTAGAAGTTCTTAACTGGGTAAATGACTACAACGTGACTCATGGCCGCGGTGGAGTTGCTAACGCAAGTAAGAATTTCGAGATCACTCAACTTACCATCCACAACTGGGTTCGCCAGGGTGGAGCAGTAATGAGCTCAGGCTCTGGAATTCGGATCGCACCGAATCACTCCGGAGTTCTTCGTCAACTCGCTGATCTTCTTGATCAGATTTCCGAGCGCGAATCTGAACTTAATAAACTCCGCAAGGAGTATGACGATCTTCGAAAGAAACTCTAAATACCGAAATTTTCAGTCCCCCCCTGAATTCGGAAACCCTGAGTGTTCGCACTCGGGGGTTTCTTTTTTTGGGGCACTAGCCTCTCGGATAAAGCTCGTGGAACTTGATCGCTTCCACTCCCAGTGCGGCAGCTGTTCCGAGAATCGTTTCCTCGCTCGCGGTCCGTGGAACCTGGCCTGCCGGACGCTTGAGTCCGCAAATCAATTGCCCGTAATTTTGCGCCCCACCAAGATGCTGGAGAAGCTTGAGCGATATATGAGCCGCATCCAGCGAGGGAAAGATAAGGACATCCACAGGATCCTTGCGCTCTTGCTCAGGAAGCTTAATTTCGGCAGCCGAAGGATCAAGAGCCACATCAGCCTGCAGTTCACCATCGATATCAAAGTCCAGTGCGGACACCTTCTGACGCGCCAGCGCCGTCGCTGCCTGAACTTTAAGCGCGGGAGCCGTTGTCGAAGTTCCTTTCGTCGAATGACTCAAGAGAGCGACATGCACTCGGCGACACATGTAGTGCCTTGCCAATTTCCCGGTTTCGATCGCAATCGAAGCCAGTTCTTCCACGTTGGGCTCAGCAACAAGACCGCAGTCAGAAAGGAAAAGGATTCCATCTTTGCCAAAATTCGAAAGAGTTTCGGAAACGAGAATCGAGACTGCAAAGACGCGCTCCACTTTCGGATCAGGAGCGATGAGATGAAGTAAGGGACGGAAAACACCGGCCGGAGTCGAGATGTTTCCGCTCAGGCAGGCATCCGCCTGACCATACTGCACCATCATGGCCGCAAAATAACCCGGCTGGTAAATAATTTCAGCAGCACTAATTCCGGTAATGCCACGATAACGCTCAATACGCTCCAAGCGGTCGCAGAAGAGCTTAAAATCAGAAGCGAGATCAGGTTGAATCACGTTTACCAAGTCCATCTTAACACCTAGATCCGCCGCCATTGCCCGGATCCGACCACGATTTCCAAGAATAATCGGAACACCGATTCCCAGCTCCACCATTCTTTCAGCCACGTGAAGGATCCTGGGATCTTCACCATCGGAAAAAACAATCCGCTTGGGATGCCGTTTCAGTTGGTCAAACAATGGTTTGGTGAAGGCGTTCGGAGCAGAAAATAAACGGGCTGAATCGGACATGAGAGGTAGGGCTTTGCGCCTTGGGAGGAACTTAGTATAAGGAAGCGTCCGGCGACAACGTCAAAGCACTTATGCCCGCAGATTATCACACCCACACCCCTCTTTGCCAACACGCTGTGGGAGAGCCCGAACAATATCTCGATGCCGCCCTCGCCGCGGGCCTTAGTGAGTATGGTATTTCAGACCATGCCCCTCAAACCCCCGAGCCCTTTGATGACTGGCGCATGCTCACGAGCGACTTGCCTGAGTATTTCGAGTGGATCGAGCGGGCCCGGAAGCATGTCGACAGCCGCATCCCAGTGAGAGCTGGGCTGGAATGCGATTGGCTCCCTGATTGCCACGAATGGATCGTCAATCTCCACCGCGCCTACGACTGGGATTATCTCATTGGCTCAGTCCACTACCTCGACGGCTGGGATTTCGACAATCCCGTATGGCTCGGGCGCTGGATGGAAACCGATGTCGACGAGGCCTGGGGAACCTACTGGAAGGAATATGCCGAAATGGCCCGAAGTGGCCTCTTCGATTTTCTCGGGCACCCGGATCTCATCAAAAAGTTCGCCTATCGCCCCAAAGGCGATCTCAAAAGGTTCTACGAGCCAGTAGTGCAAGCCGTGCTCGATGCCGATGCCGCCATCGAACTCAACACCGCCGGATTCCACAAACCCTGCGCCGAACAGTACCCCTCGTTTGAATTTCTGGAACTCGCAGCGTCCGCAAACATCCCCATCACCCTTTCCTCCGACGCCCACGCCCCCTCCGAAGTGGCCCGAGACTTCAAGAAAGGGGTCTCGCTCCTGAAGGACGCGGGCTTCAAGAGCACCTGCCTTTTTGAAAAGCGGATCCGAAAGCAGGAAGATTTTTAGTCCTCTGCCCGAAGAGTCACCGAATTTCCATGCCCGAAAAGCCCTTCCATCTTTGCAAAATGCTCCACGTGCTTCTGTGATTTCCTCAGCGCCTTTTGATCCATGCGCACCACGCTGGCCCGACGTTGAAATTGGTCGGCCCGAAGACCGGAAAAACTACGACCGCTTCCTTCGGTGGGAAGAGTGTGGCTCGGCCCGGCGAGGAAATCCCCCACTGCGACCGCGGAGTAGTTTCCGACATAAATCGCACCAGCGGTCCTGACTTGATCGAGCCATTTGTCCTCGTCCTTCGAGACTAAAACAAGGTGCTCAGGAGCCCAGTCGTTCACGATAGAAATCGCCTCCTTCATCGACTTCACGAGCAGCATGAAGCCCGCCTTCTTGAAGGCTTGTTTCGCGATCTCTTTCCTCGGCAGACCAGCAAGTTGTCTTTTGACCTCAGCTTGCACATCCGCGAGGAGCTTCTTGGAAGTCGTCACAAAGCCCACCACACTATCGGGTCCATGTTCGGCCTGCGCCAAGAGATCAGCAGCGAGGAAACGAGGATTCCCGGAAGTATCGGCAGCGATGAGAACTTCCGAAGGTCCGGGTAAAAGATCGATGGAGACTGCTCCGACCATTTGCCGCTTGGCCTCAACGACAAATTTATTTCCAGGACCAAACACCTTATCGACGGGAGCAATAGACTTCGTTCCCAAAGACAAAGCCGCAATTCCATGCGCTCCCCCCATCTTGTAAATCTCGGTCGCCCCCGCTTCGGAGAGCGCGTAAAGGAGATCAGGATTTACCGAGCCATCAGCTCCCGGAGGTGTTGCCGCAATAATTTCAGGCACGCCAGCAGCTTGCGCAAAAGCACCCGTCATGAGTGCGGTAGAAACGAGGGGCGCTTTTCCTCCCGGAACGTAAATACCCACCCGATCAAAAGGAACAAATCGCTCCCCCACCTCGGCACCTTCGGCATTTCTGTAGGACCAGTCTTTGCGCATCGAGCGCTCGGCAAAGGCGTGAATGTTTTTGCGAGAGGCTGCCACCGCTGCTTTCGTCTCTTTGCTCACCTGTGCCAGCGCTGCCGCAAGCTCCTCATCACTGACCCGGAGCTGGGATTTCTTGAGGGTCACCCCGTCGAATTTCTTTGCGAAGTCCACCAGAGCGGCATCGCCTCGTTTCGCGACCTCGGAAATAATCGTAGTCACCGACTCGCGCACATCATCGGTGGGGATGGCGCGACGCTTGAGTTTCTTGACAAAGCGAGCGTAGCCGGAGTCGTCGTAGCTCAGAATTTTCATCGCTGTTCACTAACCTCTGGCTCGACTTCAGGCAACTCATAGTAGGGCTGCAGCATGAAGTAACAAATCGGGCCGGTCACCGCAACGAAGAGCCAAAGCGGGAAAACTTTCCGGGCCAGCTTTCGGTGCTTCTCAAAATTGTTCGTCCACGCATGAACAAAAGTCGTCAAGATGAGCGGAAAGCTCACCGCCGCCGCCAAGATATGAACAAAGAGAAGAACGAGGTAAATCGTGCGCTGTATTCCAGCCTCTGCCTTCTCAGCATCACTCACGTCTCCATCCGCATTGAAGTCACCAAACTTCGTCTCCACCGTCGTAAAATGGTAGGCCACATAACTCAAAAGAAAGAGGCCCGAAAAGCCGAGCGCAGCAGTCATGCAGCGCTTGTGCAAAATGATCTTCTTTCTCCCAATTGCGAACAGAGCAGCAAAGAGACAAGCCGCGACCAGGCAATTCAAGGCCGCGTGCACCTTGGGAAGAAAGTAAAGATCGACGCCATCAGGCAGGGGAATCTTATAGGGCGTCCGCATTGCCACCACGAGTAGAAGGACCAGAATAGTAATGACCCACACCCCTTTTTTGAGCATCCGCGCCCGATTTCCCAGAATAGGCTGCTTCAAATAACTCTCTCGCTCGTTCATCACTCTTTCTCGTCAGCCTTCAGTTGATCCAAAGCCGTCGCTACGATAGCATTGAGTTGCTCCAGTGGCAGACCTTCATGCCATTTCTTAAGAAGGGTATCGCCGCGATAGACCTGGATTCCCATGTCGTGCGCCCACTTTCCTTTCGTCTCGATTTCTACGGGGTCCGTTCGTTCCGAAATGTCACCAAAGAGCATCTCGAAGCGCATGTATTCACGCATCTTTTCCTGCTCGGCCTTCACGAACCACCACTTGTCACCATCGACACCGAGCCCCTTTTCAAGGGCGGTGAGATGTTCCAGCGTATCCGTTTCTGGATCGATCGAAAGACAGACCACCTTGAAATCAGGGTTATCCTTGAAGCGATCGTAAACCTGCAGAAGTCGCGTCCCGTTCCGTTGGGCGCACATCGGGCAGATCGCATGGAATTGCGCCGCAACCCAGACCTTATCTTTGAGATCGGAGATCTTCACCTCGCCACCGTCCTGTTTCACCAGATCGAGATCTCTCTCAAGGCTCATAATTTCAGTCACCTCAACCTTGCCCACATCTTCGGCATAGGGTCGATTTTGATCTTGGTCCTTCTTGAGCGTCGAGAGCCACACCGACATTCCAATAATCAGCGAACAGACGATCGCGACGACACTATAAATCAGGACTATTTGCTTCTTCTCAGTCATTTTTGGCCTTTCTCTTCAGGATTTTCGTATAGGTAAGTGATCGAATCGATCAAAAATTGCGTCAAACGCTCGGTCGTCATTGGAAGAGGCCTAAGCTCCTTGTCAGGATCCGAAATCTTCGCAGCCTCAAATTTTTCTTCCATTCCGGCAACAAGACCGAAGGCCCAGCCCTCATTGGAACCAGGAATTCCACGGATCTGCAGATGCTGGTCGAGAAGGACGATCTTCGTGTCGTAGACCCATTCGCCATCGCGCTTTTCGGGATAGGTCCCAAAACGCATCCGGTTCTTCAAAAAGGCGCGGACCGAAACTTTACCATCCTCGTTGGCCGCAACTCGCCAAACCGTGGTCTCGGCATCAAATTCCTTCAAAACTTCAGCCATTTCTTCGGGCGCTTCTTCCGAACCATCGAGAACAAACACTAAAAGCTGAGGCTTTTCCGCCCCTTCGGGAATCGATGCCATCGCCGCCCTTAGCGCCTCAACCGTATTCTCCGAAGCAACTCCTTCCTCAATCGTCGCGATGAGCGACAAGGTCACCTTCCCTTTCAAATCCTGAATATCGCGCTCCTCCCCATCCGACGTCACCAGTCGACAATCATCGTTGATTTTATACTCCAGCGCCGGGCGATCACTCTTGCGCGTGCGCTCCCCGAAGGCGTTGTAGGCCCACAGAATCAAGAAAGCCCCCACGATCATCGCCGCCACTAATACCAGGGCGGTATTTCTGAGTTTGCGGGGATCACGATCCGCAGGTTCCAGCTGGCTGACGTCCATGTTCGGGACGCTAGCTTAGCCCCACGCAAACGCAAGACCGAGAAGAACGATTGGTAGATAGATCAACGTCCCGAAAAATCCCTTCCGTATTTTGCTCCGGTCCGCGTCTTTGCCATATTTTAACATCGGAAGCATCATCGCAACGACAATCAAGGCATGAATGCCACCCACCCAGTAGGAATAAAGTCCCATCGAAGCCCCCAGAACTCCCAATACAATGAGCCCTACCGAGAAAAAATTGTAGAGTCGGGCTGTCCGGAGCCCTTTCACGTCGCCATTCGACCACATTTGGTAACCCGCATCCTCATACTCCTCACGACAAAGCCAGCTGATCGCCACGAAATGAGGAAGTTGCCAGAGAAAGAGGAACGCGAAAAGAAACCAACCTCCCGCATCGAACCAATTGCCGCCGGCCCCGACCCAGCCGATCATCGGAGGAATCGCACCCGGAATCGCTCCCACTAAGGTGTTGCTAGAGTGCCACTTCTTCATCGGCGTATAAACAAAGACGTAGATCGCAATCGTCGCCGCCGCCAAAATCGCCGCAACATGGTTCACTTTCGCGGCTAGATGAATACAGCCAAAGGCCGAAAGCCCCCAGGCAATCGCAAAAGCGCGCATTACCCCCATCCTTCGCGAAGGCAGTGGACGGTCCGCGGTGCGCTTCATGAGAGCATCATCCTCGATCTCCATGAGTTGGTTAAAGGCCGCCGAACCAAAGGCCGCCGCCGCCGTTCCAAGCAGGGTGTGGAAAAGGAGCCACCATTGATCAGTCATCCCCCCCAAGCCTTTAGCTGCGAGAAAAAATCCAAAGAGCGTCGTAATCAGAACAAAAATGTTCAGACGCATCTTGGTCAACACCTGCAGATCCTTGGAGAGACTGGGAGTTGCTTCGTCAGACGATGGTGCTTCTTTGGACAAGGACTGCAGCTTGCCTTGTTGTTCTTCATCCCGCAATCCTCACCATCCAAAGATCAAAAAAACTTCGGTAAATGCGCAGCTTCTGACGATCTGCCGTGCTTTTTCCTTTTCCTCCTGCTCCCACTTCCTAACAGTTGCCGCATATGAGCGATCAGTCCCAACGCGAACTCCAGGTCATCGAATCCGTCGCTGACAAAGGCGGCATCACCAAATTCTTCGCTTACGCGAAGATCTCCGGCCCCGGTTGGCTTCAAGGAGCAATCACCTTGGGCGGCGGCTCGCTCGCCGGAGCGCTCTATCTCGGAGTCCTCTCAGGCTACGGTTTCCTCTGGGTCCAGCCTCTCGCCATGATCTGCGGGATCATCATGCTTTCCGCCATCGCTTACGTTACCCTTTCAACCGGACAGAAGCCGCTTCAAGCAATCAACACTCATCTGCACCCCCTTCTAGGCTGGTCATGGGTCATTGCCACCATCATGGCGAACATCGTCTGGACGATGCCCCAATTCGCTCTCGGGACAGCTGCTATTCAACAAAACCTATTTTCCGACAGCATCAACCAATGGCTCATCATTGCCGTCTTCTTCGCTATTGGACTCTATGTGAACTATCTTTATCAATCAGAAGGTAGCGGGGCCAAACTCTTCGACCGAATCATCAAGGTCATGGTCGCGATCATCGTCCTCTCTTTCTTTGCTGTTGTCGTCAGCCTCGGATCGACTCTCCCATGGGGCAAGATCTTCGCCGGCTACATCCCCGATTTTTCCCTCCTTAGCAGCCCCGCTGATTCCTACAAGCCGCTCATCGCCGCCTCTTCCAATCCCGGATGGTGGGAAGAACTCCTCCTTTCAAAACAGAAGGACGTCCTCTTCACCGCCTTCGGAACCGCTGTGGGAATCAACATGACCTTCCTTTTACCTTACACTCTCCTCAAGAAAAAATGGGGCCCCAAGCATCGCAGCCTGACCATCACCGATCTCTCCATCGGGCTTTTCGTCCCCTTCTTCATCGCCACCTCTTGTGTCGTCATCGCCGCAGCCTCATCTTTCCATGGCAGCACCGAAGGACTTCCCAAGGGAGCAGGAACCAAGACACTTCTTAATGTTCCCGCAATTGTAGAATCGGTCTCGGCATTCAAAGGCGGCGATGATGCCAAAAAAGCCTTCACCGAAACCTCCATCGCGGCCCTCCCCGAAGCGGACCGCCAGCTAGCGGCCATGATGGAGAAACGCGACACCAAGTCCCTCGCTGTCACGCTTGCGCCCTTCACAGGAAGGGTCGTGGCTCAAAAAATCTTTGGAATCGGTGTTCTTGGAATGGCCGTCTCCACCATCATTATTCTCATGCTCATCAATGGACTCGCCTTCCAGGAACTCTTCGGGAGAGGTAAATCATCAAGTAATGAAACTACTGGAAAGCCCAAATTGATGTCTCCTTATTTCCTCGGCTGTGCCGTCTCTGGTCTTGCTGGCTGCATGTTCCCCTTCCTCTGGAAAGGAGACTCACTCGCTGCGCTCGCTGTTCCGACCTCGGTCATCGGCGGAGCCCTCCTTCCCATTGCCTATTTCACCTTCTTCCTAATGATGAACTCCAAGAAAATCTTGGGAGACAAGCGACCAGAAGGGGTCAGCAGAATCATTTGGAACGTCCTCATGATCTTCGCAACCTCAATGGCTACTATCGGATCATTCACAGCGGTCAGTCACAAAAGAGCTTTCGACATCCCGGTGGGAGAGATCGGCATGTGGTTCCTCGTGCTTCTCTTTGTCGTGGGAACCGTCTCCTTCTTCATCAAGGAGCAGAAGGCCTAAAGAGCGATCGCTTCACCAAAAAACTCAACGCTAAACCCGGGGCTTATTGCTCCGGGTTTTCTATTGAGGTCCTTTTCACGCCCCTTACTCTTGGGCGATCAAACGGCAGCTTACTTCAGCTCAACGATCCCCATGTGCTCACTCACGATCTGGATGGCATCTCCACCGCGAACCGTCTTCTCCGCATAAAGATACCAACCCCAATTTGCGTCATGGAAAAAGGTGCGGTAAAAAATCGATCTCCGACGGCTCCCATCGATCTGTCTGGGAGCAATGAAGATCACGCATTTTCCCTTCGTCGCCACCACGCCATCGGCGAGCGTTTGATCGACATCGAGCATCGGCCCGACCGTCACTTCCTTGACCCGAACTCCCACGGCGGTCGCCGCAAGTTGCGCCACCAACTCCCGCGTCAGCTCCTGCCCCTGAGCAAGCTGCGCGAAACATCCCATCAAAAATGCCGCCCCTAGGGCTCGTCGAACTGTGTCCTGAATCGTCTTCATCCAACTTTTAATGCATCTCAGCGCATTTTTATTCAGTAGAATCCTCACTTTCTCTCTTTCCGAAAAAGGAATAACGTCAACCCAGCCCATGCTCCTTGCCATCGAATCCTCCTGTGACGAAACCGCAGTCGCCATCATCCGTCGCGGACCCGATGGCCCCCACCTGCTCAGCTCACTCATTTCCTCCCAGATCGAGATCCACCGACAATACGGAGGCGTGGTCCCGGAAGTCGCCTGCCGGAATCATGCCCAACGCATCCGCCCCTTGGTCGCACAAACGCTCATCGACGCCGGAGTCACCCTCGAGGAAATCGACGCCTTCGCCGCCACCCGTGGCCCCGGCCTCGCCTCCTCTCTCCTCGTCGGACTCGCTTATGCCAAAGGCCTCGCCACCGCCACCGGGAAGCCATTTTATGGGGTCAATCACATGGAAGGCCACCTCCTCTCCCCCTTTCTTGAGCTAGGAACGGTCCCTCCGCATCTCGGACTCATCGTCTCCGGCGGCCACACCCTCCTCATCGATGCCCAGAGCCACGGCAACTACCAGCTCGTCGGCCGCACCATCGATGACGCCGCAGGCGAAGCCTTCGACAAAGTCGGCCGCATGCTCCAGCTCCCCTATCCCGGCGGTCCCGAGATTGAAAAACAAGCCCGCGAAGGAAGCCCCAAAACCTTTCGCTTCCCTCGCGCCCTTCTCAAGGACCGCCCCCTCGACTTCTCATTCTCCGGCCTCAAGACCGCCGTTCTTTACCAGCTCCAAAAGCTCGACGACCCACAAGCGCAACTTGCCGACATTTGCGCCTCCTTCCAAGCCGCCGTCATCGATACCCTGGTCCGTAAAACTCTCCTCGCCGCCGAAAAAACGGGTCATAAGATCGTCACCCTTTCCGGAGGCGTCGCCTGCAATAAAGCCCTCCAGGAAGCACTCCGCCTCGCCTGCCAAAACGAAGGAATCGAACTCCGTCTCACCCCGCCTGCGCTCACTACCGACAACGCCGGCATGATCGCCTTCGCCGGACTTCTCGCCCACGAGAACCGCAAGCCGGACCCTCTCAACATCGGAATCGATCCCAACCTCTCCCTCACCGCTCTAACGTAGCTGTAGCTTCCAGCCGCAGTCCCCATCTGAAAACTGCGCATCAAACATCTGTGGCAGATCTGTTCCTAATCGTCTCAAATCTGTGATCAAGTTATTCGTCTCCGCCCTCCGCCCTCAACTCAATCCCTCTCCTTCAGAGGATTGGGCTTCGGCGCTGCTGCCATCTGGTGAAAAGTCGCTGGCACAGGCGCTTCGAAAGTCATCATTTCCCCACTGAAGGGATGAGCAAAGGTCAACTTATGGGAATGCAACGCGAGCCGCTTATTATCCCGAATCTTCCGCCCATACTTTCCGTCTCCCACAATGGGCCAGCCCTTATCGGCCACATGAACCCGAATCTGGTTCTTCCGCCCGGTCAGCAAGCTGATCTCTAACAAACTGCGCTCACCCACCGTTTTGATGACCTTGTATTTCGTGTGCGAAAGCCGTCCCTCGTTCTTGTCATTGGTCGAGTAGACCCGACGTGCTGAACTCTCGACGAGATAGCTGGAAATCGTCCCCTCCTCAGGATCCGGATGCCCCTCCACAAAAGCGAGGTAGGTCTTCTCGACTTCCTTCCAAGTCGATTGGAGCTTCTCCTTCACCTCCTCCGTTCTCGCAAAGACCAGCGCTCCCGAAGTATCGCGATCCAAGCGGTGCACGATAAAAATGCGCTCCCGGGATTTGTAATTCCCCTTGCGAACATAATCGTCCAATGCGGCATGGGCTGTCCGACCGTTGTCATTGCCTGTCCCGATCGTAAGCAATCCCGCAGCCTTATTCACCACGATGATATCTCGATCTTCATAGAGAATATCCAGCCCCATAGGCTGGTGCTTACCGCGCCTTGGTTTCTTCGATTTCTTGTCCCCTGCCACAACGATAGTCTCACCATATCCCCCGCCAATCACAAGCCATAGAAGCTCCGGCGATTTTATTTCCCGCAACAATCACCGCTACGCCCTCTCATCCCTCAAAGTAGAATTCCGCGAATTTCTCGAAAAAAAATCTCACCTACGACGCAGAATATGCATGGGACTAGTCACCTTCCACTCAACGAAGAACCCAAATTGCCAACACCGCAACGTAGATTAGGATCACGCAAACCCACCCCACGCTGGGCACGTGACGCGCTCGCTGCAGGAACTCCGGGACATCATTAGTAATCAAACTCTTACGATACTCCAGTCTTCCAAAAAACCGGTGACGCCTCCAAAAATCCACGCTCTCGCCTTTATCCGTCTTGTTAAAAACTCCTCCACAAGGCGTAATACAAACCATAGCCAATATCAAAAGAGGCACTCCGATCGACATCGAGAGCACCGCATCCAACCAGATCAGATCAAACCTAGCTGGAATCAAGAGTGCACAAAAAATCAAACTCATCAATAGTTTTGCTACAACAGGTGAAGCCCCGCCTTCAAGCTCCTTAATGATCCGAATCGGATCAGCTTGCGCCCCCCCCTCTTCCGGCCCCTTTTGGCCCGAGCGCATCAAGGCGGCTGCCTCTACCGCTTGATCCCCATCCATAAACGGCCCAACCGCAAGTAACACTTCTCCCTCGGGATGCCGCACCGAGACAAAGAGCTCAGCAACATCATTCCTCCCAATATCGAGAATCTGGCTCTTCGTCGTAGGGACCTTGGGCGCCCAATGTGTCAGACCAAACCACCGCATCCCCGAGCCAATACCCACGCGCTCCACTGACCGAAAAACCCTCCGCCCTGCCGCTGCCATCACAAACGCCCCCCCAACCATCGCCCCCAGAATAATCATTTTCATTTGATAACGCTCCGTGATCTGAGGAAGCAACATCGCCATCCCGATCATTAGGCTAGCAAACACCACCCCGGCGACTCCACACATCCAACGCAGAGCCTTCTCAGCCCTCCCCGGGATCAACTCAACCATCTCCAGGGATCTCTCACCCAGGCTAATTGTCTTTTTAGTAATCCTCATTCAGAAAGGGGTCTAAGCCTTAATCATCAACATGTAAAAGAAGCACTCCGTAAAAGTGACAAAAGGCCAAAGGCAACCAATCGCGCAGTTCCTAACTAAAACCAGCAAAATCATAATCGAAAGATTGGAAAGGACAGTCCCCCCTAACGTAAGAACTCAAAGGCAATCGCCTCGCGGTCATTTCTCACCAATAAAATCCGCCCCGCCAGCACCGGGTTATTCCACGTCCGATGCTCCAGCGCATCAAACTCCCCCACAACCTTCTCCTCCTCCGGACTGATCTCCACAATGGAAATTCCCCCGTTCTCAGTCTGCACGATCATGTGATCTCCGACCCCAAGCAGCTGCCCATGTCCAAAATTACTCCCCCGCCACCTCAGGCTCCCATCCTTTAGATTAAGACACACCAGACGTCCCTCATTCAGCCCATAGACGTTGCCGTCCTTCACCACCATATTGGCAAACTTCGCCTTCAGCTTCCGCGAGTGCCACATCTCTTCCGCTCCGAATCCCTCGCCCTCAGCCATGGGCGTGATCTTAATCCGATGAGTCCCGTAGCCATACCCGCTACTAGTAATCACGGTGTCATCCACGATCAAGGGTGACGCACAATTCCCCTGCGGATTCCCAATCGGAAACGACCACAAAATTTCGCCGCTCTCGATCTCATAACCATCGACCGACTTCTGCTGTATCGCCACGATCTGACGCTTTCCAGCCAAAGTCGCCACAACCGGCGAGGCATAAGACGAGCTGTAATCCCCAGCCCTCCAGACCAACTCGCCATTTAAAATATTAAAGGCCGCCAAGTTTTTCTCCGCCTCTTTCCCCAAGGTTACGATCACCTTCCCGTCCACCACCAGCGGACTACAACTCTTCGCCCAAGTCGGCACCTGCTGCCCCACCTCAACCAGAACGTCTTTCCCCCAAATCATCTCACCCGTGCGCGCATCAAGACAATTCAAAATCCCGGTCGCCCCGTAGGAAAACACTTTTCCATCCACCACCGTCGGAGTCGACCGCGGCCCATCATCGCCCATCGACTCTTCAAAGCGCACATCCTCCCCATGCACCCAGACCACATCTCCGGTCCTGAGTTCATAACAAATCGTCGTCTCCTGCTCCCCCCGCTGTTCCAGCGTATAAGCAAAGCCACCCGCCACTGAAAACGCCGCCCACCCCTCACCAATCTGCTTCCGCCAAAGCTCCTTCGGCTTGGAATTAGACCAGCCCTCTGGTAGGAGCGCCCCCGATACCCAGTTTTTCATCTCAGCTCCCAGAAAGCGTGCAAAGTGCTCCGCCCCTTCTGTCGAAATCAAGGTCCCTTCCTTAGCAACCGTCCCAGTCACCTCAGGCATTGCCTTCGCAGACTCCTTCGTCCACCGCCACGAAAACTGCGGGAAAAAACTCCCCGTGTGCCCATCCATCTTCACCAACCCAAGTAAGGCCAGCATCACCGCCGCCCCAATCAAGCGAACTTTCCACCGAAGCCCACTCAGCAAGAGCAACCAGATCAAGGCCACTACAAAAACAAGGAGCACTAGAAGCAAATCAACTGCCCCTCCCGCCCCCTTTTCTTCGATCCAGGGCACCATTTTCAACCCACCCCAAAGCAGCACCAAAACCCCTTCAATCCACACCAAAAGCTTCCACCTCGGCCGCTGCTTCATATCTGAACCGATCTGCGCAAATTCATCCATATCGAAAGCTACAATCAAATCCCGAACCCTCAAGCTCTCATCTGCCCTCAAAAACCAGATCAACTCCGATACCTCCAAGGTCTCAAGTTGAGCTCGAAGCCTCATACCTTCTTCATATAATCGAAGGCGACTCTATCATTCAGCGCCCCGGTTCATACCAATATTCATCACCCGCTGCCTGATCTCTTCCGCTAAATGCGCGGGTAATAAAATCCGCATCCTTCACCAGATGCCAATCACCAAACGAATCAAACTTCCGACACGACGTCGTCAGCGCACTGCGCAAAAGGGCCCCAAATTTCTGATCCCGATGCTGCCCCAGTTTTTTCAAACGCACTGCAAAATCGACATCCTCAATCGTGACAAACTCCGGATTAAAACCCCCAATTGCCTCGCAAGCCTCCCGCGTTGTCCAAAAAGTCCCGAAGCTCACGCGATACTTCGCGAGATATAACGCCGCCACAAAGCCCGTCGCCAAGATCCCCAACGACCAGCGCTCCGGATACACCATCGCCCCTCCCCCCACATAGCGACCCGTCGCCAGCTTCTCAACCACATCAACAAAGGAGCAGGGGTGAAAACGACTATCCGCATCCACCGTCATCACGATCTCTCCCGTCGCCACCGCTAGACCAGCATTCCGAATCATCGCCAGGTTCTTGGCTTCTTCCCTCGCAATTACCGCCCCATGCACGCGCGCAATTTCCTCCGTCCCATCGGTGCAGCGATTCAAAACCACGACAACTTCAACCTCCCCGCCCCACTTCTTCTGCGCGACATCGATGCACGAAAGGCAACCCGGAAGAAACTCCTCCTCGTTGTGCGCAGGGATGATGACCGATAGTTTGATTCCCTAATCTGCCTTCGATCCCGATCGGATTCAACAAGAGTGTTCAAAATCAAGCGGGCTTTTCCCATCAACGATGACGACAAACATCTCCATATGCCCGCGACCCAAAAGCGCGGCGTTGCTGGTAGAGGTTGCCACGCTCCCCCCGCTGAGTTAAGCCCCTCGAATGATTCGTGAAATAGTAGTGCATCCCGGTGGCGCGCATAAGGATGACTTCCTCGCCTGCGCCCTCCTCATCGCCAAATATCCCGTCACCATTTCCCGACGGGAACCCACCGAAGCCGACCTCGCCGACTCGCAAGTCTGTGTCGTCGATGTCGGAGGCGACTGGAATGAGGACCTAATGAACTTCGATCACCACCAGTTTCCCCGCGACTCCGAACCCCTCTGCGCCATCAGCTTGGTGCTGAAACATTTCAGCCTCTACGAGGACGCACAAAAATTCTGCGACTGGCTCGAAGTCGCCGAGTGGTTCGATACCCGCGGCCCTGTCGATACCGGCAAGTGGCTCGGCGTCGAGCGAGAGACCCTCTCCAAGCTCAACTCGCCCGTCGACATCACTCTTCTCCGCCGCTTTGCCTCCTCCACCGAGCACAACGCCGGACAACCCATCTGGGAAGTCATGCAAATGGTCGGCGAAGACCTCCACAAATACCTTACCGGCATGAAGTCCAAGCTCAAAGAAGTCGGCCGCCTCGCCGAATGGTGGGATATGGGTTTTGGCAAAAAAGCCCTCTTCATGCCACGCATCGAGCCCCTCAGCGATGACGCCTCATCCGGCATGGGCCGCTTTGTTAACGACAGCGAATTCTCCGAAGAAACTGTCGCCCTCGTCTATCCCGACCGCCGTGGCTCCGGCTACGGCATGTCCCGTTTCAACGACGACAAGCGCCTCGAATTCGTCCGCGTTGGCGACGAAGACGATGTCCACTTCGCTCACGCCAAAGGCTTCATCGCAAAAACTTCCGCCACCGACAAAGCCCGCCTCAAGGAACTCATCGAGCAATCCTGGATCGGCTAGAGTAGCTCGATCACCTTCAAGAGGAAGACTAGTCCAACACTCCACCAGATCCCCAGTGACCATCTGCTGAACTTCAGCGTGCACTCGTTAACCAACTGCGTGATCACCACGAGAAGATGGACGGACATGAATACCATCACACTGACGAGCATCATCATTTCTGATCTTGGAATAGCGACGAAGTCCGAAAAGTAAGTTCCTAGAGTCGAGATCCCGGTCATCAGGGAAAACATCAAGGTGACCCAACTCAAAATCTCGATCTCGTGGCCCTTCAACTTCGGCTTCCTTGTGAATTCCATGCTCACATTTCGAAATCCGCGAACTGATCCCCGCGATCTCACACCGTAACTGCACTCTCCTGGGCTGATTGGCTTGGGCTTTCTCATAACGTCATCAGAATATCGTCCTCCGGTGGACTCGCTATGAGAATAGCCTCATCCCTTTATAGTCACCGCCTCCAATTCACTCTAAACCAAGCTCTCACCTCTCACGTTCAATCTTCAGATCTCACTGTTCAAATCTCACTATTCACCCGTCCCATCTAGGCTCTCACCTCTCGTGATCAAATCTCAACTTTCCCCTTCCCCCCTAACTCAACCCTCTTAATCTCCTCCCCGTCATGCGTTCACTCCTTCTTCTCACCGCTCTTGCGACTCTCGCTCAAGCCGCTCCCGACTGGGAAGACCAAGCCATCTTCCGCAAAAACAAGATGGCACCCCACGCCGTCAAAATGGCCTTCCCCACCAAGGAAGGAGCCATGACCAAGAAGCGCATGGAGTCTCCTTACTACCAGCTCCTCAATCGCGACTGGAAATTCAACTGGGTCGATCACCCCGAAAAGCGCCCAACCGACTTCTTCAAAACCACCTTCGACTCATCCGCCTGGAAAACCATCCCCGTCCCCTCGAACGTCGAACTCCAGGGCTACGGCACTCCCATTTACTGCAATCACCCCTACCCTTTCAAAAAGAATCCCCCTTTCGTCATGGGTGAGACCGAAGAGCACTTCACCACCTTCGCTGAGCGCAACCCCGTCTCTTCCTACCTCAAAACCTTCACCCTCCCCGACTCCTGGGACGGCCGCCAAACCACCATCACTTTTAACGGCGTCTCTTCCGCCTTCTACCTCTGGTGCAACGGCCAAAAAATCGGCTACTCCCAAGACTCCCGCCCCCCCCTGAGTTCGACCTCACCAAGCTCCTCAAAAAAGACGAGAACACCATCGCCGTCGAAGTCTACCGCTACTCCGATGGACCCTACCTCGAGTACCAGGACTTCTGGCGCCTCTCAGGCATCTTCCGCGATGTTTATCTCAGCTCAAATGCGCAGGTTGACATCCAAGACTATGAAATCGAGGCCACCCTCGCGGAGGATGGCTCGGGCAGTATCTCCTTCAGTGGACGCCCAAAGGGGGACAGGTACACCACTGATGCCCTTGTTGAATTATCTGATGCTCAAGGAAAATCTCTCATCTCCAAAAAGGCCTCTTCTCCCAAGAATGGCAGACTGATGACCTCCTCCACAGACCTTCAAATCACCCCGTGGACTGCCGAGAACCCCTACCTTTACACCCTCGTATTGAGCGTAGGTCCAAATGGTCGAGAGCTCACCCACTACTGCGCCCAAAAAGTTGGCTTCAAAATCTCCGAGATCAAAAACGGCCAGCTCGTCATCAACGGTAAGCCCATCCTCCTCAAAGGCGTCAACCGCCACGACCACGATCTCGACACCGGCCACTACATCACCGAGGAGCTTATGCGCAAAGACATCGAGCTCATGAAGCAGCTCAACGTCAACACCGTCCGCACTTCCCATTACCCGGACGATCCGCGCTTCTACGAACTCTGCGATGAATACGGCCTCTACCTCATCGCCGAAGCCAACATCGAATCGCACGGCATGGGCTACGGCCCCGAGTCCCTCGCCAAAGACCCCTCCTGGGGACCCGCCCACATCGATCTCTACACCCCATGTATGCCTCCATCAAAGGCAGTGAAAACTACGCCCGCGCCGAGGAAAAGAAGCCTCTCGAAAAACAACGCCCCCTCATCCAGTGCGAGTATTCCCACGCCATGGGCAACTCCTCCGGCAACCTCTACGACTACTGGATGCTCTTCGAAAAAGAACGCCTCCTCCAGGGCGGCTGCATCTGGGACTGGGTCGATCAAGGCCTCCGCAAAACCAAATCTCCTCAAGGAACTCTCAACAAAACCGGCGGAATCATTGGCCGCTGGGAATCAAGCGTCGCCGATCTCTTCTTCCCCTACGCCAAACCCCAGGAAACCGGAAACCTCACCGACCTCCGCACCCTCTCGCTCACCAACAATAGCGGCCAAGGCTTCACCGCCACAGCACTCCCTCATCACCTCCTTTCCGGCGGCACCAACTCCTGGGGCGCCCGCCCCCTCGCAAAATACGAAATCCCAGCAAAAGGAACCTACAAGTGGTCCTTCCGCCTCCAAGGCAAGTAAGGCGAGCGCCGTATCGCCTAACTCGCCCCAATCTTCCCCATTTAAAATCTCACACCACGCCATGATCCGCACTCTCCTCATTTCTCTAATTTCCCTCCCTCTCCTAGCCGCCCCGTCCAAGTGGGAGAAAGACATCGCCAAATTTGAAGCCGCTGACAAAAAAGCGGCCCCACCGAAAAAGGCCCACCTCTTCATCGGCTCCTCCAGCGTCCGGCTCTGGGACCTCAAAAAATCCTTCCCCGATCTCGTCACGATCAACCGTGGCTTCGGCGGCTCCGAACTCGAGGATTCCCTCCACTTCGCCGACCGCATCGTCCTCCCCTATCAGCCCAAGGCCATCTTCCTCTACGCGGGCGATAACGACATCAGCAAAGGCAAGACCTCCGAAATCGTCGTCAACGATTTCCAAAACTTCGCCAAAAAAGTCCACGCCGCTCTCCCCAAGACCGACATCATCTTCCTTCCCATCAAACCCAGCACCAAACGCTGGAACCTCTGGCCCGAGATGAATAAGGCAAACCTCGCCATCCAAAAAATCAGCCAACAGAGCAAGCGTCTCCACTACCTCGACACCCCCGCCGCCATGCTCAAAACCGGCCAACCACCCGCCGCCGACCTCTTCAAAAAAGACGGCCTCCACCTCACGCCAAAAGGCTACAGCCTCTGGAACAAACTTGTGCGTGATTGGCTAAAAGGCACTCAGTAAGGCCCCAACCGAGGCGACCCTTGCGTAGCCCAGGGCATCACCCTAGATCCAATCCAGCAAAGCCAAAACAGGCAAGCCTTCGGCGACGATTCAAATAACCGCGGCCCACTGCCTGCTATTCGAACCCCGACGCCGCCGAACGGCCTGTCAGCATGCGCGCTTAAAACCTACTTCATCAGCGACCCAAGTAGATCATTCATCCCCGCCGCAACTCCTGCGGGATTCTTCACCAACCCCGCCGCAAGCAGCGCATTATCCGCAAGCTGATTGGCAACCTTCGCGGCCACCTCTTCATTCTCGTCCTTCAGCGCAAAAAGTTTCGCGACCAATTCATGATTGGGATTAAATTCCAAACGCGCTTTCTGCTCCGGCGCATTTTCGCCCATCGCTTCCATCATCGCACGGATCTGTCCACTCGGTGCATCCTGCGATTGCAGAGCCACCACCGGGTGTGAAACGAGGCGCTTACCAAGCTCCACTTTTTCCACCTTGTCACCAAGCGTCGTGGTGAGCCATTCGACAAGACTGTTCCCATCCTCCTCGCTCAACTTTGATTCACTCTCAGCAAGATCATCGAGTTCGATCTCCGCGCGATCCGCACTGACAAGTTTCTTCCCCTTGAACTCACGAAGCGTCTCCATGATGTAGTCATCAATGGAGTCAGTGAAGAGAGCGACCTCGATTCCCCGCTTTTGGAAAGCCTCCAAGTAAGGACCCGCTGCCATCGCATCACGATCAAGTCCCACGAGGTAGTAAATTTCTTCCTGTCCTTCCTTCGCTCGTGTGAGGTAGTCCGCCAACGATGTTTTTTCACCCTTGTCCAGCATGCTGGATTCGAAACGAAGTAGTCCTCCCAACGCCTCGTGATGCTCGGGAGCAGTCGCAATCCCCTCTTTCAAAAAGCGGCCAAAGCGCTCGAAGAATTCCTGATACTTTTCAGGGGCATTCTTCGCCTGACTCGCAAGGTGCTTAAGGAAGCGCTTCGTCAAAAGACGGTTCAACTTCTGCACCAAGGCGCTGTCCTGCATCGTCTCACGCGAGATGTTCAACGGAAGATCCTCGGAATCAACCACGCCTCGGAGGAAGCGCAACCACTCGGGAAGGAGTCCCTGCGGTTCGGAATCGATCAGCACCTTTCGGCAGTAGAGCGAAACACCAGGCTTCATCTGCCCCATGCCAAAGCGCTCGTGGTTTTCATCCGGCGAAAAGAGGAGCGCATTGAGATTCAGCGGAGCATCCGTGCTAAAGTGGAGCGTGTGACGTGGCTCATCAGCAGCGTGAGCGCAGTACTGATAGAACTCTTTATACTCCTCTTCGCTAATTTCCTTCTTCGACTTCAGCCAGATTGCATCGACCGTGTTGACGCGCTCACCATTAAGATTAAGGGGAAAGGAAACGAAGCGGGAATACTGCTCGATGACATTCTTGATGGTGGCCTCCGTGGCAAACTCCTTTGAGTCCTCCTTGAGATATACCACGATCTTCGCGCCACGCTGTTGCCCCTCGGACTCGTAAATACTGTAGCCGCTCTGCCCGTCACTCTCCCACTTAAGGTGCTCGGCCTCGGCATCCCACGAATGGGTGTAAACCTCGACTTTTTCCGCAGCCATAAAGACCGAGTAAAACCCAACCCCGAACTGACCAATCACAGAAGCATTGGTATCGCCCTTTTCCTTGAGTGCCTCGAGAAACTCCTTGGAACCAGATCGAGCAATCGTGCCGAGGTTGTCCGTAAGCTCCTGACGATTCATTCCGATTCCATGATCGGAAAAAGTGATCGTGTTCGCTTCCTCATCGGTCGTAATATTGATTTCCAACGGTAGATCTCCTTCGAAGACGCTGTTCTCAGTCAGTTGCTTGAGGCGCAATTTCTCGAGTGAGTCAGAAGCATTCGAGATCAGCTCGCGCACGAAAATCTCTTTATCGGTATAAAGAGAGTGGATGACGATATCGAGAAGTTGACGGACTTCGGCCTGGAAGGTCTGTGTTTGGGGCTGTGAATCGCTCATAATCTTAATTTGTTGGCGCAAAGTAGCGATGAATTGAATCCTGTCAACGGCGAGGAGAAATGGGCCCCAATATCACTAAAAACGACTTCTGTTCATCGTTTACCTGAAAAACATTAATTTTTCACCTCTCTAGCGACCTTTGTCCTTTAGAAAATTGCCGAGGGTGGTATGTCCCGCTTGAAATTTAATAAATCGCGCTCACCTATGTCGCAATCGACCGCACACGCACCTACGGACTCACCCTCCTCCGCCCTTCGTAACGCCGTTATTCGCCTCGCTGGAGATTCCCAAGACGGGATCCAGTCGGTCGGCGCATTCCTTGGCCAACTTGCTGGCTCCACGGCCCAGGAAGTCATGACCTACATGACGATCCCCTCCACCATTTCCGGTGGTCCATCAATCTTCCAGGTCCACCTCGGATCAGGCGATGTTCTTCATCCCGGAGACGAAGCCGACACCCTTGTTGCTTTCTACCAGCACTCTTATGACAACCACCTGAAGACCGTCAAAGATGGCGGCATCTGTTTCTACGACAGCGATCAGGTCGAGGAAGTCAAAGAAGAGCGCGGCATCATCCACATCGGAGTTCCTTTCACCTCGGCCACTATCGAAGCAATCGGCGGCACCACCAAATCCCGCGGTAAAAACATTTTCGTCTTAGGTCTGCTCTGCGCTGTCTACCAACTCGACCGCGTGCGCATGTCGGAGATCATTGCCGGTAAATTCGGCAAAAAATCAGAAGATATTCTCCGCAATGCCATGCTCGCATTTGATGCCGGCTACGCCTGGCCCGTCCATGACATCGAGCACATGCCGATGGCTCCTGGCGAAAACGAAGGAGACAAAAGGCTTTCCACCGACGGCAACACCATGTTGTCCCTTGGCCTCATTGCAGGGGGCGTGCGCTTCGGCGCCGGTTATCCCATCACTCCTTGGACAACCATCATGGAGTTCCTCCGCTCCGAACTTCCGAAATACAACGGCATGTTCATCCAATGCGAAGACGAACTCGCCGCGGTCTCCCTCGCCATTGGCGCCTCCTTCTCCGGTCATCTCGCGATCACCGGATCATCGGGTCCCGGTCTCTCACTCAAATCCGAAGCCATCGGTTACGCCTGCATGGCAGAAATGCCTCTCATCGTAGTGAACATTCAGCGCGGTGGCCCCTCGACCGGACTTCCGACCTCAGTCGAGCAGTCCGACCTCTTGCAAGCAATCTACGGTTCACACGGTGACGCTCCTCGCGTCGTCATCGCCCCCAAGAATGTCGAAGACTGCTTCTATACCGCCATCGAAGCCTGCCGGATCGCGAAAGAATATTCCACGCCCGTTCTGATCCTCTCGGACCAAGCGATCGCGACGCGCCTTGAAGCCTTCCAAGAGCCCGATCTCAGCAAACACTGGCGCGAACCCACTCTCGATCTCTCCGAGCGCGGTGCAGACTTTAAGCCATACCCACTCGATAAGATCACCAAGCACTCTCCTCCCGGAGCTCGCTCTTCCGAAGGAAAGTATCCTGTCGTCACCGGTCTCGAGCACGACGAATGGGGCCATCCTTCCGGCAACCCGGAGAACCACGAAAAGATGACCGCCAAACGGCGCAACAAGCTTCTCAAACTCGCCGAGAGCTACGGCCCAACCGAAATCTATGGGGAAGAGTCAGGCTCACTCCTCTTCGTCGGCTGGGGTTCGACCTACGGCCCGATCAAAGAAGCAACCGACCGCATGAATTCCGAAGGTCAAAAAGTGGGCTCCGTGCATCTCCGCCACGTCCATCCTCTTCCGGGCGATCTTGCCGAAATATTTGACCGTTACGACCACGTCCTCGTCCCCGAGATGAACGACTCCGGCATGTATGGCTACGGCCAGCTTGCCACCCTCCTCCGCGCTCAAACTTGCAACGCGAAGATTCAATCTACCAACAAGGTCCAGGGCATCAGCTTCCGCGTCCTTGAACTCGTCACCGCCGCCGAGAAGTTGATCGCTAACAAATAACCCTTTTAAAAAATGTCTGATACCATCTCTGCCGCTCCTGCTGAAAAGCTCACCAAGAAGCAACTCAAAGCCGATCACCCTACTTGGTGTCCCGCTTGTGGTGACTTCGCCGTCCTTGCTTCCTTTTTCAACGTCGTGCAAAAGCTCGGCATTCCTCACGAAAAAATCTGCGTGGTCGCCGGAATCGGTTGCTCTTCTCGATTCCCCTACTTCGTGAACGCCCACGGCATTCACTTTATCCACGGTCGGGCCCTTCCACTCGCCACCGGAATCTCTCTTTCACGCCCCGATCTCCACGTCTTCGTTTTCGGAGGCGACGGCGACGGCTTCTCCATCGGCGGAAACCATCTGAACCACGCGGCACGCAAGAACGTCAACCTCTCTTATGTCGTCATGGACAATTTCGTCTATGGCCTCACCAAGAACCAGACTTCTCCCACCACCCCTCTCGGACGAAAGTCCAAGACGGACCCCCGTGGAGCGATTGACCGTCCCATCAACCCGATGGCTCAACTTGTTGCTAGTGGGGCCACCTTCATCGCCCGCACCCATGCTGCACAGGTGAAGCACATGAACGCAATGTTCGAACGGGCCATCCTCCACCCCGGCTTCGCTGTCGTGGAAACTCTCTCTGAGTGCACCATGTTCTTCCCGGGAGCCTTCGATGATGGCAATCCACGTAAAGGTGGTGTCTTCGATCTCGTGAACGAAGAGGAGCAAGAAATGGAAAGCACTTCTGCCGCTATGGAACTCAGCCAGGATTTAAGCCCCGGAAAATTCGGCGTCTACTACGAGACGAAACGAGATACCAAAAACGATCTCGAACGGGCTTGGTTGACCGATGCTCAGAAGACCGTCGCAGGAATGAGCGAGCAAGATATCTTGCGCCAACGTTTCGCCTCCATGCGATAGATCCCCCTAAGATCTCAATCTCTCCAATGACCCTGCCGGTGCAGGCTCATTCTTTTTTATCTCGCTTAGACGAAACGATGTCGATCCGCGGCGCTTAAAAGCTAGGACCGTCAAACAGCGAATCCTCTTTCTCCAGCCAAGAAAAAGATAGATACTATTTCCTTGATCGCTATTTTAATTACCACAAAGAACTAGAGCAAGTCAACAATAGCCGAACCAATCTTGCTGAACTCCGATTTGACAAAGCTTCGTGCACAAGGAACCCTCTCAACCATGAACTGGGACACTCAATTTCTCGATCTCTTCCGCCGCTGCCTCGCTCTTTATCAAGGAGGAAATACTGACTACCTGAGCTACTACAGCTCCGAGGATCTTTGCTTTCTTGAGAGTGTTGGATACAAGCTCCGTGAACTTTTTGACTTCGTCGAAGATTTTGCTGATGAAGGCGTTCCTAGCGAAGCCAGCGCACTCTTAATTGCCGCAGCCCGAAGAGACTACTTCATCAATGTCCAAGGAGGACAGAAAAGCGACAAGGAGATCACGCGCGACGAAATCCCCTCATTCGGAGAAGAAATTGGAGGATTTTCCTACTTGCCTCGAATCATTGCCAAAGGGGAAGCAAAGCTGAGAGGTGAACTCCATCCTGACCTCATGTTCAGCTGCGGCGGGGATCGTAAATTTCTCCAAGAAAACCAAATCCATGCCGCCGACTTCTTACGCCACCTTTGGTCGGCAAACGGCGACTACGAAAAGCTTGTCTCTTTCGTCAAAGAATCGACAGCACGGTAGAGCCATGGCAGCCTTCCCCCGTGAAGGACTACAAAGGTGAAGAGATTCTCGTAATCCCCCGCTCTCTTTTCGATGAGCTGGGTTCGTTTCAAGGCATCGAAAAAGATGTGGACCGTTATCTCGACGCCATTCTCGATCCAAAGAATAATTTTTTCATGGACCGGGCCGCTGCCGAGGAAGATCCAGGGTTCAAGCAGCTCATTCCATACTGCCTTTTTCGCCACGGAGATCACTACCTTCACTACGTCCGGGGGAAAAGTGGTGGCGAGAACCGACTCCATGCGCAAGGATCAGTCGGAATCGGCGGGCACATCAACCCGGTCGATGAACGGGAAGACCACCTCGGCATGGCAACCTACCTGGCCGGAGTCGAACGGGAAATCACCGAAGAGCTCAACATTATTGGCGGCCATAGCAATCGTGTCGTTGGCTTGTTAAACGATGACAGCAATTCCGTGGGCCAAGTTCACCTCGGAGTGGTTCATATCTTTGACCTTGAAACTGACCAGGTCACTTCCAACGAAGACGCCCTCGCCGAACTCTCCTTTTACGAAGCATCCCAGCTTAAAGGCGATATGCTGGATCGTCTTGAGACTTGGTCAAAGAGCTGCGTTGAGACCTTGGTCTAGTCGATAGCCCACCCTACTTATCGAACAAAAAACGACGACCTCGCGGCCGTCGTCCTTTGAGTTGCTATGTGTGATCAGCAAAATTACTCTTCCCCAGCCTCGCCGCCAGTTTCGCTTTCAGCTTCCTCCTGATCCTCATCCTCAGCGGAATCATCATCAGGCATCACTCGGGCGATCGCTTGAAGTTTTTCACCTTTGGTAAGAGTCACAAGCTTCACCCCCTGCGTGTTTCGTCCGCATTCGCGAACATCACTTACTCGGATGCGAATACTCTGACCACCATCGGTCATCAACATGAGTTCATCTTCCTCCTCGACTGAGGTCGCGCCAATGACCTGGCCGGTCTTCTCGGTGCACTTCATCGTGATCATTCCGACTCCACCGCGATTCTTCGCCATGTAGTCGCCGAATGGGGTGCGCTTCCCGATGCCATTTTCAGAAGCTACGAGAAGGCGGGCGTCATCATTGACAACAGCAAGTCCCACTACGAAATCCCCTTCCCTCGGCCTAATGCCTCGAACACCAGCAGAGTTACGTCCCATAACACGAGCTTGGCTCTCATTGAAGCGAGTGCTCATCCCCTTATGGGTGACGAGCATGACGTCATCCTTACCAGAAGTGAGACGGACTCCGATCAGTTCATTGCCCTCATCGAGCTTAATCGCAATCGTTCCTGCCTTCCGGTAGTTCCGGAAATCATTAAGAGTTGTTTTCTTAACCTTCCCCGCACGGGTCGCAAAGAAGACGTTTCCGCTATCTTCGGCAAAGGTGACATCAACTCCATCTTCATCCTTGCGGAATTCCAGCCGCAGCACCGCCGCGATCGACTCCTCGGGAAGCAAGTTGAGAACATTTTGAAGACTCCGCCCTTTCGAGGCACGAGATCCTTCTGGAAGACCATAGACACGCTCGACATAAACACGCCCGGTGTTGGTGAAGAACATGAGGTAGTCGTGCGCTTGTGCGGTGAAGAGATGCTCCACGAAATCGCTCTCGTCTTCCTCACTCGCATTCGCATTACGCGTCTCCATGCCCCGGACCCCTTTTCCGCCACGAGCTTGCACGCGATACTCGCTGGCTGCAGTGCGCTTGACGTAGCCCCGGTGGCTGAGTGTGACGATCATGCCGTCATTGGAAATAAGGTCCTCAATCGCAATCTCTCCCTCATCAGGAAGGATCGGGCAGCGACGCGCGGTAGCGTGCTTTTCTTTGATCTCTAGGAGTTCCTCTTTGATAATCGCAAGCACGCGCTGCTCACTAGCTAGGATGTCGAGTAAGTCGGTAATCTCTGCAAGGATCGAGTCATACTCAGCCTTGATCTTATCCCGCTCCATCGCAGTAAGCTGATAGAGGCGGAGTTCAAGAATGGAATTCACCTGACGATCAGTGAAGATATATTTATCCCCGACGATACTTGGCTGGCTGCGAATCAAGATCCCAAGGGCCTGAGCGGCCTCGAGGCTAAAGTGGTAACCCTTGATCTTCTGGCGTGCTTCATCGCGATTCTTAGAATCACGAATCATCCGAATGAAATCATCAAGGTGACCCAACGCAAGGAGGTAGGCCTCCAGGTTCTCGGCGCGCTCTTCCGCCTTCTTAAGGAGATAGCGAGTGCGGCGAATAATGACCTCACGGCGGTGCTCGATGAAGGCATCCAGCGCATCAAGCAGACCAAGCTGCTTGGGACGACGCTCGTGAATCGCGAGCATATTGACACCAAAGGAGGTCTCCATTGCGGTGAGCTTGAAGAGCTGGTTCACCACAACCTGAGGACGGGCGTCACGCTTCAAGGTGATCTCGATGCAAGTATCGTCAGCAGAAAGGTCCCGCATGCCCGAGATATCGAGAAGGACTTTCTCACGGACGAGCTCCGCAATTCTGATCTGCAGGGTCGCACGGTTTACTCCATGAGGAACCTGGCGAATCATGATTTGGGCAGCACCGGTTTTACTCTCGGTGACTTCCATGACACCCCGCATTTTGATACTGCCGCGTCCGGTGCGGAAGTAGCTATCGATACCTTTGAATCCACGAATCTCACATGCAGAGGCAAAGTCAGGCCCTTTGATATACTCCTTCATCTCTTCGATGGTGATGTAAGGATTATCGATACGAGCACAAACACCATCGATCACCTCACCCATGTTATGAGCAGGAATATTGGTCGCCATACCGACCGCGATACCGGTGCCTCCATTAACAAGAAGGTTCGGGATGGCTGCGGGAAGGACGACAGGCTCAGTGGAGTTTTCGTCGTAAGTGGTCTGATGATCGACGGTCTCTTTTTCAAGGTCGATCATCATGGCAGATCCCATGTGAGTGAGGCGGGCCTCAGTGTATCGCATGGCAGCCGGGGCATCACCCTCAACCGAACCGAAGTTGCCCTGGCCATTGACAAGCGTCTCACGCATCGTCCAAGGCTGAGCCATGTTCACGAGGGTCGGGTAGATCGCGCCATCACCGTGTGGGTGATATTTACCCATGGTCTCACCCACGATACGGGCGCATTTTAAGTGGGCTTTCGATGCCGACAAGGAAAGGTCGTGGTGCATCGCATAAAGTAAACGGCGCTGGGATGGCTTTAAGCCATCACGGGCATCGGGAAGTGCACGAGAAATGATGACGGACATCGAGTAGTCCAAAAAGGACTTCGACATTTCGTCGGCGACGTTGATCGATTCAACATAATCGCGCGGTGCGTCTGGCTCAGGAATGGTGTCGTCTGACATTAAAAATTAGGCTGAAATTTAAAGGTAAGTGGGCTCCGATTTAGACGTCAAGATTCTGCACATTGAGAGCATTGTCTTCAATGAAGCGCTTGCGGGGTTCAACGACATCCCCCATGAGCACGTCGAACATTGTCTCTGCTTCGATTCGATTGTCATCATCGAACTGGACCCGGAGAAGCTGGCGCGTCTCCTTATCCATCGTGGTTTGGTAGAGTTCCTTGGCATTCATTTCACCAAGTCCCTTAAATCGCTGGATACGCATTCCTTTTTTACCAATCTCAAGGACGCGCCCAAGGATCTCAAAAAGACCGAATACCGGAGTGATCACTTCGTTATCCCCCGCTCCCTCGACAAGCTCGTAGATGGGCTTGTCATCAGAGAAGAAGGGTTCGCTTTTGACACCGAACTCGGCAAGGCGCTCGAGAAGTTTGGAAATACCGATCGCTTCACCGAGTTCACGACGGACTGCACGACGCATCTTACCCTCGAATTTCTCCTTAAAGGCAGCGTCCTCTTCCTCGGTAATCTCTTCGCCGAAAAGACGGAGATCGCGATTCTCAACCGCAAAAGCGCGGACTTCGTCCTCACTCTTGAAGTAGTTTACATCCTCCTCATTTCCGGTGCGGACCCGAATCATATAAGTCGGAAGCGAATTTCCATCACGGGCCGCGAGAAGGTCTTTAAACTTACCTCCATGCCCTTCAAGGGTGCGAACAAAACGCTGAAGCTTTGCCAAGGTAGCAAGGACGCTCTGCAAGAGATCCGAATCAACGGTATTATTAGAGCCAGGCTGGCGAAGAATCACATCATCAGAACCAAGCTCGATGAGTATTTTATTCATCGCTGGGTCATCTGCAATATATTCCTCACGCTTCTTTCTGGTGATCTTATAGAGAGGTGGCTGAGCAATGTAGAGATAGCCAGCCTTCACCATATCGGGCATGTGTCTGCAGAAAAAAGTAAGAAGCAGCGTCCGAATGTGCGCTCCGTCCACATCAGCATCTGTCATGATGATGATCTTGTGGTAACGAACCTTTTCGAGATTAAAGGCACCTTCTTGATCCCCGTCGCCGATGCCTGCACCGATCGCAGTGATCATCGCTTGAATTTCCTTGTTCTGAAGAGCCCGGTGAAGGCGGGCTTTCTCAACGTTGATCACCTTACCGCGGAGAGGGAGGATTGCCTGGGTCGTCCGATCACGTCCCGATTTAGCAGAACCACCAGCGGAGTCTCCCTCCACAATAAAAATTTCTGATTTTTTAGGATCGCGCTCGGAGCAATCAGCAAGCTTTCCAGGAAGACCTCCTCCTGAAAGCACTGATTTTCGGACGGTCTCGCGCGCCTTTCGCGCAGCTTCACGCGCTCGTGCAGCATTGACCGCCTTATCGATGACGGTCTTGGCAAGGTTGGGATTCTCTTCAAAATACGCTTGGAGGCCTTCGTAAACGATAGAGCTAACCACTCCTTCGATCTCGGTATTGACCAATTTATCCTTGGTCTGAGAGCTGAAGCGTGGATTAGGCATCTTCACGCTAATGATGCAAACGATTCCTTCACGGACATCGTCACCACTCAGCGCAGGATCTTTGTCCTTAAGAATCTTATTTACCTTCGCGTATTGGTTGATCGAACGCGTCAGAGCACCTCGAAATCCCGTAAGGTGAGTTCCTCCATCAGCATTAGGAATCGAGTTCGCAAAGCAGAGAATCTGGTCGTTGTAGGAGTCGTTATACTGAAAAACGCAATCAACGAAGACGTCGTCCTGCATCACCTTACCGTCATAGTCGATCTCCACCTTGCGCTTACCCTTGATAATCACCGGATCGGGATGAACGAGGTTCTTATTCTCTCCAAGCTGGGAGACAAATTCCTCGATACCCTTGGCATAAAAGAAAGTTTCCTTCTGAGCAGACTCAGCATGATTGTCCTCAAGATGAATTGTCAGCCCCGGATTCAGGAAGGCGAGTTCCCGAAGTCGCTTCGAGAGTCGATCAAACTTAAAATCGATGGTGTCGTTGAAAATCGTGGCATCCGGAAAAAAAGTCACTTTTGTTCCCGTGACACCTGCTGGAGCCTCACCAATGACTTTAAGCTCCTGAGTCGTCTTACCGCGCTCGAACCTGATTTGGTGAACCTTCGATTCACGGGTCACCTCAGCGACAAACCAATCTGAGAGTGCATTAACACACTTCGCACCCACTCCGTGCAGACCGCCGGAGTATTTGTATGCACCTTGCCCGAACTTACCTCCTGCATGAAGACTGGTTAAAACAAGCTCGATAGCAGGAATCCCAAACTTGGGATGAATCTCAACGGGAATACCCCGACCATCATCGGTAACGCTACAAGAGCCGTCGTCATTAATCGAAATATCGATCGTCTGACAGAAGCCCGCAAGATGCTCGTCAATGGAGTTATCGAGAACCTCAAAAACGCAGTGATGCAACCCCCTCTCATCCGGGTCTCCGATATACATACCGGGACGCTTCCGGACCGCCTCAAGGCCCTCTAGTTTGTCGATCTGCCCGGCACCATATTCTTGGTCTCCGGACACGCTCATCTCATCGACTTCAAGCTCCTTAGAATCTTCTGACATAGACTCATGGAGAGTCTGAAATTCAGGGAGCTGACACAAGAATGTTCCGACACAAAACACCTTTTTTTTTGATTAAAAAAGAGCAGCGCATTTAAAGCCAAACTCTAAAAAAAAAATGAGTTGTTAGAGCCCTTGGAACTGGGACTTTAAGAAATATCCGACAATAAAAACTACTGCAAAGACGAGCAGTCCAGCAATCAGCATTTTTACAATTGCTGCGACCTCTACTTTCTCTTGATGGCTTTCGGATAGCCCGGTATCCGGTCTCACCGCCATCTGCCCAAGCGAAGAGGAAGAGCGGCTCTGACCAGATGATTGGGCCACCACAGCCCCATCCCCCGTAGCTCCACTGCGCTTTTTGATAGCCCTCGGCCTAAGGACGATACCTTGAGAAGCTAGTGAGTGAGGAGCAGTCACATCTCGACCACACGAAGGACAAGGTCCTGTGACTCCTGCAAAAGACTGATCGACCGTCAGAGAAGTCTGGCATTCACCACACATAAAATGGATCACCTCACTATTGTCACCTTCGGTGCCTAGCATGATATTTTGAATACAATGAAATATTAATTCAGCCAACTACAGATTGTCTAAATTCCCAGAAGAGTTTGCTGCCAACTTAAAAGAAGATCTTCTGGAGCGCCCCTCTTTCCAACGATTTGCTCCAAGACAGGGCGGGAGGAAATTATTGAAGGTGTAATTTCCAACTCCGCCGCAATCTTATCTCGTCGAGCCATAATCTCCTTCAATTGACTTTCGAACAGGGGATCCTTGTTACGCCGCTCCCTTTTGGGGCGGGTTGGCCAATCTTTCTCGGGGATTTTCTTGGTTTTCTTGACCGCCTCCTTGAGACGCTCCTGGCGGTCTGGACGCAGTTTCGGGGGAATATTGATCTCCCTTCCTTTCGAAAGAAGTTCGGACCACTCGATTAACTGCTTATTTCCAGTGATCATAAAACTAGGGCGATTCCAAGCTGCTGCCTCTTGATCTCTCCAACGCCAAAGTTCACGAAGAAAAATAAGACCATCAGAATGTAATTTTCCGCTCCCTCCAATTCTCCAGGATTCCTTTTCCTGAGACTCGCGGGCAAGCACCTTAGATTGGGAAGATCGACATGATTCGATAAACCATTCATAGCGGCCTAATTGGTGCAACTTTTCTTTCACCTTCGAAGCAAGTGGAAGGAGATAGCGAACATCATTGATGGCATACTCCAACATCTTGTCACTCAAAGGTCGCTTTCCCCAGTCTGCCTTTTGCGAACTTTTCGACAATTCCACATCAAAGTATTGCTCTACCAAACTGGCATATCCAAATCGCTCGTGCCCCAGGAGCTGAGCTGCGATTTGCGTATCATAGAGCATAGGAGGAACAAAACCCCACTCACGAATCATGAGCGACATATCGTAATCGGCTCCATGCATCCAAACTTTTGCTGAACGAATCCATTCCACCAAAGAATCTAAGGGACGATTATCAAGTGGATCGACTAAAGCAACTTCCTGGCCGTAACAAACTTGAATCAGACAAATACGTTCGGAGTGCCTATATAAGCTATCAGCCTCGAGATCGAGACCGACTTCCCCATCCCCACCTGGAAGCAGGCTAACAAGCTTGGACGAATCTGAATATTGATCGGAAGACATATATAAAAAAGCGGGGAAGCTTTGCCTCCCCGCTCTTGTAGAACTATTTTTCAGGCACGACAATCTTTGCTGTGCGTAATTCAGAGAATACCATCTCCTTATTTCAGCTTCACATCCACGCGATAGAATCGCTTCGGAGCGGTCGGATCTTCAAAGATTGGAATGCGATAGACTTGTTTGTCACCCTCCTTGCGCTCAGGAAATGCATAAGAGGTCTTGGTCCAAGTCACCATGTCCGTTGACTCTTCGGCAACCATTTCAAGATCCGATTTCGAGCCATCGATACCGAATTCGATCCAGGTCGTCCCGAATGCTGAAACTAACTGAGGTGCATAACGGGGAACCTCAGCGACTGCAGCATCACCTCCGAAGGCATACTCGAGGAGGTTGTTATATCCGTCGCCGTCGGAATCAAGATCGGGATCGGAATATCCTGATGAGAGGAAGCTGGATTGCTGGGTGACTGAGATATTATCAAGCCACACCGCATCTTCACCGACACTCTCACCGGAGAAATCCTTTCGGAATCGAATTTGAACATAGTGGCGCCCTTCAGGTAGGACATCAGTTACATTGGTCCAACCCTGAGAACCGGTTCCAATAACAGGACTAGCAAGGGAGCCATTTTTGATGAGACTCCCTACAAGATACTCCATTCCGTCTCCAAGAACTGTCTCGGTTCGGAAATCGAAAGAAACTGTAACAGGGCCATCTACCCAGCCCGCAAGAGCGACCGTCTGACCATCACCAATCGCTGAAGAGCGAATCGCCATACCATCAGAGGCCGTTGGATCTGCCACCGGCAGAAAAAGAGTCTTTCCTGTCTGTTCATAATTGAAGCTCAATGGGTCGAGGTTCGCTGCCGACTCAACATCATCATTGAATGATTTAATGTCGACCAATTTAACCTGATCCACGAAACCCTGACTGGAGCCGGTCTCCTGAGCAAATCCATCAACATCAAGATCATCTGCATCGCGACTAAAGGTCCAATCTACTCGATTAGAGATCGCCGGGAGTCGAACTGCAATAGGGGCCCAAGAAATGCGACGACCATCGATAAAGGCATACCACTGGTAAGGGACAGCTCCTCCATCGTTGATCCAAAGACGGTCAGCACCGTCCTGAGATGAAACTTTCCACTGGGATACGAGAACCATCTCAGGGAGATTGGCAAATCCGAAGCGAGACTCCGAATCCGCAGGTAAATTTGAAGCACTCGCAACCGCATCGATGCCATCAGAGGTTTCTCCAAATTCGAAATTCCAAGGAGCTTGACCACCGGAAGTGGTGCTTCGGCCATCTTGCTCCACCGCTTGTCCTAAGGACAAAGCGACAGGGGAGACGATAAACCTGAGAGGGAACACTTTAGTGCCTAATGGACCGGTCAAAGTCACATCAGTTACGAAGATTCCAGGAGCGGTCGGGGACCCAGTAATATGGGAGGAGCCGTTGTATACTAGCCCTGCAGGAAGATCTCCGACTGTGACTGAAGTCGCACCAAGCACCTCAAAAGAATAGGATAATGGGACACCTTGGATCGCATTGATCACTTGATCACTGACAAGAAGAGGAGCGGGCTGAATTGGAGCAGTTGGATCATCCACTCCATGAATGATCAGTTGAGCGTTATTAAGAACAGCCAGATTTCCAGTCACCTTATCCGTCAGACGGAGAACCCAAACCCCTTGGGAACCTTCGCCCCAGTTTCGAACCGTTGAAAATGTCCAGTTTGTGATCCCTACTTCATCACTACCACTGTGCGATTGAGCGAGAACACTCTGGGTTCCATTGGGAGAAACTAAAACAATATCCAGGTCGGCACGTCTCTCGGTTGAAATTTTCATTCTGAGCTGAACATGTTCAATTCTCCGGTTGGGCGCTTGAGACAAGTCGAAATTGAGAAGCAACGAGTTGCCGTCATTATCAGGAATCCCTGCGATTGGAGTCTGGTTTGGGTTGAGAGGTGCATCACGCTCGGCAAGAATGTCAGCTCCACGTGCAATGGCTGCGATTACTGCTGCCTCCGCGTTCACCAAACCTGAACCATAGCTATGGCTAAAGGTGTTACCTGCTCCATTGGTGACCCAAGTTCCCCCGTTTTGATCATTCTGCGTTGCCGTCTCAATGAGGATCTCTTGAATATCTCTCCAACCAAGATTGGGATTGGCATCCATCATCAGTGACACCACCCCAGCAACAACTGCTGACGCAGCAGATGTTCCACCGAAGTCATTTGTCAGACCATCGATAGCCTCAGCGTCAGCTTCCACTGCAGTCGTAAGAACACCTTGCGCACCGCCGCTTGATGGCCCGGAAACTACCAAGTTTGCACCCCTTTCGGAATAGGGAGCCTTTCTCCCCTGATCAGTAATGGCACCAACCGCGATCGTCTCAGGCAGGTTGGCGAAACCATCGTAGTTAGAGTTATCACCGACTTCGCTTCCATTACCAGCGGCCCAAACGTAAATAGTCCCCGTCCCTTCAACATCACTGCTAACGGCTCTGCTTTCCTTTTCGATGGCCGTGCGAACAAGAATCGATGCGGCTACCATATCAGTCTCAAGGTCACTTGGGCCCCAACCATTCACTGAGATCCCTTTGATTTCCCTAAAACCAGAGTCTGTCCCAGGATTTTCATAGTCCAATGCTGCAGCGATCAAAGAATCATCAACAGGACCTGCGGTCAGACGCACGCTTGAGAATCCACCTTGAGTGATGCCAGTGATCCCTAGCTCATTACGAACAGCCGAAATAATTCCAATCATCATCGTCCCATGGGTGTCTGTAGGATTTTGACTAGAAGAGTCCAGTCCAACCCCATTGAAGTTGTTTCCGAGAACCGGAATACCGGAACCCAACAAATCAGGGTGGTCATAGAAAATTCCGTCGTCGACGATCATCAGCGGAGCAGTAAGACCATTTACTGGAGAGACGCCGTCAGCCTTAACAAGATCCAAGGCAGCCTCAAGCTTGATATCCACCCCAGCGATCCCTTGATTTTGCCCCGTATTATTGAGGCCCCACTGATATCCAATTTTGGTAGGATCATAGGCGTAATAAGCATCAAGAGGAACGGCACGTTTCGATAGCTCACGAATAAAAAGAGGCTCCACGGTCTCAACCGCCGCATCTTGAGCAACCGAGAAAATCCGCTGTAACGCATCGTAAGAATGAGCCGCTTCACAAATTAGCACCCCGTCCGCTGGATACGCATTGGTGAAGTTTTCGATACCCTGTCGAGCGATGAATTGTCCCACCTGCGCCGTAGAAGAGAATGCCTCCTTAAGCTTCACGACATAACTGGCACGCAGTACATGACGCTTAGATGCATTGCGGCTCTCACCTACCGGATAGAACACCAATGATGGGAACGCGGCAGCGGGAGGTGTTCCCTGAGGAAAAAGGAATTGCAGTTCAGCTCCAAAAGCAGCTGGATTAAAGCTTCCGTCATAAAACGCTGCAAATGAACCGGATCCATCAGTGAAGAAATCCTCAATGCCAGCCAACCCCCCTGCCGGAGGAAGTCCATTTGTAAAAGCAAATTCAGCAGAGAGCAGATCGACCACTCCCCGTAATGCGGGCTCAGGATACATCTGGAAGTTCACGTCAACAGCGGCCAAATTGGTTACATCGGAGGCAACATCGGCAACTTCAACAGCGCTCATTTGGAGATAGTATGGCTGACCAGAACGTTTGAATTCGAAGATCCGGCCGATTGTACCTAAGCCATCTTGGGCAAAGACATTACTGATCGCCAAAGACGAAATGATGAGAATAGAAGGAAAAAATTTCATCGCAAATTAGATTTTAATAGGTGTGGAAGGGGGAATTTAGTCCTGGGTGATTAGGATGCGGAGGAGGCAGGAAGCTGGTGGTGACTGGCGACTTCTTACTTCATAGACTGCTGCATCGTCCTGAATAATCGCCCATTGGGAATCTCCAGGTAGGATCGTCGTCCAAGTAACCAAATCGCTTGTATATTGAACTTTATAGCTTAACAGAGAACCAACAAGTCCACGCTTGGGAATAGAAAGGACACACTGCCCTGTTAGATCGTCAAGGAAAGGGGTAATGGAGGGAACTGAAGCGGGGTTTACTGGATCTGTTTGGAGAGCAAACTCCTCCAGATTGGTAAAGCCGTCGTCGTCGTAATCGCTTCCTTCAGCAAGAAGAGTATCATCATCGGTCGGCGGAAAAGCATTCCGAGCATACCCGGGGTAGGTTTCAACAAAGCGAACATTCCATCGAAACTGACGGCTAGAGTTATCAATTGTCCGCTGTCCAAGATTTCTATTGAAGTCCAGAACCCCAGTCCACTCATCGCCAACTTGTGCGAAATTCGGACCCAATTCATACCCACTCGATGGTGTCGAGATCAATTCAGTAAATCTCTGGGCATCTGGGACCGCAAAATTGTAGGGAGGGAAAACCACCTGCCCCGCAGGACCTTCATCAGTGGCATTTGTTCTCTCCATTGAGAAGAAGGTTGTATCGGCATTGGTGATCGTCGTGACTCCATTGAAACCCCGCCACTCAAACCTGAAAAAGAGATTTGGATCCACCTCAAGTGCTCCATCTACCCACAACCCATCGTTGGTCAAAACAAATTCGTTGGGCCCCGGCGCCTTGCCCCGTCCCGGCCAAGCCTCGATCATTTGCCTATGGCCAATACTGAAAGGGAAAGGGTTGACGGGAACCTCAGGGCTGCTCGGGTTGATAGCTACATTCAAACGGGGCACCTGGTAAATCCAGACCCCGGGAACGATCTCATCATTCTGCCTCTCGAGCTCGGCCTCACTTGCACCATAAACCCGCTGCGAATCATAACGCGTGATCTCGTAAGAATTAATCGGACGGTTAATTTGATCATACCAAAGAACCAGAGCGCTATCAACCCAATTGGCGCCACCAGCGGGCCTACTTAGAGACGACGGAGGCGCAGCAATCAAGCTAATCTGCTCAGGACGAAACGGCTCAACCTGAACCGCACGAGTCACCGAACTTACAGAGATATAAAGATCGACATCAGAGAACCCATCCCCATCAACATCCCCAGACCCGACAAAGGCAGTCGTTCCAAGCGGACAGGTAAGGTTAGGGGAAATTAATCGAGTGAAGGCACCAGAAGGAATAGCACCCCCACTGGCATCAATACCCTCACAAGGCGATAAGACAAAGGATCCGTCTCTGATCGACAAAGTTAAGTTGCCGCCAAGAAACTCAAAAAGGCGATCATCATATTGACGAAAGGTCTTGTTGTCCCCGAAAGAAAATGAAACTTGGCCGGATGAAAGCAGTGGCGCGAGGGCCAAAGCCGCTAGAAAACTCTTTTTGAAGTTCATGAAGTAGATTGTCGAAGGTGTTTCCAATGTATTTACATGCGCCAGAAAACGGTGGCAAGGAGAAATTACCTCGAAGGGCAGTAAATCCATCCTATTTTGGACGAAAGAGAAAGCATTCTTGGCATTTTTAAAAATGCTAGCGATCACGTAGTAGTCCCGGCAAGCGTAAAATCAACGCAATCCTTTTAAGAGCAGTTCTGCATTGGTTTTCGTCTTAGAAAGACCGCTCAAAAGAGTCTCAATCGCCTCTCCTATCGGTAAAGCTGCAAGATGGCGTCGAATATCGAGAACCCGGGGAAGCTCATCAGGGTGGTAGAGTCGGTCGTCATTTCGAGTGCCGCTCTGGGGAATGTGAATCGCGGGATAAATTCGCTGTTCCGCAAGAAGTTGATCGAGCCGGACCTCCATATTTCCGGTTCCTTTGAGCTCTTCAAAGATCACATCATCCATGCGACTCTCCGTCTCGATCAAGCAAGTCGCTAAAATGGTAAGACTCCCCCCATCTTCGACATTTCTTGCCGCGCCAAAGAACTTACGGGTTTCCGTAATCGCCTTGGGACTAATTCCTCCTGACCCGATGGGCCCTCCCCGCATCGAATTATTGTAACCTCGGGCAAGTCGGGTCAATGAGTCCAAAAGGATGACGACATCTTTCCCCTGCTCCACGAGCCGACGCGACCGTTCCAGCACTAGGCTTGCGACCTGAGCGTGCCGCTTCGAGGACTCATCGAAAGTAGAGGCAAAAACGCTCCCCCCCACCATGTCTTCAAAATCAGTAACTTCTTCGGGACGCTCATCCAAGAGAAGAACAACGAGTTCAGCTTCTGGGTGATTTTTCTGAAGCGACTTGGCGATTTGCTTCAGCAAGATCGTTTTTCCTCCTCTCGGAGGAGCTACAATCAATCCTCGCTGCCCTTTTCCAAGTGGAGCGACTAGATCGACGACGCGAACAGCAAGCCCTTCATCATCCTCCAATTCGAGCACATAGCGCTCTTCAGGAAAAAGAGATGTCAAGAAATCAAACGGAGCCGGCGCCTTGTAGTCAGCGAGCGGACACCCCTCGATTTCGAGGACTTCATCCACCGAGAGATACTTGTCCCGCCCTTGGGGTGGACGGATCGACACCTTGAGCAGCTGCCCTTCACGGAGATTCAACTCGCGGATGGCAGTCATGGGCAAATAAAGGTCATCCGGAGAATTGCGGAAACTCCTCAAAGGATCTCGCAGCATGCCGAAATTGTCATTTGCGAACTCAAGCACCCCCTCACCCACGAGGTGAGTGCCATGAATAGCGTAACAAGATAAGATGGTGTAAATCAGCTGCGCTTTGGTCGGTTGGGTAGGAACGCGAACCGGTAAACGCTCGATTTCCTCATAAAGCGCAACCAGAGGTTGTTCGCGAAACTCTGAAAGTGAGACCGTTTTAGGAACCTCGGGAGGAGGTGGCGGAGGGGCCTTCTCTCTTCTGGGAGGACGCTCTTTGGGCTGTGCTTTTGTTTGCGCTTTTTTCTCTTCAGCCTCCGCCTTTGGGGCACCTCTCGACTCCCCATTTTCTTCGCATGGTTCCTTCTTGGATGACTTTTCCAAAGGAATGACCTCCTCTTTGATTTCGACAAACAGATCCAAGGGAGCTAGATCGGGCGCCGCGACTTCTTCACTACTTTCCGTAGGCGTCCTCTTGGCAGCTTTCTTAGCCGCCTTCTTTGTCGTTTTCTTAGCTGCTTTCTTCACAGCTTTCTTCACAGCTTTCTTCACAGCTTTCTTCGCTGCTTTCTT
>JAPKCM010000132.1 GCA_028822935.1 Akkermansiaceae bacterium
ACCAAGCGTCCGCGTGTTGCTGAATCGTGGCGTCATCCACCGAACTATCGTAGGTAGTAATACGGTGGATCGTCCCGATCATTCCTTCATTTCCATCTGCGGAAACGTTTCCCAAATTCCCGGGGCCGGTGGGCATATCAAAGGTCGCACCTGTAATGGAATCAGCGGCGGCTCCGTTGATGAAGAGATCCATCGTGCCGGTCGCTTGAGTCCAGCGATAGGTTACATGGGTGTCAACCGACGGAGACGCGGCATCGAGAGCAGTAAAGGTATTGTCAGCGACCCCTGCCCGGGTAAATCCAAGCTGGCCGGTGTCGTCCCACTGCTCGTAGCGAAGGCTGTTGCCTGGGTTGGCATCGGCTCTTCCAATGTAGCCGTTTCGTTCCCCGGCAACGGGGTCTCCGCTGATAATAAATTCAAAGGTGGCATCTCCGGCGATAGTTCCAAAGTCAAATGCGCTCGTGTTGCTCCCGTCGAACACTTCGGGTGCGGTCAGTACCGCCGCGTAGGGCAGAATACCAGCTCCGCCGCCATGCGCGTCGTCGATCGTGGTATCATACAAGGCGAGGTTAGCGAACGAGGCTGGGGTCAAGATAACCCCGGTAATCGCAAGCGCGAAGAAGAGCTTAGCCATAAGTGGATATTTAGATTTCATAGTTTGATCTTTTAAAGAGGATCCGTGGGTTTTTGCTGCCGAGGAGGATCCGGATAGTCATATCAAAGTCGAAGGAAGTACGGAAAGGCAATAGTGACCTATTATTAGATTTTTCGATAAATTTGATCAAGCCGCCTTTGGGACGGAGCAGAGGGGGCGAGAAAAGGACGGGTGTCTGTGTTCTTCGTGGCTCTTGGCCGCAGACGGCCTGTGTCGGGGACATAAAAAATACCCCCGGGAAATGATCTCGTAGGCATGGATGGGTTCTACGATGTCATTCTGAAATGGTGCGCGGTGGTGCCTTCGATCTGATAAACGAGATCGCTTTGAGCGGGTACAGCGGGGAAGGTGTTGTTGGGCCCAAGTGATGGATCATAAGAGCTGGCCTCACTGGCATAGGCCCTGGTGCCGGAGACCCAGGTGTCCGGGTTATTTTGGTAGCTCACATAAACAGCGAAGACTTCACCGATGTTTTTAGCGCGGAGTTGGTCACCGTGGTAGCGGTAGAGAGGGCTAGTGGAGGGAAGGCCGATGCCGGGTCCTTGCCAAGATGGGGGTTCTGCGGCCTGGCTTGGACAAATCGGCTAGTTGAGGAGGGCTCAAAAGAATGGGCGGATGCGCGTGATTGCGCGAATTAGGACTATGGTTTTCATCATGAAAACGGGTGAAATATCCATTAGCATCATCGCACTTCCACTTTGAATCCAAGCTCTAATGAGAGTTGGCTCAAAGAACGGGGGCATGCTGGGAGGATAACGTCGGCATAGATTTGGATCTTTTTGATGCTCGTCGCCCCGATTGTTCCCTCTCCGATTTCATCAATTGCACTAGAGCTCTCCAGTCAAAAAGCTAATTCCAAGCAGGTGGATCTAGCCGAAGATCTCGATGACCGGACCAGCGTCTTCCTTATCGGGGCCGGCCATGCGGAAGGGGCGGTTGCTGGGGGAGTGGATGACCTCGGTGTGATCAAGGCCGAGGCTGTGGGCGATGGTGGAGTTTAGGTCGTGGAAGGTGACGGGGTTTTCGGTGACGGTGCGGGCGTGTTCGTCTGTTTTGCCGTAGACTTGGCCGCCTTTCACTCCGCCGCCGGCGAGGAGGCTGGTGAAGGCTCCGGGGTGGTGGCTTCGGCCATTACGATGTTCTTTCTGGATGTCCGGAGTTCGGCCGAATTCGGAGCTGAGGACGACGAGGGTAGAGTTGAGTAAACCGCGTTCCTTGAGGTCGGTGATGAGGGTGCTGTAGGCGGAGTCGAGGAGTTGGCAGCGGGCTTGCACGGCGGTGAAATTATCGTAGTGGGTGTCCCAGCCGCCGAGAGTGACTTCGGTGAAGCGCACGCCATGTTCGACGAGTCGGCGGGCGAGGAGGCAGCCTTGTCCGAAGGCGCCCCGGCCGTAGCGATTTCGGAGTGCGGGGGTTTCTTTAGTGAGGTCGAAGGCGGCGAGGTCTTCGCTCTTCATGACGCGCACGGCTTCGTCGAAGAGGGTTCCAAAGTTCTGGGCATTGGGAGAGGGGTTTTCGCGGTGGAAGCGTTGGTTGACGGTATCGGCGAGGCTGAGACGTCGTTCGAAGTCTTCTTCGCTGACGGAGGGATGCCTGCTGGTTCCTTCCAATCCTTTTTCGGGATTTGTGACGACGGCGGGCGCAAATTTGGCACCCATCCAGCCGGCTCCGATCATGTTGGCGGGGCTGTTGACGGTGATGTATCCGGGGAGGGTGGCGTTCTCGGTGCCTTTCAGTCGGTTGACCCAACTCCCGATGGCGGGGTGGACGATGGTGCCGAGTTGCTCGTATCCTTTATGGAGGATGTAGCTGGCTTGGTCGTGGTCTCCTTGCTTCGACTGCATGGAGTGGATCGTGCAGACTTCCCGCATGATCTCTGCGGTTCGGGGGAGGTAGCTGGCGATCTGGAGTCCGTCCGCAGTGGTGGGGATTCCCTTGACGGGACCTTGAACATCCTGGCCGGGTTTGAGGTCGAAGGTGTCGAGGTGGCTCATCCCTCCGGCCATGTTGAGGAAGATGACATTGGTGGCGCTACCCGCTTTTGTTGCTGATGTTTTTTCAGCGAAGGCTTGGGAGGCGAGGGATCCTCCAAGCATGGGGGCGAGGCTGACGCCGAGGAATTTGCGGGAAGCATCCCGGAGGAATTCGCGACGGGAGAATTCGTCGCTGAAGTTTTGCGAGGAGGACATTAGTAGATGAAGAGAAATTCAGGAGTGCAGACGAGGGCGGAGACGATGTTGGCCAGTCCCTTGTCTTTCCGGTCGGCGAGTTCCTGGGCGCACAAGGCTCGCTCTTGGTCGGTGGGCTGGCGGGTCAGGATGGATTGGAAGAGGAGGGCTCCCTTGGCCTCGTTTGAGCCGGGGCTTTGGAGAATCTTGCGGATCACGGTGTCCTTCGGGGTGGCGACGATTTCTTGCGTGGCTCCGTTGAGCATTTGGAGGGTCTGGGTGAGGCTGCCTTCGTTGGTGGCGCCATCGATGCTGATGCGGTCGGATTGACCGAACTTCTGGAGGAAATGGTTGGGGTCTGCCGGGCTGGGAAGTTCCGAGGCCCGGGCGATGCCGAGAATCGCGGAAGTCATGAGGCGGCCATGTCCCGCGATGTAGGTCGGGGGCCGGGGCTCGGGAGCCTTGGGGCCGGTGCCGTCGCGCGCTTCCTGATACTTCATGATGATCCAATCTTGGTAATCTTTGACCGTTTTGAAGGAGTGGACTTTTTCAATGATGTCATCGAGACGACCGATGTAGCGACCGTGGAGGTAGAGGTTTTCCATGCTCTCGATTCGTTGTGCGGATTCCGGATCTTCGAGAACGAGGGTGACCAAGGAATCCCAAATTTGTTCGGCGCTCATTCGTTCGATCGGGCGGCCCAAGAGTCCGTGGAAGGAGGTCTCTTTGTCCGGTGCGGATTTTGCGGCGAAGGCCTTGGTCAGCATGAGGGTTTGCTGGAAGGCGCGGAGGTCGTAGTCATACTCTCGCATCAGTTTTACGAGGCCGCTGCTGAGGGCGCCCGTGACGGGATCTTTGGGGTCGAGGAATTCTTCGTTGTCATCGTTGTGGAGGGCAGCGCCCATCACGCGCAGCCACATCCGGGCAGCGATGGAGCCTGCGAAGGTGGGGTTCTCGTCGGCCACGACCCAGGCCGCGAATTGTTCGAGGCTATCGGGGGTGGGCTTCTTGGAGTCGAGGCGCACCTTCCCGCCGAAGGGGGTTCGCCCTTCCACCAACTCGCCGGGGTCGCCGTCAGGGTATTGGTAATCATCGGGGAGCTTGATGCGTCCGGAGCCCTTCTTGGCTTCGATGCCACTGGCGGCATACTGCCCGATGGCGTCGCTGAAAAAGTGCAGGTGATGAAGGCCCGGGACATTGTATTCCTTTTCGGAGGACATGTTGACGAAGAGTCCTCTCCCTTTGAGGAAATCGAGCCGGCCGAGGTTACTTTTGCCGTGGGTGAAAGCGGCGAGATTATAGAAGTCGATCCGTTCCCATTTTGAGTCGGGGTCGTCATGGCATTGGGCGCATTCTAGGCGGATCCCCAGGAAGGCCCGCATGGTATTGGCGGAGTTGTCGAGGGGCATGCCGATGTCCCGGGTGTAATAGTGCGAGGCTCCCGAGCCGGTCCATCCGTTGCCACGGGCTGAAAGCAACTCCTGGGTCATGGC
>JAPKCM010000034.1 GCA_028822935.1 Akkermansiaceae bacterium
CCGAATCGCTCCACCCGGAAACCCACCCTGGTTACTGTAATGCGGATAGTGCCAGTAAAGCGCCTCCCGCTCCAATTCCCCACCTTTGAGCAGCGGTAGCAGATCAACTCCATCAATCTTCCCCTTCACTGTTCCTCCGGCAGCCTTCACAAACGTCGGGAAAAAATCCGTGCTCATTACTGGCACCGCACTCGTCTCCCCCGGCTTCGTCACTCCAGGCCATTTCACAATAAAAGGCTCCCGAATCCCACCTTCGTAAATCCAACCTTTTCCCCCGCGCAGCGGAAGATTGGAAGTCGGTGATCCCTCTGATGTCGAAAGCCCGCCATTGTCCGAGGTAAAGCAAATCACCACCTCATCCTCCAGCCCCAGCTCCTTAACCTTCTTCATCACCTTGCCCACCGCTTGATCCATCGCCTCCACCATCGCGGCATAGACGGCATGCTTTTGCAGAATGCGAACTTTGCGTGGCTTCTTCCCAAGAACCTGCTCTTCATCACTAAATTCCTGTCCGTTAATTTTGGCGGCTTTCTTTTTGTATTTCGCAACAAGGTCCGGCCGTCCGATCAGCGGCGTGTGTACGGAGTAAAACGAAAGCATCGCAAAAAACGGCTTCCCCTTATTCGCCTCCATGAACTTGCACGTGTCTGTCGCCAGACGATCCGGCAAATGCTCCCCATCCGGTCCATCGCTCAAACGAGGATTCCCATACGGCGAAAAATACTTCTTCCCGCCATAAGGGCCACCCGCCTTGAAGCCCCCCGCATTCACATCATATCCCTGATTCTCCGGCCAGAACTCCTCCGTCGGCCCCAAATGCCACTTCCCGGCATAAAAGGTCGCGTATCCCTGCTCCTTCAGAGCCTCTGCAATCGTCACCTCATCAAGATCCATCCGATGGTGAACGCGTGCTGGAGCAAACTTTCCGCTCCGGTTTCCACCGAAAAAATTCGTCGCCTCCTTGCGCGTCGGATACCGCCCCGTCTGAATTCCAAAGCGCGTCGGTGAGCACACCGGATTGGCAGCATAGCCATCGGTAAACTTTAACCCCTGTTTCGCCAACCGATCAACATTCGGCGTCTCGTAAAAACTCCCCGGGTTGTAGGCCCCAATGTCCATATACCCCAGATCATCGACCACAATCAGGACATACGACTTCCCCTGTAACAAGGCCGTAGCTGCCAACGATAAAAAGAGCGGAATCTTCATCTGCACTTCTACCCCAGAGAGAGCTCTCTCCTTTCAGCTCCAGTCATCCAAAACCCGAAAATACAAAAATGACTTTATTTCAATGCTGGCTCCAGCAGTCCCATCTCCTTCATCCAGCCCGCAGCCTGAGTGGTCCATTCTCCCACGCGCTCCGGAATTTCCTTCATTCCATATCCATGCCCACCCTTGCCATAAACGTGAAGTTCGCACTGCCGCTTCGCGCGCTGCATCGCGAGGTAGTAGAGGACAGCTCCTTCCACGAATCGTGAATCACCGTGGGCAATGACGACGAACGCCGGAGGCGTTTTCTCATCAACCGAAACCTCGTCGACAAGCTTGTTGGGATCTTCCGCGCTCTTCAAATAAGCCGGATAAATGAGCAGGCTAAAATCAGGAATCGGTGAAGCCTGATCCACCTCTTCCTTTGAAAAAGTGACCGCGCCATCCGAAGTCACCACAGCCGCGGTGAGATGACCTCCGGCAGAAAAACCCATGAGCCCAATCCGCTTCGGATCAATCTTCCACTCGCTCGCCCGCGATCTCACCATACTCACCGCCCGCTGCGCGTCCTGCATCGGCGCGTGATGCTTCGTAAGATTCGCCCGACGTGGCACGCGATACTTTAAAAGAACCGCCGTCACCCCCAAGTCATTGAGCCATTCGCAAACATCAGTTCCTTCATGTTTCGAAGCAAGAATTCCATAACCACCACCCGGCGCCACAATAACGGCCGCCCCATTCGCCTTAGCGGCGGGAGCTGGATAAACTGTAATCGTCGGCTTGCTCACATTGGAGGTCCGAGTGATCCCATCGTTGTTCTTGTCCTCAACTTTTTCCGCCCCGACTTTCTGATCCTTCTCTCCCGGGACCTCCCCCTTCCAAAGCGGAAACGTCAGCGGTTCGGAACGGGAAATGAGAGTGGTAATCATGAGAGTGGCAAGAAGGAGTTTCATAACGGGCTAAAGACCATACCACCTTCCCGCGCCTCACCTTACGAGAACAATCTTCCCTCCCTTAATTCAAGAGGATTTATGGATAGCTCAAGGCACCCGACCCACGTAGCCATGGGCTGTAATTCGATGGTCCTTACTACTACTGCTCACCGGTTTGGCGTGGGCGAGAACCTCGACAGAATCAGCCCGAGCGGATCATTCACCATCGGCTCCGAAGAAAAGTCCCTCCTCTCCGGAATTCACCCATCCGGTCTCTATTCCCACTCGCTCAGCGACAAGGATCGCGGCGTGGTCATTTCTCCCCGCATCGAACTGAAAGGCGATGAAGAACTCTGGATGCGCGTCCGCCGAAGCGGCAATTCCATCGCGCGTTATGCGGTGCAGAACTACCCTCGAAACGGCACCGTCTTTCCATCGAGCGACCTCAAGGGCGGAAAGTGGAAGTGGATTCGCCACAATCTAGATTATTGGGAAGGCGACCGCATCCACATCGAACTCAGCACCGCTCAAGATCAAGCAATTCTCGCCAAGAACGACGAACGGTCATGGTTCGGAATCTCCGCCTCTTTTGTGGCGAAGAAAGGAAGCAGCAATCCCTCCGTTCAAGAGCTTCAAAAAATGAGGGAGTTTCTTGGATCGACCTATCGTCAAAAGGACACTCTCCCAACGTTTTTCCGTCGTCTTATCAGCGATGCTCTCGCGGCCTGGGTGAAGGACGAAATGACCGACGCCCAAACCCAAGCTCCGCGAAATGCACGGCAAACCGATGCCGGTTAAAGTGGAACGCACCCAGTTCAATAACAACGGGAAGATTTTCGGGAGCCCTTTTGACTTCAAAAAGTGCGGCCAAAGTGGCTTAGAGATCAGCTCGATGTTTCCCGAAATTCAAAAGTGGTGCGCCGACGATCTCGCCGTCGTCTGCTCCATGACCTCCAAGGTCAACGAACACGCCCGAGGTAACTACGCCTTCCACACCGGCTTCCCCTTCATGGGGCATCCCAGTGCCGGCGCGTGAGTCAGCTACGGCCTTGGAAGCGGAAACCGCAATTTGCCTTCCTTCATCGTCTTGCAAAGCGGTAACACCGTCCCTCCTCACGGAGGAGTGGGCATTTATGGTAATGGCTTTCTACCCGGCCATCATCGCCACCGTCCTCCATCAGCTCGGCCTCGACCACGAAAAGCTCACCTACCTCTACGCCGGCCGAAACGTCCGCCTCACCGACGTCCACGGAAACGTCTGGAAAGATCTCGTCACATAGCGCCCCGGTTACGCAAAAGTTCCTCCGAAGTCCCATCAATCTGCGGCCAAAAGCTCCACAACCAAACCTACTTCTTCGGAGCCGTCGCCTTCTTATGCGCCTGAAGTTCAGACCACGTCAGCTTCCCATCCTTATTAGAATCGGCAGCCGGGTGTTTTTTGAAATATTTTCCCATCCAAGTCTCCGCCGTTCCCTTCGGCTCCGGGATCGACTTGGGAATCCGCTTCAGCAGTTGCTTACGATAAGAAACAAGCGTCGCTTCATGCGCTGAATCCATCGCAAGGTTGGTCCACTCATGCGCATCCTTTGCGACATGGTAGAGTTCCTCCTTACCATTCTCATAGCGAATGTAGCGCCACTCTCGATCGCGCAGCGTGTAGTTCTGCTTCGCGGGATCGTAGTAGTTTGCCCACTGATACATCGCGGTAAGAACCGCCCCGGGCCCCGCCCACTTCCCGTTTGGATCAGCAAGAAGTGGCTTCAACGAGTGACCATCAAGTGGCCGCCCCTTGGCATTCTTCGCGGTATTCGAAGGAAGCCCACAGAGATCAAGCAAGGTCGGGTAAAGATCGATTAAGCTCACCGGTTGCTCACATTTCCCCGGCTTCGTCAGACCAGGTGCCGAGATCACCAAAGGCACGCGAGTGCTCTCCTGCCATAGTGAATTTTTATAGAGGTAATCTTTCTCCCCCATGCCCCAGCCATGATCGGACGTCAGAATGATGACGGTGTTGTCCTTCAGCGGACTCCCCTCAATCGCGTCGAGAATCTCCCCAATGAGATCATCCACTGATGCCACCGAAGCGAGGTAAGCCTGAATAAATTTCTTCAGCGCAAGCTCCCGATCACCGCCATACGATTTAATGAGCTGATCATAAATCTTAGAGCCCCGGTCACCGCTCCGATCATCTTCACTCGAGTTGACCGTATGCTTGAAGGTGTCGTCAACATCACCCCGCTTGATCAAGGGCAGCTCAATTGATTCAAGCGGAAAGCGATCAAAATACTTCTGCGGAACAATCAACGGAGTGTGCGGACGAATGAAGCCCACTCCCATTAGGAAGGGTTTTTCTGAATCAACGAGACTCTTCAAATTCTCGACCGCCCACTTGCCATTCTTTTCATCCGCCGTGAGATCGCGGTCATCCTCGGAGTTGTATTTGAAGTCCTCAAGCTTCCGCCAACTTCCACTCTTCCAGCTAAAAGGAGCCTCCACTTTTCTCAATGGCCCAAAGGAGCCATCAATCGAGTCAAAGTCATCCCGGAACGGAGCCGGAACATCCGGGTGGGCCACATTCTTGCCATCACGATGAGCAAGCGGACTGTAGTCGGAGTCATTTCCATACTCGACCCACTCCTTGTGCTCCCCACTGTGCATGATCTTCCCCGTCCCCAAAGTGTGATAACCATTCTCACGGAAGTGATCCATGAAGGTCCGGGAATTCTTAACGATCGCGTTATCCTGCCACTTTTCAAATCCATAGAGCTGAGAGGTATGCGGGTAGAGCCCAAAGACGAGACTCGCCCGCGAAGGATTACAGATCGGGATATTACAATGCGCCTGGGTAAACGAGACCCCACGATCCATCAGACGCTTCATATTAGGCGTCTTCGCCTGAGGATGCCCCCCAAGTGTTTCGACATAATCGTTGAGATCATCACAAATAATGAGAACGACATTCGGACGATTCGCACCCAGCGAAAGGAACGGCAAAAACAAAAGAGGGAAAAGGAGCTTGGGGGACATAAGAGGTTTCGTTGACGCAATACTACTCTTTGAGCGGAAATCTAACGATAATTCCAATTCTCAGACCAACGGGCAAAGTCCGCATTCGCATGATCAAAGCGCATATTGCGGGATCTTCATCCACTCCCCCTCTTTAAGGGCCGATTGATGCGCGATCACGCCCGCAAGGGTCATGTTCAAGGCTTCACTCACATCCACAATGGGCTTTCCATCCAACAAAATGGATTCGATAAAATTGTTCGTTAGTTGCCCATGAGAGCCTCCATGACCACCGCCCTCGACGCTTGGTGGTAGTGCGGGACGGTCTCCCTTGATGCCATTGTCGTGTGGCTTTTGCCCATAGACCCGACCCTGTTCACCGTGCGCATTTTTCATATCCCAACTGACCGCCATCCGTGACATCCCTCCCTCACTGGTCTTGAACATCGCGACTTCCGTGCCGAAGGCGTTTTTGTGAGCGTTCTTGCCATCTTTATATTCGGAATAAAGACTGGGTGTGCCCAGTCCGGAGACGTCGGTCAACCGGCCTCCGGTGACGGAAACATAGTAGGCCGTCGCATGGGTGGGATACCACATGGGCGCAAGCGCTCTTCGCCATCCAAACCCGTCAATTTTTCCGTTCCTGGGGTTGTAGCTTCCGAGTGTTCCGACATTGTCATGGTAGTATTCACCCTCGGAATAGATGATTTTTCCAAGTGCCCCTGCCTGATACTGCATTCTTTTGGCGTAAAGTTCCGCATGAAAAGACGATGTTTCGTTCATCATGTACTTCATGCCGCTCTTCTTGACGGCATTGAATAGCTCTTCCGCTTCACCTTCCGCCTCAAATCCAAAGACCGCGGGAACGGCAGAGACGACATGCTTGCCGTGATTGAGCGCCAAGATCGCTAGGCGGGCATGACTCGGCGCGTCGGTCGCAATAAAGACCGCTTCAATACTCTTGTCCTTGATCATCTCTTCACAGGACGGGTAGGTCTTCTTGGCTCCCACCGCCTTGGCCAGAGCGGCACACCGCCGGGGGTCGAGATCGGTGGCTGCCACCACTTCAACATTGGGGTGATTTTGATAAAAGAAGGCCGCGCCGAATTTGCAGAGGCCGTATCCCGCGATGCCTACCCGCACCTTACGGTCTGAAACAGGCTGCCAGTCTTTCACGGCATTCGCATCACCCTGATTCTTCTCGAAGCCTGGAATAACATTCCCGTCAGCATCCTTGGGGGTGTCATCGGCCGCAGCCATCCCAGTCATTCCCAAAAGGGCTCCGGCCCCACCCATTCCATGCAAAAATCCCCGTCGGGACAAACCGGACTGCTCGTGATCTTGTTTTTCGTTGTTCATAACTCTTGCTCGCTTGATTCGATTTCCTCCCTTTATACTTCTAGTTTCGGCAAGTTCTTCCTCAATCTTTTGCGGGGAAATTCTGAGCGACTCTCGCGTAGGAGATTGGCCGAGGGAATGGATTGTCAGCGTAAGATTCATGCACAAATCCGACTTTCCCGCCGATACCATGGGAGCCGATTGACCACTGGTTCCCACAACACAAACTCGAGAGAAGCGGGGGAAGCTTGCCCGGCTCTTGACGCGAAACGAGATGCGGTGAATTGGGTGTAAACAGACTCAATCGGATATTTGCGGGTTTAATCGGATATTTGCGAGTGCAAATTGACCCGGTATCGGGTATTTTCGAAATTATGCCCGCCGAACTGCCCATCGAAATCCCCGTGTCCGGAGAGACCCTTCGACTGATCAGCGAGGTGGATCGCTATCAGGGACACTGGAGCGCGATCCAAGGGCTCTCTCCGGAAAAACTCTCCCACTTGCGTCAAATCGCAACCATCGAGAGCGTCGGTTCGTCCACCCGAATCGAAGGCTCGCAACTCAGCAACGCCGAAGTTGCAGAACTACTGAGTCGCCTGCAGATCGAATCCTTTCGGAGCCGGGATGAGCAGGAGGTGGCGGGCTACGCTTTTGTCATGGATCTCGTCTTCGCCAATCACGCGGAGATCCCGCTCACCGAAGGCATGCTGTTCCAATTGCACCGAGATCTGCTGCGCCACAGCAGCAAGGATGAGCGGCATCGGGGCGTCTACAAAACACTGCCCAATCACGTCGCCGCCTTCGATCCCGAGGGGCGGGAAATCGGCATCGTCTTTGCCACCACGAGCCCCTTCGACACACCAAGTGAAATGGAGGCGCTGCTCGCGTGGCATCGTCGCGTGGAGAATGAACAACTGCTCCACCCACTCCTCCGTATCGGGATCTTCATCGTCAAGTTCCTCGCCGTTCATCCCTTTCAAGATGGCAATGGCCGGCTCTCGCGCATCCTCACCACTCTGCTCCTGCTGAGGGCGGGATACGGCTACGTTCCCTATGCCTCACTTGAGGCCATCATCGAGCAAAATAAGGAAGGCTACTACATGGCCCTCCGCCGCACCCAAACCACGCTCGGAGACGAGACTCCCGACTGGGATTCGTGGCTGCACTTCTTTCTTCGCAGCCTCCAACGCCAGACGGTCCGGTTGCAGGATCGCTTGGCGAATGAGGCAAAGCTCCGTGACACCCTCAGCCCACTCGCCACACGACTCGCACGCCTTTTCGAAACCAACGAAACCCTGACGCTCTCCGAAGCGTCCGGGTTGCTCAACGCCAATTCCAACACCCTCAAAGTCAGGTTCCGCGAACTCCTCGCCCTCAAGCTCATCCAGATGAAGGGCAAGGGACGAGGAACCTACTACACGCGGAGTGACGCAGGATAAATCCCTCACTCCGGTGCTCTTTTCTCTTCGGTCCCGCTGCCGTAAAGGTAGGGTCCGGGACAGCACGCCAAACCCTATGCCCACTCACCCAGCGACTCAAATCATCAACGAGCATTGCCTGCTCGGGGAGAATCCTCTCTGGAACGCCAGGGAACAGTGCCTCTACTGGGCGGACATCGACGCCGGAAAGATTCATCGCTTCAATCCGCAAAGCAAGGAACACAAAATTCTCTACCACGGCACCACGGTCGGCGGGTTCACCTTTCAGGCCGATGGCGACCTCCTCATCTTTCGCATCAACGACCTCGCCCTGCTCCATCCCGACGGGAGCGTCGATGTCTTGCTGGAGTATTCCGATCACGGCATGGCTCGCTTCAACGATGTCATCGCGGATCCCGAAGGGCGGGTCTACCTCGGCACCATCGGAAAGACGGACGAGAGCGGCGGAGTCTACCGGATCGATCTTGATGGCACAATCACCTCCCTCTGGCGCGGCACCGGCTGTTCGAATGGCATGGGCTTCGCTCCGGATCTGAAGACCTTTTATTGGACCTGTTCGACCAGCCGGCGCATCTACAAGTATCCCTATCACCGTGAGACCGGCGAGCTGGACTCACCCATCCTCTTCTATCAAGCATCCAAGGAGGAAGGGATCCCCGATGGATTGACGATCGACCGCCAGGGCCACCTCTGGTCGGCGCGCTGGGATGGCCACGCCGTGGTGCATCATGATCCGTCCGGCAAAGTGCTGGAAACAATCCCCCTCCCCGTGGCCAAGGTGACGTCTCTCTGCCTCGGTGGTCCGATCCTGGATCAGTTCTACATCACGACGGCCGGCGGGCAACCAGAGTCGGACACCGCCGACGGTGCTGTCTTCCAAATACCTGCCCCCCACCCCGGCTTGCCCGAATTTGAATCACGGATCCGGCTTTAATTCAGGTCAGACGAGCGCGTCGCGTAGGATCCTGGCCGGGTGATCGCTCTTTGTTAGACACCTTAAGATGACCGCTTGAGATCACGGTAAAAGTTTTCATGCGTTCCCAACGCAAGCAGCGTGAGGATGACCGTCTCGTCCTCATACTTGTAGGCAAGGAGGGTCAGTTGCTTAACCATCTTGAATTTATAAACGGAGATACCCGCTAAGTCGCCAACCTTGGCCTCGCCAATATCCGGAGCGTCGATGATTTCCTTCACCGCGTGGTCCAGATCCATTTTCTGGTTCTTGTGCAGCTTCTTGACCGCCTTGCGAAAGGTCGTAGTCTGGAGGACTTCCATGGCGGTTTACCCGAATTCGTAGGGCGAGACTTCCCTGTCCGCCAGTTCGGCCTTGGCGATTAGGATGTCCTTGATGAAATTATAGGGCAGGTCGGGGTTTTCCTCCGCGATTTTGCCAATGTTCATCCAGTATTCGATCTGCTTTGGCGTAGAACGACTGTAGACCTTGCCGTGACGGCGAGCTTCGCTGATGATATGATCTGGTAGTTTAACGGTTGTAGCCATGATGATTACTCCTTCTCTGATTCAACGCATAGCAGAGAAAGACTCAAAAAGCAACCTTTTGACGCGTTTTGCGCCCTCTTTCTCCCCCCTCCAGTCTTCGCCAAGACTACGACCGGCAGGCCGCTGCGGTCCAAATGCGGCTTCATGGCCCTACCTCCAAAAGCAAACTCCTGCAGTCATTTCTCCGGCATCCCCGGATTAGGAATCCCAAGAGGATTCTGCAACTGACAAGCTCAGACGAGCGCGTCACGTAGGATCCTGGCCGGGTGAAGAGCGACTCGATCGGCACCATCAGCAATCTGGTGGCGACAACTGGTTCCAGCGGCAGCGACAAGAATCGATGGATCAAGTTCCTTCAGATGAGGGAAAAGAACCAGCGAGCCCACCTGCATTGAGAGTTCATAATGCTCTTTCTCGTATCCGAAAGACCCAGCCATGCCACAACACCCGGAAGGAATTTCGCTCACCGAATAATTCCCGGGCAATGAAAGCATTTGCAAGGTGGGATCGATTGAAGCGAGCGCCTTCTGGTGGCAGTGGCCATGAATATGAATGGTGCGTGCCTCATCGGTAAAACACGCACTGTCGATTCGGCCCGCATCGGCCTCGCGGGCGATGAACTCGTCGAGCAGCAGACAATGGGAGGCCAGCTTTCGGGCATTCTCGCGCAAGGCGGGATCGACCAAGGCAGGGTATTCATCGCGGAAGCCGAGGAGCGCGGACGGCTCGATGCCAATGAGCGGTTCTTCTCCTGAGACAATCGAGGATAGCCGTCGGACGTTCTCATTGGCGAAGCCCTGGGCGCGCCGAACAAGACCCTTGGAAAGCGAAGCCCGTCCGCTTTCGACGTGATCTGGAAGGTTAACCTCGTAGCCCAAAAGCTCCAGCAGCTCGACAGTTGCGATGCCGGCATCCAGGTCATTATAATTGGTGAACTCGTCGCAGAAGAGGTGGACTCGACCGAGGCGCTTGCCACGCGTGGGGACAAGTGGAGTGCGGCTGGCAAACCAGCGACGCAGCGTGATGCGGTTGAGCCTCGGAATGCTGCGCTTAGAGTGAAAGCCGATAAGTGGGTTGGCGATACGGCGCAGAATCGGGGTCTGGAAGAACGCGTTGTAGAGCCACGGTGCGAACGAGGCGAGGCGCGCGCTGTCGGCGAAGTGCGCGATCATCCGTGAGCGCAGCGGGACGCCATTCGCATCGTGATAATGCTGGAGGAACTCGGCCTTGAGTTTGGTCATGTCCACGCTCGACGGGCACTCGGACTTGCACGCTTTACAGGACATGCAGAGGTCCATGACGTCCTTGATCTCCTCGCTGTTGAAGGGGCGCTCGGCATCAGCCGGCTCAGTGAGAATTTGGCGCAGGATATTTGCGCGGGCACGGGTGGTGTGCTTTTCCTCACGAGTGGCCATGTAGCTCGGGCACATCGTGCCGCCGGCTTGCGGCCCTTTGCGACAGTCGCCCGATCCGTTGCATTTCTCGGCAGCGCGCAGCACACCCATGGTATCGCTGAAATCGAAAACCGTTTCATACTCCGGAGTCCCCTGCCCCGGGCTGTGGCGTAGCGAGGTATCCATCGGCGGGGTGTCGACGATCTTTCCCGGATTAAAGATATTTCCGGGATCGAAGAGCATCTTGATTTCACGCATGAGCTCATAGCAATGATCACCGACCATGAGCGGAATAAATTCCCCGCGCAGGCGACCATCACCATGTTCCCCGCTTAACGAACCACGATACTTTTTCACGAGATGTGCGATGTCCGTGGCGACGTCACGAAACATTTTTTGTCCCTCCGGCGTCTTGAGATTAAAGAGTGGTCGGGTGTGAAGTTCACCTGAGCCCGCATGAGCATAGTAGACACAATCAATGCTGTATTTACTCGAGAGCAACTCGTCAAATTCGGCAATGTAGTTGGGTAGATCTTTCACATCGACCGCCGTATCCTCGACATTCTCGCGAGGCTTGGTGTCGCCGATGACGTTACTCATCAACCCCTGCCCGGCGCGACGAAGCTCCCAGACTTTATGACCCTCTTCACCCCATAGCACGGGATAGGCGTATCCCTGCCCGGCGTCCTGCCAATTAGCCACAAGTTCCCGCACTGCGGCCTCAGTTTCTTCCCGGCTGTCCCGGCGAATTTCAACGACAAGGATCGCGCCAGGATCACCCACCACAAAATCCCGGTTCCGTTGCTGAGAAAGGTTCGACTTGGTGCAATCGAGGATGTGTCGGTCGATAAGCTCACAAGCACTTGGCGTGTAAGGCAGAGCGAGCAGGTTGGCCTGCAGCGATTCGCTCACACTTTCAAAATGACCACAAACGAGGGCGGCATGTGATGGAGGGAGAGGTGAACACGCGAGTTCAATCTCGGTCGCAAAAAACAGGGTTCCTTCTGAACCGGCAATGAGCTTGCAAAGATTGAACGGTTTCTCGGATGCCGGATCAAAAACTTCGGCATCCATCAAAAGGTCAAGGGCATAACCAGTGTTGCGACGCGGAATAGAGGCGAGGGGAAAATTTTCAGTAATTGCGCCCCGGTTATCCGGATCACTTAGCATCGCTCTTACTCTTTGGTAAATCTGCGTTTCCAGACTTTCGGGCCCATCACATTTTGCCAGGAACTCCTGGTTGCTGAGCGCCTCAATCGTGACCTCGCTTCCATCACTAAGGAAGCCCTTGAGAGAAACAAGGTGATCGCGGGTGCTGCCATAGACCATGGAGTTCGAACCGCACGAATTGTTGCCCACCATCCCGCCCATCATGGCCCGGTTGGCAGTGGAGGTTTCCGGGCCAAAGAGCATTTCGTGGGGCGCGAGGAATCGGTTCAATTCATCGCGAACCACGCCCGGTTGGACACGGACGCGGCGGGTCTTCTCATTCACCGAGAGGATACTGGTGAAGTGCTTCGAGATATCGACCACGAGCCCGTCGCCAACACATTGACCAGCAAGAGAGGTGCCGGCGGCACGTGGAATCAGGCCAAGCCGATTGCGGCGGGCAAAGCGGATAATTTCCCGGAGATCCTCCTCGCTTTCCGGGAACACGACACCGGCGGGTAGTTCCTGATATTCCGAGGCATCGGTAGCATAGAGCCGACGCAGCGTTTCTCCAGTGTCGAGACGACCGGAGATTCGCGAGGCTAGTTGTCCGAAGGGAATCACGGCGTCACAACCGGTTCGCCACTCTCCGCGGGTTCATCACACGGAATATGCTGATCTTGGTATTGCCTCGTGGCCAAAATAGCGGCGGTAAATCGTTCCGCCCACTCGGCGGCACCGGCTTCGCCGGCCGATTCGTAGTCGAAGAAGCCGATGTTGTTCTTCGGGCCTTTGGCGTCGCGATCGATGAACGACTGCAGGGTGGCGGGCAGTTCGGTCGAGTTCGCCAGGGTCGGCAGGACACCTTTGATCGACTCGGAATAAAAGGCACCACCGCCCATCACATCCATCACGCGCAGTGGCCCGCACATCGGAGCCCACAGGCCGACTGAATTTCGAAACGAAGATTCGATTGCCTCGGCATCCGCCACTCCGGATTCCAGCAAATGCACGGCCTCGCGGTACATCGCGTAGCCAATCCGGTTGCATAGGAATCCCGCGATATCCTTCTTCAAGACTGCCGGTTCCTTGCCGAGCTGCGCTGCCATTGAAGTGGCAAATTCCATCACCTGCGGGGCCGTTTGATCACCGGGAGTCAGCTCCATGAAACGCGTGACATGTCCATGACTTGACCAATGCATGCCGAAGACCCGCTCGGGACGCTCACACCCGGCCTGCAATTCGGTAATGGGAAAGGCCGAAGTGTTGCTGCCGACAGGAACGTCCGCCGAGACAATTTCCTCGATCTCACGGAGCAATTGCTTCTTCGCCGGGAGATCCTCCGCAATCGATTCAATCACCAGACAGGCCCCCTCAATGGAAGCGAGGTCTTCCGACAAGACCACACGTTCCCTCCATTCCGCGGCATCGCCGGACTCAATGACTTTAGCCTCCAGACAATGCGCAACAGCCTCGGGAAGGTAACTACGCATCAGATCCCGGTTCTTCTCCTCCCGATCAATCCCAACCACTGAAAACCCCCGAGATAAGCAGCAAGCCGCAATCCCCCGCCCCAGCGGACCAAGTCCCACCACGGCAATCACCTCGCCTCTCTGTCCCGCGCTATCGTTCATCATCGATCAGTCTCTGGTTGAATTTGATTTCAGTTTCTATCAGCTCGTCTGTGAATTGAAAAATCATGATACTTTCTCCGCCTGCTTTGCGGCATTTGCCTTCGACCGCTCTTGCAGGTCATAGATGGAGGAAATGGAATCCCGCAGCATTGGCAAAACAGGAGCGGGGCCTCCAACGCGTGCCACACGAGGTTGTCCGCCTTGCACATGCACGGCAGTCTGTTCGTTTCGATGCGTCAACTCCCCGAAATAAATCGGAAAGGAGTCCGCAGCACGATATTCAAAAATAAGAGTTCTTCTCCCCTTCGCCGAGGTGTTCGGCAACGAGCCGTGAGGCGTCAGGGGATGCATCAAAATCACGCTCCCGGCCCGGCCTTCCAAGGGCACCTTCTCTCCCTCGAGTTCTTGCGAAATGGTCCCGGTGAAGTAACCATCCTCGTCAACATGGTCGAGATAGCGGTCATGCATGCCAGCCACGACCTCCAGGCAGCCGTTCTCCTTCGTGGCCTCGTCGAGGTAAACCAAAGTCGTCACAAGATCATCATTGGTATGTGGGAAAAACGGGAGATCCTGGTGCCACTCCACAACAGAACCCACGTGGGCAGGTTTCATGTTGAGCTTACTGTGCTGGACGTCGATGTCCGGCCCAACGAGGTCTTCGATACAGCCCAAAAGTTTTTCGTGCGTGGCGACCGAACGGAATCCTTCATGTGCAAGAATGGGATTGTAGATCCGGCGGGGCACCAGCTTCCCCTCGACCGGCTCCGGCTCCAATTCCAGCAGCCCGGACAGATTCTCCGGATCTGCGACCGCCCGGGCGGTCAATTCCGCGATCGCTTCTTCCGCCATACGAAGATCCCCGGCATCAAATAAATCGGGAACCACGACGAAGCCCTCGTCGCGATATTGCCTCAGTTGTTCCTCGTTCAGGCCGTAAGGATTCGGATTGGATTCTCTTTTCATAGGGTAGATTTCATTTAGCGATTGGGGAAAAAGATGCCGGTGAAATAGAGCATCAGGAGACCGATCACGATCGAGTATGCCAGCCACCAGAAGACCACGCTTTTATACCAACGGTCGCCAAGATTGCTGAAGATATTCATCTTCTTCCAATTCATGCAAAGTTGATCGGTGACCTGTTCCGGCTTTGGTGGAGGAGTCAGGAAAGTGACCATCACACAGGTTGACATGCTGATGAGGTAGAGGATCGAGGCCTGATTGGGAAATGAGTCGAGCCAGAGAGGATGGCTCGAGCTGTTTTTCAGGAAGATCTTCAGTCCGAGGCCGGAAGCCATTCCAACGATGACGGTGGCCAAGGCCGCCGGAGCGGTGACGCGTTTCCACAGGATGCCCAGCAGGAACACCGCCGCAAAGGGAGGGGCGAAGAGCACATAGAGTGAAATGACATACTCGAAGAGCCCTGAACCCAATTCGCCAATGAATCTCCCAATGACAATCGCCACCGCCAGGACGACAATCGAGGAAACGACCCCGACAACGACCAACTGCCGGTCAGTCGAGTTCGGACGCCAAAAACGTCGGTAGAGGTCGAAGGTAATAATGGTCGAGGTCGAATTCAGGACGCTGTTAACGGTCGACTGAATCGCACCGAAGAGGGCGGCGAGGAAGAGCCCGCGCAATCCGTAAGGAATGAGTTCTTGAATGAGTTGCACATAGCCCTTGTCAGCGGCCGGTTTGACATCTCCCCACGGTTCGAGCAGCAGGAGCTCCGGCTTCATCGCAAAGAGAATCAATCCCGGGACAATCGTGATGACCGGCAGGATGACCTTGAGCCAACCCGCGAAAACGATCCCCATGCGGGCGTGGTACATGTCCTTCGCACCAAGCACGCGCTGGATCATGAATTGATTGAGCACGTTGTACCAAAGACTGACCGAGAGCAACATCGTAAACATACTGATCGTCGGGGTGAGCGGATGAGTCGCCGGTTGAATCACGGAGAGGCGGTTGTAGGTCTCGGTTCCGGCCAATTCCTGAGTATTACTATCGACCGCCTCCTTCCATTGACCGGTGGTAGCTTCGTTACGGTCGAGCATCACCTGAAAACCTTCGATGATCCCTCCGCCGTCGGGAGCCAGAGCCTGGAGACCAAGCACCGTCACCGCGATGCCCCCTACCAACATCACTGCGACGGTGAACAGGTCAGTCCAGGCCACGGACGACAAACCACCATAAATCGCCCAGATCCCGGCGACGATACCGAGTCCGATGATCGAGGGCCACAGCTCCCAGCCGAAGAGTCCCTGCAAGGCGAGCGCTCCGCCGTAGAGCACAGCTGCGAGGAAGGCAACGATGTTGCTGATGACCGTCACCACGGCGAACACCGTCCGCACTGCCGGGCTGAATCTCTTTCCGAGGTATTCCGGAGTGGTAAACACCTTTGATCCAAGAAGGAAGGGAATGAAGAACCAGATGAGGATCGCAAAGGTCGCGACATTGGCCCATTCGAAGAGCGAGACGCACACGCCATAGACCATGGCAGCACCAACCATCCCGATGAATTGATCGCTCGAAATATTCGAGGCAATGAATGATCCCCCAACGACATACCAGGGCAGTTTTCTCCCTGCCAAAAAATAGTCTTCCGAGCTCGTCCGCTCTCCTCGCCCCGCGACGTATCCGATCACTGAGAGAATAATAAAGAACAGCGCGATAGCGATGTAGTCCCATTGATGAAGGCCAAAGGCGACTTCGGCCAGGGAGTGTTGAAAATTGATGTTCATGATTGGATCAATGCTTGGTTCATGGCTTCCCGGGCAAGGTCGATGACGGCTTCCAGCGAGCCTTCGGCGTAGGGCGTTTGCCAGACGGTGTAGAGCGAAGGGCCGCGATAGAGCGGTGCGGGCGGAAGGTATCCGTGGTTCCCGTTGGCGAGATTGAGCACGAGAAGGTGCGGGCAGAGTTCGCGCAATTCCTGCTGCAGAATCGAGTAGGCTTCAAAAGGAACCCCGACAAGGCCTCCCCCTCCCAGTTTCCAGGACCAAATCCGCTCGGCCGAGACCGTGCCGTCGCCGACCGATTCCCGCACGCGGAGTTGACGGACGAGACGCTCGTATGCGAATCCGGCAGGCGTCTCCGCCATCTGTGCACGGATCTCAGCGAGGCTGGGAAGATCGGGTTTCAAGGGCAGAGCCACGGTAGGTGCGCTGGAGGAAACGGTTTGGGGAAGTTCTCCGCTTGCCGCACTCCACAGTGCGAGGGGCGCGCCGGATTCCAACGCGCCGTCGAATACCATGTCGCTCTTCCCCGGTGTCAGCATCTCAAGAAAACTCATTGCGGCATGGCCGAGGACACGGCCGTGACGATCTGCTGCGGCGGTGTCGCCCAGATACTGCTCAGCCGGCGCGAGCTCTCCGGAGGCACCCTGTAAATAAAGGCAGGGCGCATTGGTGGACTCTTCGACCAGCTCACGCATTGCACCCGGAAAATCCGGAGAGACGAGATCATTCTCCCACGCCAAGGTCGTCGGGTGGCAGGCGTAGTTGACCAGGCTCGCGCGGGTGCGGTTCTCATCGTCGAAAATGCGTGCGACGACCAAGGTATCATCGGCTGGTTCATCCGGATGCCAACCGGTCAGAACGCGCTGCGGGTCACCCGGATCGGGTAAGTCCCGGTAGGTCGCAAGTCCACAGGAACCAGTGTGAAACAAGAGCGTGGATTCTTGAAGGTCGTCGAGCGAAGCCCGCGCACCTGCGATGCAAGCCTCACGCAGGGTTTCAAGATAAGCGATGGTCCCCTCGGGATTCGACTCGGGCGGCGGCTCGGAATCGAGTAAGGGTGCCGCGTGGGTGTGGGTGAGGTGAACGATCAGATTCTCTTCCGGTAGGCCAAGAGCGTCGCAGAGCGCCAGACGAAGATGATCCGCATCAGCCCGGGCCCGCCACCAGCCGAGATCAAGGCTGATCAACACCAAGGGCAGATCGGAGTTCTCCGCTATCGCGAGCGCAGTGCCGGTGAGTGGCCGATGCACCCCGCGCGCAAACCAACGATCGGTGGCACCCCAGTTTTTTACCCCAACCTCAAGCCCGGGCGTGATGTCCCAGCGGGACACCCCGAAGCGAGCTCGCAGGCCTGGAAATCGAGTGTGGCGGATCACGGGGGGTTGTTGGCGGATTTGTTTGAATTTGAAGTGCTAAAAGTGCTAATAAACCGCGCGACCTCCCGAGAGGTCGAAGGTGAATCCGGTATTAAAACTCGCCTCCGGAGAGACAATCCAACAGGCCATCGCAGCCAATTCATCAAGAGTCCCGCAACGCTTCATCGGGATCTTATCCGTCATGTACTTCACCTGCTCCGGGTCCATCTTATCGACCAAAGTTGTCCGGATCACCGCAGGCGCCAAACCGTTCACCGTGATTCCAGTCTCGGCATATTCCTTGCCCGTGGCCTTCACCATGCCAATCACGCCCGCCTTGCTAGTCGAGTAACACACCATTCCGGCATTCCCTTCTTTCCCCGCGATCGACGCAATCAAGAGGACCCGACCGTAGTCTCGCGGCAGCATCTTTCGCACCGCTTCGCGACAGGTGAGAAACGAACCACGAAGGTTCACTGCCTGAACCTGCTCGAATCCAGACAGCGAAACATCCTCGGTCTTCACGCCATTCGGACCCACGATCCCAGCACAGTTCACCATCACATCAAGACGACCGGCCGCGGCATTTACTTTTTCAAAAGCAGCGATCACGGAGGATTCATCAGCGACATCCATGGGCTCGAATTCACAGCCGATCCGCTCAGCGGCAGCCGCTCCCAATTCTTCATTCCGGTCCACGAGCCACACCCGGGCTCCCTCCTTTACCAGCCGGGTTGCAATGTGCAGGCCAAGCCCGTCGCCCCCACCGGTGATGATAGCGACCTGATCTTTGAAGCGTTCGTTTGTCATATGCGTTTTCTGATAGAATTAAATTGAGTTGGCATCATTTGCGCGCACCTCCTGCCGCTGGGTGCCGAGACCATCGATCCCGAGTTCGACCACATCACCGGCATTGAGATACTGTGGCGGATTCTGCCCCATCCCGACCCCTGGAGGCGTGCCCGTGGAAATGACATCACCAGGTTGAAGCGTCATGAACTGGCTGATGTAACTCACGAGATGGGGCACCTTAAAGGCGAGGTTCGATGAAGAGCTGTCCTGCTTCTTCTCACCATTCACAGTGAGCCACATGCCCAGTTGATTGTGGTCGGAAATTTCGTCCCGGGTGACCAACCATGGGCCGAGCGGCGCGAAGGTGTCGCAGCTTTTCCCTTTTACCCACTGGCCACTCCGCTCGAGTTGGAATGCCCGTTCGGAGTAATCGTTGTGCAAACAGAAACCCGCGACGTAATCCATCGCGTCAGCTTCATCGACGTAGCTCGCGGTGCGTCCGATCACCACAGCCAGTTCGACTTCCCAGTCCGTTTTCTCAGCGGCACGCGGCAGTAAAAGCCCATCGTTAGGCCCGCAGATCGCGGAGGTTGCTTTAAAGAAAAGCACCGGCTCCTCGGGCAGGTCCATCCCGGCTTCGGCGGCGTGATCCACGAAGTTCAGCCCGACACAAATGATCTTGCCACAGTGTGCGACGGGCGATCCAATCCGTTCCGATTGGGCCACCTCCGGCAGCGAGTCACGGTGCGAAAGAAGCCATTCGGAGAGACGGGCAATGCCGTTATTTTCGAAAAACTCCTCGGTATAATCGGGTGTGAAATCGGAGACATCGCGCCAGGTGCCATCCTCGGCGATGATTCCTGGTTTTTCCTGTTTGGCTTGTCCAAAACGAATTAATTTCATGGTTTTCTACGAGTGCTTAAAGGTTCTGCGGGCCGTGCATGTTAGAGATCCCTCCGTCGAGAATCAGAGTGGTTCCGTTGAGGTTGGGGTTTTTCGGGTCGGTGAGATAAACGACCCCGCGCGCCACTTCGTCCGGCATGATGAATTGGCCGGATGGCACGGCTTGTCGCGCCTTCTCGGCGAGTCCGCCGTTCTGTTCAAAAATCTTACCACTCAGTCCGGCGTCGACGTATCCCGGGGCGATTTCGTTGACGCGTATCCCCTGCCCTGAGAGCTCGAGCGCCATCGTTTTGACCAGCGAGTGCATCCCGGCTTTCGAGGCACAGTAGGCGGCAAGATTTACCGTCGGATACTGCCCGACCCAACTGCCAACAAATGTGATACAGCCGGTTCCGTCGACTGCCAGGAGTCGGCGCGCGGCCTCCCGGGCGGTGAGCCACGCACCGGTGAGATTCACCTCGATCGTGTGGGTCCAGTCCTCCACGCTTGTTTCGATACTATTGCCATTGCTGTTGTTGCAATGCACGCCGGCATTAGCAACGACGAGGGACGGTGGGTCGCCGAACTCCTGCTCCATGGCATCGAACCACGCCTGCACCGATTCCTCGCGGCGGACGTCCGCCTGGAAATAATGCCCGGAAAACCCCTCAGGCGCGCTCTCCGCAAGATCGCAGACGGCAATGGCATGCCCCTTGGCGGCAAAGGCTTCACCGATGGCGAGGCCGATGTCTCCCAGTCCGCCGGTGATGGCTACGAGGGGTTTCATGCTGAAACCTCCCTTCCACAAGCCTCACAAAGAAGATCAAACAATCGGAAGGCCTCGCGCTCCGTTTCCGGATCGAGGATGAACCCAACCGGGCCGCGGATAATGCGGTTTGGGAAAACACCCTGCCGGTTGAGCAGTGCTTTTTCCACGCTCAGGTAGCCGTCGAGTCCATGTTGCAAAGAGATTAACGGTGCGATGAGCCCCTGCAGTTCGGTGGCGCGTTGCAGATCCCCGGCTTCCAAGGCGTCCCACTCGGCACGGATCGCCCAGAGGATTTCCGTCCCCGGCATGGTGCCAAAAATTCCGCGCTGGTAAGAATCGAGAAGGGCGATACCGCCGCTGCCCTCGAACACTCTCAAGCCAGGACCACCGCCATCCCGCAGAAGACTGAGGTTCGGCCCCAAGGGCTCGGCCTCGGGCTTGAAAAGAACGCGATCACCGAAGCGCTTGAAGAGGTCAGCCTGAGCCTCGACCGGCAAGGGTTCGCCAACATACCCGCTGGCATCCTGCACGATCACCGGCAGGTGCGTGGCCGCAATGATGGCCTCGTAGTAGCGGATTTTTTCTGAAAGCAAGGCGCGGGAAGCGGCAGGCGGGATCGCCATGAGCGCATCCACCCCGGCGTCGGTGGCAGCGCGGACATGCCGGACGGCCTGCACGGTGCTCTCGTCGCCGACGCTCATCACCACCGGTCCGCGGTCGGCGTTAAACTGAACGAGCCGCTGCGCGAGTTCATCGCGCTCGGCATCGGTGAGCCGGAGGACCTCGGTGACCATTGCGGCCACGACGCCATGCGCGCCATTTTCATAAGCCCAGTCGACCTCACGGGAAAAAGTTTCCCAGTCGATTGATTCATCGGCGTGAAAGGGCAGTTGAAGGACCGGCAGGACGCCGGCAAGTGATTGATTCTTATCCATGATTAATTCTACCAGTCTCCCACCGCACCATCGGAATAGAAAACGCGCTGGAGTTGTTCTTGTTGGAAGGGGTGCTTCGCAATCTCCTCCTCGTTGAGTTCGACGCCAAGGCCAGGCAGGGAGTTGGGAGTCACCGTGCGGGTTTTGGGATCGACCTTGAATCCCTCTTGCACCACATCGTCGCGCCACGGCACATCGTTATGAACGCTTTCACAAATGACATAGGAAGGCGTGGCAAATCCCAGCTCGATCGAGGCAGCGGTACTCACCGGCCCCTGGGGATTATGAGGCGCAAGCGCAACCCGATAGGCTTCCGCCATCGCAGCAATCCGGCGTGCTTCGGAAAGTCCTCCACAGTGGGTAATGTCCGGCTGAAGAACTGAACAAGCCCGCTTTTCCAAGACCTCGCGAAAGGCATGCTGGGTGACGAGCCGCTCGCCGGTGGCGATGGGCGTTTTCACCGCGTCCTGAATGCGCGCAATATCATCGATCGATTCCGGCCAGCAGGGTTCCTCGAAAAAGTAGAGATCATATGGCTCGAGCGCCTTGGCAAATTGCAACCCCATGCGGGGTGATGGGCGCGCATGGCAATCAACCATGATATCGATATCCGGTCCCACCGCCTCACGCATCGCTTCGACACACTCGGCCGCGTAGCGGACCGGACGCGTTCCCTCGAGCGGCATGGTGGGAGGCACCGCCATCGATTTAAAGGCGGAAAAACCATCCTCCACCGCCTCTTGAGCCAACTCTCCGAAGCGTTTGGCATCTGAGCAATCGGTCTCGTAAAAATCCTCCATGCGTCCCCCGCCAAGATGGCAATAAAGCCGGATATGATCTCGGACCGGCCCACCCCAAAGTTGATGCACGGGAACTCCGTGGACTTTCCCGAGGATGTCCCAAAGCGCCAGATCAATGCCGCTGATGGCAGTGCCGCGCACGATTCCGTTCCCATGCCAGAAATGCTGACGAAACATCATCTGCCAGAGATGCTCGATGCGGCGCGGGTCTTCACCAACGAGAAGTTCGCTGATGTCCTCTACGGCCCCGACCACCGCGCGGGTATGCCATTCGAGGGTGGATTCACCCCAGCCATGCAATCCGGGCTGGTCGGTGATCACCTTCACAAAGACCCAGTTACGCATCCGCGCATGGCAGACGTGGGTTTCAATTCGTTCGATTTTCATGAGAGTCGGTGAGAGGCAATTGACCTTGGGTGATTCACGGCCCGAGTTATAGAGAGATCCGCGGTGGGTGGGAATGAAATGAGTCGGTGAATATCATGCACAAATCCGACATTCCCGTGGATCAGCATGATTTCCCGGCCTTTAAGAATCCACGAACCCGCGCACCTGCCTGATCCGACGATAGCTCGCAGGCGGGAGGCCGAAGCGGCGTTTGAAACTTCGGGAAAAATGAAAGGGACAATTGAAGCCACAGTTCTCGGCAATTCCTTCGACCGTTCCTTCGGGATAAGCCAGCATCCTGGCGGCCCGTTGAAGGCGGGCCTCGATCAACCAGGCTTTCGGGGTCGTCCCGGTGTTCGTTTTAAACAAGCGACTAAAATAATCCGCATTAAGCCCGCAAGCCTTCGCCCACGAAGTGATGGAAACATCCTCACTCAGTCGCTTCTGAATCCATTCCTGGGCCGCGAGCACATGGTGAACGGTCTTGGGATTCCCCCCGGCGACTCCGGGATCAGGAGCGAGTGCCTCTTGAAGTTCCGCCAGCCAATCAAACAAGGCCCCCGTAACATGTAAATTGCGCCAGCGGCCCCCGGATTTCAAAGCATCGAGAACCCTCTTAAAACGTCGCTCATAGCTTTTGCAATCCTGCAATCCGTAATGCCGTTCATAGCCGTGTCGTAAAAGGACATTCGAGCCATCGTCCCGACTCAACGAAAGGCAAGCCGAAAGGGAAGTCTGCGGCTTGGCCGAATCCTGGGTTGCTGAGAAGACATCTCCACCACGCCACACCACCATTTCTCCCGGCGTCAGCGGCTGAGGAACTCCATTGATCTCCACCGTGCAAGACCCTTTCTTGAGATAAAAAAAGCAGATCAAATCAGAGCCCAGACGCGACGGCTCAATCGACCAATCCGGGTCGCCGCCCCACTGCCCGAACCACTTCACCCGCAATCCGAGGGAAGTCTCGAACTGCGGTTTCCAGTCGTGGTGATAGGGTAAATCGTCGGGCATAAAAAAATAATCGAACGTGTTTAAACAGTTCAAACTCCAACTGCGAAGCAATTATCACAAGGAGGGCCTGAAAAGATACAATCAATTTCCCAAGCTGCCCGAGGCAAGCGAGGTCTTGATCAAAGCCAAGCCTCCCTTGGTGGCGGCATACTTTTCTGAGACGGCTTCAAGTTTCGGAGCCTGCGTGAGATGAGTGTGTTGATGGCAGCCGACACAACCCATCCGGGAATAAAGCTCGCGCGCCTTCTTCCGCCCGGACTCGCTCAGAGGCGCACCGGCCAGTAATGATGTCGCCAGTGCCGTCGTGCCGAGGCTGAATAGCTTGCCCCTGGTTGGCATCACAAATCATACTGCGGGACCTTCATCCATCCCCCCCCTTTCAGAGCCGACTGATGGGCCACGACGCCGGCCAAGGTCATGTTCAGGGCATCGCCGACACCAACAATGGGCTTCTTATCGAGCAGAATCGACTCGATAAAGTTATTTGTCAGTTGTCCGTGTGAACCGCCATGACCACCGCCACTCACTCCGGGTGGCAAGGGCGGACGATTGCCATTGATTTTATTATTGTGTGGTTTCTCTCCATAGACCCGGCCTTGTTCACCGTGGGCGTTTTTCATGTCCCAACTACCGCCCATGCGCGAGATCCCGCCTTCGCTGGTTTTAAACATCGCGATCTCGTTACCGAAGGGATTCTTGTGCTGGTTGTCGCCACCGTTGTATTCGGGATATAGGCCGGGCGTTCCCACTGCCGAGACTTCGGTGAAACCTCCACCCGTGATGGAGACATAGTAAGCGGTCGCGTGAGTGGGATACCACATCGGAGGAACAGCCTTGCGCCCGCCTTTTTCGAAGTCCTTGACCAACTTCACCTCCGGCGTCCCAAAACTGACCGCCTCTATGGCAGAGAGTGACGCCGGCGATAGCAACAGGAAGGAAAGAACCGTTACGAATCGTTTAATCATGGATGGAATCTTCACCTTCTTAATTCAATTTAGCAGGCTTTAATGGATTCCACTTTTCACGGTATTCCATCTTCACCTTCCCGGTTTTTGGATCGAGGAGCAGCGGAAGAAAGAGATAGCGCGACTTGTTAATGTCGTTCTTATCTGGAGTCCACCACTGGTCGCAGAGGGCCATCACGGTGTCGGACTCTTTAAGATAAATGAGATCGGTGACCTGTGAGCTCCAGGTTTTCTTCTCGCTGATGTGCCCCTGATTTTTCCAGGCTCCCAAAGGCGCATCGGCCGTTGCGCACTTGGTTTCGGTCCCGGACCAGCCATGCACGCCCGAGGCGACCGCGATGTATTTGCCCTTGTGCTTGATCATGGCCGGCGCTTCGCAGCCTTTCTCAAAAACAACGGCTCCGTCCTTGTTACTGGTCAGGTAGTCGTCGCTCAGGCTGTCGATCCGGATCGCGTAGGTTGCGCTTTGACCTTCAACCCCGTGTCCCCCGTGGTCGCAGTAGATCACGTATCCCTTGCCGTCATCGTCCTGGAAAACGTTCATGTCCGAGGCAAAGCCATTGGGCGTTCCCATTTCGCGCGGGCCCAATGGAGTGAATGGACCTTCGGGATGATCCGCGACCGCCACCATGAGAAAGGACGCGGGGACGTGCAGATACCAGCGATACCACATCACGTACTTCTTGGTCTTCTCGTTGTAGATGACGTGCGATCGGCCGGTGGATCCCAGTTTCCCCCAGCCCTTTTTCGGCCGGGGAAGACACACGCCTTTGTATTCCCAATTCTTCAGGTCGGTGGAGCGGTAGACCAGCACCCCGTTCCAGACCGGTCCGACCGCGATGCCGAACTTGCCCTTCGGGTTGTTGGCATAGCTGCTGCCGTACCAGTAGAAAACCCCGTTGAACCGTGAAAGTTCACCTTCATGCGCGACGATGGGATTGCCCTCGGTGTCTTTCCAATCTGTGCCGTTGGTAATGGCCGGAGAATCTGCGAAAGCGAGCTGTGTCAGGCAAACCAACGACAGGGAGAGGGACAAGAGTTTCTGAGGCATCTGCATCTCCCGAAATCCTAAAAGATCCGTGCGTCCGAGGCAATGAAGCGAAGCTGCCTTTTTGATGCATAAATCCGACTTTCCAAAAATTCCTGGCTCCGTCCAATTCGTATCGAGTCCTCAGAAACTTCGTGTTTCATTCTTGCCTCCTTCGTGAATAGAAATCCGGCTGCCCCAAGGGGGCTATGTCCCAGAGCCCGGGCTTGTTCCGCGCAGCGGGGCTACCCCGGGATCCGGATGCCCGGTATGGAAAATCTTCGAGACCTCAACCACCCGCCCCGTGCTGATTGACTCCCAGGCCGCGGCACCGGCCGCCACCGAGTTGGCGCCATCAAGGACGCCCGGGACCGGGTCTTTGTCTTCATCAAGGCATTCTTGAAAGTGCCGCATGTAGCGGATCACGGTGGCGCCGTGACCATAGGCACTCAGATCGGTCTCCGGCTCAAAGTCGGTGACCACCGGCCGGTGATCCGGATCGCTGTCGCGCACCACCCGCAGCTCGCCGGGTTCGTTGTCGGTGAAGTCCGCCTGCAACGATCCTTTGTCGCCAAAGATCCGGAATTGCATCATCGGGATGGGCGGATGAACAACGCCATAGAGTCCGGACACCCGACCAATCACCCCCGACTCGAAGCGGACGTTGATGAAGAAGTTGTCCTCGATGGGGTAGCCCTCGGTCATGCCGCCTTTGTTGGCGAAGGCGTGCACCGAGACGATATCTCCCGCAAAGGCGCGGATAATGTCGAGACTGTGGACACAGCCGCCATACATGAAATCCTGAGGTATCTCGAGACGCCACGGGGTGAACTCATAAACCGGACGCATGTCGTGGATGTAGTGGCTCTCGACTGCGATCAAGCGCCCCAGATCCCCATCATCATAATGCTTCTTGGCCACCAGGAACTGGCGGTCGAAGCGCATGGTTTGCCCGACGAGGAACTTGCGCCCCTTCTTTCGAGCCAGGCGAGCCAGCTCCTGCGCATCCTCGAATGAGGTCACCATGGGCTTGGTGCAAACGACGTGCCTGCCGTTCTCGAGAGCGGCCCGGCAGTGCTCGGCGTGCAGGTGGTCCGGCGAAAAGACGGCAACCACATCGACATCGTTCCGTGTGACGATCTCCCGGTAGTCGACCGAGCCGAAGGGGATTTTGTAACGATCCAAGACCGCATCGACCGTGGCCTGCGAACCGGCGCATACCGCCGTGATCTCGTAGCGGAGATCCGGTTCGTCTTTGAGGAGTGCAAGAGTTGACGCCATGTTGTCGACCCCCATGCCGATGACGCCGAGTCGGATTGTTTCAGTCTTATTGCTCATGTCAAAGTGGCTGCACCCAGATGTTTCGGAAGCGCACCCGGCCTGCGGCGCTGTGGTTCTCGAGCACGATCGGGCCGGGCGTCGCGCCTTCCGGCTCGATCAGTGTCGGGCAGATGCTCGGGAGTTCGACGTCGTCGTGAACTTTTTTGCCGTTCAGCAACACGGTCATGCGCGCCTTCTCGGTCTTCTTGCCCGCCTTGTCGAAGCGGGCGTTGCGGAAGGTGATGTCGAGCGTCTGCCAGGTGTCGGCCGGTTTGCTGGCGTCGATGTCAGGGGGCTTCAAGCCGTAGATCGCGCCGAGCCGATACTTCCCGTCCTTTTCACCGCGGCCGCGGATCTCGTTGCAGTAACGGAAATGGGTCCAGATCCCGCTGTTCATCCCCTCTTCGTCGGGTAACCAAACTTCAGCGTGAAACCGAAAATCATTGAAGCGTTGCTTGGTCACAAGGTGACCCGGGTCCGTGACCTCAAGCGCGCCGTCGATAATTTTGTAGTGGCAAGGAGCGGCGTTCTTAACTTCCTCGTTAGTCGGCATGCGCATCCCGCTGTGCTGCATCCAGGCCGAGGTGTCGGTGCCGTCAAAGAGAATAATGGCGTCCTCGGGAACTTGAGGACTCAACGATTTCCACTTATTCATCGACGCCGTCAGGTGCTTGCGGGCATCGCCGCCGATGCTATAGCAGAAAAGTCCCACCGGCCCGCAGTAATCGATCTCGTCGAGGATGGAGATGATCTGGCTCTGATCGAAATCCCCCTGATCGAGCGGCAGGATCTGCGCTTTGTCTTTCGAACTTCCGTGGATGTTGATGATCTTCAGCCACGGTCGCGCCTGCGTCAGGGCGGCCTTCAAAGTTCGGTCCCGATCGACGAGCATCCAGTGATAGAGGTTGAAGATCACACCGACCTGCTTCGGGCGCTTCACCTTCGCCGCCACGCGGACCGCTTCCTCGACGGTCTGCAAATAATCGCCGGCGTGCGGGTAAATCGCGATCTCAACCCCGTGCGGTTCGGCAAGATCGGCGAGCTGGTTGAGCACCGCGACGGCCTTGGCATCGAGGTCGGCCTTGCGGTTGCCTGACAGGACAACTCCGAGGATGGTCTTGTGCCTGGCGAGAGCGGGCATGATCTCTTTGACCTTGGCCAAATCAATCGCCTGTTTCTGTTCGAGGCGAATTTGTCCGGTGACGAGGTTCAGGCGCAGGCCTTCTTCTTCGAGGGAGGCAACCCGCTCAGGAACGGTGACGCCTTTGGGATGACCGAAGTCCGGGAAGCCGAGTTCCTGAGCGAGTTCGCCGGCACCATCATATCCCAATTCACGATAGAGCTTGGCCTGCTCCGCCAGTGAGTGTTTGGCGCTGTCGCTGATGGATGGGACATAGGGGAAAAAGGATCGGCTCACGCTCTTTTTCGCAAGCGGAGAGAGACCGGGTGACTTGGAGTCGAAGTTCGTTTCCGACAATTCGTTCAAGGTGTAGTAGGCCATGTGATGGCGCAGTTTCTTGCCTGCTTGATTGACGAGGCCCGACAACTTGAACTCGTAGATTTTGCGAGGAGTGAGGCCGTCGATCTTGAGATGAACGCTTCGATGGTCATCGGCGATCTTTACCGATCGAATTGCGACCGGCTTGAGATCTGTCTTGGGCGAACCGTAGGCACCTGAGTATTTGTAGTGATAGTTGACGAGTTTGTAGGCCGCGGGATTGGCGCAGACTGCCGGGTCGACCGGTTCCGTGAACTGCAGGACGAAGCCGTCGTTGACGAGCTGGATGGAATGGATCTCGAAGGGCATCTTTCCGTTGTAGACGATCTTCTGCAGTCCGTGGCCCGGCTTGCCGCGTGCCCAATCACCTTCGCCAACCCTGCCGACAATCAACTCGCCTTCGGGCGAAAACTGCAGGCGGCAAATCCCCCTCTTTAGCGTCCCTCCTTTGATGAAGGGAAAGCAGGCTCCCTGATACTGGCCCTTGATTTTCTCCAAGGCGATGCGGATGAGATGAGGCTGCACCACGTCACCAATGAACATCTGCCCGGAGAAAGGCCCGAACTTCCCGCCGGTCGTGTCACAGATCGGTGAGCCCGGGGAGTTGGCCAACTCGCCGTGAGGAAAATGCACCGCCGGCATTTTTCGCAGTTGATCAAGTTCGGCCAAGGGTGCCTTCGTCGGATCTTTACGATGAGCAAAGGTTTCATCCCAACGCAGAGCTTTGGCATTTCCATGAAAGGCCCCTTTGGTGAGATGATGGAGCATCGAGGTCGGAACCCAATCGCCCTGATTGTCGGCGGCAAACAGTTCTCCGTCCAGATTCATACCGATGCCATTGGCGGTCCGAAGTCCCGACGACCAGGGCTTAAACCCGCCATCCGGAGTCACCTTGAAGGACCACATTCGAAAGGGTTCACTGGAGAAACCGCTGGAACTGGCCGGGGTGCCGTCGGCTTTGATTAATCCGGTGCAGGACAAAACGCCGCACAGGTTTCCTTCGCGATCACGGACGAGCCCGTAGGTATACTGGTGGAAACTTTGAACCGACGAGAAGCTGTCATTGAAGGTGTTGTATTGATCAGCGACGCCATCGTTGTCGCTATCGACCAACTCGGTGATCTCGGAGCGTTGTGACACGAAGACCTGGCCCTTTTTCTCTCCCACACAGATCCCCATCGGTTCATGCAGACCCAATGCAAAGTGTTTCCACTCACCATCTTTGATTGTCCAAACATCACCGTGGCGAGTGCAAACGAAAAGGGTCCCGTCCGGCGCATAATCGAGCCCGGAAACCTCCAGGACGACATTGGCTGGAATAGGAACTTTTTCGACGGAATACGATTCGTCGGCCATCAATTGCAGCGTAGCGCAGAGGGCGAGCAGCGTAGTAAGTATTCTCATGGGCTTACTCCGGTTGAGATTGAAAACCTGGTCCGTTTATCCATGCTTACTTTCCAACGACCCTCGGTCCAATCAGCATCTTTAGACTGATGATGTTCGTCGGCGAGGAAAGATACGGACTTGGTATTTTGCGGAAGATCAAAGTGATGATGGATCATTTTTTGATCCTCGCTGATGGTGATGCGCTGGCGCACGAGAGTGCCGTCGACGAGATACTTAAAAACGGGGTAGCTCTCGATGAGCTCGTATCCTTTGAAGCGAACCTGCGGTTTCTTTTTTGAATCACCAAGGCGCAAGGGAAAGCCCTCAGGTGCGACATGGAATTTCTCTCCCACCAGTTTCGTATACCAGCCGCCCCAACTATGCCACGATTTAGTGACGTCAATGAATCCACCACGCCACGCATACAGCAAGCGGCAGTTCTCTGCATCAAATCCGAAAGACATATCTCCGGGGAGTCCCACTGCAATCGCCCGCGAGGGAGCCTCGGGCAGATAAGTTCGGTAGACCACCGGCTGATCCAAAACCCGGATGATATTACCCTTGCGTTGCTCGATGAACAAATCGGCGCCGGAGGGAGCGGGCGGCGCACTCCCAATGGCACCTTCCACTGGAATTCCGATGGTGAAATCGTCGACCGTCGCACTCATCGCAGCACTGCCACCAAAAGTAATTCCAACATAAGACATCGCATTCCGCATCTTCACGTCATAGCGGTCGGCCGTTGTGTAGTGGAGAACGCCATTGGCAAGGAACTCATAGTTGTCCCCTTTTCGCACGATCTCAAACTTCACCGGCACGGAGGGATCAACAGGCTCGCTTGAGTACAACTCGTAGCCTCCGCTTCCGACGTCCTTGCGCACCCGGTAGACCCAGCCCGGCCCGTTACTCTCATGACGCAACACCCATTCATACCGGAGCTGGGAATCGAGCAGTTGCGGTTGGGGCACGGTGGAAATCATCAGCCCAACCTGCCCCCATGGCTTCCCCGCTGCCTCAATTCCCTTAACAGTGAGCGTTACGCGATCGGCCGGTCCACGACCGAACCCCGTCCGATAAAACCCGGCGACCGCCGCACCGTTTCCTTTCTTCAAACGAAGGTCCTCCGCTTTCTTGTTCCATCCGATCGTCACGAGACGTGGGCCAAAGTACTCATACTGCGTCCACTGCCCAACATTGAAACCCGCCGTCCTGGCAAATTTCTCAAGTGTCCCGGTGCTCCCCGGAGGCTTCTCCCCGGACGCATGTAGGCCGAGCAACCAGCGTGCCAGCAAGTCCCGCTCACTTTCCTGCAAATGGGCCTGCGGCGGCATTTCCTGCTTTCCCCATTTACCAAGACTGCCGGACACGAGGGACACCCTGATCACCTCGATCCCCCCGTCGATCGCCGCATACTTCTCCGACACCGTATCGAGGCCGGGGGCTTCGGTCAGATGCGGATATTGATGACACCCGACACAACCCCGGCTGGAGTAGAGTTCCCGCGCCTTTTTCAATTCCGGCTCACTGAGAGGCTTGCCGCTTACAGCAGGCTTAGCCAACATCAGCATGGCGAGACACAAGATTCTGCGATTAAATGGCATCATCCCTCGCTACCTTTGCGATCATAGATCATACTGCGGAATCTTCATCCATTCGCCACCTTTGAGTGCCGACTTGTGAGCAATCACTCCGCCCAAGGTCATGTTCAAGGCATCGCCGACATGCACGATGGGCTGCTTGTCGAGCAGAATGGATTCGATGAAATTATTCGTCAATTGTCCGTGAGATCCGCCATGACCGCCGCCTCCGACGCTGGGTGGCAGGGGTGGGCGATTGCCATTGATTTTATTGTTGTGTGGTTTTTGTCCGTAGACCCGACCCTGTTCCCCGTGGGCATTCTTCATGTCCCAACTCCCGCCGATCCGCGAGATACCACCTTCGCTTGTCTTAAACATCGCGATCTCCGTGCCAAAGGGATTCTTATGCTGATTATCGCCCCCATTGTATTCCGGGTAAAGACCGGGCGTCCCTACCGCAGAGACTTCCGTGAAACGACCTCCCGTGATCGAGACATAATAAGCTGCTGCGTGAGTGGGATACCACATCGGCGGGAGCGCATGGCGCCAGCCGTTGGCATCAATCTTGCCGTTCTTGGGATTGTAGCCGGGAATCCCATTCGCCCCGAAGTCATGCCAATACTCCCCCTCGGAGTAGATGATCTTACCCAAGGCGCCAGCCTGGCATTGCATTCTCTTGGCGTAGAGGTCCGCATGGAACGCGGAGGTCTCGTTCATCTGGTACTTCATCCCGCTTTTCTTGACGGCATTGAACAATTCTTCGGCCTGCCCCTCGGCCTCAAAACCAAAGACGGCGGGAACGGCTGAAACGACATGTTTGCCATGATTGAGCGCCATGATTGCCAGACGCGCATGACTAGGGGCATCGGTCGCGATAAAGATCGCTTCGATGCTCTTGTCCTTGATCATCTCTTCACAGGACGGATAGGTCTTCTTCGCGCCCACCGCTCTGGCCAGTCCGGCACAGCGTCCGGGATCGAGATCGGTGGCCGCCACCACTTCGACGTTGGGGTGGGATTGATAGAAAAATGCCGCCCCGAATTTGCAGAGGCCGTAACCTGCGATTCCCACCTTGATCTTGCGATCCGAAACCGGTTGCCAGCCCTTGGCCGCATTCGGGTCTTTCTTGGTTTTTTCAAATCCCGGAATGACTTTGCCATTAGCATCCTTCGGGGCGTCATCGGCCGCAGCCATACCGGTCATTCCCAAGAGGGCCCCGGCGCCACCCATTCCATGCAGGAATCCCCGTCGGGACAAACCGGACTGCTCGTGATTTTGTTCTTCGTTGTTCATAATTCTTGCTCGCTTGATTCGATTTTCTGCTTTTAGTGAATACTGCCTTTTTCGGTTGGTTCTTCCTCAATCTTCTGCGGGGAAGTTCTGAGCGACTCTAGCGCGGGAGATTGGCCGAGGGAATGGATTGTCAGCGTAAGATTCATGCACAAATCCGACTTTCCCGTGGATCAGCATGATTTGCCGGCCTTTAAGAATCCACAAACCCGCGCACCTGCCTGATCCGACGATAACTCGCAGGCGGGAGGCCGAAGCGGCGTTTGAAACTTCGGGAAAAATGAAAGGGACAATTGAAGCCACAGTTCTCGGCAATTCCTTCGACCGTTCCTTCGGGATAAGCCAGCATCCTGGCGGCCCGTTGAAGGCGGGCCTCGATCAACCAGGCTTTCGGGGTCGTCCCGGTGTTCGTTTTAAACAAGCGACTAAAATAATCCGCATTAAGCCCGCAAGCCTTCGCCCACGAAGTGATGGAAACATCCTCACTCAGTCGCTTCTGAATCCATTCCTGGGCCGCGAGCACATGGTGAACGGTCTTGGGATTCCCCCCGGCGACTCCGGGATCAGGAGCGAGTGCCTCTTGAAGTTCCGCCAGCCAATCAAACAAGGCCCCCGTAACATGTAAATTGCGCCAGCGGCCCCCGGATTTCAAAGCATCGAGAACCCTCTTAAAACGTCGCTCATAGCTTTTGCAATCCTGCAATCCGTAATGCCGTTCATAGCCGTGTCGTAAAAGGACATTCGAGCCATCGTCCCGACTCAACGAAAGGCAAGCCGAAAGGGAAGTCTGCGGCTTGGCCGAATCCTGGGTTGCTGAGAAGACATCTCCACCACGCCACACCACCATTTCTCCCGGAATCAACTGCTGGGGCACCCCATTAATCTCCACCGTGCAAGACCCTTTCTTGAGATAAAAAAAGCAGATCAAATCAGACCCAAGACGCGACGGTTCAATCGACCAATCCGGGTCCCCGCCCCATTGCCCGAACCACTTCACCCGCAGCCCGAGGGAGGTCTCAAACTGCGGTTTCCAGTCGTGGTGATAGGGTAAATCGTCGGGCATAAAAAAATCGAACGTGTTTAAACACGTTCAAACCCCAACGGCGAAGCAATTATCACAAGGAGGGCCTGAAAAGAAAAATCCGCCCCTCAACCCTGAAGTCTCCACACAACGGACAGATCATCGAAGATTCGAAACAGGCTACCAGCCCTTGGCGGCATTCGGGTCTTTCTTGGTTTTTTCAAATCCCGGAATGACTTTGCCATCAGCATCCTCCGGGGCGTCATCGGCCGCAGCCATACCGGTCATTCCCAAGAGGGCCCCGGCGCCACCCATTCCATGCAGGAATCCCCGTCGGGACAAACCGGACTGCTCGTGATTTTGTTCTTCGTTGTTCATAATTCTTGCTCGCTTGATTCGATTTTCTGCTTTTAGTGAATACTGCCTTTTTCGGTTGGTTCTTCCTCAATCTTCTGCGGGGAAGTTCTGAGCGACTCTAGCGCGGGTGATTGCCCGAGGGAATGGATTGTCGGCGTCTAACTCATGCACAAATCCGACTTTCCCGCAAGAGATGTGGAAACAATGAAACAGCAGCTTCCCGATGAAAGCCGCCGTCTCAGTTGGATTTCCTGGGAAAATCATCGCTCCCCAAGGGAGGCCGTTACAACTCGATCCGGAAGAAAAGGCGTTCCTCATTCTGGAATTCGAAAGGCAGCGGAAAGGTTACCGTGAGGTGGTCGACGTCATCAGGATTTTCATCGCGCATCGCAGTGATATTGTCATCGATATCTGTTTCCCAATCAATCATGTCAGTCGAGATCTTGGCGATGTAAGTCGCAGTCCCAATCTTGCGCCAGGTTAGGGTCACCGTGCCGGCATCTTTGTCGTAGTCGATCCCGGTGATGCTAAGACCTCCTCCCGAGACTTCCCGTAGCACGACGGCAGCGAGAACTGCGTTGCCGTCTTCGATCACATCCGGGTTGTCGTCCAGCGCCACCCGGAAGGAACTGTCGGTGGCCGTGAAGGTATAGGTATACACCACCCCAAAGTCATCCTCGGCTTGGTTTGCGCCATTCGTTTCCAGTCCTTGGGCGAAGTCGTCGAGGACCAGAGTCAAGGGCTCAGCCGCAGTCCCCACCGAGACGTCGAAATTGCGGTCCGGTAATCCCTGAAAAGGGAAGAAGCTTTCTTGAAAGACCAGCTGAAGCTGATACTCCTTGCCGGGCACGACGTCCAAGTCGAACGCCCAGTTCGAGTTGTACCAAACGGTATTCACAATGCTTTCCAAGGCGTCATCGTCAGCAGAGGAACCGTAGTCGGCACCATTGACACCACCCGGATTTGCGGTCGCATAATCGAATTCCAAGGTCTCCGCAGGGGTGGTGATGCCGACAGGTGGGTCGAACACGCTCGCAGCGGTGAACTCAACCCCTTGAACGGTCTGAGTTGGGCCTGGGCCCAGGTTGAAGGCGTAGACGATGTTGCCGCTCAGGTCGAGCCCCTCGCCAGCATCGCCGCCGGTGAACGGAGTAACTGAGGTTGGCACGATGTCCACCGTGGTGAAACTCCATGTTCCGGAGCCGCTGATGCCCGCGAAGCTGTTGTCGGCGAGATCCTGAAAAGCGCCGGCCTCGATCTCGACATACAGGCCGGTCAGGGCAGGGAGAATGACGTTAGGCACGATCACGATTTGCGCCCCGCTCACCGTCACGTTTCCGGTGCTCACGTCGATGGTGTCCACCACTGTGTTATCATCGGCCCGCCGTATCACGATGTTTCCGGCCGCCTTTTGAACCTCCTCGTCGAAGGTAAACTCGAGACCGGAATCCACCGGCACGTCGGTGGCGCCGTTGGCCGGATCGTCTACAGTGCCGATGGTCGGTGCCGTCACATCGGTCGCGGCAGTTATAAAGCTCCAGATTGCGGCATCGGTGATTCCCATGAAACTGTTCTCGGCAAGATCCTCGATGGCCTCGGGGTCGATCTCCACATAGTAACCGGTGGAACCCGCCAGGGTGCTGCTGGGGTTAATCGTGACGCTCGCGCCGTTCAAGAGAAGATTCGTTGAAGTCGTGACGTCGAATGCCTCCACCACCGCCCCACCCGCGCTTTCCTTGATGGTAATATTTCCGGTGCCGAAGGCGACTTGCTCATCGAAGGTCACCACCAGATCCGAAAAAATCGGCACCTCGGTGGCCCCGTTTGTCGGATCCAGGGTCGCGATGTTCGGAGGGGTCGTGTCGTCATCCAATGCTTCCAGAGTCACGGCAGCGAGAACGGCGTTTCCGTCACCTATTTCCAGCAGGTTGTCGTCCAGCGCCACCCGGAATGAACTGTCGGTGGCCGTGAAGGTGTAGGTGTAAACAAGCCCGGAGTCATCTCCGGCCTCATTCGCGCCGTTCGTCTCCGCGCCGAGAACCAAATCGTCGATGGCTAGGCTCAGCGTATCAGGCGATGCGGTCTCCACCGAGACGTCAAAATTGCGATCCTCCGTAATCTGTAAGGGGAAGAAACTCTCCTGGAGAATGAGCTGGAGCTGGTACCGGGTGCCGGGCGTGACCGCCAGGTCGAAGGTCCAGTTCGTATTATACCAAACGGAATTCACCACGATCTCCAGAGCGTCATCGTCAGCAGAGGAACCGTAGTCGGCACCATTGACACCACCCGGATTTGCGGTCGCATAATCGAATTCCAAGGTCTCCGCAGGGGTGGTGATGCCGACAGGTGGGTCGAACACGCTCGCAGCGGTGAACTCAACCCCTTGAACGGTCTGAGTTGGGCCTGGGCCCAGGTTGAAGGCGTAGATAATGTTTCCGCTCAGGTCGAGACCCTCGCCAGCGTCGCCTCCGGTGAACGGAGTGAGTGTGCCAAAATTGACGGTGGAAGCGAATGTACCTTGGGTGGACGCCAGCATCGCAGCTGCGGCGAGGGAATAGCTTGTCTTGGATAATCTCATGGTCGTGGTTTGTTGATACGTCAGGTTTGATCGAGTAAAACCAATCGAGGGACACGGGTTCATACGATACGCTAAGAACGCTAGCGCTGGATTCCGTCGGAGGGAATGAATTGCCGGGCCGTTTTTTATGAACAAATCCGACTTTTACGGCTGCTCCGGATCGGGAATTCCCTTGGGGTTGAAGTCGGTGAGCGGTGCTGGACCCTGAATAAAAAGGCCCGGCCCGCGCATTGGCGGACCGGGCCTGAAATTCATCAACCTGTCTTCAGCGACGGCGACGCAGAATCGAACCAAGGAAGCCGAGTCCAAACAACACAATGGTGGACGGCTCGGGGATTTGCTCGGTGAGAACCACGCCAGCGAGAACGGCGTTTCCGTCACCGGTTTCCAATGGATTGTCGTCCAGCGCCACCTGAAAGGAGCTACCGGTGGCAGTAAAGTTGTAGGTGTAGACCAAGCCCTGATCGGCTCCAGCTTCATTCGCGCCGTTTGTCTCGAGCCCCAGTGCCAGATCGTCGACGGCAAGACCGCCATCCACGGAAATATCGAAATTGCGGCCCGCTGTTATTTGTAAAGGAAAGAAGGCCTCCTGGAGAATGAGCTGAAGCTTATATTGAATGCCGGGAGTGACAGCCAGGTCGAGCGTCCAGTTCGCGTCGTACCAAACCGTATTTACAATGGTTCCCAAGGCGCTGTCGTTCGCTGTCGCACCATAGTTGGCACCGTTGGCACCACCGGGATTTGCAGTGGAATAGTCGAAATGTGTAGGCGCGCTGGTGGTGAGCCCCGTGGGCGGAGCCCCAAAGGGCGCAGCAGCGAAGTCCACTCCCTGAACCGTCTGGGTTGGTCCTGGACCCAAGTTGAAGGCATAAATAATGTTCCCGCTCAGGTCGAGGCCCTCGCCGGAATCGCCTCCAGTAAACGGAGTGAGTGTGCCCACAGAGACCGTCGAAGCGAACGAAGTAAGCGTGGCGGCCAAAAGGGTTGATCCTGCAAGGCACAGGGTGGTTTTTGTCAGATTTCTAGTTCTCATTGTTTTTAGTGTTTTTTTGTTATTTCTAGTGCGTGAGCCAAGACCGATTGTAGGGAAGTATCCCGCCGGGTGGAATGTACTGGCTTGGTGTATTTTATGAACAAATCCGACTTTTAAATCGGCATCCGGATTCGCGCCTCCTCACTGCTGCTCAACACGAAGTCTGAGGAAATGCCGCACTCCGTCGCCTATCGGCGAAGTGAAGCGCACCGTGACCATGGCCCGGCCGTCACCAAAATTGACCTGGCTGACCGGTTCCATGTTGGGCGCAGCATCAGTCCAGATGTTTAGATCAGCCGAAGCATCAATGCCGATGCTGGTGCCCTCGGCGCCGAGGCTGATCGGATAACTCAAGGTCAGGAGCGACTGCATGCTGCCGCCGATGTCGTAAGTCTCGAAGCTCATCTCTGGCGCGAGTGCCGGCAGACCGAGGTCGGAGCCGATCGCGTAATCGACGAGGTCGGCGGTGCCATTTCCATCGTCGTCCCTGAGCGGATTGGCCGGGAAGGGCACGAGGTCGGTTGCGCCGGGGTTTCCACCTAGGAGCGTGCTTGAGCGCCAGTTGGCGGCGATGTCCGGATCGGGGTTGGAGCCCGGATCGATCAATACGAGACTGTAACCCTCATCGGCGGCGGTCGGCCACGGAGCTGCGTCGTTGTAAGTGAACTCTTTGATGGTGCTGTTAAGCGCATCCTCAAGCTTGATGGTCTCGCCATCATTGCTGAGGCGGGTGGAGTCGGCAAACACCCCGGCAACCGGGTTGTCGCCGCCGTGGGCCGTGGTGAAGGCGACCAGATCGCGAACCACGAGCACGCGCGCTCCGGGTGCGAGGCTTGTGACTGCGGAGCCAGTGAAGTCAAAGTCGATGCCGTTGACGAATTTTACGCCGGTGAGGTCCAGCGTCACTGATGTGCTGATGTTGGTGAGCTCGATAAACTCCGCCAGAGCGTCGTTCGGATGATACATGATCTCGCTGACGACGAGAGACAACTGCGCTTCGGACGGCTCGGATGGCGTGAGAACAGTCGCCACAATCTCCGCGTCCGGCGCGACTAATTCGATGAGTTCGCCGACATTGGAAATGTGGCCGTCGTAGTTCCCTTGCGAGAATAATTCCTGACCGCCGCTTGGTCCCGTGGCGCGGTCGAGAAATGTCAGGACATCAGGCGAAACGTAGAGCGATCCATTGGCCGGAATCACCGTGCCCGGCCGGAAGGTATGCTCGACGCCGCCGGTCAGTTCCCAAGCGGAAATATCAACCGCCGCACCATTGGGATTGTCGAGGCGGATGTATTCCTCATCCTGATTGCCCGAGACGGGATTGAATTCAATCGAGCCGAAGTCGACCTGAGGATTACCGGATTGAGCATGCGGAATGCCGGCCGCGTGGGCGTAATTCCCGACGTTGTCGATACTGTGCGTCACGTAGAGATGATTGCGCCGTGAGGCGACCTTGCTCTTGATGGAACGCGCGCTGGATGCGAGGCCGGAATCGTCCGGCTGAAGGAGCGCCGATAACTCGTCGAGCCGGGTCTCCAGCTTCCGCTCGGCAAGAGGTGTGCCCGGCGGTTGGAGCAACTCGTCCATCAGCGTGCGCAAACGCCGGAGGTACATTTCCCGGGTAACCGGATTGTCGCGGATCGCGTCGGTCAGGCGACTCCATTGTTCGTTGGACTTCCCTTCCAGGTTGGCCCAGCTCGGATGGACATACTCACTGCTCCCAAGAAACGGGTGGGCTGTCGGGTCGCTTGAAGTCGAGATGAAGGCGAGGTTACGGTCCCACGGGATCGGTTGCCAGCGGCCGGTCCCGTCGTTGTCGCGATACAGGAAAAAGTTGTGCGTTTCATGATCGTAATCGGAACTGATCACCGTGGCCGCCAGGTAGTTGATGACGGCTGCTACGTCGACGTTGTCCATCACATACTGGTTGCGATTCGGGTTGTTCTCATCCACGCCGGCGACGAGGGCATCGAGATCCCACGTAGCGTCCCACTCGCGGGTGCGTTTGTTGTTGTTGTGGCGATAGAAGGAATACGAACGGTTCACCGGATGCGTGAGCGAGTTGAACATCTTGAACATTGCGCCGTCGTCGTCCAGGCCGGTGCGCTTGAGCAAGACCCCGTCGACCTGATCGTAGAAGGTATCGACCCCGACAAAACTGCCGTTGCGGTGAAACCGCATCGGGAACGACTGAGGCGCCGGGGACAGCGCGTCGTTGTAGAGTTCGTAGGCGATCATCTCGGCGATCTCACCACCGTTTGACCGTGTATTGAATTTGCGCAGACGGGGCGCGTCGTCCGAATGGCGAAACTCAAAGCCGCGATTCATTTCAAACTTCAAGCCCGCGTTCGAACCACTGGCGCCACGCCCGTGGACCCAGACGTTGTCGTAAAATTCGCCATCGAAAAAGAGCGAGGCCCGCGTTCCGGTGGTCGTCCCCACCGCCGAGGTGTTGGCCGTGAAATAATGGAGCACAGGCAGCGAGGTAGGAACCGCGATATCGACCATCGTGCCAAGATACTCCGGCGTATTGAGTGGGTCGGCGAAAGGGGGCCACTTCGAGGTGTTGGCTTCGCTATCCGAAGCCGTGACGCGGTAACGCAGCATTTGTCCCGCCGAGGCGACTCCGCCCGGAATGGTCGCGCCGTATGCTCCATCGCCTGCCGCGCCATCTCCATGGGCTCCGTCGTCGAACATCGTGACACTCTCCTCGGCACCAAACATCGTGCGGTAGTGAAGTTGGACTTCATCGATGGCGTCAAAGGTTGGCGTGACCCTTGCGGTGACCAATATGGGAGAGCTTGGTGCGAGAGCTGCGGTTTGCTCCGAGACGTGCGTGATGATGGGTCCGACGTCTGCAGTGACGGCGCCGTTTTGTGCCTCAGGTGTTGGGTCGGAAAAGTAGCGTTGCAAACCGGGAAGGAATCCATCTCCTCGATCGATCAATCGTGGCTGGATGAAAAAGTCGTCGTCGGAGGCCGAGGCATTGAGTCCCTGGATCGCGAGAACGTTTGTTCCGGTCAGCAACAAGGGAAGGTGCTGTGAAACGTCGATGATTTGAATCTCCTCAGCGTCTTCATTCGGGCGAACCCCATCAGCCGAACTGTTCCAGCTCGCGGCGCCGGTGACATTTCCGCGCGCGATCTCCTGTCCATTGAGGTAGGCGATAAATCCGTCGTCGTATGTCATCTCCAGAATGAGTTGAACGAGGGAAGCGGGATCGCTCACTTCGAATTCATAACGCAGGTAGGCCGAGGCATTGACTCCATGCATTTCAGCTTCCACGTCGAGGCCGATGCTGCTCGATCCCGAGGGAAGAGAACCACCGGAGAGGGTGGATATTTCGGCGGGAGTCAGAGCACTGTCCCAAAGCGAAAGATCATCGATTCTTCCTGCGAAGTGATTGCCGTAGGTGTTGAGGAAAGGCGCCCCGACGAGCAAGTCCGGACCACTGAATTCGAAGGGTGAGTTCACCGTGTTCTGCGCCACGCCATCAAGGTAAAGAGTGATTTGCCCGGCATCGGCAACGAGCGCGATGTGCTGCCATTGATTTGCCTGCAGAGCCCCATTGGCGCAGAGTCGCTGCCACCCGCCGCCACTCCAAACCCACATCGAGCCATCACCCGAGCTTCCATTGGGATCGATACCGACAGCGCCGCCTTGGGCGACTGGTCCGCTCGCCGGTGACAACAATCGACGGTCTCCCCCGCCCGCGCCGACGTCGGTGGGGTAGATCCACATCGCAATCGATCCGCCCGAGAGGCCGATGTTTCCAAGGTTCGCGGAGTCGTTGATGCCGTCGAATTCCAGGGAAGTTCCCGATCCAATTTCGCTTGGCACATTCGCATGAAATGTCGTGCCGCTGAGCACTGCGTCGGAGCCATTGCCCGTGACTTCGGTGGCGGCATTGTCGAGCGGCCAATAGCTCACGAGATTTTCAGGAAACTGCATGCCGCCTCCGACATCGAAACCAACCCCTGCTGATCCCGTCGTCCATGAGGAATCGTCGAAAGGCTCCGCTCCGCCCGTCCAGGAAGTTCCCAGGGTGCCACCGGAAGGAATCAGGACGCTGGTGTCGGCATCGACATCGACCAAGACCGTTTCACTATTGTTCGCGACCAAGCCGTATGTGGTATTGGCGAACTGGGTGGGATAAGAAGCGAACTCGCTCGCAACGCTCAAGTCCGGCTTCACGAGGGCGAGGTATTCGCCTCCGGTGCTCAGTTCGAAATCGGTATGAAGTTCCGAGCCGGTCAAGGCGCGATCCTTTTTAGAAGCGAAGACAGCGAGGAATCCGCCGGGCGCAATTTCGACTGAGGGAAAGGTCCACTTGTCGGGATTGCCGGCCTTGTCGGTGAGGTGCCAGCCCTGGAGATTGAGCGTGGCGGCACCGGGGTTGTGAATTTCGATCCAGTCCGAGGAATGGCCGTCTTCATCGAGAAGTCCGCCGCGATTCGAAGCGAGGAATTCGGAAATGACAGCCTGCCCGAAGCCTAGTCCAACACCGGCAACGAGGGCCGTGAAAAATATCAAGAGAGAGAATTGAATTCGGGAAAGGTGCATTGAATGTGATCTAAAAAACCACAGTACCTACTGATTCAGGATGAAGGAATGAATTAGCAAGGACCTATTCATGAATAAATCCGACATTCCACAGGATCCTGCACCGCTCCAAGGGCGAGGATCGGCGCCGCTCCCCTCCAGGCATCATCCGCCCAACAAGCCCAAACTCTCTGTGCTGCTCCCAAATCCACGAGCATCAATATTGTGCTTATGCAGGAGCTCGAGGTAGAGGTTGCACAAGGGTGTCGGTTTCTCGAGGACGGTGTGCATCTGGTGCCGGTAACCTCCGCCCGCCACGATGGTGGGGAGGTTGTTGCAGGTGTGATTCGACGAGTCTCCGAAATTGCTACCAATGACCACCGTGGTGTGGTCCAGCAAGGACCCCTCACCCTCCTCAATCCCATCGAGCTCGGAGAGAAACTGGTTTAGGTGCTTCACGATGTCGACCTCGATCCGGTTGAGTTTGGCGAGGGTGTCGGCTTTGCCGCCATGATGGGAGAGCGTGTGCCAACCGCCGGTGGCGCCCGGCACCTTGATCGCTCCGTAAATCCAATCCAGCGAAAGAGTGATCACTCGTGTGGAATCGCTTTGGAAGGCGAGTTTCGACAACTCGAACAGATTTCCGATCTTGGTGGAAAAGGCGAACTCCTGGTCGGTGCTCAGGGTGTTGGGCACTTCCGGTTTCTTGGTCTTGAGCCAGAACTCCTCGTGCTTGAGTTGCTCTTCCAGCTCCGCAATGACGGTCCGGTAGGAGTCAATTTTGGAAGCGTCGCCACCCTGCTGTTTCAGCTGTTCCATGTCCCGGTAGAGGCATTGGACGACGTGCTGGTCATTCTCGATCTGGCGGCGCTTGGCGGTCAGATCATCCTCGCCGAAAAGCCGGTCGAATATCTGACGTTCATCGTACATCGGGGGAATCGCCACGCCCCGGTTGTTCCACGAACACCCCCAACCACGGTCGTAGATACTGAACGAAAGAAAGGGGAAGCGCGTCTCGCCCCCCATCTCCCGAGCGAGGATCTGGTCGAGCGAGATCGTGTTGACAAAGTTCGCCGCCTCGGGACTCGACGCGCCGGTCAGGAAGGATTTTTCCGAATCATGATTACTGGTCTCCATGCCGGGGTGGAAGAAGTTCTCGAAGACCGTCATCTTCTCCCGGGTCGCCATCTCCTTGAGATAGGGCGAAGTGGAAATGTCGCCCCGCTTGGTGGGGAAGAAGCTGGGTTCGTAGAAGCCCAGCGAGTTGCAAATGAAAATAATCCTCTTCGGCGGGACCTTGGTCGCAGGAGCAGTGGCAGCCCGCAGATCGAGCGCCTGGAGGGCCAGAGGCAGGGCCGCTCCGAATTTCAGGAAGTTTCTTCGACTACAATGCTTCATTTTTCGTCGGTGGTGAGTGAATAAGCGAGGACCTCCGTTACCAGGTCCCTCATTTGAACATTCCCGGGGCTCCTTGCAATGAAATCCCAAAGGTGGAGGCGTTGTTCGAGGTTCGGTTTGGAGCCCTTGGCATACTCGAAATACTTCTTCGCGAAATTATAAGCGACCTTGTGTTCACCCGCGAGGAGGAGTTTCTTGAGACCAAAGATGTCCTCGAACTTGTCCTCGCCCATCTCGCCGGAAGCATCCACCGGTCCGCCCCACTTGTAGTAGCCCGCTTGGCGGTAGAGGAATGTCCCGGGATGGGCTTGCTTGATCTTGTATTTTCCACGCCATTCTCCGGTGGCATCAAAGCTCTCCAGCGCGAAGCCATAGGGGTCGATGCTCTTGTGGCAGGCGTAGCAGGTCTTGCTGTTCTTGTGCTGATCGATCTGCTCCCTGAGCGTCATAACTTCGCCGTGATCGGGTTCGAGTGCGGGGACGCTCTCGGGCGGTGGCGACAGCGGAGTGCCCACGATGTTTTTGGAGATCCAGGCTCCACGCAAAATGGGTGAGGTGTCGAAGCCATCCGTGGTGACCTTGAGCACGCTTCCCATCGTCAGAAGTCCTCCTCGCGGGATCTCGGGAGGGAAACTCACCCTGCGCATCTCCTGCCCAATGACGCCCTCAATTCCATAGTGCTGGGCCAGACGCTGGTTCAGGAAGGAGAAGTCGGAATCGATCAAGTTTCCGGCAGGCAGGTTTTCCTGAATCAAGTGATGGAGGTAAGCCCGGGTTTCGATCGGCAGGTAATGATTCAGCAGATCGTCATACTCAGGATAGAGCTTGAGCGATGGCGTGACCTTGTTGAGCGACCGCAGGTTTAGCCATTGGTCGCTGAAGGAACGAATCATGCGCCGGCTCCGGGGATCTGCAATCATCCGGTCAATCTGCTCCCGTAAAACGACGCCCTTAAGCTGATCGGATCTCGCGAGGGCAAGGAGTTCCTCGTCGGGAACCGAAAGCCAAAGCGTCCGCGCCAAATCAGCGGCCTTCGTATAGGAGGGATTGGCATGTTCGCCGGGTGCCAAGAGGAAACGGGGCGAGCAAATGATCGCCTTCAGCCCAAGCTTGGTCGCTTGCACGAAATCACCGTGTTCGGCAAGCCCCTCAAGACCGACCCGGAAGTAAGGAGCCATCTCCTCCTCGCTGAGCTTCGAAGAGAAGGCCCCTCCCGCAAAGCGCCTGATGACCCGCTTGAGGTCCTCGGGCGCGGTCGAGGCGACCGTGATGGTGGACGTCTCAAGCAGATTACTGAGTGGCGTGAGCACGTCGAGCTTGCCTACGGAGGCGATTGACTTTCCATCCAGGGAAAGGGCGGCCGTCACGAGAAACTTGAGATACCGACTGGTGGTTTTTTTCGGGAATCGGATGGGCTGTTCATTCGCGAGACGGATTTCTAACGAGCCCTCGACGATGGGCTCCCCCCAAGACTTGCCGTCATCGGAGAGATAGATCGCGTATCCCTTCACCTGTCCGTTACCGTTGCCTCCTGACCAGGTCGCGTAGGACAGGCCTTCGATCTCCGCTCCGTGCGGGTTTTTTAGGATCACGTAGTGAGGTGGCTTGGCGACGGTCGGCTGGAACCGCGTGTGCCAGAAGGTTCGGTTCGAACCGTCCTGCATCTTCTCCTTCTCCATCCCCTTCTGGAAGCTGCTGACCGTGACGGCCCCGCCGATCTTCTGGAGGTTCGTCTGGAAGTCCGGGTTCTCGACGACTTCCCTTGGCTCAACCTCCATCGTCAGATCGCCAAAGACCCTTTCGTAGGACGACGGTGGCCATTGGTCGGTTACTAGACCGCGCGCTGTCAGCTGTTTGATGTAGGCTCCTTCCTTCGGGTTCTTCTTACGGAAGGTGTGCCGGGAATAGCTGTGGACCGAAACGTTCTCGCCCGGCTTGAGAAAGGCGCGGATGGTATGCGATTTTAGCTCCCGGTTCCCCAGCGAAATCACGCCAACCAGACGCTGGGGCTGTGGGCGGTCATCGGCATAGTAATACTTTCCCACATAAACCTGCAGGCTCACATCTTCCTCGAACTCCGCAACTTTCATGGCGTCAAACGTCAGCTCATACCAGCCCGCGACGGGTGGATCAAAGTTGTCGTAGAAGAATGAGTAGCTGTTTCCGTTGTTAGCCCGTGTCCAAGAGAACAGGATGCCTTCCTGGTAGGGACGATGGTAGATGTTGTAGCTCTCGTGGCTGTCCTTGACCTTGTTCGTCACCCAGGTTTTCTCCGCCGGAAAGCCCTCGGCCGGAAAAGCGTGATCCAGGATCTCATCCACCACCGAGAAATAGGAACCGAGCATCTCCCGACTCAGTTTGATTCTCCGATCCGAATCGAAATCATTCGTACCCCGATCTTCCGGGATCTTGCCGACCAGATCCAAATTTGTCCCAAGCAAGTCGTTGATGGAATGAACAAACTCATGCCGGCTGATTCTACGAAATGAATCCGGGATACTCTCCTTCTGTCCTTTGACCAACCAATCCAGAACGACCCTCTTCTCTTCAGATGTTGGCTGATCTTTGTGAGCCGGAGGCATTTTCCCCGTGACGAGATTCTCAAACATCAACGCTCCATCAATGTCATGCTTCTTCAAGAGTTCACTCAGATTGAATCCACCTTTTTCAGTCCCGTCGTCATGACATTCGAAGCAATAAAACTCGAGAATCTCGAGAGCCTTCTCTTCATTCGCACCGGCCCACAATGGCACGCTCAAAAAAATCGAAGCTATTCCAATGAGAATGGAAAATGGTTTTTGATTCATCTGCTATTTCGCGTTCGCGATTAAGCGCGATACTTTTGATCTGCGCGAGCACCTCCTCGCGCTGCTTAACAAGAAGAGGCGACTAACAATGCCAATACACTACGATTTCACCAGTAGAACCCTTTCTATAATAGAATTTTATTCAAGGAGCGCCCCGGAATCACAAGAATTCCTCGACCTCCTCCTCAGATAAACCCTATCGTTAGGGTTCCGACCAGATGTCCCTTTCCTCTTTCACAAAACTCGTCCTTAGATTGAAAATGTGGCGGACATCTTTAATCACTATCCGAAAAATGATCCAATTCTCACGCCTAATCTTTCTGGGGCTCTTCCTCTCTCTTGCCCCGTCCCAAACCGCAGCCAAGCCCAACGTCATCCTCATCTTCGCCGACGACCTCGGCATCGGCATGATCGGCCCCTACGGCCAGAAACTCGTCAAGACACCCCACATCGATCGCCTCGCTAACGAAGGCATGAAATTTACCAACTACTACGGCCCCGTCTTCTGTGCCCCCTCCCGCTGGTCCCTCCTCACCGGCATGCACGACGGCCGCCAAGGCGGCTGGAGCCAAACCCGCGGTGGCCTTCCCATCCAACGCGACTCTGGAAAGATCACCGAAACCGAATACCAAACCCAACTTGCAAAACTTAAAGCCAAGTCCCTCCCCATCCCCGATCACGAAGTCTTCCTCGCTCAAGTGGCTCAAAAATCCGGCTACAAAACCGCCCAGTTCGGTAAGCTCGACAACGGCTTCCTCACCTGGAACGAAAAAGTCCGCCGTTACGGCTGGGACTTCCACGAGGGCTACTATGATCACGTCCGCTGCCACGGATTCTACCCGCCCTATCTCTGGCGTAATGGCGAGCGCTTCGATCTCCCAGGAAACCCGAACGCCAACTGCGGGCGCACCTCCGAACTGGGAAACGAGCCCCCTTCCTTCGGTGGCAAAACCTACTCTCAAAACGTCTTCATTCAAGGCATCCTCAAGTTCATCCGCGATCATAAGGACGAGCCCTTCTTCCTCTACCACCCCACCCAACTCCCCCACGGTCCCGTCGCCATTCCTAAAATTCATCCCGACTACGCCGACCATCCCACGCTCAGCAACGCCGAGAAGAAATATGCCTCCATGATCAAGATGCTCGATGACCACGTCGGCCTCATCATGAAGGAACTCAAAACCCAGGGCCTCGACCAAAACACCATCGTCGCCTTCACCTCCGACAACGGCCACGAGCTCTACTACGGCCCCAAACCCACTTACAAAAAACAAGTCCTCGCCAACGGCCAAAAAGCCAACCTCACCGACAAAAAATGGCGCACTTCCGAGCAAGGCGACGTCTTCGATGGCGGCGGCGGCCGCGCCGGACTCAAGCGCTCCGGTTACCAAGGCGGCATGCAGTGCCCCCTCATCGTCCGCTGGCCCGGCAAGATCGCTCCTGGCACCGAAACCCACCATCTTAGCGCCCACTTCGACTTCATGGCCACCCTCGCCGATCTCGGAAAGGTGCCCCTTCCCAGAGGAAAAGACTCCCTCTCCTACCTCCCCACCCTCCTCGGTAAACCGCAGAAACAGACCCACGACTACGTCGTCATCAACAACAACTTCCGCCACATGGGCCGCAGCGCCCTCATCTCAAGCGACGGCTGGAAACTCATCGACCTCGGTAATGAGAAGTATCAGCTCTACCAAATTTCCGGGGACAACGAAGAGCGCCAAAATCTCGCCGCCCAACATCCCGATCGCCTCAAAAAAATGATCGCCGTCCACAAGAGCGAACTCGGATCCGCACGCCCCGATCTCAAAAAAAAGTAGAATAGGCGTCCCGCCTGTCGCCCCCAGCCACTTATCCACCGTCGTTCGTGGAGCCTAGAAGAAAGCACTCCGATTCCCCTATTAGTTTCCCGCCAAAAGGCAATTTAAGATCAAAGCACCTCGATTTTCCGAGGTGCTTTTTTCATCTCTTCACACGAACTTAATACATTAAATTACAACTTTTTTCTACGCAGGCAGTTTATCCATTAAGCCGCTTCTCCCCCCTTTAAATTCCTCCACCACACGCCCCATGAAATTCCTTCCCCTCCTTTTCCTCACCAGCCTCTCTCTTCAGGCCACCCCTCTCATCTCTTCATGGTTCACCGATCTCTCCGGCCGCTACGCCCGCATCTACCCGGACAACGACGCCATGGCCGCGCAGGCATCCGTCACCACTTGGAACCGTGGCGCCGGAATTCAAGCTGACCCCGCCTACGCTGGAATCACCGAGATTTCCTCCACCGCCACTGACGTTTACATCCGCACCTCCAACCTTGGCCTCCACGTCATGGGCCCCTGGTATGGTCGAAATGGCAACCTCTTCCCCAACTACCCCGCCAACCAAGCCGACATCTACCGCTTCTCCCGAACTCCCGCTATCCCCACCACCAAAACCGGCACCGGACTCGGCGTCATCGGCTACATGGTCGATGGCATCGCCCTCTTCGACTCCCGTGACGCCTTTTCCTACGACACCTCCCAAGCAGTCGATGACGGCCCCGGCGCTGGCGGAGCAGTCAATGGCGATGACATCTGGAACCGCGACGCCTACATCAACGAAAGCGACACCTTCGACAACGCCTTCGCCCACCAAGCCGGCGCGAACCAACACTACCATGCCAACTCTCCCGCCATCCGTCACTTCCTCGACGACTCCGTCGATTACGACCCCGCCACCAACATTTACACCGAAAACCCCAACGGTGCCCACTCCCCCATCATCGGCTGGTTCCGCGATGGCCTCCCACTCTACGGCCCCTACGGCTACTCTGATTCAAACGATGCCACCTCAACCGTCCGCCGCATGATTTCCGGCTATCAAAAACGCGATGGCTCAAATGGCTCCACCGACCTCGCCGCCACCGGTCGCACCACCCACCCCCAGTGGATCGTCCGGAATGATGGAACCTCAGCCACCATCGCGGCCGCCTTCCACGGGCCCAACGTCTCTGCTGCCATCCCCATCGGTCACTACCTCGAGGACTACGCCTATAAAGGTGACCTTGGACTCACCCCCGGCGTCGATTTCGACCTCAACGAATACAACGTCCGCTTCTGCGTCACTCCCGAATTCCCTGCCGGCACCTGGGCCTACTTCACCAACATCGAACCCGATGGCACCCCCGCCTACCCCTACAACATCGCCCGCTACTACTACGGCACTCCTTCAGGAACCTCCCCAAACACCGTCCCCGCCGAAGCAATCATCCACTTTGAAGGAGGACCCAAAAAAGCCACCGTCATCCACACCATTTCCGAAACCAATACCGATGAAGTCACCCTCGTCTGGTCCGCCATCGAAGGAGGCCAATATACCATCGACTCCTCTACCACGCTCGAAGTCGGCTCCTGGACGCGCGAGGCCAACGATGCCGGGCCCATTCAAGAAAAACTGACCCTCGCGAACAACGCCGCCGCTGACCCCAAAAAATTCTACCGCACCAAACTCAACAGCCTCGAGCCCTTCGATCAAAACGGCATCCAAAACTTCTCCTTCAATCCCGGAGTCGTCCACCTCTTCCACTTCGCCACCTCCCCGGCACTCCCCACCGAGATCACCACTATCACTGTCGGAGGAATTAACGGCACCGTCGTCGCCTACGATCCCATCAACGGACTTCTCGAAGTCTCCTTCGATGACGCCACTCTCAACATAGGCGAATACCCCGCCATCATCAACAGCTCGATCGCCTCGACCGACGACTACTCCGTCTCCGGCCCCAACAACGTCCTCCTTCTCATCGTTGATGACTGGGGCATCGACGCCTCCGAGCTCTACAACACGGAAACCGGCCCTGGCATCCAGCTCGCCAACATGCCCACCCTGAAGAACCTTGCCGACAACGGCCTCCTCTTCACCCGTGGCTACGCCCAACCCATCTGCTCGCCCACCCGTGCCACCATGCTCACCGGTCGGCAGCCCTACCAACACGGCGTTGGAAATCCGCAAGCCAACTCCACCCTCCTCGCTTCAGAGCAAACCTTTCCCGAACTCATTTCCACCAATGCCCCCACCTACGGACTCGCATCCTTCGGAAAATGGCACCTCGGTTCCGGTGACACCGGCCCCCTCGACACCGGCGGCTGGCCGAATTTCACCGGAACCCTTACCGGCGGCGTCCCCGATTACAGCGCCTGGACCCGCGTCAAAATCGAAAACAGCATCCTCACTGATAGCGGCACCGCCATTGCCGATCTCGTGACCAGCGGAGACTACACTTCTCCCTACGCCACCAGCGTCCAGGTCGACGAAGCCGCTTCCTTCATCACCGACCAAGGTGCCGAACCCTGGGTTGTCTGGATGGGCTTCAATGCGCCCCACACTCCCTTCCACGACCCTCCCGCCAACCTCGCTCCCACAGGCGGATACTCCACCACTGGCACTGCCAATAAAGACCTCTACGTCCGCATGCTCGAAGCTCTCGATACCGAAATCGGCCGCCTTTTAGCTTCCGTCGACATGAGCAAGACAAACATCATCATCATCGGCGACAACGGCACTCCCGGACAAGTTGACCAAGCTCCCGCAGGTGGCATCGCTGAGGCCAAAGGCTCCCTCAACGAGGGCGGAATTCACGTTCCCTTCTTTGCCCACGGCCCCGACATCACCCAGACCGGAACGAGCGATAAGCTTGTCCACGTCGCCGACCTCTTCTCCACCGTCCTCGACCTCACTGGAGTAGAAATCCCGACCAACCTCGACCTCAACTCCACCTCGATTGCGCCCATCTTCAACGGAACGGACACCGCTGATCGCTGCATCATCGCCGAGAAGTTCGGTCTCGATCCCACCGATGATGGCCGCTCACTCATCATCGACACCTGGCCCAACTACAAGCTCATCTCCATCCAAGACGTGAGCGACCCCACCGACACGCCCACTTACCAAATGTATCTCCTTGGAGCCAACGGCGTCGAAGCCTCCACCCTCACCACCCCACCGAATCTCGGCGACCCACATGAAGCCGCCTATAACGCCCTCGTCACCAAAGATCAGCGGTTAGAGCTAGACAACACCGTCCCATCCGAGACCGTCTATATCGATCTCCCTACCAATTGCCCACCTCTCATCAACAACAGGAACGGTAACATCGTCCGCCCCAATGGCATTACCATCGGCAGAGTTGCCGCCACTTATGACACGGGCGCCATCACCGCCAGAGGTATTACCACCTCCGCCGCCCGAGTCGATGAAAGCGGAGCCCCCGATCAATTCTCCGTCGTCGCCAACTTCGATGTCTCTACCTCCGGTCTCACCAGCGGTCAGTCCTACGACATCATCGTCTCCTTCCCCGGCGCCGGCGGCAACCGCACCTTCACCGCCACCAACCAGTACTTAGTCCCCTAAAGAAAGGAGAAAGATAGGGGTAGGGATGACGCATTACTTTACGCCACCCCTCCCTCCAAACCGTGCATGCGGATCTCCCGCCCCGAACACGGCTTTCCCGTCAGCACTTTTCTCGCTTTCGGAGACTCAGCTCTTCCACTTTAGCTTGTTCCATTCCCGGAAAGGCTCCACCCCCACTTTAGTTCGGATTCTACACGACCACACTGCTCCCAAAGCTTGCAGAGGCGGGCCGTGGAGAGTCCAA